>NZ_JASTLC010000001.1:8397810-9030591 GCF_030499575.1 Streptomyces sp. DG2A-72
GACGCGCTGCTCGCCCTGCCCGGGATGGACGCCCGCACCGTGGCGATCATCCGCACTCGCGCCCTCGGCGACCCGGACGTGGCCGTGCCCGGCACGGACGTCCCCGACAGCTGGCGCCCCTGGCGCTCCTACGCACTACAACACCTGCGTGCAGCAGGGGAGTTGGAGCAACGATGACGTACTACACCACCCTCGGCAGTCCCCTCGGCCCTCTCCTCCTCACCGCCGATCGCAACGGCACCCTCACCTCCCTCTCCATGCCGGGCCAGAAGGGCGGCCGCACCGTCCAGGACGGCTGGCGGTCCGACCCCGGGCCCTTCCGGGAGGCTCAGGAGCAGCTCGCCGCGTACTTCGCCGGCGATCTGAAGGAGTTCCGGCTGCCGCTGCGCGCCGAGGGCACCGCATTCCGGGAGCGGGTGTGGTCCGCGCTCGACTCCGTGCCGTACGGCGCGACGACGACGTACGGCGAGATCGCCGCGCGCATTGGGGCGTCCCGGGCCGCCGTGCGGGCGGTCGGCGGCGCGATCGGTGCGAATCCGCTGCTCGTTCTGCGTCCGTGCCATCGCGTGATCGGCGCGGATGGCTCTCTGACGGGTTATGCGGGGGGCCTGGAGCGGAAGGTGGAGCTGCTTGGGCTGGAAGGTGCGCTCTGAGCTCCTCTGCGGCGCCGTCGTGGCTGGTCGCGCAGTTCCCCGCGCCCCTTCGGGGCGCTCCAGGTCAGGCCTCCTCCAGTCCCCAGCTGTGGATCCACCGTGGATGGACGCGGATCACCTCATCGCTGAAGTGGGGGCCCAAGTCGTGTGGGCCTACGAGGAGTTCGGCCTCGCCGCGGATGTCGACGCCGCGGACCCGCCAGGGGCGGGCGCTGATCATGTCGTCGACGACGAGGGCGACCTTCGGGTTCTTCCGGAGGTTGCGCCACTTCTTGGTGGCGCCCATCGCCCGGCCGCCGATCAGGATCGTCCCGTCGTCCTGGGGGAAGATCCCGACCGGGTTGGCCTGCGGCTGGCCGTGCGGGTCGACGGTGGCCAGCCGTCCCAGCCGCTGGGTCTTCAGGTACGCGTGTTCGGCTTCGGTGAATTCCGCCATGACAGCAGACAAGCACGTCGTACGTACCGGGTCAGCCTTCCGTGCCGGGCAGCCCCCACCGGGGCGCGTCCTCGTTGGGCCGTACGGGTGTGACGGTGAGGTCGGGCCGGTCGCCCCGGCGTCCGTGTACCGCAGCGGGCGGCCACGTCCGTCCCGAGATCGGCAGCCGGGCCAGCCCGAACAGCGAGCCGGACGGTGCGTGTCTCGGCGCCCGGCTCGGCGTAGATGCCCGAGCCGAGGAAGCCGTTGCCCAGATAGCGGAGCTATCCAGGGGCGCAACGTAGGGATGGGGCGACAGATCGTCAATATGGAGGGAGAGATCCGATCAATCGACAGAAGCGGAGATCCTGGGCATCAGCCCCAGAGCACCGCCCCCAGCCACGCCCCGAAGATCACCAGACACGTGAACAGCTCCGCCAGCACACTGGAGCCCCCGTTGCGCATCGCCGTACGCAACGCCGCCCTCGCCTCACCGTGGCGGCCCAGCCGGAGGCGCTCGTACAGGTAGATGCCGCCCATGAAGCCGGGGATGGCGCCCAGCACGGGGATCAGGAGGAAGCCGAGGAACGCCCCCGCACCGGCGTACACCCCCATCCTGGGCGTGGCGCCGCTCGCGCGCAGACGCCGGGGCGGCAGGGTCCAGCGGACCACCTGGGACAGGAGCAGCGCGACGGTGGCGCCCACGAGCACCCACCAGGCGACGGGCTGCGGATCCTTCAGCGCCCACCACATGACCGCGGCCCACACGAGCCACGACCCCGGCACCCCGGGCACCAGCACTCCGCACAGGCCGAGCAGGATGACCACGCCGACCAGCAGGAGGTCCAGGACTCCCATCTGTCCAGAGTGCCGGAGTGGAAGAGAAAGCGCAGGTCACCCCTGGTGATCCGGGCATTCCCGCTGCTCTTCCCCGCTACGAACTCCCGGAGGATTGAATTCCGTGCGCTGGAAAGGGGTGGTGAACCACAGCGAGGCGACACAGAAACAGGTCACACTCAGGGTGCGGATGACGGATGCGAACGGCAATTCGTTCACCCAGATCGTGATCCGGGCCTACGACGTGCGCCCGCGCGTGCAGGGGATCGCGGGCCCGGGTCACTCCGGCGTCGCCGGGCGGTTCTCCCGTGGGGGGTGGGATCGCCCGGCGACTTCCCGAGCATCACGACCGGCGGCGGATTTCCGGATGCCCCGTTTTCATCCGGCCCGTGCGGTGGACAATTGGGGGCATGAGCCAGCAGGGGGGAAGTCCCACCGGTCACGAGGACGACTGGTGGGGGCAGCTGTACGACGACTCCACCGACGACACGGGCCCCACGGCCGCGCCCGACTCACTGGACGACCGGTTCGCTTCGGCGGCGGGGGCGGTGGGGGAGGGGGAGGGGAGCACTTCGGCGGTGGAGGACGGGCACGCTGCCTCGCCGCCGGGATCGGGTCCCCCGACGCCGGCTGCCCCGTCGGGGGTCAGAGTGCCCGCGCCGCGTGCCGAGGCCGCACCCACTGAGGGCACAGGACGGCACCGCGCCCCCTGGGAACCCCCGCCCACCGCACCTCCATCCCCGGCGAGCTTCCCGCCCGGCCCCATGCCACCCGGCTTCACCGACCAGCCACCCTCGACGACCGGCGCCGCCCGCACCTCGACGGAGACACCGGCGACGACGACTCCGACGTCACGGACACCGGATGACGGGCCGCCGCCCACTCAGGACGCCCCCGGCACCGACGCCCCGCCCACTCCGAACGGCACGGAAAACGGCCCCCCGTCTCCCACCCGACCGAGCACGGCCACCGAACCCGCCCGCCCCACCCCCCGCCACGGCACCGAAGCCCCTTCCGCACCACCGCCCTCTCGCAAGGCAGCCGAGTCTCCTTCCGCGCCTCTGCCCACCTGCTCGGCCGCCGAGTCTCCTTCCGCGCCTCCGTCCACCCGCTCGGACGCCGAGTCTCCTTCCGCGTCTCCGTCCACCCGCTCGGACGCCGAGTCTCCTTCCGCGTCTCCGTCCACCCGCTCGGACGCCGAGTCTCCTTCCGCGTCTCCGTCCACCCGCTCGGACGCCGAGTCTCCTTCCGCGTCTCCGTCCACCCACTTGGCCGCCGAGCCCTCCTCCGCACCTCCGCCCACCCACTTGGCCACCGAGCCCTCCTCCGCACCGCCGCACCCCGTCGCCCCAGCCCTCGCCGCGTCGTCGCCCGCCCGCCCTGCCACCCCCTCCCGCATCGAGCTCCCCACCGCCGCCCCACCCCTACACCTCGACTACGTCGGCTCCGGACCCCCCACCTACGACGCCGAACCCACCGCACTGCCCCCCGCCGACCCGGACGAACTCGACGACCTGGTCGCCGACACCGTGCTCGACGGAGCCCACTACGGGGCCTGTTCGTTGCGGGCCGTTTCGGTGCGCGGGGACTCCGCGCGGTACCGGGGTGAGCCGCGTCGCGACTCGTTGCTCACCGCGCGGTTCGGCAGTGGCGAGCAGGCGCTGATCCTCGTGGCGATGGCGACCGGGGCACGAGCGACACCGGGGGCGCACCGGGCGGCGGCCGAGGCCTGTCACTGGATCGGGCGGGCCGTGGGCCGCAGTCATGCGCGGCTCAGCGAGGACATCCGGGCCGCCCGGCGCGGTGATCTGAAGTCGGGGCTGCACCGGCTCACCGACCGCAGCCTCGGCAAGCTCCGCGCCGGCGCGGCCGAGCAGGGCATCGACCCGGAGGAGTACGCGGCCACCCTGCGCTGTCTGCTGCTGCCCGCCGACCCCGAGTGCCGTACCCGTGTGTTCTTCGGCGTCGGCGCGGGCGGACTGTTCCGGCTCAGGGACGGCGAGTGGCACGACATCGAGCCGTCGGTCGGCGACATCGCGGGCGAACCGGTCGTCGGCTTCGGCTCGCTCCCGCACGAGACGCCCGAGGGTGACCGGCTCACCATGGACCTGGGCATCCCGACGCCCCCGAGCCCGTACGAGCCCGCGCCCGAGCCGCCCCGCGAACCCTTCCGCTTCCGCGCCTCCGTAGCCCGCCCGGGTGACACGCTCCTGATGTGCACCGGCGGCCTGGCCGAACCGCTGCGCGGCGAACCGGAGCTGTGCAAGTACCTGACCGGCCGATGGTCGGGCCCCACCCCGCCCGGCCTGGCGGCATTCCTCGCCGACACCCAGACCCGGGTCAAGGGATACGCCGACGACCGTACGGCCGCCGCGGTCTGGGAGGCGTAGCCCAGTCGCGCCGGGGGCTCACGGTCGGCCGCCTCCGGCGCCGGCTCGGGCTCGGCCGACCACCGCTCCAGCGGCCGTTCCAACTCCTCCGCGGTGCGTGTGAACTCCAGCTGCTGGTACGCGTACCGTTGCGCAACCGCATGCGCGACGACCGCCACGCCGATCGACGCAGCGACCGCCACCCACGCCGCGATCTGCTCCATACCCCACGCCGCGG
The DNA here is from genome assembly GCF_030499575.1 of Streptomyces sp. DG2A-72. Lineage (NCBI taxonomy): Bacteria > Bacillati > Actinomycetota > Actinomycetes > Kitasatosporales > Streptomycetaceae > Streptomyces > Streptomyces sp. DG2A-72. The sequence goes on from NZ_JASTLC010000001.1 coordinate 8,402,323, forward strand.
CGATCGCCGCCATCACCGCCCCGAGCCCGCCCAGCGCGAGCTCTACCCGCTCGTTCAGCCGGACCTTGCGCCGCATGTACGCGGCACGCGGCCGGTAGTAACCCATCAGCCGTCGGCGCAGCCGCTGCTCCACGTTCGACTCCACGTCCCGGACCTCGGGCATCGCACGCTCGACGGGCGTGATGTCCGTCGTCGGTCTTGAGGGCCTCAGAGACGGCGCGCAGCCGGGTCCAGTCGCACCACCTGCTGCTTGAGCCGCCCCGCAGCCTGAGACCACACACTCTGCTGAGCCCGGACCGCGGATATCGCCGTGCCCTGTGAAGTCCCCGTCAGAGAAGGGATGATGACAGGGCGCAGGGGGTTCTGGACAAAGGCGGGTACCGCCCGACCCGCGTCCGTAAGGGCGTTGCTCAGTCGGTCCAGGGTGTCCACTGGAGTTGGTTGTACGAGTACCGGGACAGGCCCTCGATGCTGCTGGTGCGGAACGGGCGGCCGTGGTCGTCGATACGGACCGTTCCTGAGCGCCCTTGCGAGGACCAGTCGAGCTCCAGGAACCAGCGGCAGTCGCAGGTCTTCGTCGTGGCGGTGACCAGCAGTACCTCCGGGTCCTCGGAGGAGACCCGGTAGGGCATGCGCACCGCCGGGATCGGGCCGTTCTCGTCGCCGCCGTCGACCGGGCGGGCGATGGGCCGGTTGATGTCCAGGTCGACGGCGAAGTAGCGCGGCGACAGCGATCCGCCGCAGCCCTGGTCCATCGAGTACGCCTTCCCGGCGACCGGCTCGCCGCGGCCCACCACCCGGACGCGGAGCGCCTCCAGCACCACGGCGGTGCTGGAGCGCCCCTGCACGGAGATCTCCACCAACTGCTCCCGCCCGTGCACCGCCCCCAGCGCCCTGGCCCAGTTCGCGGCGTCCTGCGGTGCCGGCGGCGGAGGGACCTGCTGCGGCGGCTTGTCGATGACGTAGTCGTGACCGCAGCCGAGCGCCCACTCATGGGAGTCGGCGGTCCAGGTGAGCGGCACGGCGGCGGTGCCGGTCGGGGTCTCCTCACCGCCGGAGGATCCGCCGCCCGACGGCCCGTTGCCGGAGGCCGCGCCACCGCCGCCGGTGGGCGGCGCCGACGTGGCCGCCTTGCCACTGACCGACGGTGACGGTGTGGCGGATCCGGAGGAGGAGGGGCTGGGCGACGTGGGCGAGGGGCTCTTCGGTGCGCCGGACGTCGTCGTAGGGGTGGGGTCGGCGAGCCGCCCATCGGCCTCCACCGAGGAACTCCCGTCCGGCAGCGCGGACAGGGTGCCCAGCGTGGCCAGCAGCACGGCGGCCACGGCAGCCGTGGTGGCGGTGAGGCGGCGTCGGCGGTACCAGCGGGTGGCGCGGGGAGCGGGGGCGGCACCCGAAGCAGCGGCCGATGCGGCTTCCGTAGCGCCGGCCGCCGCGGCTCCCGCAGCACTGGCCGCCGCCTGCGTCGTCTCCGGCTTCCCCGCCGGCCGCTGTCGCGCCGCCACCGCCGCCAGCCACAGCCGGTGCAGCTCCAACCGCTCCTCCGCGGACGCCCCGCACAGCGCGGCGAAGCGTTCCACGGGGGCGAAGTCGACAGGAACCGCTTCGCCCGCGCAGTAGCGGTGCAAGGTCGAGGTGTTCATGTGCAGGCGGCGGGCCAGCGCACCGTAACTGCGGTCCGTACGGTCCTTCAGCTGCCTCAGCAGCGCCGCGAACCGGGCGACGTCATCCTCTTCCGGCACCATTCCCCCGTATCCCCTCCCGGGACGCCATCCCAGGCACCCCATGTATCTGCACGTCGGACGGGCTGGGACGGTTCCACCGTCGCCGGCGCTTGCGTGCGCCCACCGTGACCGCTGATGCTCTGGGTGCCGCACCGACCAGGACCGGGCCGACCACCCGGAGTCGCGGCGGCTCCTGTCATTCACACACTCACCACGGGGACACCCATGCTCAAGCAGACCCGCGCAGGCGCGCTCACCCTACTCGCCCTCACGGGCCTCACGCTCGGTTCCGTACTCACCGCACCGGCCGGCGCGACACCCCGCACGGGGTTCCTCTCGGCCGCCGACCTGCCGCCGCACCCGTCCTCCTCCTGGACCGCGGGCGACATCACCGACGGCGTCCCGGAGGAACTGCTGCAGTGCCTCCAGGACGTGCTGCCGGGCTACGACTCCCGCTACCGTGCCTTCCACACCGAAGTGGACGCCAGCGCCCGCCAGTTGAACGTCGTCACGGGCACGCCCGCCAAGGCCCGGGCCCTCGCCACCCGCCTCAACAAGGAGATACGGACCTGCCCCGCCCGCATCGAGCAGCGGGACCCGGAGATCGAGGCCACGCACAAGGACTACGGCACCCTGCCCGTCGAGGAGGGCGCCCGCGTGCACGGCCTGCACACCGCCGCCTCCTGGGGCGCGACGGACATCCACCTCCTTTCGGTCGGCCGGGACGGACGCACCGTCACGGTCGTGGAGTGGTCGCAGCTCGGCGACTTCGACGACGCGCCGGTGAGCGCCTTCAAGAGGACGACCACCACGGCTGTCGCCAAGCTCCACTGAACCTCCACTGAACAAGGCCCGACAGCGGCGATTTCCGGTCAGCTTCACGAGCCGGGGGAACCGGTCGGACCCGACTGCCCCACGGCTTCGTCGCGTACGGCGGGATCGGCAGCGCGCCAGGGGCAGTTGGGCCGACCCCCTGCACCCGTGTCCCCGTACGGCGTGCGGCGTAGGAACGGCGACCCGGCCTGCCCCGAGGCGGCCTTCACCAGGGTTCATCGACAGCGCGGCGGCTGTCGTACGCATGGCCGAACAGCCGGTCGTTGACGATTCCACATGACTGTCGAGTGAGCCAACGGGCATGGATTCCCGTGAACGTGTTCGAGGCAGGAGGGGAACCGACATCGGCACGCAGGCGGGGGTCATGAAGAGGCAGGCACGAGGGGGCGGTCCCACGGCGATCGGGGCCTTCTCGGCTCAGACAGTGGAGGAAGAGGCCGACGGCGCCACGGCGCAGCCGCCGCAACTGCGGCGCAGACTCGGACGCGCGGACCTCAAGGCGGTGCCGGAGGCACGCAGGGCACTGCGCGAGCTGCTACAGCACTGGGGCAAGCCCGGGCGGTCCGAGATAGCGGAGCTGCTCACCAGCGAACTCGTCACCAATGCCATCGTCCACACGGACACCGACGCGGTCCTGACGGCCGTCGTGGGACCCCGTGGACTACGGGTGGAGGTACGGGACTTCGTCGCCCGCAGGCCCAGGCTGTGCGTACCGAACGCCGACGACGGTACGCACGGCAGGGGCCTGGTCCTGGTGCAGTCCCTCGCGGACGCCTGGGGCGTACGGCCGCACGGGGTGGGGAAGGCGGTGTGGTTCGAACTCGACCCGGACGCCGCGTGACCGGCGAAAGGGGGTACGGCCCCGGGCCGTACCCCCTGACGTCGGCTGCGTCCGTTCCTAGCCGAACTGCTGCTCCAGGTCCTTGAGCTTGCGCTCCAGGGAGTCGAGACGCGGCAGCGCCATCGTGTCGTCCTCCGCGGTGAGGTCCACGGTGATCGGGTCAGAGCTCTGGCGGACGGGCTGCAGGGAGGGCCGTGAGCGCACGGGCGGCAGCTGCTCCGGGGTGGATATGGCAGGCTCCGCGGTGACTCGGTCGGTGCCGCGCTCCATGGCCGGCACCTCCATGGGCCGTCCGGGGCCGCCGCGTCCGACGAAGCCGCGGTGACCGCGGCTGATCGCCTTGAGCTGGGCCCGCTCGACCCGCTCCTGCTCGCGCCGGCGCAGCCGGGCCGCTTCCTTCTGCCGCTTGTCCTCGCGCACCTCGTCGACGGCCTCGTCCAGGCTGCGTACGCCCTCGAGGAGCATCAGCGACCAGGCCTTGTAGGTCTCGCGGGGCGCCCGCACCCAGCGGACGATGCGGATCTGCGGCAGCGGACGCGGCACCAGACCCTGCTCGCGCAGCGCGGCCTTGCGGGTCTGCTTCAGCGCCCGGTCGAAGAGGACGGCCGCCGACAGTGACATGCCGGCGAAGAAGTGGGGGGCACCGTCGTGGCCCAGACCCCTGGGCGCGTGCACCCAGTTGAACCAGGCCGCGGCGCCGGCGAACGTCCATACAAGTATCCGGGAGCCGAGGGCCGCGTCACCGTGGCTGGCCTCGCGCACGGCGAGCACTGAGCAGAACATGGCCGCGCCGTCGAGGCCGAACGGGACCAGGTACTCCCAGCCGCCGGACAGGTTCAGGTTCTGCTGGCCGAAGCCGACCAGGCCGTGGAAGGAGAGGGCGGCGGCGACCGCCGCACAGCAGAACAGCAGGACGTAGGAGGCGGTGCCATAGATGGCCTCCTTGCGCCTGCGGCGCTCCTCGGCTCGCTCCCACGAATCGTCCGCGCTCGCATCCTTCCCCGAGGAGCGCTTGCCGCGCGCGAGCACCGCTACCGCCGCCAGCATGCCCAGGAGCAGTACGGCGCCCGGAAGCAGCCAGTTCAGCGATATGTCGGTCAGTCTCATCTGGGGTCCCTTGCATTGGGATAGGGCGTGTAACGCCCGCCATGGTGGCCCAATTCCACCGGCCCTCAGAGGGTTTCGGGGCAAGAGGCCGCCAAGGAAGTGCAAGGGGATGCCCAAGGCGGCGTTCTGCTCGAACTGCCGCGTGAGGGGCGGGAGTTGAGTTCGAATAAGACTACCCGTACGGATGGTTCGGCGGAAAGTTCCCGTGGCAAGTGAGGAAATTGTGAATCGCCTGTAACCGTGGGGCTGCCGAGTCCGCAGTTGATCTTACGGGACGTGTGAGGGTGGGGCTGTCTGAGGGGTCCTCAACTGGCCGCGTCGGCCAAGAGCTTGACGACGCGGTCCGCGTCGCAGGTGCGCGGGCAGGTGGCGCAGGCGTCCTCGGGGTCCAGCGTGTAGAACATGCAGCAGCTCGCCCGGTCCCGGGTGGGCAGCGGCTCCCCGTCCGGCCCGGTCAGTTCACGGAAGGCGGCGGAGCCGACATACGGCTTGGTCGCCCCCGGCAGCAGCAGCTCCAGCTCCCGCCTCGCCCGCTCCTGCTCGCCGAGCACTTCGGCGACGTACCAGAGCCCCTCGACGACCTCGTCGGTCGCCATGCCCCACAGCGCCCGCCCGCGCCGCCGCATGCGCGGACCGAACCCCGCGAGCACGGGTTCCAGATGCTCGGCGACGGCCTCCCGTACCTCGCCGCGCAGCGTCTCCTCGTCGGCGACCACACGGGCGCCGGGCAGGGTGGCGGCGGGATCGCCGGGCAGGCAGGCGAAGCTGTGGGCGCGGACGGCCAGGCGGCCGATGTCCAGGTCCGGGACCGTCCGGTCGTACGAGACGTCCGTCACGTGGAAGCGGGGCACCCGGCGGCTCAGGAACCACGGCACGGTGATCAGCAGACAGGCCGGCCAGGCGTACCGGTGCAGGCCGAAGCCGGCGACGACATCCGGTCGCGCTCGCTGCCCGTAGTCGCGCAGGACCTGTGCGTCGTCCCAGGCCAGGAACGCATCCAGCCCGGCTCCACCCTCCGCGAGCGCGTCGGCGGCGATCCAGCCGCCGTCCCGGGGGACCTGCTCCCCGGCGCCGAGCTGTGTGATCGGCAGCCCCGGGAGGACCTCGGCCAGACGCGTGTAGGCGTCCGCGAGGGCCGAGCGGGGCACGGGCATACGGGACCGCCGATCTGGTGTCTCTGCGGGCTGGCTAGAGGTAAGCCTTACCTTACCCAACATCGTTGAGATGTGAACCGGCTGCTTCTGGCCCTATGGTGCTTGACGGACGAGTAACAACCCGCCGTAATGACCCCAAGTACCGACAAGGCCGGAGGAGGACCCCGTGAAGCAGGGCACGCAGGGCTCCACGGAGACGGGGCATCCGGAGCGGGCGCGGATGCCGGCCGGCGGAATGCGGGTGCCGCCCCAGCCGCGGGCGGCCGACGTGGACCGGGAGCGGGACGCGGCAGCCGCGCCCGGGCCGGGGGCCGGCGACGTCCGGGGCGAGCACACCCACAGCGAGACGCCGATTCCGCGTCCCCGCCCCACCGTCCAGCGGTCCTCCGTGCGCGGGCAGATCCTCGACGCCCTGCGCACCGCCCTGGTCTCGGGCGAACTGACCCCGGGCGAGCTCTACTCGGCGCCCGCGCTCGGCGACCGCTTCGGGGTCTCGGCGACGCCCGTGCGGGAGGCGATGCAGCAACTGGCCCTGGAAGGCGCCGTCGAGGTCGTGCCGAACCGTGGCTTCCGCGTCATCGAGCGCGGCGCCCGAGAGCTGGCCGAACTGGCCGAGGTCCGGTCCCTGATCGAGGTTCCGGTGATGCTGCGGCTGGCGCGGACGGTGCCGGTGGAGCGCTGGGCGGACATGCGTCCCCTCGCCGAGGCGACGGTACGGGCGGCCGGCACCGGCTGCCGGGTGACGTACGCCGAGTCGGACCGGGCCTTTCACCGCGGGCTGCTCGCCCTGTCCGGCAACGAGCAGCTCGTGCACCTCGCCGAGGACCTCCATCGCCGGGCCCAGTGGCCCCTGATGGGCGGCCCTGCCGGACGCGGGCGCGCGGACCTGCTCGCGGACGCGGCGGAGCACACGGCGCTGCTGGACGCGTTGATCTCGCGGGACCTGGACGGGGTGCGGGCGCTGGTGGGGGAGCACTTCGCGGGGGCGAGCTGAGCGGTCCCCCTCAGGCGTGGCCCCGCTCAGGCTGTCACCGCCGGTGGCGCAGGGGGCGCCAACTCCCGTGCCAGCCACGTCGGTACGCCCCCCAGCAGCCGGAACAGCCGACGGGCCTCCTCCCGCAGGCGTGAGGCCTCCGGCTCCACCTCCGCGTCGGCCAGGGACACCAGCGCCGGCGCCGTACCCACGAGATAGCCCAACTCCTCCCGGATGCGCAGGGATTCGGTGAAGCCGTGCCGCGCCTCCGCCAACTCGCCGTCCCGCAGGGCGAGTCCGGCCAGATGGCGCCAGGTGAAGGATAGGAGAAGCGGGTCGGAGTGGGCCGTGGCGCCCGCGTGGGCCCGGCGGTACGCGGCGCGCGCCGCCTGCGGGGAGAGGGTCAGGTTCTCGGCCAGCAGGCCCCGGCGGAAGTCCAGCAGCGCCCGGCCGGGCGCCCCCGGCGGGATCAGCGCCGCCGCCCGGCCCAGCGCGGCCCGCGCCTCGTCCGCCCGGTCCCGGACCGTGTGCAGTGTTGCCGCGTAGGCAAGTTGCCCGCGTTCACAAGCGGCCGCGCCCCGCTCCTCGTCGCTGTGGGCCAGCGCCTCGGCCGTACGCAGCCCGTCCTCGGCCTCCTCCCAGCCCTGCTCGGTGTACAGACACCGTTCGACCAGCAGCGCGGCCCGCTGCAACGCGGAGGCCGGGGTGTCGGGCCGGAGCAGGGCCGCCGCGTCCGCCCAGCACGCGCGGGAGCGCAGCCGCCATACCGCGGTCTGGAGGGGATCGTCACCAGGGGTCGTTCCGGAACCAGACATGGCGGTATGCGCCACATTGCCCTCCCCGAGCGCGCCGTCGAGCTATGAGTGGTGGCGGCATCTCAGCACGAATCGTCGGCCCTGGCCAAGAGGGAGTGTGAAAGTTTTCACTTGCGCTGAACTCGCGCGGCCTTCTGGTCACCTCAACTCATCCGCAACGCCAGGAAGAAATCGAGCTTGTCCTCCAGGCGTGACAGGTCACGGCTCGTCAATTGCTCGATTCTCCCGACGCGGTAGCGCAGCGTGTTGACGTGCAGGTGAAGGCGGGTGGCGCAGCGTGTCCAGGAGCCGTCGCAGTCGAGGAAGGCCTCCAGGGTGGGGATCAGTTCGGCGCGGTGCCGGCGGTCGTAGTCCCGGAGGGGGTCCAGGAGCCGGGCCGTGAAGGCGCGCCGTACGTCGTCCGGGACGAAGGGCAGCAGCAGGACGTGCGAGGCCAGCTCCTGGTGGCCCGCCGCGCACACCCGGCCGGGCCGGGCCGCCGCCACCCGCCGTGCGTGCCGGGCCTCCTCCAGCGCCCCGCGCAGCCCCTCCGCCGAGTGCACGGCCGCGCTGACGCCGAGCGTGACACGCCCGTCCTCGTCCAGCCCGGCCGCCAGGGGATCCCGTACGGACTCCAGGAGCGCGTCGGCGTGGATCCCCGACTCGGAGCCGTCGTGCTCGGTCGACACCGCCGGGAGGGGGACGAGGGCGATCGCCTCGTCGCCGGTGTGGGCGACGGCGATACGGTCGGAGGGCTCCGGTCCCGTCGACAGCGGGTCGACGAGGATCTCCTCCAGCAGCGACTGGGCGACCGGCCCGCCCTCGATGTCCCCGCCGTCCCACTCCACCCGGGCCACGACCACCTGCCAGTGCGGTGCGGCGCCGAGCCCGGGCAGCAGCACCGGCGCGGCCACCCGCAGCCGGGCGGCGATCTCGGCGGGCGCGGCACCGGTCTGCACCAGCTCCAACACCTCCTGTGCGAGCCGTCTGCGCACCGTACGGGCGGCGTCCCGCCGGTCCCGCTCGACCGCGATCAGCTGGGTGACGCCCTGAAGCAGGTCGAGCCGTTCCTCGGGCCAGTCCCCGGCGTCCGCCGCGACGGCCAGCAGCCAGTCCGACAGCACCGTCTCCCGCACGTCCCGGGCGCCCTGCGGGGAGCGCCCGCTGCTACGGATCGGGAACAGCGCGTACGGCGCGGCGCCCACCGTCACCCGGTGCGGTCCCCGCCGTCCGGTGCGGGCAGCCGCCAACTGCTCGGCTGCCAGCTGCGCACACATGTCGGCGGGCAGCTCGGGCCCGCCCACCTTCGGGCCAGCGATGAGCCGCCCGGTCGGCGACAGCACCCAGGCGCTCAGGTCGAGGTCGGAGCCGAGGAGGTCGAGGACCACGTCGGGCCCGCCGCCCGCGGGGCCCGAGGTCATCATCCGCCGGTGCCGGTCGACCACCGCCGCGAGGTCCCCGGCGCGCTCGCCCGAGACCTGCCGTACGACATGCTCGGTGATCGTCGCGAACGCCACCGACTCGTGCACCGCGAACAGCGGCAGCCGGTGCTTGGCGCAGGCGACCACCAGATCGTCCGGGATGTCCCCCAGCTCGGCCTCACCGGCGGCGAGCGCGGCCACGCCGGCCGCCACCAGGATCCGTACGAACGGCTCGGAGTCCTCGGCGTCCCGGCGCCAGGCCAGGCCCGTGAGCACCAGCTCCCCGCCCGAGAGGTAGCGGCTGGGGTCCCTGAGGTCGGTGGTCATCACGCCCCGGACGGTGCGGTCCAGCTCGTCCTCGCCGCCGAGCAGCCTGAGGCCCAGCGCGTCGGTGTCCAGCAGTGCGCGCAGCCGCATTCTCGTCGCCGCCGTTCTTTGTCTCGAAATCTACGATGAATCTTGATGGGTCATGGTGGCCGCGGCCAGATCGGCGGGCCGGTGAGCGCTGCTGTGCGCGGTGCTCGCCTGCTTCCGGAGGTGTCCCAGGTCACAAGGGCTGTGACTGACGTTTCCACGGAAAAACGAGGAGGTTACCTGTGACCTCCATTCATACGAATCTACAAGATGACCTCGCTGGCCAGCCAACTCCTTCATGGTTTCCGTGACTGACCGATGAGACGCACCGCGCTGTGTACTGACTTCGATCCGCGTTAACAGAACATGAACGAGCCAGTCTCACCGCACCCGATCTGGCTTGATCAGTACGACCCACGAGACGAAGAAGAGAGCCGGTCATGGACTTCCTTCGCCCCGCCAGCTGGGAGGAGGCGCTCGCCGCGAAGGCCGAGCACCCCACCGCTGTGCCGATTGCGGGTGGCACCGATGTGATGGTCGAGATCAACTTCGACCACCGCCGGCCCGAGTACCTGCTCGACCTGAACCGCATCGGCGACCTCTGCGAGTGGGAGGCCGGCGAGGACACCGTGCGGCTCGGTGCCTCCGTCCCGTACACCAAGATCATGGAGCATCTGCGTCCCGAGCTGCCGGGCCTGGCCCTCGCCTCGCACACGGTCGCCTCCCCGCAGATCCGCAACCGGGGCGGCGTCGGCGGCAACCTCGGCACCGCCTCCCCGGCCGGCGACGCCCACCCCGCCCTCCTCGCGGCCGGCGCCGAGGTCGAGGTCGAGTCGGTGCGCGGCTCCCGTCTCATCCCGATCGACGAGTTCTACACCGGCGTGAAGCGCAACGCGCTCGCCGCCGACGAGCTGATCAGGGCCGTACACATCAAGAAGGCCGATGGGCCGCAGCAGTACTCCAAGGTCGGCACCCGCAACGCCATGGTCATCGCGGTCTGCGCCTTCGGCCTGGCGCTGCACCCGCGGACCCGCACCGTCCGCACCGGCATCGGCTCGGCCGCCCCCACCCCGGTCCGCGCGAAGGCGGCGGAGGAGTTCCTGAACGCGGCGCTCGAAGAGGGCGGCTTCTGGGACAACGGCAAGATCATCACCCCGTCGGTCGCCAAGCAGTTCGCGGAGCTGTGCTCAGGCGCCTGCAACCCGATCGACGACGTCCGGGGCACCGCGAGCTACCGCCGGCACGCGGTCGGCGTCATGGCCCGCCGCACGCTGACCTGGACCTGGGAGTCGTACCGCGGCGCCCGCCGCATCACCGAGGGAGCTGCGTAATGCGCGTGAACTTCACTGTCAACGGCCGTCCCCAGGAAGCCGACGACGTCTGGGAGGGCGAGTCCCTGCTGTACGTGCTGCGTGAGCGGCTCGGTCTGCCGGGATCGAAGAACGCCTGCGAGCAGGGCGAGTGCGGTTCGTGCACGGTCCGCCTCGACGGTGTGCCGGTGTGTTCGTGCCTGGTCGCCGCCGGTCAGGTGGAGGGCCGCGAGGTCGTCACGGTCGAGGGCCTGGCGGACTACGCCAGGCAGCGCTCCTGCGGCGACACTTGTGGGACCTCGCTCGACGAGGCCAAGGGATGGCAGGCCAAGGGCACCGACTCGCAGACCGGCGAGGGCACCGAACTCTCGCCGATCCAGCAGGCGTTCATCGACGCCGGCGCCGTCCAGTGCGGCTTCTGCACGCCGGGTCTGCTGGTCGCCGCCGACGAGATGCTGGAGAGCAACCCGAACCCGACCGACGCGGACATCCGCGAGGCGCTGTCGGGCAACCTGTGCCGCTGCACCGGCTACGAGAAGATCATGGACGCGGTCCGGCTGGCAGCTGCCCGGCAGGGAGAGGCGGTCTAGCACCATGCCCACCAACGGCGCTCCCATCGGCGCTCCCACCAAGGTCACCCAGGGCTCCCACACCAAGGGCGGCATCGGCGAGTCCACCCTCCGCCCGGACGGCACCCTCAAGGTCACCGGTGAGTTCGCGTACTCGTCCGACATGTGGCACGAGGACATGCTCTGGGGCCAGATCCTGCGCTCCACCGTCGCGCACGCCGAGATCGTGTCCATCGACACGAGCGAGGCCTTCGCGACGCCGGGCGTGTACGCCGTCATGACGTACGACGACCTGCCGACCGACGTGAAGAACTACGGCCTGGAGATCCAGGACACGCCCGTCCTGGCCCACGGCAAGGTCCGCCACCACGGTGAGCCGGTCGCGATCGTCGCCGCCGACCACCCGGAGACCGCGCGCCGCGCCGCCGCCAAGATCAAGGTGGAGTACCGGGAGCTGCCGGTCATCACGGACGAGGCCTCCGCGACCGCGCCGGACGCGATCCTCGTCCACGAGGGCCGCGACGACCACCACATCGGCCATGTCCCGCACCCGAACATCGTGCACCGCCAGCCGATCGTACGAGGGGACGTCTCCGCGGCTCGTGAGCGTGCCGATGTCATCGTCGAGGGCGAGTACACCTTCGGCATGCAGGACCAGGCCTTCCTCGGCCCCGAGTCGGGCCTCGCGGTCCCGGACGAGGACGGCGGCGTCCACCTCTACATCGCCACCCAGTGGCTGCACAGCGACCTTCGGCAGATCGCCCCCGTCCTCGGCCTGCCCGAGAGCAAGGTCCGTATGACGCTGTCCGGCGTCGGCGGCGCGTTCGGCGGCCGTGAGGACCTGTCGATGCAGATCCACGCCTGTCTGCTCGCCCTGCGCACGGGCAAGCCGGTCAAGATCGTCTACAACCGCTTCGAGTCCTTCTTCGGACACGTCCACCGCCACCCCGCGAAGCTCCACTACGAGCACGGCGCCACCAAGGACGGCAGGCTCACCCACCTGAAGTGCCGGATCGCCCTGGACGGCGGCGCTTACGCATCGGCCTCCCCGGCGGTCGTCGGCAACGCCGCGTCGCTGAGCGTCGGCCCGTACGTCGTCGACGACGTCGACATCGAGGCGATCGCCCTCTACAGCAACAACCCGCCCTGCGGCGCCATGCGCGGCTTCGGCGCGGTCCAGGCGTGCTTCGCCTACGAGGCGCAGATGGACAAGCTGGCCGCGAAGCTCGGCATGGACCCGGTGGAGTTCCGCAGGCTCAACGCCATGGAGCAGGGCACGATCATGCCGACCGGCCAGCCGGTCGACTCCCCGGCCCCGGTCGCCGAACTCCTGCGCCGCGTCAAGGCGATGCCGATGCCGCCGGAGCGCCAGTGGGAGAGCAGCGAGGGCGCGGACGTACGGCAGCTGCCCGGCGGTCTGTCCAACACCACGCACGGTGAAGGCGTCGTACGCGGAGTCGGCTACGCCGTCGGCATCAAGAACGTCGGCTTCTCCGAAGGCTTCGACGACTACTCGACCGCTCGCGTGCGGATGGAGGTCGTCGGTGGGGAGCCGGTGGCCACCGTGCACACCGCGATGGCGGAGGTCGGCCAGGGCGGCGTCACCGTCCATGCGCAGATCGCCCGCACCGAGCTGGGCGTCGCTCAGGTGACCATCCGTCCGGCGGACACGCAGGTGGGCTCGGCGGGTTCGACGTCGGCCTCGCGCCAGACATATGTCACGGGCGGCGCGGTGAAGAACGCGTGCGAGCTGGTCCGGGAGAAAGTGCTGGAGATCGGCCGCCGCAAGTTCGGTACGTACCATCCGGCTTGGGCGACTGCCGAGCTGCTCCTGGAGGGCGGCAAGGTCGTCACCGACGGCGGCGAGGTACTGGCCGACCTGGTGGACGTCCTCGAAGGCGAGACCGTCGAGGTCGAGCAGGAGTGGCGGCACCGGCCCACCGAGGCCTTCGACCTGCGCACCGGCCAGGGCAACGGCCACGTCCAGTACAGCTTCGCCGCGCACCGCGCCGTCGTCGAGGTCGACACCGAGCTGGGCCTGGTCAAGGTCATCGAGCTGGCCTGCGCCCAGGACGTCGGCAAGGCCCTCAACCCGCTGTCCGTCATCGGCCAGATCCAGGGCGGCACGGTACAGGGCCTGGGCGTCGCGGTGATGGAAGAGATCATCGTCGACCCCAAGACGGCCAAGGTCAGGAACCCCTCCTTCACGGACTACCTGATCCCCACCATCCTCGACACCCCGACCATCCCGGTCGACGTCCTCGAACTCGCCGACAACCACGCCCCATACGGCCTCCGCGGCGTCGGCGAAGCCCCAACACTGTCCTCAACTCCAGCCGTCCTCGCGGCAATCCGCAGCGCGACGGGCCTGGAGCTGAACAGGACGCCGGTACGTCCCGAGCATCTGACGGGAACTGCCTGATGTCCGCCGCCGCTGCGGGCAGTCGTGCCTCCCCCAGTGCCTTAAGGGCCTGGGGGGACCCCCAGGCGGCACGGGTGGGCGCAGCGGCACCCCGACGCCGGGCAACAGCCAAACCCACGGCAACCCGGCGCCGGTTCAAGTCCAGTACCACGCACACGCATCGTTCGATCTCGGGCCGTCCCCCGGGTCGTGCGGCCGAAGCACCTTCCCAAATCCCGTAGCCGCCGCCCCGGCGGTTCCCCAAACGGGTGTCCCTATGAACCTTGGGAGTAGGCCCACATGACCCAGCAGTCACTTGAGCCGAGGACCACAGCCGAAGACGCGGGCGAAGGCACCCGCGTCCCGGCCGGCAGGTCCTGGCTCGACCGGTACTTCCACATATCCAAGCGAGGATCCACCGTCGCGCGCGAAGTCCGCGGCGGCGTCACCACCTTCATGGCGATGGCGTACATCCTCCTGCTCAACCCCCTGATCCTGTCCGGCAAGGACGCGGCAGGGGACACGCTCGCCCAGAAGGCCCTCATCACCGCGACCGCGTTCGCCGCGGCCTTCACCACGCTGCTGATGGGCTTCTTCGGCAAGGTGCCGCTCGCCCTCGCCGCCGGCCTCTCCGTCTCCGGCGTCCTCGCCTCCCAGGTCGCCCCGCAGATGACGTGGCCGCAGGCCATGGGCATGTGCGTGATGTACGGCGTGATCATCATGCTGCTGGTCGTCACCGGCCTCCGCGAGATGATCATGAACGCGATCCCGCTGGCGCTGAAGCACGCGATCACCATGGGCATCGGCCTGTTCGTCGCCCTGATCGGCTTCGTCAAGGCCGGTTTCGTGCACCAGGGCGAGGGGACCCCGGTCACCCTCGGCCCCGCCGGCGAACTGGCGGGCTGGCCCGTCCTGCTCTTCGCCGTAACCCTCCTCGCCATCTTCATGCTCCAGGCGCGCGGCGTCCCCGGCGCGATCCTGATCGGCATCATCGGCGGCACCGTACTCGCCGTCGTCCTCAACGCACTTGACGTCATCAACCCGAAGCAGTGGGCGAGCGGCGCACCCGAACTGCACGGCAGCGCGGTCTCCATGCCCGACTTCTCGATCTTCGGCAATGTCGAGTTCGGCGGGTGGGGGCAGGTCGGCGCGATGACGGTCGGCATGATCGTGTTCACGCTCGTGCTCGCCGGGTTCTTCGATGCGATGGCGACGATCATCGGCGTCGGCACCGAGGCCAAGCTGGCCGACGACAAGGGCCGGATGCCGGGCCTGTCCAAGGCGCTGTTCATCGACGGCGCGGGCGGCGCGATCGGCGGTGTGTCCGGCGCCTCGGGCCAGACCGTGTTCGTGGAGTCGGCGACGGGCGTCGGCGAGGGAGCCCGTACGGGCCTGTCCTCGGTCGTCACCGGCCTGTTCTTCGCGGCCTGCCTCTTCTTCACCCCGCTCACGGCGATCGTGCCGGGCGAGGTGGCGGCGGCGGCCCTGGTGGTGATCGGCGCCATGATGATGATGAACGCGCGGCATGTGGACTGGGCGGACCGGGCCACCGCGATCCCGGTGTTCCTGACCGTCGTCATCATGCCGTTCACGTACTCGATCACGGCCGGTGTCGCCGCCGGCGTCATCTCGTACGTCGCCATCAAGATCGCTCAGGGCAAGGCGCGGGAGATCGGGGCATTCATGTGGGCCCTCACAGGCATCTTCCTGGTCTTCTTCGCCCTCAATCCCATAGAGAGCTGGATGGGCGTGCACTAGGCACGCCGCCGGTACGCCCGTGGTGCACGCCCCTCCGCACAACCGCTGTAAGGAGACCGAGAGATGCTGGACATCGCCGAAGAACTGCACCGGTGGGTCGAGCAGGGACGCGACTTCGCCGTGGCCACCGTGGTGGCCGTCGGCGGCAGCGCGCCCCGCCGGCCCGGCGCCGCCCTCGCGGTGGACGCCGACGGCACGGCGATCGGCTCGGTCTCCGGCGGCTGTGTGGAGGGCGCGGTGTACGAGCTGTGCGGGCAGGCGCTCCAGGACGGGGAGTCGGTCCTGGAACGCTTCGGCTACAGCGACGAGGACGCCTTCGCCGTCGGCCTGACCTGCGGCGGCCTCATCGACGTCCTCGTCACCCCGGTCCGGGCGGGCGACCCCGTCCGCCCGGTGCTCGCGTCCGCGCTCACCGCCGCCGCGCGCGGGGAGGCGGCGGCGGTGGCCCGGATCAGCTCCGGCGCGCCGGAGCTGATGGGCCGGGCCCTGCTGATCCACCCCGAGGGCCCGTACGACGGCGGCTTCGGCGCCCACCCCGAGCTGGACCGCACGGTCGCCGAGGAGGCCCGCGCCTTCCTGGACGCGGGCCGTACCGGCACCCTGGAGATCGGCGAGCAGGGTTCGCGCTGCGGGGCCCCGCTCACGGTCCTGGTGGAGTCCTCGGTCCCGCCGCCCAGGATGATCGTCTTCGGCGCGATCGACTTCGCGTCGGCGCTGGTCCGCATCGGCAAGTTCCTGGGCTACCACGTGACGGTGTGCGATGCCCGCCCCGTCTTCGCCACGAGGACCCGCTTCCCCGAGGCCGACGAGATCGTCGTCGAGTGGCCGCACCAGTACCTGGAGGGCACGCAGGTCGACGGCCGTACGGTCCTGTGCGTCCTGACCCACGACGCCAAGTTCGACGTACCCCTGTTGAAACTCGCGCTCCGGCTCCCGGTCGCCTACGTCGGCGCGATGGGCTCCCGCCGCACCCACCTCGACCGCAACGAACGCCTCCGCGAAGTCGGCGTGACCGAACTGGAGTTGGCGCGGCTTCGCTCCCCGATCGGCCTCGACCTCGGCGCCCGTACCCCCGAGGAGACGGCCCTGTCGATCGCCTCCGAGATCGTCGCCAGCCGACGCGGCGGCAGCGGCGTCTCCCTCACCGGCGCCCACACGCCGATCCACCACGACGTGACGTCGGCGTCGGAGCCGACGGGGCGGATCGGGTCGGTAGCCTGAACGCATGCCCGTCATCGACGCATGGATGCAGCACCCGACACTCCGGCACTCCCACCACGAGATGTTCGAGTCCCTGCGCCGCTGGACGGGGATGGAGCGGCTGGAGGAACCACTGCCGGTCAAGGCGACGGTGGCCGCGATGGCCGCCGCCGATGTCGAGACCGGCCTGTCCGCGGCCTGGTACGGCCCTCAGGGACCGCTGATCAGCAACGACGAGGTGGCCGAGTTCGTCGCCCAGTCGGACGGCAGACTGCGCGGCGTGGCCGGAGCCGACCTCACCCGCCCGGTCCCGGCGGTACGGGAACTGCGCCGAGCCGTGACGGAACTCGGCTTCGTCGCCCTGCGGATCGTCCCCTGGCTCTGGCAACTCCCGCCCAGCGACCGGCTGTACTACCCCCTCTACGCCGCCTGCGTCGACCTCGGCGTCCCCTTCTGCACCCAGGTCGGCCACACCGGCCCACTCCGTCCCTCCGAGACGGGCCGTCCCATTCCGTACGTCGACCAGGTCGCCCTGGACTTCCCCGAACTGACCATCGTGTGCGGGCACATCGGCTACCCCTGGACCACGGAAATGATCGCGGTCGCCGACAAACACGCCAACGTCTACATCGACACCAGCGCCTACACCGCCCACCGCTACCCGCCCGAACTGGTCGCCTACCTGCGCGGACGCGGGCGCGGCAAGGTCCTGTTCGGCTCCAACTACCCGATGATCACGCCGAGTCGGGCACTGGAACACCTCCCAGAACTGGGCTTGGACGACGAGACCACGGAACTGTTCCTGTCCGGCAACGCGCGACGCGTCTTCAGGCTCTGAGCGCCGACCCCGTCACTGCCACCTGAGCAACCGATTCACCGCCCGCCCGAACACATACCGCGCCGCCCGATCCACCACCGGATCGAAGACCCCGGGCAGCGGCCGCACCCCCAGTTCCTCGCGCCAGACGACGCGCGCCCGGCCACCTGGCCCCGGTCGCAGTTCGAGCTCCGCCCAGCCGGTGATCACGCGGCCCCGCTTCTCCAGGCGGCACAGGCCAGGGGTTTCGTCGCCCGGTGGGTGCCACACGGTGACCTCCATACGGTCGTCGAAGGCGAGGGGGCCGAGGCCGGTGCGGGCGACGAACACCGTGCCCTCCCCGGTGGGGGGCGGTGTGAGGACGGTGACGCGGGTCAGCGGTACGACCTCGCCGTGGCGGGGCCACTCGGTGAGGCGGCGCCAGGCCTCGGGGAGGGGGAGGGGGACCGTGCGTTCGAGGAGGAAGTTGACCACGCAATGATCGTAGGGAAGCTGGTCGTGAATTCCCGTCCCAACTTCCCGCACGGACCGGTGAAGCACGGCGGCGGGCCTCTAGCATGCCGCCATAGGCGGGCAATCCGCCCGCCCTCAGGGGGAGTTGTTCGTCATGCCACTGAAGGCCTACGGCGTACTGATCACACGTGCGGTCGACACCCGGCGCGAGGGCGCCGACGACACGCCGCACTATCAGATACACGTCACGGACGACGCGGGCACGCACTACCGCGCCGCCGTGAACGTCCTCTCGCAGGAGCGGCCCAGCGAGCTGCTGTACCTCGTCGACGAGGACTTCCGGCACCCCGTCACGGACCGGCTGGAAGGCCTCACCAGCGGCTGGAACACCCTGCCGGCCGGGCCCGGCGGCCCGAACCTCGACTTCGTCCGCGGCAACCTCTTCGACCCGGCGCGGATGCGCCCGCTGCCGCCGGACGCCGACGGTCCCGACAACGACCTCGCCGACGTCCTCGACCACTATGTGCGGCGCGCGGTCGACGACCCGGAGGCCCGGCTGTACGTCTTCGGTGAGCGCTGGGGGCCCGAGAACGGCGCCCAGGACAAGGTGTTCGGCTTCCGGCCCGGCAACGGCGTCCACGACATCCACATGAACCAGGGCAACAGCCGCCGCTTCCGGGGCGACGACGGCGTGTGGCAGGACGGCGGGATTCTGATCCACTTCCCCGGGCAGTCGCGCTGGGTCGGGATCTTCCTCGCCTTCCAGAGCCAGTCCTGGCACACGGACGACATCACCGGCCACGCCCTGGAAGGCGCCGACGGTACGCGTCCCGAGCCAGGCGGTCAGCGGGTGCGGGTCGTCGCCGCGCTGGTCAACCCGAAGGGTCCGGCACCCGAGGCCGAGACGGTGATGCTGATCAACGCCTCGCCGGACCCTGTCGACCTCACCGGCTGGCGCATCACCGACCGCCTGGGACACGGCTCCCCGGTACCGTCCGGGCCGCTGGCCCCCGGTGCCTTCCTGTCCGTGCCCCTCTCGGCGGACGGCGCCCGACTCGGCAACAACGGCGGCGAGATCAACCTCCTCGACGCGGGCGGTCTGAAGGTGCACGGCGTTTCGTACACCGGGCAGCAGGGGGGACGTGAGGGCTGGACCGTGGTGTTCTGACGACCGACGACGTGTCGCCACCGGAGGCGTCTCATGACCCCTGAACCGCACGGCGGACTCGACGCGTTGCAGCGCGACCCGTACCCGCACTACGCGCGCGCCCGGCACACCGACGGCCTCGTGCACCTCGCCGAGCTGGACGCCTGGCTGGTCGCCCGGGACGCCGACGTACGAGAAGTCCTGCGCCGCCCCGGGGATTTCTCGTCGGCGAACGCGCTGCGGCCGGACGTGCTGCCGTCGCCCGCCGCGCTCGCCGTCCTCGGCGGCGGGTTCGGCGGGCGGCCCGTCGTCGTCACCGCCGACGGGGAGCTGCATCAGCGGCTGCGCGCGCCGATCGTCCGCGGCCTGTCGCCGGCGCGCGTCGCCGCCGCGCTGCCGTACGCCGTCGAGCGTGCAGCCGCTCTCGTCGACGCGTTCGCCGGGGACGGGGAGGCCGAGCTGATGTCGGCCTACGCGATGCGGCTCCCCGGCGAGGTCATCGGCAGGATCGTCGGCCTCGACCCGGCCGACGTACCCGCCGTCGTACACGGTGGTTACCGGGCGGAGGAACTGCTCTTCCGTCCGCTGGAGGAGGACGAGCAGGTGGCCGCGGCCGAGGACGTCGTCGCCATGCAGCACATCCTCGACGGCTACGTGCGCGAGCGGCACGCGCACCCCCGCGAGGACCTCTGCACCGACCTCATCGCCTCCGTCACCACCCCGGGCAAGGGCGAACTCACCCTGGAGCAGCGGCACGAACTCGTCGCCCACCTCCAGAACCTGCTCCTCGCCGGACACCTGACGACCACCGCGCTGATCGGCACGACCGTCCTGCACCTCCTGCGCCACCGCAACCAGTGGGAGCTGCTGTGCGCCGAGCCCGACCGGATCCCGGCGGCGATCGAGGAGGCGGCACGCTACGACACCGCCCTGCAGGGATTCCGCCGCGTCACCACCCGCCCGGTCACCCTCGCGGGTACCGAACTCCCCGCCGGTGCCGCACTGTTCGTGGCCTTCGGCGGGGCGAACCGGGACGCGGTACGGCACCCGCGCCCCGACACCTTCGACATCACCCGCACACCCGACCGCCACCTCGCCTTCGGGTCGGGCGTGCACAGCTGCCCGGGCTCACAGCTCGCTCGCGAACAACTCCGTATCGCCCTGCGGGAGTTGACCGGCCGCCTGCCGGGCCTGCGGCTGGCCGAGGACCGACCGGTCACCATGCGCCCCACGCTGATCCACCGGTCCCCGCAGGCCCTGCACCTTCACTGGCCGTAGAACGTGGCGTCCGCCCGGTCCGTCGCCGCGCTGGGCGTCTGGACGTACAGCACCTGCTCCCAGTGCCGGATGTAGCGTCCGGCGTAGTTGTACGACTCGTACGAGACCCCCGCCGCGTCGGACAGCCCCGCCCGCCGGTAGAACGTCGCGTCGGACGCGAACCGCGCCGTCCCGTCGTTCCTCTCCAGCCACACCTCGAAGTTCTTGTGCCGCAGGAAGTAGCCGGGGAAGTTCGCCGACTCCAGCGCGACGGTCCCGCTCCCCGCAAGCCCCTTGACCACCCGGAACTGCGAGTCCGCCAGCGGCGAGACGTTCGCGTCCGTCCGGGCGCGGTACTCCCAGTGGCGCATGAACCGGTCCGGGAAGTTGTACGACGAGAAACGCTGCGGCGTGACCCCGTCGGCCACCGGGATCCCGAAGTCGGGGGTGCCGTCGGCCTTCCAGTACAGCTTCTGCACGCGGGTACGGCGGTTGGGGTCGTTGAGCGGGTCGCCGCTGATGTCCTTGTAGCTGCGGTCGTGGTAGACGAGGATGTCGCTCTTTCCGTCCTCGGAGACGGTGAAGGAGTTGTGACCCGGCCCGTACTGGCTGGTCGAGGCGTTGCTGGTGAAGACGGGCGTCGAACTCTTCGCCCATGACGCCGGGTTGAGCAGGTTCGCGCTCGCGGAGGCCGACAGCAGGCCCAGGCAGTAGTTGCTGTCCGTTGCACTCGCGGAGTACGACATGAACACCTTGCCGCCGCGCTGGATCACCGCCGGCCCCTCGTTGACCTTGTAGCCGACCGTCTCCCAGGAGTAGGTGGGCCGCGACAGCCTCACCGGGGTGCCGGTGATGGTCCAGGGGTTGGCCATCCTCGCGAGGTAGATGTCCGTGTTGTTGTTCACGGACGGGTCGCGCTGCGCCCACGCCAGATAGCGCACCCCGTTCACGACGAAGGTCGTGGCGTCCAGCGAGAAGCTCTCCCACTGGGTCTTGATCTGCCCCTTCTCCGTCCAGTTCGCGGTGAGCGGGTTGGCGCCGGTGCCCTCCAGGACGTACATCCGGATCGCCCACACATCACTGGTGGATCCGGCGGCGAAGTAGACGTACCACTTGCCGTCGATGAAGTGGATCTCCGGCGCCCAGATGTGCGCGCCCATCACGCCGCTGGAGTGCTTGGTCCAGATGGTGACCTCCTGGGCCGTGGACAGGCCCTGGATGGTCGTCGCCCGGCGCAGCACGATGCGGTCGTACGCGGGGACGGTCGCGGTGAAGTAGTAGAAGCCGTCGGTGTGTTTGACGATGTGCGGGTCGGCCCGCTTCTCCGCGATCGGGTTCGTGTAGGTCACGGCGGGGGAGTCGGGCACGGCGGCCTGGGCGGGGGAGCCCGGTGCGACGAGGCAGGCCGCGAGAGCGACCAGCATCGCCGTGAGCAGACGAACGACGTTACGTGTCAAGGGAGTTCTCCGCATCAGGTCAGGTGGTGGGGACGAGGCGCCACTGCTGGCAGTTGCTGTTCAGCCAGGTCCACTGGCGTACGTCGGCGCCGTTCGCGGTGGCGCATTCGGCCACGTCGGCGACCTTGCCGGTGGACTCGTTGACGATCCGGACGTGGTCGCCGCTCGCCGTGAAGACGAGCCGGTAGCGCTGGCACTTGTTGTTCAGCCAGGACCACTGCCGGATGTCGGCACCGTCGGTCGCGGAGCACTCGGCGGTGTCCATCACCTTGCCGGTGGCGACGTTGACCAGCCGGTTGGTGTCGTCGCCGAGGTCCTGGACCTTCCACTTCTGGTTGGTCCCGCCGTTGCAGGTCCACTGGAAGATGTTGGCGCCGTCGGCCGTGCTGCCGCCGTTCACGTCCAGGCACTTGCCACTGTTGCGGTTGACGAGGGTGTACGCGGTCGGGGTCGCCGCAGTCTCGCCGGACGGGCCGGGGAGCGTCGTACCGAGGGCGACGGGGGTGCCGAAGTTCGGGGTGCCGTCCGCGTTCCAGGTGAACTCCTGGGCCCGCGTGGTCCGTCCGTTGCCGCAGCCGCCGTTGGACGCGGAGTTGCCGTGGTAGACGAGCCAGTTCTCGGTGCCGTCCGGGGAGGTGAAGAAGCCGTTGTGCCCGGGGCCGTACACACCGCGTGCGTCACTGCGCTGGAAGACGGGCGTCGACTTCTTCGTCCAGGATGCCGGGTTCAACGGGTCGGAGCCGGTCAACTCCAGTTGTCCCAGCTTGTAGTCGGCCGTCTGGCAGGAGCTGGCCGAGAAGGTGAGGAAGGTCCGGCCGCCGCGGTAGAGCGGCTCGGGGGCCTCGTTGACGGGGGAACCCGACCGCTCCCAGCTCATTGTCGGACGGGAGATCACGGTGAAGGTGCGGCTCGCCAACGTATACGGATTGCTGAGCGGCGCGATGACCAGGCTCTGCTCGCCGCCGTTCACGAACCCGCTGCCGACGAGATAGAGACGGCCTCCGGCCCGCAGCACGCTCGCGTCGATCAGCCAGCCGCCGGGTGTGAGATTGGACCCGGTGAGCGAGCCCTTGTAGGTGTACGGGCCCATCGGGTCGGCGCCCGCGCTCTCCAGCACATGCGTGCGCTGCGAGTCACAGCAAGCCACCCCGCTCCGACCCGCCGAGTAGTACAGGTACCAGTGCCCGTCGACGAAATGCAGCTCCGGTGCCCAGAAGTTGGTGTTCCGCGTCGACGTCGTGTCCGACCACACCTGCACGTTCGGCGCGGTGGCGAGGCCCGCGAGCGTCGGTGACTTGCGGATGCCGAGGATGCCGGTGAACGTCGTGGTGATCAGGTAGTAGTTGCCGTCGTAGTACTCCAGCCAGGGGTCGGCGCCCTTGGACGACTTGAGCGGGTTGGCATACGGGCGCCCGTCGGCCGCGGCGGCCGGCTGGGTCGCCGACACCAGCGCGAGGAGTACGGCGCACACAAGGACGAGCATCTGACGCATACGAGATCCTGTCCGTGATTTCGAACGCGGTTCGTGAATTCGATCAGAAGATAGATCTGGGGCATGTTCCCGTCAACGGTCGTGTCACAAGGGCTTTACCGGGCTTCAACTGACGGCGCCTGCGCAAAGCGTCCCGTGGCGAGGTGGGCGCGGGGGGCGGTCAGCCGGGCGAGCTGCGCCTCGCACTCGGTGACGCGCCCCTTCACCGCCGTACGCCAGTCATCGTCCTTGCTGGTCCCGGACAGCAGCGCGGTCCGCTGCAGGAGCTGGATCAGCGCGATGCGCCGTCGTTCGACTGCGGCGCCATCGTGGCTGGTCGCGCAGTTCCCCGCGCCCCTAGGTCGGCACGCTTGCCGCAAGCTGCGGGCATTCGTGCCGCCTGGGGCGGCACGGGTGGGCGCAGGCGGCACCCCGTCAACGGGCTGCATGTGTGGGGGGTGATCACGGCAGCGGCGACACTCGTGGTCGCGGGGCTGCTGGTCCCGCTGGTGCGGGAGGGGGCCGCCGCCCCTCCCGCACCGGCGTCGTACGGCCTCAGCAGTCGCGGAACTCCGGCGACTGGTTCAGGATCTGGGCGCGCAGAGAAGTGAAGCGGGTGTACGTCTCACCGCCGCGCGCCTCCGGCGGGAACACGGCGACGCGGTGGCAGTTCTGGAAGGCGAGGGCGACGCCGAAGTGCCGCTCCAGGCTGCCGCGGATCGCGTCGCTGGACAGCGCCCGCAGCAGCTGACCGCGCTCCTTCTCGGAGGGCGGAGGCGTCTGGTTGTCGGCGAACTCGGCCCGACCGGCGCCCAGTTCGCCGACCAGACGGGCGATCAGATCGTAGGCGTACGGCAGGGACGTACGGACCGTATCCACGAAGTCCTCTTCCCGCACCTGGCCGTTCTCGGCTTCGGCGAGCAGCTGCGGGGAGACGTCGAGCGACATGAAGGGGGTGTCCTGTCTGTTGTGCTGGTGGTGGAACACAGAGGTGCGGTGAGGTCAGGCGAAGGCTGCGAGCGCCGCGGGGCCGTGTTCAAACTCGGGGTCGACCTGGTCGGCGAGGTCCCGGCCGGTGGCCTCGTTGGCCCAGGCCGTGGCGTTGCGGAGGTGGAACTCGACGGCGTGCCGCTGGAAGGCCGCCCAGTCCTTCGTACGGGCGTCGACGGCGGCCTGCAGCCGCTGCAGGGCCTCGGCGTTGGCGGGCTCCAGCTCGCCCTGGTCGCGGCCCTGTTCCTGGGCACGGACGAAGGCGGACTGCTCGCAGTGGGCGAGGAGGTCGTCGCCGACGTGCCGGCGCAGGAAGTCGAGGTCGTCAGCGCCGGTGACCTTGTTTCCGACCACGGCGACCGGGATGCCGAACTCGGCCGCGTGGTCGCGGTACTGGCGGTAGACCGAGACGCTCTTCCGGGTCGGCTCGACGACCAGGAACGTCATGTCGAACCGGGTGAAGAGCCCCGAGGCGAAGGCGTCCGCGCCGGCCGTCATGTCGACGACGACGTACTCGCCGGGGCCGTCGACCAGATGGTTGAGGTACAGCTCGACCGCGCCCAGCTTGGAGTGGTAGCAGGCCACCCCGAGATCGCTCTCGTCGAAGGCGCCGGTGACCATCAGGGACACCTCGCCGACCCGCTGGACGTGCCGCGAGTGGATCTCGTCGTCGCCGAGCAGCCGGACCAGTCGCGAGCCGCGCCCGGGCGGCGTGGTCTTCACCATCGCCTGGCGGGACGGGATCCGCGGGTTCGTGCCCCGCAGATAGTCCTTGATCTCACCGGTCCGCGCACTGAGCGGCGGCGCGGCGAAGACCTCGTCCTCGTCGAGCCCGAGGGCGTAGGCCAGGTGCTGGTTGATGTCGCCGTCCATGGCGACGACGGGCGCGCCCGAGCACGCGAGATGACGGGCGAAGAGTGCGGACAGGGTCGTCTTGCCGCTGCCGCCCTTGCCCACGAAGGCCACGCGCATGCCTAACCGCCCCTATTGGAAATGAATGTCATGAACGTAGATTGATGAGAGCAGGGGGCCGGTGTCAAATCCGCGGACGCTCAACTGGGCGGCGGGCGGAGTCAGTTGAAAATTGGGTAGTAATCCGGAGCCAGTCGGCGAGCCGGGCCGGGTCGTCCTGGGTGTCGACCATGCCGGGGCCCGTCGGTCCATGACGCGTCGGTCACCGACGCGGGGACCACCGTCCGGCGCGGGGTGTCCGTGAAGAAGGTCCGGCGCAGGTCGACCACGTCGGGCAGATCGAGGTCGAACCACCGGACCCGGCCGTTGTCGACGCGCTCGTACCGCGTGTTGAGACCGGTGCCGGTCTCGACGACCGTGCCCTCGGTCCGTCGTCGAAGCGGGCGAAGTCGTAGTCGATCGAGGCGACGAACTCCTCGGCCCGCGCGTCGCGCAGGGCGGGTTCCGGCTTGCGGTTCTCCGCCGCGCGGCCCGTAGAGCGGAATGAGCAGGGTCTCCCGGGCCGGGCGGTGCCGTGGCTGCGTCCACCGTCCGACCCGGAGTCAGTGGGCCCCGGCGACCAGTTCGGGGTGCTCTTCGTGCTCGCAGGCATCGTCGATGCCGTACGTCTCCCAGGCCGGGAAGGGGTCGGCAGCGGGTGGCGCTTCACCGGCCCGCATCAGACAGGCGGACAGCGCGGCGCGCAGCGGCTCGGCCTGCAACTCGGTGCCGATGAAGACCAGTTCCTGTGCGTACGGCGCCTCCTCGTCCCGCGCTGTGGACGGCTCGAAGCGGGCCACCGTACCGGCCTGCGACCACAGCCCCGTCACCTGCGGGCGGCTGGCCAGGGTGAAGAAGCCCTTGGAGCGCAGGACCTCCCCGAAGACTCCGCTGTCCAGCTGCTCGCTCACGAACGTCCACAACCGGTCGGGGTGGAAGGGCGGTTCGGCGCGGAAGACGGTGGAGGAGATGCCGTACTCCTCGGTCTCCGGGACATGGTCGCCGTTCAGCTCCCGGACCCAGCCCGGCGCCTGCTGTGCGCGCTCCAGGTCGAACAGACCGGTGCCCAGCACCTCGCGGACGTCGACCCGGCCGTGCTCGGCGCGGACGATCCGGGCGGCGGGGTTGAGGCGGGCGAGCGTCGCGCGCAGCCGGTCGGCGGTCGCGGTGTCGACGAGGTCGAGCTTGTTGACGACGATCACGTCCGCGAACTCGATCTGGTCCATCAGCAGATCGCTGACGGTGCGCTCGTCGTCCTCGTACTGGTCGAGCCCCCGCTCCACCAGCTCGTCGCCGCCCGCCAGTTCGGGCAGGAAGTTCGCGGCGTCCACGACCGTGACCATGGTGTCCAGTCGGGCCAGGTCGCCGAGGGTGGCGCCGTCGTCGCGGGCGAAGGCGAAGGTGGCCGCGACCGGCATCGGCTCCGAGATGCCGGACGACTCGATGAGGAGGTAGTCGAAGCGGCCCTCGCGGGCCAGCCGGTCGACCTCCTCCAGCAGATCGTCGCGCAGAGTGCAGCAGATGCACCCGTTGGTCATCTCGACCAGGCGTTCCTCGGTCCGCGACAGAGCGGCCTCGCCGCCGCGGACCAGCGCGGCGTCGATGTTGATCTCGCTCATGTCGTTGACGATGACCGCGACCCGCAGGCCCTCACGGTTGCCGAGGACATGGTTGAGCAGCGTGGTCTTGCCCGCTCCCAGGAACCCGGACAGCACGGTGACGGGCAGACGGTCGGACGGCGCAAGGGAAGGCATGGCGGATCTCCTGGGTGGGCGAGCACCGTCACGCTACATGAAAATGGATTCCATTACTACGGCCGGTTCGCCGGACCCGGCCGGGGCGCGCGGGGCGGCCCCGGCCGGTGGGAGGCAGGTGGTCAGGGCGTGGGCAGTTCGGCGCGGACCGTGCGGGCCGCGGTGACCAGGTTCTCCAGTGAGGAACGGGTCTCCGGCCAGGCTCGGGTCTTCAGGCCGCAGTCGGGATTGACCCACAGCCGGTCGGCGGGGATCGCCTTCAGGGCGGTGCGCAGGAGTTCGGCCGCTTCCTCGGCGCTCGGCACGCGCGGGGAGTGGATGTCGTACACGCCGGGTCCGGCCTCGCGCGGATAGCCGTGGCCGGCGAGTTCGCGGGCGACCTGCATATGGGAGCGGGCCGCCTCCAGGCTGATGACGTCCGCGTCGAGGTCGTCGATGGCCTGGACGATGTCGCCGAACTCGGCGTAGCACATGTGGGTGTGGATCTGCGTGTCCGGGCGCACGCCGCTCGTCGTCAGACGGAACGCCTCCGTGGCCCAGGCCAGGTAGGCGGGGTGGTCGGCGGCGCGCATCGGCAGCGTCTCGCGCAGGGCCGGTTCGTCGACCTGGATCACCGAAGTGCCCGCCGCCTCAAGGTCGTTCACCTCGTCGCGGAGAGCCAGGGCGACCTGCCGGGCTGTCTCGTCGATCGGCTGGTCGTCGCGGACGAAGGACCAGGCGAGCATGGTGACCGGACCGGTGAGCATGCCCTTGACGGGGCGCGAGGTGAGGGACTGGGCGTACGTCGTCCAGCGCACCGTCATCGGCTCGGGGCGGGAGATGTCGCCGGCCAGGATCGGCGGGCGGACGTAGCGGGTGCCGTAGGACTGGACCCAGCCGTGCTGGGTGGCGAGGCAGCCGGTGAGCTGTT
Source organism: Streptomyces sp. DG2A-72 (assembly GCF_030499575.1). Taxonomy (NCBI): domain Bacteria; kingdom Bacillati; phylum Actinomycetota; class Actinomycetes; order Kitasatosporales; family Streptomycetaceae; genus Streptomyces; species Streptomyces sp. DG2A-72. The sequence continues at coordinate 8,429,970 of NZ_JASTLC010000001.1, forward strand.
CGGCGAAGTACTGGACCATGTCGCCCCGTTCGGGCTCGCCGTGCACCAGAACGTCAAGCCCGGTCTTCTCCTGGAAGGAGATCACCTCCTGGATCTCCGTCCTGATCCGCTCCTCGTAGTCGGCCGTGTCGATCCGGCCCGCCTTCAAGTGCGCGCGCGCCGCGCGCAGTTCGCCGGTCTGCGGGAACGAGCCGATGGTGGTGGTCGGCAGCGGCGGCAGGCCGAGGTGGGCCCGCTGGGCGGCGGCCCGCTCGGCGTACGGCTGGCAGCGGCGGGCGTCGGCCGCGGTGACGGCCGGGGCGCGGTTCCGTACGGCCGGGTCGCGGCTGATGGGGGAGTTGGTGCGGGAGGCCAGGTCGGCGCGGTTGGCGGCGAGTTCGGCGGTGATCGCGTCGGTGCCGTGGGCGAGGCCCTTGGCGAGGGTGACGATCTCGGCGGTCTTCTGCCGGGCGAAGGCGAGCCAGCGCAGGATCTGCGGCTCGATGTCCCGCTCGGCCGCCGTGTCGAGGGGGACGTGCAGCAGGGAGCAGGAGGCCGCGACGTCGACCCGGTCGGCCAGACCCAGCAGGGTGCCGAGCGTGGTGAGCGACGCCGACAGGTCGTTGGCCCAGATGTTGCGGCCGTTGACGACACCCGCGACCAGCCGCTTGCCGGGCAGCCCGCCGACCGCGGCGAGGGCGTCCAGGTTGGCGGCGGCGGCCTCGGTGAAGTCCAGCGCGAGTCCGTCGACCGGGGCCTTGGCCAGTACCGGCAGCGCATCGCCGAGCCGGTCGAAGTACGAGGCGACCAGCAGCCTCGGCCGGTCGGTGAGGGCGCCCAGCCCTCGGTACGCCCGCTCGGCGGCGTTCAGTTCGGCCGGGGTGCGATCCTGGACGAGGGCGGGCTCGTCCAGCTGCACCCACTCGGCGCCGGCGGCGCGCAGGTCGGCGAGGACCTCGGCGTACACCGGCAGCAGCCGGTCGAGGAGGGTGATCGGGTCGAAGCCGGCGGCCACGCCGGGGGCGGGCTTGGCGAGCAGGAGGTAGGTGACGGGGCCGACCAGGACCGGTCGCGCTGTCAGGCCCAGGGTGAGGGCTTCCTTCAACTCGGCGACCTGCTTGGCGGAGTCCGCCGTGAACACCATGTCCGGGCCCAACTCCGGCACCAGATAGTGGTAGTTGGTGTCGAACCACTTCGTCATCTCCAGCGGCGCCACGTCCTGGGTGCCGCGCGCCATGGCGAAGTAGCCGTCCAGGGCGTCCGCTTCGACGGCGGCCCGGTGCCGCTCGGGGATCGCGCCGACCATGACGGTGGTGTCGAGGACGTGGTCGTAGTACGAGAAGTCACCGGTCGGTACCTCGTGGATGCCGGCGCCGGACAGTTGCCGCCAGTTGCCGCGGCGCAGTTCGGCGGCGGTGGCGCGGAGGGCGTCGGCGGTGACGCGGCCCTTCCAGTAGCCCTCGATCGCCTTCTTCAGTTCCCGGTGCTGTCCCTGGCGGGGGTAGCCGTACACGGTGGCCCGTGCTGCCGCGGCTGCGGGCTTGCTTGTCACGGAGATCTCCTTCGCGAGATGAATCCCTGAGATCCCGGAGACGGGACGAGAACGCGAAGGGTGACCAACCGGACGGCAACGGCCACTGGCCGTCCGCTCGGTGGTACGCCGACCCGCCCTCGAGGTCACCGGGATGTCCGCGCACGAGTGGTTCGCACACGGGCAGTTGGCAGGTCTTCGGACTCACGGGCACGTCTCGTCGTCGTACGAGACATCTACTGGCCGTCGCTTCCCAGGCCCGATTCATGGACCCAGTGCGTATGACGGCGGTCGTTCCCGTTCACCGCTGCGGGGCAGTCCCGGATTTTCACCGGGTTCCCTCTTGCGACGCATCCCGCCTGGCAGGCGGGGCGAACCAGCTGCGTCGGCCAGCTTAACCCGCGGGAGGCAGCGGCTGCTCGAACCACACAACCTTGCCCGTGCTCACCCGAGTTGCCCCCCAGCGCTCTGCCAGCTGGTCGACCAGGAACAGCCCGCGCCCGCCCTCGTCGCTCAGCCGGGCGTGCCGCATCCTCGGCACCACGGGCGAGTCGTCGCCCACCTCGCAGCGCAGCACGTCCGTGCAGAGGAGCCGCAGGGTGATCGGCCGGGAGGCGAAGCGCACGGCGTTGGCCACCACCTCGCTGACCATCAGCTCGGTGGACTCCAGCAGGTCGTCGAGGCCCCAGCCGTGCAGCGTCCTGCGGGTCAGCCGACGGGCCTGCCGCGCGGTCTGCGGGCGCGGAGCCATGTACCAGTAGGCGACGGTCTCCGGCAGGATGCCCTCGAACCGGGCCGCGAGCAGCGCGATGTCGTCGTCCCGGTCACCGGCGTCCAGAGGGCCGAGCGCCTGGTCGCACAGGTCTTCCAGCGTCGGCGGCGCGGATCCCGGGCCGGTCGCGCGCAGCCGGGCGCACAGCCGCTCCACCCCGGTCAGCACGTCCGAGTCGCGGGACTCGACCAGGCCGTCGGTGTACAGCAGCAGCGTCGCCCCGGTCGGCGCGTGGGTCTCGACGGACTCGAATCCGCCGCTGCCGACACCGATCGGCGCTCCGGGCGGGACGTCCAGCACCTCCACGCTGCCGTCGGGACGCAGCAGCACCGGCGGCAGATGGCCGGCGCTGGACACGATCAGCCGGTGCAGTACGGGGTTGTACAAGGCGTACAGGCAGGTCGCGGTGTGTTCGCTGCCCAGCCGTCCCGCCTGCTCGTCGAGGTGGTGCAGCACCTCGTCCGGGGGCAGGTCGAGCCCGGCCAGGGCCTGGACGCTGGTCCGCAGCTGGCCCATGATCGCGGCCGAGGTCATGGAGTGGCCCATCACATCGCCGATCACCAGGGCCACGCGGTTGCCGGGCAGCGGGGATCGCGTCGTACCAGTCCCCGCCGACCTGCGCGGTCCGCGAGGCCGGCAGATAGCGGCTGGCCAGCCGGACACCGGGCGGCTCCGGCAGCGAGGGCGGGAGCATCGTGCGCTGCAACGTGTCCGCGACGGATGCCTCGCGCTCGTACAGCATCGCCTTGTCCAGCCCGAGGGCGGTGTGGGTGGCGAGCTGGGAGGCCACCAGCAGATCGTCGCCGGTGAAGTCGGGCCGGTCGAGTCCGCGGATGAGGACGACGCTGCCCAGCGCGTGGTTGCGGCCGTGCAGCGGGGCGATGATCAGCCGTCGCCCGGGAGGTGTCGACCAGGGCATGTGCACCCTCCCGAGCAGTTCGGCCGCCGCCGCGGCGACGCCCGGGTCGTTGCCGAACACCGGCCGTCCGTCCTGCAGCAGCTTGGCGAGCAGTCCGGTGGCGGCCGGGCGTACGACCTCGGCCGCCTGCCGGGTGTGCGCGCTCGGCGCGGGTGACCCGGAGCCCCGGCCGGCGGGGGCCCGAAGGGACGCGTGGTCCACGGTGTGCAGCCGCAGGATCTCCGGGGCGGCGCCGATCTCGTCGCCTATCGGCAGGGGAGCGTACAGGTGGACGAACGCCGTGTCGGCGAACGCCGGGACGGCCGCGCGGCACAGTTCGTACAGCGTCTCGTCGAGGTTCATGCCGCGAGCGATCTGCCGGGTCGCGGCGTCGAGATAGCGGAGTCTGTCGGTCTGCGGCGGGGTGACGTCGGGTCCGTCGCCCGGTGGGCGTCCGGCGGGAACCTCCGCGGCCGGCAGCCGCACGGTCACGCCGCGGTTCTCGGAGCCGGACGGCTGCGGCCGACGCATGAGAGCAGCGGGGTCCTGCGCGCCGGGCGCAGGACCCCCGGTGTCGTCACCGGTTCCGGACTGCTTCGTCATGCGTGTCCTTCCGGACGTGCGGCCCGCGCCCCGGCGAGCGGATCAGGAGTCGTCGGGCGTGCGCCGGCAGTGCAGGAAGATCTGCACCTCGGGCTGGATGTCGGCGACCGCCGGAGCGTAGGTGTACGAGGACTCGTCGCCGATCTCGAAGCCCGCCGTCTCGACGACCTCGCGCAGCTCGTCCCTCAGGTAGCCGGAGACGCGGATGCTCCTTCCGATGAAGGGGATCGAGAAGTCGTCCACATCGGCCTCCACCATCGACAGGGCGAGCAGGCCGCCCGGACGCAGCAGATGGCGGACGGTGCGCAGGGCGAGGGGGATCTCCGCGCGCGGGAGCATGAGCAGGGAGAAGAAGGCGGCCACGCCGTCGAAGCGGCCGAGGTCCAAGGGGCCGCCGGGCCGCAGATCCGCGATGTCCGCCTGGTGGAATTCGCCGGTGGGCACATGGTCGCGGGCCAGCGTGACCATCCCGTCCGACAGGTCCACCCCGACGACTTCGAAGCCCGCTTCTGCCAGCTGGCGCGCGGTCGGGAGCCCGGTGCCGCACCCGAGGTCCAGTACCCGGGACCCGGCCGGCAGGGAGCCGATGAGCCATGCGGCCGCCGCGACCTGCCCTTCCTTGTGCGGGAAGGCCTCGTCGTAGCAATTTTTCACATTCACTTGGTTATGTGCATGCTTCGGTGTGATCCAGATCACCGGCTGTGATTGCAGCGTGGAGGGGCTGTCAGTGCCTTCTCCCTTGTGTAGGCGAGCCGGCGAGAACTGGGGACAGCGCGGATGGAACGAGATCGGGCCGGTGAGTTCGACGAGTTCGTGGCCGCCCGCTGGTCGGGGCTGTTCCACTTGGCGCGTCTGCTCACCGGAGGCGATCGGCACCGGGCCGAGGACCTGTTGCAGGAGTCCCTGGTCAAGCTGTGGTTCGTCTGGCCGAAGATCGCCGACGAGGCGCCGGAGGCCTACGTGCGCAAGGTGTTGTCGCGAGCGGCGGCTCGCTCGGCCCGGCGGCGCTGGTGGGGCGAGCGCCCCGTGGAGCAGTTGCCCGAGGTGGCGGTGACGGGCGATGTGTCCGCGACCGTGGTGGAGCGTTCCCGGCTGGAGGCCGCGCTGGCCCAACTGCCGTCCCGGCAGCGGGCCGCGGTGGTGCTGCGCTACTACCAGGACCTGCCCGAGGCACACGTCGCCCAGGTGCTGGGCTGTCCGGTCGGCACGGCCCGGTCACACGCCTCGCGTGGGGTGGCGCGGCTGCGCCGGATTCTGGCCGATGTCATCGAGCCGGTGGGGTGAGGGAGAAGTCATGGATCACTTCGAGCGGCAGTTGGCGCAGTTGATGCGCGACACCCAGGAGCACACCCCCTACGAGCCGAAGCATCAGGACCGTCTGCGGGCGGGGGTACGAGCGCGCCGCCGGGCCCGCGCGGCACAGGCGGCCGTCGGCTCCGTACTGGCGGTCGCCGGACTCGGCATCGGGCTGTTCCTGCTGCCCGACGGCCAGGTCAGGAACGAGCCCAGCGCTCCCCGCCCGCAGCCCGCCGTCAGTCCGTCGTCCCCGGCGAGCACGACCTCGCCGCCGGGACCGTCGCCGACCGCGTCCTCGTCCAGCTCGGCGGACCCGGACGGGCCTCCCCCCACCACCGCACCCCCCACGTCGACGGGGAGTGCGACCACGGACTCCGGGGATCCGTCCGCAGGCGCCACCGAGCACGGCGCCACGAGCGCGACCAGCCCGCCACCCACGGCGACGGAAGGTGTGCCGGAGACAGGGGAGCCGTCGGCCACCGCGTCGTCCGTCGCCGGCTCGGCCGACTAGAACCCCACTCGACCACCCCAGCGATCACTCAGCGCCGCGTGTGCCTTCCGCACGCCCTGCGCCGGAGCGCAGACAAGGACGAACCATGACAAACGCAGGGACCGTCGCCTTCATGGGAAGGGACCGGCTGCCTCGCCCCGCCCCGCTCCCCGCGCACCACCCGGAGCCCGTCCTGGACGTGGTCGTGCCGGTGTTCAACGAGGCGGCCGATCTGGAGCGGAGCGTACGGCGGCTGCACGCGCACCTGAGGGAGACGTTCCCGTACCCGTTCCGGATCACCGTCGCCGACAACGCCAGCACCGACGCCACTCCACGGATCGCCGCACGGCTGGCCGGCGAGCTGCCCGAGGCGGACTGGTTACGGCTGGAGGAGAAGGGGCGGGGCCGTGCGCTGCGGGCGGCCTGGTCACGGTCCCGGGCCCCGGTGCTCGCGTATGTGGACGTGGATCTTTCGACCGGACTGGCCGCGCTGCTCCCGCTGGTGGCCCCGCTGATCTCCGGGCACTCCGACATCGCCATCGGTACCCGACTGGCCCACGGTTCTCGGGTCGTGCGCGGCCCCAAGCGGGAGATCATCTCCCGCTGCTACAACGTGCTGCTGCGCTCCACGCTCGCCGTGGGCTTCTCCGACGCGCAGTGCGGTTTCAAGGCGGTGCGGCGCGAGGTCGCGGAGCGGCTGCTGCCCCTGGTCGAGGACTCCGCGTGGTTCTTCGACACCGAGCTGCTGGTGGTCGCCGAGCGGGCGGGGCTGCGGATCCACGAGGTGCCGGTGGACTGGGTGGACGACCCCGACAGCCGGGTGGACATCCTCGCCACCGCGCTGGCCGATCTGCGGGGCATCGCCCGGATCGGCCGCGCACTGGCCCGCGGCACCCTGCCGTCGGCGGAACGGGCCAGGGGCGCGGACGACTCGTCGCCCGGACTGGTCAGGCAACTGGTGCGCTTCGCGGCCGTAGGAGCGGTGAGCACCCTCTGCTATCTGATCCTGTACGCGGCGCTGCGTCCGCCGCTGGGACCCCAGGCCGCCAACGCACTGGCGCTGCTGGCCTGCGCCGTCGCCAACACGGCCGCGAACCGGCGGCTCACCTTCGGACTGCGCGGCCGGGGCGGCGCCCTGCGTCACCAGGCCCGCGGCCTCGTCACCTTCTTCGTCGGCCTGGCGCTCACCAGCGGATCGCTCGCGGCCCTGCACCACATCGCGCCCACCGCCGATCACCGCATCGAACTCGCCGTCCTGGTGGCCGCCAATCTCATCGCGACCCTGCTGCGGTTCCTGCTCTTGAGGGCCTGGGTCTTCGGCACCCGTGCCACCCGTTCCGCTCGATCCCTGGGACGGAACGCCCGATGAACACGACGCTCACCGTCAGCCCCGACCACACCGCATCCCCGCACCGCGTCGTGCCCGACCGACGGCAGCGGCTGCACCGCCTGGCCGTGCGCTACGGACCGCCACTGGCGATGTACGGCGTACTGAAGCTCATCGGCTTCTCCGTCTTCATGTACCTGCTGGACTCCGCCGGTGACTTCCGGGCGAAGAACCCCCGCTTCGGCGGCGGCGCCCACCCCTGGGACGTCCTGGGCACCTGGGACGGCTGGTGGTACCAGCAGATCGCCGCGCACGGCTACCACCCCGAACTCCGCCCGATCCCCGGCGCCACCGGACTGATCACCCTCGAAGGGAACTCGGCGGCGTTCTTCCCGCTCTACCCGGCACTGATGCGGCTCGTCTCCGAGGTGACCGGCCTGGGCACCTACGGCGCCGGCCTGCTCGTCTCGGTCATCGCCTCTTTCGCCGCCGCCCTGGGGATCTACGCCGTCACCGCGCACCTCGGCGGCCCGCGCGCCGGGCTGACCGCGGCCGGGCTGTGGGCCGTCTGGCCCGGCTCCGGCGTGGAGTGGGCGGTCTACTCCGACTCCCTCTACGTCGCCCTGGCCGCCTGGGCCTGCTACGCGGTCATGCGCCGGAACTGGATCACCGCCGGCCTCCTCACCTGCGCGGCCGGCCTCAACCGCCCCACCGCCGTCGCCCTGATCGCCGCCCTCGCCGTCGCCGCGCTCCTCGCCATCCACCGGCACCGGCGCCACGAAGGCATCCTGCGCCCACTGGTGGCGGTGGCCGTCGCCCCGCTCGGCCTCCTCGGCTATCTGGCCTGGGTCGGCCATCGCATGGGCGACTACGGCGGCTACTTCAAGCTCCAGTCGGGCGCCTGGGCCCACGAGTTCGACTACGGCAAGTACACCCTCGACGTCCTCACCTCCGTCCCGGTGGGCCACGACGACTACCTCTTCGCGTGGCCCTACGCGGACATCGTCGGCGTCTGCGTGGTGCTGCTGGCGGCCGTGCTCGTCCCGCTGCTGATCCGGCTGCGCCCGCCTGCCGTCCTGGTCGTCTACCCGGCCGTCACCCTCGCCCTCGTCCTGGGCAGTCAGCAGATCTTCGGCAACGTCTCCCGCTATCTGCTCCCGGCGTTCCCGCTGTTCATCCCGCTCGCCCTGGCGCTGCGCCGGCTCAGCCTGCGCCTCCAGCTCACGGCGCTCTCCACCGCCGCGGTGGCCTCCGGCTCGTACGCGGGCTACGTCCTCTTCGAACTCGGCGTCCCGTAACCCGGCGGACCCAGGAATGGATGCACGATGACCGCGATCCTGCCCGAGCGGAACGTGGCAAGTCCCGTAAGGAAAAGGCCTCGTGCCGCCCCGCCGCGGCGGCGACTGCTCGACCGGCTGACCCCCGCGGACCGCCGGGTGCTGCGGCTCTACGCACTCACCCGCCTGGGACTGTGGCTCGTCACCTACTGCACCGCGTGGCTGTTCCCCGCCACCGGGAACGTCAAGTCACCGGCCCCATGGCTGTCCCACTGGGAGCGGTGGGACTGGGCCCACTACCAACACATAGCCGCATACGGGTACTTCGGCTCCTTCCCGGGGATGGACCCCGCCTCCGACAACCGAGTGGCCTTCTTCCCCGGCTTCCCGTTCACCCTCCGCGCCGTACACACCGTCATCGCCGACTGGACCGTGGCCGGGCTGCTGATCTCCCTGGTCAGCGGCGCCGTCGCGGTGGTGGCGCTGGCCCGCGTCGCCGGGCTCGGCCGGCCGGACGGTGCCCGGGCGGGCCAACGGGCCGTCACCTTCCTGCTGTTGTCGCCCACCGCGGTGTTCCTGGCCGCCGGATACACCAAAGCGCTCTTCCTCGCGTTCGCGCTGCCGGCCTGGCTCGCGGCGAAGAACCGCAACTGGCCCCTCGCCGGCCTGCTAGGCGCGGCGGCCACCACTACCCGGGTCAGCGGCCTGTTCCTGGCCGCCGCGATCGCCGTCGAGTTCCTGTCGGCCCGGGACGACCGCCGCGGCAAGCGCCGGCTGCGCGCGCTGCCCTGGTGCGCGGTGCCCGTCCTGCCCGCCGCGGCCTACACGGTCTACCTGTACGCGCGGACCGGCGACTGGATGGCCTGGAAGCACGCCCAGGAACGCGGCTGGTACCGGGACTTCCACACCCCCGCCGAAGCCTTCCGGCACACCTGGGACAACGCCTTCGACCACCTCCTGACCACCGGCTACGCCTGGGAGTTCCAGCTGGAGCTGGCCGCGATGGCGACCGGGCTCGTGCTGCTGTCCCTGCTGCTGTACCGCCGCCGCTGGCCGGAGGCCGTCTTCATCGCGCTCAACCTCTGGGCCCTCGGCACGTCGTACTGGTACCTGTCCGTTCCCCGCGCCACCCTGCTCTGGTGGCCCCTGTGGACCGGCCTGGCCCACTGGAGCCTGCGGCGCGGCTGGGTGAAGGAGGCGTACGTCGCCGTGGTGGCGCCGCTGATGGTGGTCCTCGCGGTGACGTTCACGTCGGGCCGCTGGGCAGGCTGAACCAGGCCTCCCCGTGACCGGGCGCACTCGCGGGGCTCAGCGCCAGTCCGGTGCCCCGGGGACGGGCGGCAGACGGGCCTCGATCTTCGCCCGTATCTCCCGCATCACGGCGACGATACGGACCTCGTGGTCCGGGGTGAGCCGGGCCACCGGGACCGAGCAGCTGATGGCGTCGGTCGCCGGGGCGTCGTACCGCAGGGCGAAGCCGAAGCCCGCGATGCCGGGCACCGTCTCCTGGCGGTCGACGGAGTGGCCGCGCTGGCGTACCCGGGCCAGGTCGGCCAGCAGAGCGGCGCGGGTCGTGTGCGTGTTCTCCGTGAGGGCGGTCAACGGGTCGTCGGGGAGCGGGAGTTCACCGTCCGGTCGTTCGGCGAGCAGGGCCTTGCCGAGGGCGCCGGCGTGGGCCGGGACGCGGCGGCCGACCCGGCTGATGGTGCGCAGATACTCGTGGGACTCGCGGGTGGCGAGATAGACGACGTCGCCGCCGTCGAGCCGCGCCAGATGGATCGTCTCGCCGAGCGCGTCCGACGCCTCGTCCAGGTACGGGCGGACCGCACGGATGCGCCGGTCGCCGTCGAGATAGCTGGTGCCGGTGAGGAGTGCGCGGATCCCGATGCCGTACAGGGAGCCGGTGGCGTCGGTGCGGACCCAGCCGCAGTCGACGAGGGTCCGCAACAGCTGGTACATGCTGCTGCGCGGCACGCCCAGCTCCTCGGCGAGCTGATCCAGGCGCGAGGGCTCCTCGCCCCGGGCGGCGAGCAGTTCCAGCAGCGCGACGGTCCGGGACGCCGACTTCACGCCGCGGACACCTCTCCCGTCCGACATGGGGACATCGTAAATCTGCGGCCGTCCGGGCCCGGCCACCCATTGACCCAGCCCGTTCACCCACCTAGCCTCCATCTGCATACATGGACGTCATCTGCATATAGGAATGAGATTCGTGGCAGAGATCAGTGCGGAAGCCGGACAGGTCGTCCAGCGGCTCCGGGACGGAATGGCGGGCGGGGTGCTGTCCTTCCCGCTCACGAGCTTCCGGGACGACGGCCGACTCGACCTCGACGCCTACCGGGCGTACCTGGCCGGCCGGCTGGCCACCGCACCGGGGGCGGTGTTCCCCGCCTGCGGGACCGGAGAGTTCTTCTCGCTGGACGAGGACGAGTACCGCGCGGTCGTCGAGACCACGGTCGAGGTCGCCGCCGGCCGGCTTCCGGTGGTCGCGGGCACCGGCTACGGCTGGGCCCAGGCGCTGCGGTTCGCCCGTATCGCCGAGGAGGCCGGCGCCGACGCCCTGCTGGTCCTGCCCCACTACCTGGTCGGGGCACCACAGGACGGCCTGGTGGCACAGCTGCGCCGGATCGCCGTCGGCACCCGGCTGCCGCTCATCGCCTACCAGCGGGGTCAAGTGGCCTTCGGGGCGGACGCGTTGAGGCGGATCGCACAGATCCCCGGCGTCATCGGCCTCAAGGACGGCCACAGCGACCTCGACCGTCTCCAGCGCCTCACCCTCGCCGCCCCCGAGGGCTTCCTCTTCTTCAACGGCGCCGCCACCGCCGAGATCCAGGCCCGCGCCTACGCCACCGTCGGCGTGCCCGCCTACTCCTCCGCCGTCCACGCCTTCGCGCCCGAGATCGCGAACGCCTTCTTCACCGCCCTGCAGAGTGGCGACGACGCGTCCATGACCAGGCTCCTGCGCGAGTTCTACGTCCCACTGGTCGAGCTGCGCGACCGGGTGCCCGGCTACGCCGTCTCCCTGGTCAAGGCCGCCGCCCGGCTGCGCGGCCTCCCGGTCGGCCCGGTGCGCGCCCCGCTCACCGACCCCGGCGCCGACGATCTCGCCGACCTGGAGAAGGTACTGGACCACGGCCTGAGACTGGTCGACGCCGTACGGCGATCCGCCTGACCCATCCGGCGCCGCCCGCGTCACCACCCGCCGCCCCGCGCCCGCGGAGCCTCCGACTGCCCAGTGAACAGTTCAAAGGGGAACTGCCTTGCCTCTCCTCGTAGTCGGGATCAGCGTCGTGATCCTGCTCCTCCTCATGACCAGGCTGAGGCTCAACGGCTTCGCCGCGCTTCTGCTCGTGGCGGTCGGCGTCGCGCTGGTCCGGGGCATACCGGTGGCGACCATCCCGGACGTCCTCTCCGAGGGCATCGGAGACCAGATCGGCGACACCATGCTCACCATCGGTCTCGGCGCCATGGTCGGCCGGGTGATGGGGGATTCCGGCGCCGCGCAGCGCATCGCCAGAAAGCTCCTCGACGCGTTCGGGCCGCGCTGGGTCCAGGTGGCCATGGTGGTCACGTCCATGCTGATCGGCGTGACCATGTTCTACGAGGTCGCGTTCATCATCATCGTGCCCATCGCCTTCACTCTGGTCAGGGTGACCGGAGCGAGGCTGCTGTGGGTCGGGCTGCCGATGTCCATCGCGCTGTCCACGATGCACAGTTTCCTGCCGCCGCACCCCGGCCCCACCGCCGTCGCCGCGACGTTCCACGCCTCCGTCGGACTGACCCTGTTCTACGGCCTGTTCATCGCCGTCCCGGCCGGTGCGCTCATCGCCCTGGTGTGGCCGCGCCTGCCGTTCGTCAGGGCGATGAACCCCGCCATCCCCAAGGGCCTGGTCAGCGATCGGGAGTTCACCGACGAGGAGATGCCGGGGCTGGGCTGGGCGCTGTTCGTGGCGCTCTTCCCCGTGGTGCTGATCGTGGCCGCCGCGATCACCGACATGGCCACCTCCGGCGAGAGCCCGCTGCTGAACACCGTCGCCTTCCTCGGCTCGGCGCCGATCGCACTGCTGCTCACCCTGTGCCTGGCGATCTGGGCGTTCGGACCGCGGATCGGCCGCAGCCTGGCCGAGGTCGGCGCCTCCTGCGGCTCGGCGGCCCAGGCGATGGCGATGATCCTCCTGGTGATCGGTGCCGGCGGGGCATTCAAGAACGTCCTCGTCGAAGGCGGGATCTCCGACTACATCAAGGACGCCACGGACGACTGGGCCATCTCGGCGATCGTCCTCGCCTGGCTCGTCGCCGTCATCCTCCGCGTGGCGCTCGGCTCGGCGACGGTCGCCGTCGTCACCGCATCCGGCGTGGTCCTGCCGCTGCTCGCGGGCAGTGGGGTCCACCCCGAGATGATGGTGCTCGCGGTCGCCTGCGGCTCGATCGCCTGCTCCCACGTCAACGACCCCGGATTCTGGCTGTTCAAGGAGTACTTCAACCTCTCCGTCATCGAGGCGATCAAGGTGCGTACCTCCTATACGACGGTGCTCGCCGTCCTCGGCCTGGGCGGCGTTCTGCTGGGCGAGTGGGTCCTCGACCTGCTCAGCCTCTGAAGCCTCTGCCCACGGCCCCTCCACCCCCGTACCCAAGGATCTTGATGAGCATGAGCCAGCCGACCGTCACCGCGTTCTGCGTCTATCCCGTCGCCGGCCGGGACTGCATGGAGCTGAACCTCTCCGGCGCCCACGGCCCCTACTTCACCCGCAATGTCGTCGTCCTCACCGACTCCGAGGGCCGCACGGGGCTGGGGGAGGTGCCCGGCGGGGAGAAGATCACGCAGACGCTGCGGGACGCCGAGTCACTGGTCGTGGGGGCGAGGGTGGGCGACTACAAGCGTGTCCTGCGAGAGGTCGGCGACCGTTTCGCCGACCGCGACGCCGGCGGTCGCGGCGCCCAGACCTTCGACCTGCGCACCACCGTCCACGCGGTCACCGCCGTCGAGTCGGCGCTGCTCGACCTCCTCGGCCAGCACCTCGACGTCCCCGTCGCCGCCCTCCTCGGCGACGGCCAACAGCGGGAGTCCGTACGGGTGCTGGGCTATCTCTTCTACGTCGGCGACCCCGACCGCACGGACCTGGAGTACGTCCGTGAACCGGACGAGACGGTCGACTGGTACCGGATCCGTCACGAGGAGGCTCTGACTCCGCAGGCGATCGTCCGCCAGGCGGAGGCGGCCTACGACCTGTACGGCTTCCGGGACTTCAAGCTCAAGGGCGGTGTCCTGGAGGGCGCGGAGGAGGTCAGGGCCGTACGGGCGTTGAAGGACCGATTCCCCGGGGCCCGCATCACCCTCGACCCGAACGGCGCGTGGTCCCTGCGCGAGGCCGTCGAACTGTGCGGTCCCCTCGTCGGCACGCTCGCCTACGCGGAGGACCCCTGTGGAGCCGAAGACGGCTACTCCGGGCGGGAGATCCTCGCCGAGTTCCGCCGCGCCACCGGTCTCCCCACCGCCACCAACATGATCGCCACCGACTGGCGTCAACTCACCCACGCCCTCGCCCTCCAGTCGGTCTCCATCCCCCTGGCCGACCCGCACTTCTGGACCATGCAGGGCTCGGTCCGCGTGGCCCAGCTGTGCAACGCGATGGGCCTGACCTGGGGATGCCACTCCAACAACCACTTCGACATCTCCCTGGCCATGATCACCCACTGCGGCGCCGCGGCCCCCGGCGAGTACAACGCCCTCGACACGCACTGGATCTGGCAGGAAGGCCTGGAACGGCTCACCACCGCCCCGCCCCGCATCGTCGACGGCGAGATCGCCGTCCCGGACGCCCCCGGACTGGGCATCCACCTCGACATGGACCGCCTCCTCGCCGCGCATGACCTCTACCAGGCGAAGGCCCTGGGCGCGCGCGACGACGCCCTCGCCATGCAATACCTCATTCCCGGCTGGGAGTTCAGCAGCAAGCGTCCGTGCTTGGTGCGGTAGCCGGTCCTGTCGCGGAAGCGGCTTGTCGGTGATCTCCCGGTAGTGCCTCGTTCTGCGAGGGCGTCCGTCAGGTGGGTGGCGAGTTCGTCGAAGGTGCTGTCGGCCTCTTCCGCCGCTTGGCTCGGCTGCCGGCGAAGTTGCTGAGGGCCTGATGGAGGCGCAGGGTGAGCTTGTCCCGTTTGCGTTGCGGGAGATGCTTCGAGTCCAGCCGGCGATCGGCGCCGTCGGTGCTGGTGCCGGGCTCACGCGGTGCATGAGCAGAGTCGGTGGGAGGTGTCTGCGGGGCACGCCGCATCGCGGGAACCGGGATTCCGGCCTGGGGCTGCCGTGCGTGTCCTTGGCCGTCGGGGGTCTGCGGACGGCGCTGGTCCGGGACAGCCGGTTGTTCGATGACCAGTGCCTCGAAGAGGCCTCGGGCTTCGACCATGGCCTCTCGCATCTCCTCGGTGCCGCGCTGGTCGCGGGCGGCTGTGTGCATGTTGCGATAACCCTGGACGAAGTAGGCGTGGCGGACGGAGAGAGCGGCCAACTGCTCCTCGAATTGCTCGCCGTCAGGGAAACCGCGGTCCCTTGCCAGGCGCGCCAGCAGCGCGTCCGCCTCGGTGACGGCCTTCTGCGGTGATTCGACGAACTGCTCCTGGGCGGTGGCCCATTGAGTCACGTAGTGCTCGCGGGCCTCGGGGGACAGCGGCTGCTCCCTGAGGGAACCGTGCTGCCGCACGCGCTCACCGAGCTCCCGCTCGGCCGCCCTGACGTTGCCGCCATGGTGGGCTACGGCACGGTCGTACTCCGGGCCGAAGCGCCTCTTCAGCCCGCGTCCGCCGCTGCCCCGGGCCCTTCCGCGTCCGAGGTAGAGGAGGGTGGCCAAGCCAATGACGATCACGGCGATGATCACGACGGTGAACATGGCTGCCTTCTTTGGCTCTTGGTTCGCAGATGGGTCTGCATCATTGCCGTCAATTCCTGTCGGCTGATTGAGTGTTGGTGGTCAGCGCCGGAACGCGTGCTTGACCTTGGAGCCGGCCTGCTTCAGGGTTCCGGAGACCCGGTCGGTCCTGCCTTCGCGCTGCAGTCGTTTGCTGCGGGTGGTCCGGCCGACGCGTTCGGTGATCCGGCCCTTGAATGCCTGGGTCTTGTGCTTGATCGTCTGTCCGACGCCCATGGTCGGCCTCCTAGGTGTCTGCTGAGTGGGCGCCCGGCGCGTGATCCTCGTACCGGCCGCCATTCCCGCGGGCGGAATCGAGCCCCGGTTTGGATTACCGGCGGCCGTACCGACGCCTGCCACCGCCGCGTCCGCGCCTCGTGAAGCCGACGATCCAGACGACCAGCAGTACGGCAGCGACCCACCAAAGGGTCTGCATGGTGAAGCCGAACCCGAACACCACCAGGATCAGCAGGAGGAGAAGAATCCAAAGAAACACGGCCGAGCCTCCACGTGATCACAGGGACAGTTCCTGCGTTCCGCGGGGTCAGGGCGAAGCGGAAGGTGGAAGGCCTCGCCCGGAGAGTTCCGGAGCGCGGTAGCCCAGCACCTGCGGTCAGTCAACGCCTGGTGTCCTCCCTTGTCAACGTAGCGTCGACACTGAGGAGTTCTGGGAGCTGGGCAGAGGCCGCCGGGGCAAACGGAGCCTCGACGGGGGCTTCAGCCGGTTCGGCCGGCGGACAGGTGTCAAGCAGCCATTCGTGCCGGACAGGACGCACTGATGTCGCGCCGTATCCGGAATCTTCGGGCAGGACTACGCTGGGGGGTGAGCCCCAGTCCCCGGTTTCGATTCTGTGTCCCGCTCCCGGGGAGGCCCGCCGTGTTCATCGTGCTACTCATCCTCATCATGGTCCTGTTCGGTCTCGGCTTCCTCGATCCCATCTGGTGGGTGGCCGCGGCGGTGTTGGTCTTCGGGGCCACCCGCTACGGTCGCGATCGTGGCGGGGGCCGGGGCCGTAGCGGCAGGTCCGAACTCGGGGACTACCGGGACTATCAGGAGCGCCGGGATCGTCAGGACCGCTGGGACCGCCGCTACCGCCGTCAGCACCGAGCGCGCTGGCGGCGCGAGGACCGTCGGGACCACGAACACCGCAGGTGACCCGTGGAATGGACCGGCGTCCACGGGTTCCTGCGGGACATGACGTCGTCGCACTGCGCGCCGAGAACGATCAGCTGCGGCGGGCGCTGGCCGGCAGTGCGATCTCAAACTCCGGGAAGTGGCGGCGGCGCTGGTCGCCACCTCGGAGGATGAGCCGCTCCAGGGGCAGATCCATCGGGCGCTGCGTCGTGCGCTGCGGCGGCTTCATACGGCAGACCTGCGATGAGGTTCATGCCGACCAGGCACGTCCTTCGGTAGGGAGGGATCATGATTCAGGCAGCTGATGTCCGGGAATGGCGTGACCTCGACGTCGTCGATACCGAGTCCCACAAGATCGGTGTCCTCGAAGCGGTCTATGTGGACACCACCACCGATGAGCCGGCCATGGCCACCGTACGAACCGGACTGCCCACCCGGCACCGGCTGGTATTCGTCCCCTTGGAGGACGCGATCGCCGGGCCGGGCTATCTCAAGGTGGCCTATGTCAAGACGCTGGTGAAGCAGGCCCCTTCGATCGGCACCGACGACGTGCTGCCCGCCGACCAGGAGGAGGCGATCTTCAAGCACTACGGCCTGCCCTACAAGCCCGGTGCGGCCGGTGAGAGGCAACTGGCGCGCCGCTGACCGCCCATGGGCACGACAACTGTGTTGTGAGGACTGTGTTGTGAGGACTGCTGAGGTACGCACCATGCACCAGGTGACCGCGCCCCGTGAAGAACGGCCGCTGCTGACGGCTGTGGCTTCGGCAGGCGATGCGGCCTTGCTGGCCGAGGTCGTCGAACTGCGTGCCAAGAACGAGCAGTTGGGGCGGGCCCTTTCGACCCGTGCGGTGATCGACCAGGCGCGCGGCATGGTGATGGCCCTGGCGCCGTGTTCCAGCGAGAGGGCCTGGGATCTGTTGGTGGGTGTGTCGCAGCACTGCAATATCAAGCTCCGGGATGTGGCTTCGGCTCTGGTCGCCACGACGAAGGACGAGACGCTCCCGGAAGAGATACAGCGGGAGCTTCGACGGGCGCTGCGGGGCCTTCACGCGGCGGACCGGGGGTGACGGAGTGCCCTCCTGCGGACGGCACCGGGAGCTGTGAGCTCAACTCTCCGGTGCCTTCGTCCGGGCCGGCCCTCGGACTCCCCTCCTGTGTAGCCCACCTCGGGGATCTCAAACACTTTCGCGTTCTGGATGCTGTCAGGCGCAGAAACCGGGGAGGGGCTCGGAGTCGTTGATGAAGGCGCGGGCGACGTCGGACAGGCGTCGGTTGTGGGCGCGGGCGTAGCCGCGCAGTGCGGTGAAGGCCTGTTCCATGTCGATGTTCTGGCGTTCGGCGAGTTTCCCCTTGGCCTGCTCGATCAGGACCCGGCTGTTCAACGCCGTCTGCAGCTGTTCGTTGAGCACCGTGCTGCGGTGGACGGTGCGTTGTTGCAGCAGGCTGATCGTGGCGACGTCGGCCAGGGCCTGCGCGATGAGTGTGGCGGCCGGATCGAAGGGGCCAGGCACGGCGCGGAAAAGATTCAGGGCGCCCACGGTCTCGTCCCGCAAGCGCATGGGCAGGGCCTGGACGGCCCCGAATCCGCTGCGGTGCGCTGCCGTGACGAAGCGCGGCCAGCGATCGACCTCCCGGGTCAGGTCGGGGACGATCACCTGTGTGCCGGTGCGGAAGCACTCGAGGCAGGGGCCTTCGTCGTTCTGGAGCTGGAAGAGTTCCAGCAGGCGTACCTGTTCGTCGGAGGCGGCCATGACACGGAGTTCGCCGTCGCGGTCCGCGAGCAGCACCCCGGCCGCACCGGCGCCGAGCATGCCCACGCAGCGGTCGGTGAGCAGGCGCAGGAAGTCGATCAGGTCGAAGTCGGCGACCAGATTGTCCGCCAGCTCGACGAAGGTCTTGGCCAGGAGCTGCTGATTCATCGTGACGCCCTCGCTTGAGACTGGTCCCGCTGTGAAGGGGCGGGAAGTGCAGCACGTTCATCGGATGGCACCGGTGCGTCAGGTCTCCTCGTCGGTCCGTCTCGGTTCTGTGTCCGGGGAGAAGCGGAGCCGGTGGGCCACCACGTCAGCGGCCACCTCGGCGAGTCGGCGCCCCTGCGCATAAGCGTAGGCGCGGAGCCTGACGAAGGCTTCGTCGATGCCGACGCCGAGCTGGACGGTGAGGATGCCGGTGGCCTGGTCGATCTCCGCCCGGTAGCCGCCCAGGTCCTCGAAGCCGCTCTCCGGCAACGGTTGGCCGGCCGACGCGCCCGTCTCGTCGATGCGCGTATTGAGCAGGAGCAGCGTCGCGAGATCGGCGAAGGCCAGCGCGTCGGCCAGCTCCTCCGCGTCCAGCACGGTCGGCACGTCTGCGTACAGGTCCAGGACTCCCGGACTGATCGCCCCTATCTGCAGGGGAAACGCGAAGACGGCGCGCGCTCCGGCTTCCAGGGCCGCATCGGCGAACACAGGCCAGCGGTCCTGCATCGCGCCGGTCAGCAGATCGGGTGTCAGGATGGCCGAGCCGTGCCGGAAGGCGTCCACGCAGGGTCCCTCGCCCAGGGTGAGCTGGAGCTCCTCCAGGCGTTTGCTGATGGCGTCGGTACTGCACAGCGGATGGCTTGTCGTGGTCCGGGACATCGCCGACAGCCCGGCCCCGCCGACCGGGAGCGCGGCCACGGCCGCGGTGCACACGTCGACGACGCCGACCTGGGCGCCGCGTCGGGCCGCCTGCTCGGCGACCAGCACATGGATACGGGCCGACCGGCGGTGGGACGTCACCCGGGCCACCGCGTCCAGGCATCGTGCGCAAGCCCCTCCAGCCTCGCGGCGGTTGGTCTCCCGACGGGAAGGACCAGCACCCGGAGCACCGTGGCGCTGATCGGCCTCCAGACCTCTCCCAGGTCCAGCCATCCCCAGGAGCGGAGCGCGGTGAGCGTTGGGCGATCGGCCCGGTCCACCACGGTGGCACCGAGCGCCGCCTGCTGGTCGGTCAGCAGCCGCTCCTGCAATCGGCGGGCCACGTCCTGGTCCTGCGGGTGCGGGCGGACCAGGATGTCGGTGATCGCGAAGACGCTTCCTGACTCGGTGAGTTGCTCGATGCTGTGCGGCAGTGCTCCGTAGCATTCGAGCCACCAGACGCCGTCGCTGCGGAGCGGGAATCCGAAGGCGCATCCCATCAGGCGGTCCGTCTCCGCGATCACCATGGCGAACCCCGGCCGACGGATGTCGGAGGCGAGACGGTTCAGAAAGTGCCGGCGGCCGGGACGGCGGTACGCCTCGCCGGGTGACGTCTCGCGGGAGTCCACGTACAGATCCGCCAGTTGCCCGCTCAGGTCCTGTGCCAGCCGGCGGTTCACCCGACGCAACCGCACCGCGTCCATGGTGGGCGACTCGTTGCCACGGAGCTTCGCGCTCACCCGACGACTGCCCGGGACCAGGGGGAGATCAGCTGTGGGCATGTGATGCGCCGGAGTCGGAGTCCGCCGGTGTCGGCCGGTTGTCCCGCTGTTCCAGGGTCACTGCCGCACGATTGCCGGTCCGCTCTGCGCGGGAGCCGGGCCGCTCTCCGCTCAGCGAGCCGACCGGCTCTCCACGCAGCGAGAAGGCGGGCGTGGCGGGCGGGCCGGGGGTGGTCAGTCCGGGGAGTGCGGGGCGCGGAGTGCTCCGGTACGCGGACTCGCCGTCAGTGTTCCGGCTCTGGCGCTCGAAGAAGCGCAGCATCTCCACCGGGAACGGCATGACCCGGGTGCTGTTCTTCTCCGCCGAGATGTCGACCACGGTCTGCGGCAGGCGCAGTTGGAGTGCACCCGGAGTATCGGCCATGGTCGCCGCGCGCAGTCCCCGGGGTTCCTCGGTGGGGGCGTCCTTCACCAGGGCCTTGACCGGGTCGATGACCCGGGAATAGACGACCGCGTCCACGGTGAGCGTCACGTCGTCGGCGGTGATGGATCCCTGCGGCGGGATGCCGAGCACCTCGGTCTGGACGGACACCTTCCGCATCCGGTTCCCGATCGGCCGGATGACGCGCAGGCTCATGGCGAGCAGGACCAGTCCGGCCGTGGCGAACACCACCAGTACGGTGATCAGAACACTCATGGTTCTCACATTCCTTACATCGGTCATTCCTGACGTCTATGGCGTCCCCGAACCCGAGCGGTCCGGGAAGCACCCGGCACGGGAGGACCCCGGCCTGTCGTCTGCGGTGCGGCGGCCGGGGTCCTGGGCTGCGGGTTGTGCGATTGCCGAGCGGTGCGGCTCCTTCCGGCCCCTCAGTCGGGAGAGCGGGACGGTACGACGGTCCGGTCGGCCGGGGGGACACCAGCGGCGGCGAGAACATGCTCGGCCGAGGCGGCGTTGTTGTCCCGTACGGCCATGGCCATCGCGGCCTGGGCGGGGGAGAGAGATGTCTGTGGAGGTATCACCAGGAACAGGAAACGGTCCTGGGCACCCCGGGTGACGGTCATTGTGCTCTCCCCCACGGCGGACCAGTCGATACGGACCGTATGCCCCGCGACGACCAGATGGCCCGGGGCCTCGTCCCAGTCGCTCGTGTCGAGGCCGACGCGGGCGATGGTGCCCAGCCGGGCCGTCAGTGCGATGACCAGGCCGGGCAGTTGGCTCCCGATGTCGCGGGACCGTGGCCACCACGCGCCGTCGAAAGTTCCCGTGCGCTTGGGTGTCGTCTCCATCCGCAGGACGGCGTTGCCGGGAAGCACCGGCTCACTGCTGGTGTCTGCCAGGAGCTGAGTGGGGAGCATGATGACTCACTTCCCTTGTGCCCGGGTCCGGCGCCGACCGCGAACCTGCTGCGGGGCCGATGGCGCGGGTCCCCGGGCAGCCGGCCGGGAGCGGCTGTAGTGGAAAGCGGCGATGCGCTCGTCATGCTGGTTGTTGAGCCGGTGGATCAGGAACGCGCCCGGAGCGACCATCGCCAGGAGCGCCACCAAGGTCACGAAGGTCTCCATGGCCCTCACGCTCCTCTCGCCGGATGCTGGGCCGGAAGAGCGACTGCTGGGATCCGCGGACATGATGCTGGAGCGTCGGCCTCATGGCCTCCTTCGGATTCCCGGACCGCTGCCACGTCCCTGTCGGTCTCCGTGTCTGTGTGCAGGCGCGCCGCCTCGTGCATCAGCCGGCCCGCGGTCGACGTGCGCAGTGGGTCGCTCGCGGCGGCCATCAGCCAGGCGGCCGAGACGGGACTCGTCTGCGGAGGGATCACCAACAGGTCCCAGCGGCCCACGTGGTAGGAGAGGAGCAACATCTGGTGCGGGTCCTGCTGGGCCGGGAACGAGCCCACCTTCACGACATGCCCGTCGACGGGCACCCTGTCCGGGACGGTCGGCCAGTGTGCGGGATTCACCGCGACCCTGGTGATCCGCCCCCACAGCGGATCGAGCACGGCTGTCAGTGCAGGGAGTTCCGCCCAGAGATCGCGGGAGCGGGGCCACCAGGCGCCGTCCAGCAGAGCCGGTGCGGAACCGCTGGGGGCCAGCGATATGCGGAGAGACGGAGGGGAGGGCTGGTCTTCGAGTGTCGGCGCGTACGTAACGGTCGCAGTCACCATGCGAACCCTGCTCCGGACCGGTCGGAACCGGCCACGGCGTAGCCAATCGCCGAAAACGGCACGAGCATGGAGGCCGGTGCGCGAAATACTCTCGGTAAGCCCAGCGTACTCCTCCGGCGAGCCCCAGGGACTGTGTCCATCGCCCGCCTTCCGTGACCTCCCCTGGCTGTATCGGGCCCTCACCTCACCTCGCCCGAGAGGACAGGCACCATCGGAACATGCCGGTGCGGCGCGGCCGGAGAGGACGCGACCGGGGCATCCCCGAGAGGAGGTGACAGGTGCCCGAACGGAAGGCCGAGGAGCAGGAACGCGCAGCCGGCGAGGTCGACCAGCAAGGCCAGCATCGGTGGCGGGTAGTGCAGTTGCAGGGTCCCGCCCGTGACGGTGGTCTGCTGGGAGGCGTGGAGGAAGGCGTTGAGGCCGCTGCAGTCGCAGAAGGTGACGGGGGTGAGGTCGACATCGACGGTGCGGATACCGTCGCGAAGACACCGCTCCAGTGCCGTGCGCACCAGTGGAGCCGATTCCAGGTCGATTTCACCGGACAGGGTGAGCAGCGCCCGTTTCCTTCGGTCATGGCGGTAGACGGTGAGCTGTGGAAGGGGCATGACGCCTCGGTTCAGAAGACCATCCGCAGCGCACGCGGTGACGCCGGGATTTCCGGCCCCTTGGCGCGCTGCAGGCGGGACGTACGTTCGGCTGGGGTGGGCAACGGCCGGTCCGACAGCCTGTGCAACAGGACAGAGGACCCACCCATTTCCCTCCAGGGATGCTCGGGGTGACGGACGAAAGGTCCGCTTCCCGCACCATCTGTGTCGAGCAACGACAGACAGGCCGCCGGGGTCTGGGACGTCCGTGCGGCAGCATAGTCCTCATCCCGGTCCGACGGACGGCCGGAAGCCGCCCATTCCCCTCGCCTGGAAGGTGCCAAGACGTGATGCCGCGCGGGCATATCCGGGTGCCCTGCACGGTACTGGGAAGGCAGCGCGGAAACGGGGCGACCGACGGCCGCCCGTTACGGCAGTCCGTGCATCGCCCGAGGAGGTGGCTTCGCATGACGGAGCCGAACAGCTCAACCCTGCAGAAGGCCTATCCCGATGCGCCCCGCGCCGGCGTGGGCACGATGCTGCAGGCCGCACGGCCCGGGCCTCAGGAACCGCCGGGGACCCGCGGCCGGACGGTCATCGCGGACGGGGTGGTGGAGAAAATAGCCGGGATCGCCGCACGCGAGGTCCCGGGAATCAACGCACTGGGCGGCGGATTCACTCGCACCATGGGCGCGGTGCGCGACCGGGTCCCGGGAGGGCGCTCAAGTACTGGGCGCGGTGTCAAGGTCGAGGTCGGTGAGAAGCAGACCGCCATCGACCTCCAGGTCGTCGTCGAATACGGGACAAGCATCACCGACGTCGCCGCGGCAGTCCGCGAGAACGTGATCGCGGCGGTGGAACGCATGACGGGCCTGGAAGTCGTCGAAGTGAACATCGCCGTCAACGATGTGCACCTTCCGGACGAGGACACGCCGGAGAGCGGCGAGGACCGGGTGCACTAGAGACTCCGCGGCATCGCTCTTCCGCGACATCTGGACAGCCACCAGGCCACCAGCTGGAGGCGCTGATCGCCTGATCCGGGCTCAACTCGGCCCGGCTGATGGCAATCCGTGGCGACTCCGCGTTCGGATCCGCCGACAAGAGGGATGGAACCCATCGCCCGGCTCAGCGCCGACGTCCGCTTCCCCGGGAGGACCGGCCGGACCCCACGCCGGCCGAGTGCACAGCGAGGAAAGCAAGCCCGGCAAGCATGAGGCTCGTCGGGCTGAAGATCACCTCTGTCGACGTCTCGGTGACGCGGATGACGAAGGCGATGACGAAGAGGGCGGCCGCCACGAATGCCAGCATCTGTCTGCTCCTGCCGATGGACGGCGAGCCACACGTGATCCCGGTGGCTGTACCGCTGCCCGCTGGCTTCCCCGGATTGCGCCGATCAGTCGTGCGACTCCGGGGCCGGAGGCCGACCGAACCGAGATGTCGAGCTGATGAACAGATCCGGTGGGCCGTTCCACGGACGCGATCCGTGCAAGTGTGGGAAGGGGACAGGCCGACGCCGAGCACCCGGATACTGATCGGATGCCGCGGGCCGGCCGTCCGTGACAGTGAGGAGCGCGCCATGGGCGCGAACACGGCTGAGTATGCGTTGCCTGACACCATTCAGGAGCTGACAGACCGCCTGACGGTCTCCTACGCCAACCTGCTGACGGCCGCGGTCGTGCGGGATGTGGTGCAGGACTGCTATCTGCCGCTCAGCAACGCTCGTATCGGCAACTACGTGCCGATCCTCGTCGAGCACAGCAGCCGCATCAAGCTGCGACAACTCACGCGACGCCCCGATGCCACGCCTCTCCTTCGCGAACACTCCGACGGGATACGAGGCCACTCAATTACCGCGGCCTTGCGAAGGGTTCGAGTCGCCCTGACCCGCTCGGCATAGGCGCCGCGCCCGTTGAATTCGATCGTCCAGTTGGATGGCTGGTCAGGCGCCGGCGGGTGTGCCGTCGGCACCGGCTACCTGTTCTGCTCGCCGACAAGGCTGCCCATCAAGGCCCGGACCGGCTTGTCACTGCTCATCAGCGGTGGCGTTGGAACTGCTCACGGCGCCACCGCTGGACGGCGCGGACGACACCGAAGCCTTGGAACTGGAACTGGAACTGGAACTGGAACTGGGGCTGGGGCTGGGGCTGGGATTGGAGCTGGGACGAGAACTGGTGTCGGGTGGCGCGCTCTCATCCGGCGAGGCAGAAATGCTCGTCTGCGGAGCCGCGCCACTGGATGCACCCGGGGTGGGTGTGCGGCTGTCGGCGGGACTGGGGGTACCGGCCGTGCCACCGCCCACCGAGGTTCCCCTGCCCGGCTCATTCTTGACCACGGCCGCTACCGGCTTGCCCATGATCAGCTCGACCGCGGTCACCGTGACCATCGCCAGGGCGAATACCAGGCCCGTCGCCAGGGCGTACTTCTTCCAGCCGATGGACCTCCGGAGGGAGCCACCCCGATAGGTGGTGACCGACTCGGCTTCGGAGGGCGCGGAGGCCGCCGTTGTCCCGCGGTGCTCATCGTCCGGACCACCGGGCCCGAAGGGCGGCATCGCGTCAACAGTCGTAGCGTCCGCGGGTAAACCGAACGCCGCCCGGGCGTCCGCGCGGTGTTCCGCCCGCTCCTGGGCCGGCGTCCTGGGCGCTCCTACGGGCGGCACTCGGCTGCGGATCCCCTCGCCCGTTCGCCGGAAAGCATGTGAGAAGACCGCTGCGCCTGTCGTGGCGCTGGCACTGATCACGGCGGCGCCGATGATCGTCCCGGTCACCCCCAGCACGGACGCCAGCACCGCGCCCACCACCGTCGCGAGTGCGCTCGCCACTACCTGCACAAGAGTCAGGTCGAGCACCTTGCGCCTGGGCGCCCGTTGATCTTCTTCTCTGAGATTCTCCATCAATGTCCCTTGATAGTTCTGGAGCCTGGCAGCCATCCGCCTCCAGAAGGCAGCCGCCGCAGTCCGACCGGTGGGTGTACGCACCGGTCGGACTGCGGCGGCATTGGTTTCCGCGGGGAGGACGGTGTTACTGACTGGTGGGCGCCGACATGTGCAGCAGTCGTTCGGTGATCTCCCGGTATTGCCTGAGCGCGAGCCGTAGTTCCTCGGTCTGTGTATCGGTCTCCTGGTCCTGCCAGCTTGCGCGCAGGACGCGGCGCCGTTCGGTGAGGGTGTTGGTGAACTGGGTGGCGATGTCGTCGAAGACGCCGTCGGCCTCCTCCACCGCCTTGTGCGGGTTGTCGACGAAGTTGTTCAGGGCCTGTTGGAGGCGCAGGGTGAACTTGTCCCGTTCGCCCTGCGGGACCAGTTCCGCGCCCGGCGGGCGACCGGGGCGGTCCGTGGTGGTGTCGCGCTCACGCGGTGCGTCAGTGGATTCGGTGCGGGGTGTCTGCGGGGAGCGCGGGGTCGCGGGATTCGCGCTTCCGGTCGGGGGGTGCGGTGCGTGTTCGGCGTTGTGCGACATCAGATGCTGCTTCCCTTCGCGTGGTGTCGGTTCAGTGCCCACGATGCGTGGCCGCGGTGGTCGGGGGACTGGGGATCTGCGGGCTGTCCTGGTCCGGGTCGGCCCGTTGTTCGGTGACCAGTGCCTCGAAGAGGCTTCGGGCTTCGACCATGGCCCCCCGCATTTCCTCGGTACTGCTCCTCGAACTGCTCACCGGGGAAGCCCCGGTCCTTCGCCAGGTGTGCGAGGAGTGCGTCCGCCTCGGTGACTGCCTTGAGCGGCGAGTCGACGAACTGCTCCTGAACGCCGGCCCACCGGCCGTGTACTGCCACGTCCGGCGACCAGGACGGCGACCGCCACGATGACGAGCACGGCGGTGATCACGATGGTGAGCATGGCTGCCTTCTCTGGCTCTCGGCTCGTAGGGTGCTCTGCTTCATTACCGTCCCGATCAATTCCTGTCGGCTGACCGCGCGTTGGCCTGCTGCGTCCGCGCATCGCGAAGCCGACGATCCAGACGACCAGGAGTACGGCGGCGACCCATCAAAGGGTCTGCATGGTGAAGCCGAACCCGAACACCACCAGGATCAGCAGGAGGAGAGGAATCCATGACATCGCCGGGCCTCCAGATCGCGGGAAGCTCCTGAGTTCCGCGGGGTCCGGGCGAAGCGGGAAGGTGGAATGCGTCGCCCGTGTGATCCGGAGTGGCATAGCCCTACGCCGTGCTGTCAGTCAACGCCCGACGACTTCCCTTGTCAACACAGTGTCGACACGGGGGATTTCTGCGAGCTGGGCAGGGGTCGCTGGGACAAACGGAGCCTCGGCGGGGGCTTCGAGCGGCTCGGCCGACGGCGTCGGCAGGACGTGGTCCTCCCACCAGGACAAGCCCATCACGGTGGCGAGCAGGACGAAGGGGGTCGAAGCGGGAACGATCAGCGCGTACATGTGTATCGCCTGTCGGTGGATACGTGCGACATGGCGGGCAGCCGATGGATGGTGCCCGCATGGGGCGCATCGAGGCTGAGCCGGGATCGCTCAGCGACGGCGAGTGCCGGAGCGGCCCGCTGAGGGCGGGACGGGGTCCGGCACTGATGCGCAAGGTGCGCCCTCGAAGGAGCGCGAGAGGTGTTCGACGCTGCCGGGGGCTCGGGCCGTACCGCACACGCTAACCTTCGCCGCGCTCCCTGGACAGATGTCAAGTGGCCATCTGGTCCCGGCGGAAGACGCTGACGTGGGTCGCTGTCCGCAACCTCGGGGCAGGGCTACGCTGTTGGTACTGGCCCCGGCCCCCGGCAGTGATGCTTTGTTCCGCTCCGGGGAGGCCCGCCGTGTTCGTTCTGCTTCTCATCCTGATCGTGGTCTTGTTCGGCCTCGGCTTCATCAGCCCCCTCTGGTGGGTGGCCGCGGCCGTGTTGGTCTTCGGCGCCACCCGGCACGGCCGCGATCGCGGGGGAGGCTGGATCCGTGACGACGGGTCCGATCTCGGGGGCTACCGGGACTACGAGAACCGCCGGGATTCTCAGGACCGCTGGAATCGTCGTTACAGCCGTCGGCACCGGGCGCGCTGGAGGCGCGAGGACCGTCGGGACCATGGACGCCGCAGGTGACCGATGAAGTTGCCCGACATCCAGAGATTCCGGGGCGGCTTCAGCCAAACCGGACGCGCGAAAATCGTGGAGAGGCAGATGCCATGCATCGCACAACCGTGCTCCCAGAGAATTGGTGGGATCTGACGGCTGAAGCCTGGGCGGAGAATGCGGCCGGTCAGGACGTCGTCGCACTGCGCGCCGAGAATGATCAGCTGCGGCGGGCACTGGCCGGCCGTATGGTCATCGACCAGGCCTGCGGCATGGTGATGGTCCTGGCCCCCTGCCGCCGTGGGCCGGCCAGGAAACTCCTCGTGGATATCTCGCGGCAGTGCAACAGCAAACTTCCGGAGGTGGCCGCGGCCGTGGTCGCCGCCTGGGAGGGGGAGCCGCTCTCGCGGCTGATGCAGCGGGCGCTGCGGCGTGCGCTGCGGCAGCTTTACGCGGAAGACCGGGGGTGCGGCGACTCCCCACCGGCCGATGAGTCGTCCGGAAGGGGAAGGGCATGATTCACGCAGCCGACGTCCGGGAATGGCGCTGACCGCCTGCGGACGGGATGTCTGCCATGGTGACGGCCCTGGCACCGTGTTCCAGTGAGAACTGCAACATCAAGCTCCGGGATGTTGCTGCGGCCCTGACCGCAAAGCCGTTGAGCAGGCAGAACGCTCGAAGAGCGCCGACCTCGCCGGTGGCGTCACTGCGGCGGTGGCAGGTAGACAGTGAGCGCACGCACCGACTTGTCGAGGAGGAGGGTGTCGGCGGCCGGGCTCACCTCGCCGTCACGGGTGTAGTCCCCCTCCTCTCCCACGCCGTCGATGCGCAGCCGGGTCACGGTGGTGGCCTGGTAGACGCGGGAGCGCGCGAGGGTGCCCGTGAGGAAGGCCGCGACGAGCCGTGTGCGGGCGAAGGGATGGCTGCCGTTGACGGCGCGGATGTCGAGGAGTCCGTCATTGAGGCTGCGGCGGTAGGAGGGGGCGAAACCGGGTGGGTCGTAACGGCTGTTGCCGGCGAAGAGCAGCCACAGTCGGCGGTGCCGCCCGTCGATGGTGACTTTGCGGGGCGTGCCGTCGGCGAGGACGCGGAGCAGGCCGACGGCGAGGGCGGGCCACTTGCCCAGGCGTGCCTCGCGGGCCTCCCGGGCCCGGACGAGTTCGGGGTAGACGCCGATGCTGAAGGTGTTCAGGAAGTACGTGCTGGAGTCACCGTCGGCACTGCCCTCGGTCGTGACACGGCCGAGATCGACGGCTCCACCGCAGCCCGCCTCCACGGCGTCGGCAGTGGCCTTCAGGGTCGCCAGTCCCAGGTCGGCGGCGAAGTGGTTGAGGGTGCCGCCGGGGAACACGGCCAGTGGCAGTCCGCTCTCGGTGGCCCTGACCGCTGCCGCGTTGACCGTCCCGTCACCACCCACGACCCCGAGCGCGCCCCCGCGGGTGAGTACGTCCTTGGCGGCTCGGTCGAGCACCAGGTGCAGGTCGACACCGCTCTCGCACAGCCGAATGTCCGTCATCGGCAAGAGGATCCGCAGTTCGGCTTCGGCCGGCGTGTCGCCTCCCGCGTCGCTGTTGACGACCGCGATCAGTCCCAGGCCTGCGGGTAGCGCGGGGACCGGGACGTTCGGCCGGGCCGCTTCGGCCGGTTCGTCCACGCGCAGCGGCCACCAGCGGCAGGTCGCCGCCGCGATGCCGATCCCGAGGGCCACGCCCGCGAGGACACCACCGGTGGAAGGTGTGGCGGTGCGGGCGCGGAAGGAGGTGGCCGCTGTAGCGAGGGGTAGGAGAGCGGCCCCCAGCCGAGGTGACTCCAACGTGGCGGCGGTGACGAAAGCGGCGACGGCTGCCGCGTGCCCGGACGGCACCACCCGGGTGGCGGGCCGCGGCAGAAGGCGGTGGCTGGAGGCCGACTTGGAGGCGATACTGACGGCGGCGGAGGCCAGGGCCAGGGAGCCGGCTGCGCGCAGTGCGGCACGGCGTGCACCGCGATTGCCGGACAGACCCATGACGGCCGCGCCGGTCAGCCACGGCAGCATGGGGTGGGCAGAGGCGACGCGTGCGAAGAGCCGTGCATCGAGCGCGCGGAGGTGTCTCATGCCGACTGGGTACCCTCGGCGATGCCGAACACGCGGCCACCCGCACTCACGAATCGGCCAACGGCCCGTGCCCCGTTGTTCGTTGACCATCGGATTGCGGATCGGACATCGGCCGGGCCCTCTTGAGTCCGCTACCGCGCCCACCACGTTCTGTGCGTGCGCGGTCCCCGACGGATTGCCGCAGATGGGCTGCGGAGACCTTGTTTGAAAGGGGGTTGTCCGGGAACTCGCTCGCTGTGCTTCAGACCGGAGGCACGCCCGTGGGAGCAACTGTCGCCGCTCCCCAGTGTGCTGCGGTCTGCCGGCTCCCACGATCAGTGACGCCACCGATCAGGGAGACACATGTCCGTGACGTACGAACGCCCGCAGAATCGGCGAAGTGACCGCCCCTACCACGACGCACCGGACACCGAAGCCGCGTTCCTCCGTATCGCCGCCCTGCCGGACGGCCCGGAGAGGTCCGCGCTGCGGCAGGAGGTGGTGTGCGCCTGGATGCCGATGGCCGTACGGCTCGCCCGGCGCTTCCGCCATCGCGGTGAGACTTTCGAGGACCTCGGGCAGGTCGCCCAACTGGGCCTGGTCAAGGCGGTGGCCCGCTTCGACCCCAGCCGCGGCACCGCCTTCCCGAGCTTTGCCATACCGACGATCCTCGGCGAGGTGAAGCGGCACTTCCGTGACGAACTCTGGGGCGTCCATGTACCGCGGCGCGTGCAGGAGTTGGGCGCCCGGGCCCGTTCCGCCGGCAGTGAGTGGGCCTCGCTCAACGGCCGCGAACCCTCGGTCCACGAGATCGCCTCACACAGCGGTCTGACCGAGGCTGAGGTTCGGCTGGGTCAGGGGGCGCTGGAGAGCTTCACCGCCCGGTCCTTGGACACCGTGCCCAGCCGCACCGGGGACAGTCACCAGCTGACCGACACCCTCGGCGACGTCGAGCCGGGCTTCGACCGGGTGATCAACCGCGAGGCGCTCCGCCCCCTGCTGCGGGCACTGCCCGAACGCGAACGGCAGATCTTGTACATGAGGTTCTTCTGCGAGATGACGCAGGCCCGCATCGGCCTGCAGCTCGGTGTCTCCCAGATGCACGTCTCCCGTCTGATCACCCGCACCTGCGCACGCCTGCGCGACCAGGTGATGGCGGACCGCGATCTGAGGAGGGCATCGTGACGACGTCCCGGGTGCACGGGCGGCACCGGACTGCCGGGCTCCGGACAAGGAACTCCGCGGAGCAGCAGACACTGACCGCAGCGGGGCGGGCGGGCTTTGCGGCACGTGGGGTGGTGTACGTCCTGATCGGCGTACTGGCCGTCCGGATCGCCCTCGGCAGCGGCGGCGAGTCGGCGGACCGCCAGGGTGCGCTGGCCCAGGTCGCGGCGCAGCCCTTCGGGAAGGCGATGCTGTGGGCGATGGCCGTCGGCTTCGGCTGCATGGCGTTGTGGCGGGGCGCCCGCGCGCTTGGCAGGGGGCCCCGCCACAAGGCCGCCTCACGAGTCCTTGACGGCGGGCGGGCGGTCTTCTACGCCGCCATCTGCTGGGCCACGGCGGCGTACGCCGCCGGGGGCGGGCAGGGCTCCAGCGGCAATGCGCAGTCGCAGGACTGGACGGCGTCGGCGCTCAAACTGCCGTACGGCCGGGCGCTGGTGGGTGGCGCGGGCTGCCTCCTGATCGGTATCGGCGCGGTACTCGCCGTCCGGGCGGCCATGCGGCGCTTCCTTCGGCAGCTGGACACCGGCGCCATGAGCCATCGTACGAAGCAGGTCGTCACCGCTCTGGGCGTGGGCGGAGGCGTGGCACGTGGTGTGGTGTTCGCCGCGGCTGGGATCTTCATCCTGGTGGCAGCCGTCCGCTTCGACCCGGACGAGGCCAAGGGCGTGGACGCGACGCTCCGCAGCTTCACGCAGACACCGGTGGGGCCGTGGCTCCTGGTCGGCGTCGCGATCGGGCTGGTTCTCTTCGGCGTCTTCTCCTTCGCCTCGGCTCGCTGGCGCCGCCTGTGAGCGCTTGACTTGCACGCCGCTTGCGTAGGTGTCGGTCGACCCTAGAGCCAGTCTTTCCGCTTGAAAATCAGGTACAAGCTGACGCACACCACGCCCATCAAGCCGACCGCGAAGGGATATCCGAACACCCAGTGCAACTCCGGCATGTGCTCGAAGTTCATCCCGTAGATCGTCCCGACCAGTGTCGGAGCGAAGAGGATCGCCGCCCACGACGAGATCTTCTTGATCTCCTCGTTCTGCTCGAAGCCCGCCTCCGCCAACGCCCGCATCTCCGCGTTCTGTTGCTGGGTGACCAGGGTCGTGTTCACGGTGAGGATCTCCGTGAGGGCCTGGCGGAAGCCGTCGACGCGTTCGCTGGTGTGGGTGACGTGGTCGGCGACGTCGCGGAGGTAGCGCTGGAGTTCCTCGTCCGTGCCGTATTTGGCGAAGCCGGCCATCAGGCCGTGCAGCATGCCGACGAGCGGGCGGGTGGCGCGCTGGAACTCGACCATTTCGCGGGAGAGTTCGTAGATGCGGCGGGACACTTCGGGGTCGCCGCTGAAGACTTCCGTCTCGATCTCGTCGATGTCGTTCTGGACGCCGGAGACGACGGGCACATAGCCGTCGACCACCGCGTCCAGGATGGCGTAGAGAACCGCCTCCGGGCCCAGCTTCAGCAGGTCCGGTGACTCCTCCATGCGGTGGCGGACCGCCGACAGGTCCGGTGCCGCGCCATGGCGGACCGTGATCACGAAGTCGGGGCCGACGAACACATGCAGCTCGCCGAAGTCGACCTCCTCCGGCGCGTCGAGATACCTGGCCGCCCGCAGCACGACGAAGAGCGTCTCGCCGTAGCGCTCCAGTTTCGGGCGCTGGTGGGCCTCCATCGCGTCCTCGACCGAGAGGGGATGGAGGTCGAACTCGGCGGCGAGGGAGAGGAGTTCGCTCTCGGTGGGGCGGGCGAGGCCGATCCATGCCATGCCGGCCGGCTTCTCGCGCAGCTCGCGGAAGGTCTCGGCGAGGGTGGCGGGGGAGGAGACGCGGACGCCGTCCTGGTAGAGGACGGCCTGGACGACGCTGGCCGGTTCGGGAGTGTCCGCCGATGCCGAAGAGGCCGGGGCGGGCTCGTGCTCTGTCTCGGGTGACGGCGGCTGGTGGTTGTGGTTCAGGGCGCGGCGCCAGACGGACTTCCTGGAGTTCTTCGCGGCGATGGCGGCACCTCCCTGCTGGTCCCTGCTCGTCATGCTCAAGCGGAGCGGTTGATCACGGAGCAGGATATACGGGGCATACGGCATCGGGGCGGGCGGGTGGTACGGGGTCAGGTGAGAGTTGCGGACGGAAGGTGTCCGCAAGCGGCGCTAGCGTGCGGAGCATGACGAAGACGACGTCCGCGACGGCCCCCGTGCTCGGCATCCGCGCCCTCAACCGCGCGACCCTCGACCGGCAGCTCCTGCTGCGCCGCTCGCCACTGACCGTGCGGGCGGCCGTGGAGCACCTCGTCGGCCTCCAGGCCCAGGAGGTCAAACCGCCGTACTACGCGCTCGCCGCCCGGCTCGACGGCTTCACGCCCGAGGAGCTGTCCCGGCTGCTGGAGCGCCGTGAGGTGGTGCGTATCGTCACCATGCGCTCGACGATCCATCTGCACACCGCCGACGACAGCCTCGCCCTGCGCCCGCTGGTGCAGCCCGCCCGGGACCGGGAGATCAACTACTTCCGCAAGGGTCTCGTCGGTGTCGACCTGGACCGGCTCGCCGTGCTCGCCCGCGAGCTCGTGGAGGACGGGCCGCGCACGATGAAGCAGCTGCGTGAGGCGCTGAGCGTCGAGTGGCCGGACGCCGACCCGCAGTCCCTGGCCGTCGCCGCCCGCTGCAAGCTGCCCCTCGTCCAGGTCACCCCGCGCGGAATGTGGGGCAGGAGCGCCCAGGTCTCCCTGACCAGCGTCGAGCACTGGCTGGGGCGTCCCGCCGAGCCCGCCGCCTCCGCCGACGCCACGGTTCTGCGCTATCTCGCCGCCTTCGGGCCGGCCTCCGTGAAGGACATGCAGACCTGGTGCGGTCTGACCCGGATGCGCCCCGCCTTCGAACGCCTCCGCCCTCAGCTGGTCACCTTCCGGGACGCAGGCGGCGTCGAACTCTTCGACCTCCCCGACGCCCCCCGCCCCGACCCGGACACCCCGGCCCCGCCCCGCTTCCTGCCCGAGTTCGACAATCTGCTTCTCTCCCATGCCGACCGCACCCGGGTGGTGCCGCCCCCGGTCCGGGGCCGTACCTGGCAGGTGAACACGGTCTACTGCCCGTTCCTCGTCGACGGCTTCCTCGCGGGCGTGTGGCGGATCCTCGACGGCGCCCTCGTCATCGAGCCCTTCGGCAAGCTCACCAAGGCCCAGCGCGGCGAGGTGACGGAAGAGGGAGCGCGGATGCTCCAGACGATGCATCAGGACGCGGCGTACGACATCCGCTTCGGGACCGTGATCCCGGAATCGTGAGTCAGTCCGCCCGGCCCGTCACCGCCACCGTCACACCCAGCCCGATCATCGTGCAGCCGCCGGTCCGAACGGGCGAACCAGGTGCGGGCCGCCGACGCGGTCAGGCCCCACAGGGTGTCCGTGACCAGGCCGATCACGATCGGGATCAGGCCCAACACCAGCATCTGCAAGGGGACTTGACCCGCGGCGTGGTCCACGAACTGGGGGAGTACGGCGGCGAAGAACACGACACCCTTGGGATTGGTGACGCCGACCAGGGAGCCGTCGAGGACCGTACGGAGGTCCCCGCGGGCCGGGCGTGCGGAGGCCGGCCCGGTCGCCGTCACCCGTAGCTCCTTGCGGTGCCGGAACGCCTGCACGCCCAGGAACACCAGGTACACCGCGCCCGCCAGCTTGACCGCGAGATAGAACGTCACGGACCGCTCGACCAGTGAGCCGATGCCCACCGCGACCGCAACCACCAGGAGGTAGGAGCCGAAGACGTTGCCGATCGCCGTCGCCACCGCGGTGCGGCGGCCGTGGGCCAGCGCACGTCCGATGACGAACAGCACGCCGTGACCCGGGATCAGGACCACCAGCAGCGACATCGCCGCGAAGGCCAGCAGCCGGTCGGCGGACACCATGACCATCACCTCCGTAGAGGCGGCCATTCAAACCCGGGGCGGTCGGACATGGATAGGGGGCGTTGCGGGCTGCTCGTGGAAGCCCGCAACGCCCCCTGGTCTTTCACCTGAGGGGTTGCTCAGGAGAACTGCCGGGTCACGAGTCGATCTGCTCCGTGACCTCGTCCGAGAACGTGGTCAGCCGGGTGTAGACACCCGGGTAACCGGCTGCCGCGCAGCCCTCGCCCCAGGAAGTGATGCCTGCCAGGACGCCCCCGATGAGCAGGGGACCGCCGCTGTCGCCCTGGCAGGTGTCGACGCCGCCGTCTTCATGACCGGCGCAAACCATGTCGGACTGGACGAAGTCCGAACCGTAGGAACTGCCGCAGTCGGCGTCGGACACGATCGGGACCGTGGCCGTCCGCAGCTGGTTGGAGGAGCTGCCGCCCGCGGAGGTGGTGCCCCAGCCGAGGATGCGGGCCGTGGCGCCCGTCGCGTACACGCCGGTGTCGTCGGCGGAGACATACGGGGCGGTCGTGTACGGCATCGAGGTGGCCAGGGTCAGCACCGCCACGTCGTCGCCGTTGGTGGTGTCGGTGTAGTCGGGGTCGACCCAGATGTCGGTGACCCGGCTGACCGTGCCGTTCGTGCCGTTGAGGTAGGTGCGGCCGCCGACGACTCTGACGTTGCCGGCGCTCTCGCCGGCCATGCAGTGGGCCGCGGTGACGACCTTGGTGGCCGAGACGAGCGTGCCGCCGCAGAACTGGTCCTCCGCAGCGTCCGTGATCTGCATCATGAACGGGTACGCCGTCGTCGTGGTCGTCGTACCGCCCACGATGGGCTGCGGGGCGGCGACCGCGGTGGGGGCCGTCAGCAGCGCGGTCGCGGCGGCGGCAGCGGTCGCCGCGACGACGGCGGCGGTCTTCGTGGCACGGGTGAGCCCGAACATGAGTCTCCTCAAGAGGTTGCCGGTGGGGGGTCGCACGGGTGTGGGGGGTTGCACGGGGGTCTCGGGACCGACCCCCGTATGCCCGGGCGAGCGGCATGGCCATACGCTAGGCGGGCGCCCAGCCTCCTCCCAATGAGGGAACCCCCTAAGGGAGTTGGGGAGGGAAAACCCTCGGTGGCGCCCAGTAAACCCGCACCGGTCTCACTTCGCGCGGCGTCCTGCCGCCAGTCGGACGATATCCACGCGCGAACGGATCCCCAGCTTGCGGTAGACCCGGGTCAGGGTCGCCTCGACCGTCTTGACGCTGATGAACAGATGCCCGGCGATCTCCCGGTTCGTCGCGCCCTCCATGACGAGCGCGGCGACCTGACGCTCCATCGAGGCGAGGCCCTCCAGCCCGTCGAGCGCGACCGGCGGCGGCGCGGCGGGCTCCGGCGGACCCGCGTCCGCCGCCGCGTCCACCTGCCGCAGCCACGGCAGCGCCCGGCACCGGCGGAACAGCCGAGCCGCCTCGTCGTACGACGTCGGACCGGGCCGCCCGGTGCGCAGCGAGGCCAGTACGAACGCGGTGCGGGCCTCCTCCAGGCCGTAGCCCAGCTTGGCGAGCCGGTCCTGGACCGACGTCAACTGGGCGACGGCGGCGTCGTGTTCACCGCGTGACGCCCGTACCAGCGCCTCCGCCCGGTCCAGTACGGCGAGCACGCTCTCGCGGCCGAGCCGCATCGCCTGTTCTCGGGTGACGTCGATGAGGACCTGCGCCTCGGCCGGCTCGCCGATCCGCACCAGTGCCTCGGCGAGGTCGCCGTGCCAGCGGCCACGCGCCGGGTCGGTGATGCCGAGCCCCTGCTCCAGTTCCCGCACCCGCCGCAGCGAG
This sequence comes from Streptomyces sp. DG2A-72, assembly GCF_030499575.1. Taxonomy (NCBI): domain Bacteria; kingdom Bacillati; phylum Actinomycetota; class Actinomycetes; order Kitasatosporales; family Streptomycetaceae; genus Streptomyces; species Streptomyces sp. DG2A-72. The sequence goes on from NZ_JASTLC010000001.1 coordinate 8,466,302, forward strand.
CGGACCGCCTCGGGTGCGTCCCCGGCGACCAGCTGGGCGTACCCGAGGGCGGCCAAGGCCCGGGAGATGTACACCTGGTCGCCGCCCTCCTCGGCGTGCTCGACCGCTTCCCTGGCCAGTGCCAGCGCCCGGTCCACCTCGCCGCCCGAGGCCTCCGCGATCGAGGTGAGGACGGCGGAGGCCACCTCGCCGATCCCGCTGTCCCGGGCCAGCCGCAGACCCTCCCGGGCCAGGTCAAGCGCACGGCCGCAGTGCCCGGACCGCAGTTCGGTCTCGGCCACCCCGCGCAGGAAGTGCACCTCGCTCTCGACGGAGCCGCGCCGCCGCACCTCGCGCAGCAGCGCGGTGACCGTCGCCCGCGCCTCGGCCAGCTGATCGCTCATGATCAGCCAGCGGAACCGGGAGTAGCCGGCCCCGTTGTGATGGCAGGCCACCCGCGGGTCCTGAGGTTCCGTCAGTGCGCGCCGGATGGTCGCGGGGGCGTTCGTGTGGCCCATGAGGGTCTCGATCTGGGCCTGGAAGGAGAGCGCCATCAGCTCGGTGTACCGGTCGCCGGCCCGCTCGGCCAGCTTCGCCGAGTACGCCGCCGCCCGGCGGGCCTCGTCGAAGTCGCCCTCCACCAGCAGGCCCCGCCAGGCGAGCTGGTAGTGGATCAGGGCGAGCAGTTTCGGGTCGTCGCCCGCGTCGGCGAGGGCCTGCGGGAAGACCGAGTCGACCTCGGTCATGGCGTGGCCCGCCGTGTCGATCACGATGATCCAGGCCCGTACCCGGTCCTCGGGCACGGTCGTCCGGCTGAGCACCTCCCGGGCGATGTCCCGGGCGAGGTCCAGGTCCCCGGCGGTGATCGCGTCCTCGGCGGCCTGCAGGCGCAGCACCTCCGGGGTCGGCTCGCCGTCCGCCGGGGTGTGCCGGGCCGCGAGCAGCCCGAGGGAGGCGGCCACGGACGGCGCGCCCCGGTCCCGGGCCAGGGTCGCGGCCTGAGCGAGCCGGGCCGCCACCTCCGGGTCGGTGCCGGTCGTCGCCAGGGCCAGATGCCGGGCCCGCTCGATCGGATCGGAGGCCGCGGTGGACAGCGCGACATGCGCGGCCCGCCGCTCCTGCGCGGCAGCCTCCGCATACAGCGCGGCCGAGATCAGCGGATGCGCGAACCGTACGGCCGGACCCTCGGACTCGGTCGCCAGCAGGCCCAGCGTGGCCGCCTGGGCGGTCTCGGCCTCGGCGTTCTCGCGGCCGGCCGCGTGCAGCAGGGCCAGCGTGGGGCGAGCGCCCGCGCTGGCCACGAGCAGGGTGTGGCGGACCTCGTCGGAGAGGTTCTCCAGCCGGCTGAGGACGAGGGCCCGCAGCGAGGTCGGCACCGGCAGTGGCTCGCCGGGCCGGGGGCGGGCGGGGCTCTCGGCGAGCGCGCGGCCCAGTTCGAGGGCGAACAGCGGGTTGCCGCCGCTGGTGCGGTGGATCTCGCGGACCGTGGACCGGGACAGGCCGGTGTAGCCGCGGTGGTCGAGGAGTTCGGAGACCTGGGTGCGGGAGAGCGGGTTGAGGCGGACCGCAAGGGTGTCCGGTGGGGACGCGCGTAGATGACGGTCGTACTCCTGGCCCTCGGTCCGCACCGCGCACAGCATCCGCACCGGGGTGTCGCCGAGGCGGCGGGCGGCGAAGCCGAGGAGTTCGGCGCTGGCCGGGTCCAGCCACTGCAGGTCGTCGGCAACGATCAGGACGGGACCCGCGGCGGCGAGCGCGCGCAGCGCGGACAGCACCGCCAGGCGCAGCGCGAGTCCGTCGCGCTGGAGGGTGGACTCGCCGCGGCCGGTGAGCGCCGACTCCAGGGCGGTGCGCTGGGCGGCGGGCAGCTGGTCGGACACCTCGTCCAGGGCGAGTCCGAGCAGGTCGGCCAGGGCGAGGAAGGGGAGATGGGATTCGGACTCGGTGGCCGAGCAGCGCAACACGGTCCGTGCCGCTTCGGCATATTGCGCGGCCAACGCCCGCAGAAGTGTCGACTTTCCTATTCCGGCGGGACCGTGGAGCAGCACGCTGCCGCCCCGGCCGAGTTGCTCACGCGCCTGAGCGACCTGCTCCTCCCGGCCGATGACCAGGTCGGGGCGGCATCTGGCAGGCTCCTTGAAGTCCCGTCGCACGGTCACCGCTCCCCTCCGTGTGTCGTGTCCGGGCCAATATTAGGCAACGGGTCTTTGAAATTCGGACGTGTGACGAGGTGAGGGAAATAACAGAGGTGATCATCGGGTGTGGAGCATGGGGAAATTCAAAGCACGAGTGAATGAATAGTGGGTTGTCGCGGCGGGCTCGGTCCAGGCGCGTGACAGTGGCGTCCCGGCAGGGGTAGGCAGACCTGAGCAGGTCGGGGAGCCGTCCGGCCGGGTTCCGGTCACGAGCGGGAGCGCCCCGCAGGCGATCGACCAAAAAGCTGGGAGGACGGATGACGACGCCGACGGAGGAGTTCCGCAGGGCACGGGACTTCCTGCTGGAGCACCGCGAGGACTACGCCGCCGCGTACGAGGGCTTCAGCTGGCCCCGGCCGGACCACTTCAACTGGGCGCTCGACTGGTTCGACGCCATCGCACACGGCAACGCCCGGACCGCGCTGCACATCGTCGAGGAGGACGGCGGCGAGGTCCGGCTGTCCTTCGGTGAGATGTCCGTGCGCTCCGACCAGTTCGCCAACTGGCTGCGCGGGCAGGGCGTCCGTGCCGGGGACCGGATCCTCGTCATGCTCGGCAACCAGGCGGAGCTGTGGATCACCGCGCTGGCCGCGATGAAGCTGCGGGCCGTCGTCATCCCGGCCACCCCGCTGCTCGGCCCCGCCGACCTGCGGGACCGTGTCGAGCGCGGCCGGGTCCGGCAGGTGATCGTGCGCCCCGAGGACACGGCCAAGTTCGCCGAGGTGCCCGGCGACTACACCCGCATCGCGGTCGGCGACGCGCCCGCGGGCTGGCTGTCGTACGAGGAGGCGTACGAAGCCCCCGCCGACTTCACACCCGACGGCCCGACCCGCGCCGACGACCCGCTGATGCTCTACTTCACCTCCGGTACGACGGCCCGCCCCAAGCTCGTCGAGCACACCCACGCCTCCTACCCGATCGGGCACCTCGCCACCATGTACTGGATCGGCCTCAAGCCCGGCGACGTACACCTCAACATCTCCTCCCCGGGCTGGGCCAAGCACGCCTGGTCCAATCTGTTCGCGCCCTGGAACGCGGAGGCGACCGTCTTCCTGCACAACTACACCCGCTTCGACGCGACCCGGCTGATGGCGGAGATGGACCGGGCGGGCGTGACCACTTTCTGCGCGCCGCCGACCGTGTGGCGCATGCTCATCCAGGCCGACCTGACCCAGCTGCGCACCCCGCCGCGCGAGGCCGTGGCGGCGGGGGAGCCCCTGAACCCCGAGGTCATCGAGCAGGTCCGGCGGGCCTGGGGCGTGACCATCCGCGACGGCTTCGGCCAGACCGAGACCGCCGTCCAGGTCTCCAACAGCCCCGGCCAGCCCTTGAAGACCGGCTCCATGGGCCGCCCCAGCCCCGGCTTCCGCGTCGACCTCCTCGACCCGGCCTCCGGCGCACCCGGCGCCGCGGAGGGCGAGATCGCCCTCGACCTCTCGGCCCGCCCGGTCGGCCTGATGACCGGCTACCACGGCGACCCGGAGCGTACGGCGGAGGCGATGGTCGACGGCTACTACCGCACCGGAGACATCGGCTCCCGGGACGCCGACGGCTACATCACGTACGTCGGCCGAGCGGACGACGTGTTCAAGGCCAGCGACTACAAGATCTCCCCGTTCGAGCTGGAGAGCGCCCTGCTGGAGCACGAGGCGGTCGCCGAGGCCGCCGTCGTGCCCGCACCGGACGAGCTGCGCCTCGCGGTGCCGAAGGCGTACGTCGTCCTGGCGGCGGGCTGGGAGCCGGGTCCCGACACGGCCAAGGTGCTGTTCGAGCACTCGCGGGAGGTCCTGGCGCCGTACAAGCGCGTGCGCCGCCTGGAGTTCGCACCGCTGCCCAAGACCGTCTCCGGCAAGATCCGCCGCATCGAACTGCGCGAGGCCACCGCCGCCGGCTCGGACGCCGAGTACCGCGAGGAGGACTTCCGGTGAGCTCGTCGAGTTCGTACACCCATGGGACCGGCGACACACCGCTGCTCGGCGACACGATCGGCGCCAGCCTGGACCGCGCGGTCGCCGCGTGGCCGGACCGTGAGGCGCTGGTCGACGTCCCGTCCGGGCGGCGCTGGACCTACACCCGATTCGCCGCGGACGTCGACGAGTTGGCGTACGCGCTGCTGGCGAGCGGGGTCGCCAAGGGTGACCGGGTGGGCATCTGGGCGGTCAACTGCCCCGAATGGGTCCTGGTCCAGTACGCCACCGCCCGCATCGGCGCGATCATGGTGAACATCAACCCGGCCTACCGCACGCACGAGGTCGAGTACGTCCTCAACCAGGCCGGCGTCTCCCTGCTGTTCGCCTCCCTCGGTCACAAGACGAGCGACTACCGGGCGATGGTCGAGCAAGTGCGGGGCCGGTGCCCGCGGTTGAGGGAGACGGTGTTCATCGGTGACCCGAGCTGGGAGGCGCTGATCGCACGGGGAACGCCTGCCGCGTACGAGGAACTGTCCTGCGACGACCCCATCAACATCCAGTACACCTCGGGCACGACGGGCTTCCCGAAGGGAGCCACGCTGTCCCATCACAACATCCTCAACAACGGCTACTTCGTCGGTGAGTCGATCGCGTACACCGAGCAGGACCGGATCTGCATCCCCGTGCCCTTCTACCACTGCTTCGGCATGGTCATGGGCAATCTGGCGGCCACCTCGCACGGGGCATGCATCGTCGTCCCGGCCCCGTCCTTCGACCCGAAAGCCACCCTGGAGGCAGTGCAGCAGGAGCGGTGCACCTCGCTGTACGGCGTACCGACCATGTTCATCGCGGAGTTGAACCACCCGGACTTCGCCACGTACGACCTGTCGTCGCTGCGCACCGGGATCATGGCGGGCTCGCCCTGCCCGGTGGAGGTGATGAAACGGGTGGTCACCGAGATGCACATGGCCGAGGTGTCGATCTGCTACGGCATGACGGAGACCTCGCCGGTCTCCACGCAGACCCGGCGCGACGACGACCTGGAACACCGCACCGGCACGGTCGGCCGGGTGCTGCCGCACATCGAGGTCAAGATCGTCGACCCGGTGAGCGGAGTGACACAACCCCGGGGCGTCCCGGGCGAGTTGTGCACCCGCGGCTACAGCGTGATGCTCGGCTACTGGAACGAACCCGAGAAGACCGCCGAGTCCATCGACGCCGCCCGCTGGATGCACACCGGCGACCTCGCCGTGATGCGCGAGGACGGCTATGTCGAGATCGTCGGCCGCATCAAGGACATGATCATCCGGGGCGGCGAGAACATCTACCCGCGCGAGATCGAGGAGTTCCTCTACGCCCATCCGAAGATCGCGGACGTCCAGGTGGTCGGCGTACCGCACGAGCGCTACGGCGAGGAGGTCCTCGCCTGCGTCATCGCACGTGACCCGGCCGACCCGCCGACCCTGGAGGAGCTGCGGTCCTTCTGCGACGGACGGCTGGCCCACTACAAGATCCCGAGCCGGCTGCGAATCCTGGAGTCCTTCCCGATGACCGTCTCCGGAAAGGTACGCAAGATCGAGCTGCGGGAGGAGGCCGCACGGGCGCTCTGACGGTTCGGAAGCGCCCCGAAGGGGCGCGGGGCTGTGTCAATATGCGGCTCCGCCGCGTGGGCGCGACCAGCCACGACGGGCCCGCAGACGCTCGACGGCCAATCGCCGCACTTCCCGCGGAGCGCTTAGGCCCCCGCGTCCAGGTCGTCCGCGAGGCTGTTGACCGGCTGCGGGGTGCCGGTGAGGTCGAGGACGAACAGGGGGACGCCCAGGTCGTCGGCGCGGGTGCGGGCGTCCGTGGCGTAGCCGGCGAGGGAGAAGTAGACGCAGTCGGCGGACTCCGTCATGGCCGTCAGCCACAGGCACTCCACATCGCGGAGTGAGGCCGGGCGCACGGTCGGGTCGACCTGGGCCAGCAGGCCGCGGGCGGCCAGGCCGATGCCGGACGGGGGCCGCTGGTCCGCGCGGCGGATGTCCTGGTAGCCGAGCCAGCGCAGATACAGGGCCGCGGCGGTGACCGCGTCGCGGGCCGTGCGGATGGTCACCGGCGTGAAGGCGCGGCGGGGGGCGGGCGGCGCGGGCTCGGCCACCGCGCCCTCGGCATCCGCCCGCGCCACCGGGACCCGCAGCAGCGTCCCGCAGGGACAGCCCAGCTGCGGCCGCGGCCACTGGTCGCTGCGGCCGCACGCAGCGCAGCGCACGGTGACCCACTGCTCGTCCCAGACCTGGTGGGTGACGGCCGTCGCGGTCCCCGCCGGATCGAGCGGCGGGAGCACCGGCGCCCCGCACGCACACGGAAACGGCGGCGCCGAGTAGAGCTGCTCGCGCCGACAGGCGGGGCAGCGTACCGACACGCTCTCGGACATGGCCCACTCCAGGACGAGATCACGACCGCACACCGGGACAGCGAGGCCATCGTCCTCCAGAGAACGCCTGCTTGTCCGTCTCTTGACTGCCCTTCCCCGCCCCGCCTACATTGATTCCAGATAGTAGAAAACTAATTCCACTATACGGAAGCTACACGGAAGTACTCACCGCGGGGCGCGACGGGAGTGCGAACCGACAGCCGAAGCAGGAGTACTCAATGGCTCGTATGACCGCTGCCCGCGCGGCAGTCGAGATCCTCAAGCGCGAGGGCGTCAGCAACGCGTTCGGTGTCCCGGGCGCGGCGATCAACCCGTTCTACGCGGCGCTCAAGGCCTCCGGCGGCATCCAGCACACCCTCGCCCGGCATGTCGAGGGCGCCTCGCACATGGCGGAGGGCTACACCCGGACCCACCCCGGCAACATCGGCGTCTGCATCGGTACGTCCGGCCCCGCCGGCACCGACATGATCACCGGCCTGTACTCCGCCATCGGTGACTCCATCCCGATCCTGTGCATCACGGGCCAGGCCCCGACCGCCGTGATCCACAAGGAGGACTTCCAGGCCGTCGACATCGCCTCGATCGCCAAGCCGGTCACCAAGATGGCCGTCACCGTCCTGGAGGCCGCGCAGGTCCCCGGCGTCTTCCAGCAGGCCTTCCACCTCATGCGGTCCGGCCGCCCCGGCCCGGTCCTCATCGACCTGCCGATCGACGTCCAGCTGACGGAGATCGAGTTCGACCCGGACACGTACCAGCCCCTCCCGGTCTACAAGCCCGCCGCCTCCCGCGCCCAGATCGAGAAGGCGATCGGCATGCTGAACGCCGCCGAGCGCCCGCTGATCGTGGCCGGCGGTGGTGTCATCAACGCCGACGCCGCCGAACTCCTCGTCGAATTCGCCGAGTTGACCGGCACTCCGGTCGTCCCCACCCTCATGGGCTGGGGCGTCCTGCCCGACGACCACGAGCTGAACGCCGGCATGGTCGGCCTGCAGACCTCGCACCGCTACGGCAACGCGACCTTCCTGGAGTCCGACTTCGTCCTCGGTATCGGCAACCGCTGGGCCAACCGCCACACCGGCAAACTGGACGTCTACACGGCCGGCCGGAAGTTCGTCCACGTGGACATCGAGCCCACCCAGATCGGCAAGATCTTCGCGGCGGACTACGGCATCGCGTCGGACGCGAAGGCCGCGCTGGAGCTGTTCGTCGAGGTGGCACGGGAGTCGAAGGCGGCCGGGAAGCTGCCTGACCGCTCGGCGTGGGCGGCCTCGGCGCAGGAGAAGAAGGCCACCCTCCAGCGCCGTACGCACTTCGACGACATCCCGATCAAGCCGCAGCGTGTCTACGAGGAGATGAACAAGGCCTTCGGCCCCGAGACCCGGTACGTCTCCACGATCGGCCTCTCGCAGATCGCCGGCGCCCAGATGCTGCACGTCTACCGGCCGCGGCACTGGATCAACTGCGGCCAGGCGGGCCCCCTCGGCTGGACCGTCCCGGCCGCGCTCGGCGTCGCCAAGGCCGACCCGGAGGCACAGGTCGTGGCGCTCTCCGGCGACTACGACTTCCAGTTCATGATCGAGGAGCTGGCCGTCGGGGCGCAGCACAAGATCCCGTACGTCCATGTCCTGGTCAACAACTCCTACCTGGGCCTGATCCGTCAGGCGCAGCGGGCGTTCGAGATCGACTTCCAGGTCAACCTGGAGTTTGAGAACATCAACTCGCCCGAGATCGGCGTCTACGGCGTCGACCACGTCAAGGTCGCCGAGGGCCTGGGCTGCAAGGCGATCCGGGTGACCGACCCGAACGAACTGGGCGCGGCCCTGGAGAAGGCCAAGAAGCTCGCCGCCGAGTTCCAGGTGCCGGTGGTCGTCGAGGCGATCCTGGAGCGGGTCACCAACATCTCCATGTCGACCACGAACGACATCGGCAACGTGGTGGAGTTCGAGGAACTGGCGACCGAGCCGGGCCATGCGCCGACGTCGATCAAGACGCTGAAGGTCTGACACCGCGAGCGCGAGAGGGGCGGTCCAGCCGGAAGGCTGGACCGCCCCTTTTCGTGTGCTCACTGGGCCGCTACGGGCCCGCCGCCCCCGTGCCGGCGGGCCCTGGCATGACATCAATGTGCCCCTCCGAGAGGGCGGTTGATGCCTCGCGGCACGCTGTTCAGAGCATGATCTGAGGGTTCCGTAGACCGTGTACGACCGCTGGCGTACGTGGGCTCACTGCTCGTGGTGCTTGTGGTGCTCGTGGTGTTCCGACAGGCCCGGCCAGTCGTCGGGGCCGCCGCCCTGCCACTCGATGAAGTCGCTCTCCGCGAGGTCCGTGACATACAGATCGGCCAGCCGCAGGATCTCGCTCACGTCGTCCTCGTGCGTGGCGATCCCCAGTGTCTCGTCGCCCGAGGTGACCCGCCGGGAGCCGTCCAGGGCCGGCGGATGCACCACGATGTGCGGATGCTCCGTTGGATGTGCCATGTCTTCAGGCTGCTGCGGACGCGATGGTTCCGCACCCCGGGAACACCGAAGAGCGCCGGATACGGGACCGTCCGTATCCGGCGCTCTTCAGCCCGGTGAGGGTGTGGCTGGGACCGCGGCGGATGCGACGGAGCCTGGAACGCCTTCCCTCAGGTCGAGAAGGGGAACTCGGGTCCTTCACCACCGCACTGGCTCGCACGCCGCCGCGGTCCTCGGCCTGCCCGCGCGATCCGACCGGCCACCCCTCATCCGGGCCGTTCGGCTGTCGCGGGCCGTCCTGGTCAGTCCTCTCAGTCCTCGCGCAGGGCGTGGACGGCCTCCTCCACCCGCTTGCCGTACTCCGGGTCGGCGGCGTGGAAGTGGGCCAGGTTCTTCTCGATCACGTCGTCGCGGGAGACCTGGGAGAGGCCGCCGGCGATGTTCGCGACGAGGCGGGACTTCTCCTCCTCGGACATCAGCCGGTACAACTCGCCCGCCTGGAAGAAGTCGTCGTCCTTGGTGTGCAGCGGGGCCTCGTGCGTGCCCGTGTGGCCGTTCACCGCCAGCGGGGCCGACAGCGGGCGGCCGGTCTGAGCCGGGCCGTCGTACGAGTTGGGCTCGTAGTTCTTGGCGTGGCGGCCCTGGGAGTTGGACGCCATGAAGCCGTCGCGGCCGTAGTTGCTGGCGACCGTCGCCTTCGGGGCGTTCACGGCGAGCTGGGTGTGGTTGACGCCCAGGCGGTAGCGGTGGGCGTCCGCGTAGGCGAACAGACGGCCCTGGAGCATCTTGTCGGGGGAGGGGCCGATGCCCGGAACGAAGTTGTTCGGGGAGAACGCGGCCTGCTCGACCTCGGCGAAGACGTTGTCCGGGTTGCGGTCCAGCACGAGCCGGCCCACGCGCTGGAGCGGGTAGTCCTTGTGCGGCCAGACCTTGGTCAGGTCGAAGGGGTTGAAGCGGTAGTCCGCCGCCTCGGCCGCCGGCATGACCTGGACGTGCAGGGTCCACGACGGGTTGACGCCCCGCTCGATCGCCTGGAGCAGGTCCGTCTGGTGGGAGTTGGGGTCCTTGCCCGCGATCTCCGCGGCCTGCTCGCTGCTGAGGCAGCGGATGCCCTGGTTGGTCTTGAAGTGGTACTTGACGAAGAAGACCTCGCCGTCGGCGTTCGTCCACTGGTAGGTGTGCGAGCCGTAGCCGTTCATGTGGCGGTACGACGCCGGGATGCCGCGGTCGCCCATCAGCCAGGTCACCTGGTGCGTGGCCTCGGGGGCGTGCGCCCAGAAGTCCCAGACGTTGTCCGGCTCCTGGCGGCCGGTGAACGGGTCGCGCTTCTGCGAGTGGATGAAGTCGGGGAACTTGATCGGGTCCTTGATGAAGAAGACCGGGGTGTTGTTGCCGACGAGGTCGTAATTGCCCTCTGCCGTATAGAACTTGACAGCGAAACCGCGCGGGTCGCGGACCGCGTCCGCACCGCCCAGGTTGTCGGCGACGGTCGAGAAGCGCAGGAAGACCTCGGTGCGCTTGCCGACCGTGTTCAGGAAGTCGGCGTGGGTGAAGCCGGTGACGTCGTCGGTCACCTCGAAGTAGCCGTACGCGCCGGAGCCGCGGGCGTGCACCACGCGCTCCGGGATCCGCTCCCGGTTGAAGCGCGCCAGCTTCTCCAGGAGGTGCTGGTCCTGGAGCAGGAGCGGGCCGCCGATGCCGGCGGAGGCGGAATTCTGGTTGTCTGCGACCGGGGCGCCGGACTCCGTAGTGAGTGTGCGAGCGGTGAGCACGCGCTTCGACATCGTGGACCTTCCGTGCGGGTGTCAGCGGGAAGTTTCGGAAAAGAACTTCCGCTTTGTGGAGCCTAGGAGTGGGGTGTCTGGACGTCAACAGTTTGTTGAAGTTGGTTCCGGGCCGCGGCGGCGCCTGGGCGCGACAGGACAGTTGTCAGCGCCGCCGCGGCCCGGAAGTCTCTGGGGTGCTCGTCAGAGCTGGGCGCCGGAGAGGCGCTCGACCGCGCGCAGCAGCGCGCTGTGGTCCAGGTCGCCGTCGCCCTGCGCACGCAGGGACGCGACCAGCTGGGCGACCACCGCGCCGACGGGCAGGGCCGCGCCCACGTTGCGGGCGGCGTCCGTCACGATGCCCATGTCCTTGTGGTGCAGGTCGATCCGGAAGCCCGGCTTGAAGTCCCGGTTCAGGAAGTTGTCCTTCTTGCGGGTCAGCACGGTGGAGCCGGCCAGCCCGCCGTTCAGGACGTCCAGCGCGGCCGTCAGGTCCACGCCCGACTTCTCCAGGAAGACCACGGCCTCGGCGCACGCCTGGATGTTCACGGCGACGATCAGCTGGTTCGCGGCCTTCACGGTCTGACCCGAGCCGTGCGGACCGCACAGCACGATGGTCTTGCCCAGCGTCTCGAAGATCGGCTTCGCGGTGTCGAAGTCGGCCTGCTCACCGCCGACCATGATCGACAGTACGGCCTCGATCGCGCCGGCCTCACCGCCGGACACGGGCGCGTCCAGGACGCGGATGCCCTTGTCCTTGGCGGCCTTCGCCAGGTCGACCGAGGTCTGCGGGGTGATCGAGGACATGTCGATCAGGAGCGCGCCGGACTTCGAGTTCTCCAGGATGCCGTCCGGGCCGTACGCGATGGCCTCGACCTGCGGAGAGGCGGGCACCATCGTGACGACCACGTCGGCGTCCCGCACGGCCTCGGCGATCGAACCGGCGGCGGTGCCACCGGCGGCGGCGAGCCGGTCCAGCTTGTCCTGCTCCAGGGTGAAGCCGGTGACGTCGTAACCCGCCTTGATCAGGTTCTCGGACATCGGGGAGCCCATGATGCCGAGGCCGATCCAGGCGATCTTGGGGAGTGTGCTCATTGGGGGTGCCTCTCTAACTGCGGCAATGCGTCTGCGAATTGGCGGGTGTCGGCAAAATCAGCCCGTTGGGGGTGCCCCTCTGGGGGAGTTTGAGGACGAGGCCCGTTCAGGGCCGAAGCGGGGGTCTGGGGGCGGCAGCCCCCGGTGACGGCCACCTCAGCGGGCGGCGCGCTGTTCCACCGGCAGCCAGCCGAAGGCTTCCGCGCTCGGGCGGTCGCCCGGCTTGTACTCGAGGCCGACCCAGCCGTCGTAACCCGCCTTCTTCAGCTGGTCGAGGAGATCTTCCAGGGGCAGCGAGCCCGTGCCCGGGGCGCCGCGGCCCGGGTTGTCGGCGATCTGCACGTGGCCGGTCCTGGCGGCGAACTGCTCGATCACCTGCGGCAGGTCCTCGCCGTTCATGGACAGGTGGTAGAGGTCCATGAGGAAGCGCGCGTTGCCGAGCCCCGTCGCATCGTTGACCTTGTCGACGGTGCCGACGGCGGCGGGGGCGCTCACCAGCGGGTACAGCGGCGACTCGGGCTGGTTCAGGGCCTCGATCAGCAGGATCGCGCCGATCCGGTCGGCCGCCCGCGCCGCGAGGACGAGGTTCTCCAACGCCAGCGCGTCCTGCTCGGCCGGGTCCACGCCGTCGACGCGGTTGCCGTACAGGGCGTTGAGCGCCTTGCAGCCCAGGGACTGCGCGAAGTTGGCCGCCACGTCGATGTTGGCGCGGAACTTCTCCGACTCCTCGCCGGGGATCGACAGGGCCCCGCGGTCCGGGCCCGGCAGCTGACCGGCGTAGAAGTTCAGACCCGTGAGCTGGACGCCCGCGTCCTCGATGGCCCTCTTGAGGGCGTCGAGCTCGGACTGCTCGGGGATGGGGGAGTCGACCCAGGGCCACCACAGCTCGACCGCGGTGAAGCCTGCCGCGGCGGCAGCCGCGGGGCGCTCCAGGAGCGGGAGTTCCGTGAAGAGGATCGACAGGTTGACGTTGAAGCGCTGCTCTGCAAATCCCATCGGGGCCGGCGCTCCCTTCCGTTGCGATCGATCGAGATTCCGTATTATGGAAGTTCGTTTCTGCTTAATGGAAGACTGCCTGTGGCCTGCGGCGGCTGTCAAGAGCGACCGACAAAAAAGCGCCCCCGCGCGGGTACGCGGGGGCGCTTGCGGAACGGGGCGGCTCAGAGTGCGTCGACGGCGCTCACCTTCCACCCCTCTGACGTGCGGGTCATCGTCATCCGCACCCGGTTCAGATCCATGCGGGCTCCGGTGACCTGGGTGCTCTCGGTGACCTGGTTGACGAAGAGCAGGACCACGGCCTCGTCCGCCGAGGCCGACACCACGGAGGCCGCGGGCGTTCCCCCGTCGGCGGGCTCCGCGATCGTCGCCTTCACCACCCCGTCGTACTTCTTCGCCGTCGGCCCGACCACGGTCTGTGTGGTCTTCCGGTACTCGTCCCGGAACTTCCCGGTCAGCCGGTCGCCCGCCGCGGCGAAGTCCCGGTCCAGATGCCGGTGGTCGTACGACAGCACGACCGGCGCCGCCTTCCGCGCGGCATCGAGCGCCTGCACGCGCGCCTGCTCGGCCTGCTCACCCGCCCGGTACCGCTGTCCGAGTACGGCGACGGCGACCAGGCCCGCCAGGAGCAGCACGGCCACGAGCACGGTGAGCAGTCCTCTCCGGGAACGCCGCACACCGGATCCGGAGTCGCCCTCCGCGAAGTCCTCCGGCAACGGCTCCGGCGGGTCGTCCCAGCCGTCCGGGGGCTCGATGACCACGGTGCGCCCGACGAGCGGAGGCGCCTCGGCCGCTGCGGTCGCCGGGCCGGCGTCGTGGTGGCCGCGTTCCGCGCGCCTGGCCGCGGCGCGGGCCGCCGCCGTCATCGTGTGCCGGGTCGGGGAACCGGCGCCGCGGCCTCGGGTGGTCGGTTTCGCCACGGTCTTACTCCTCACTCGGTGATACGGCGGTGGTCAGCCCACGAACTCGACGTCGGAGGTCAGCCAGCGGCCGTCCTCGTGGACGAGGTCGAGTTGCAGCCGGTACGTGCGAGCCTCCCCCTTGGGCACGGCGGTGTTGGTCACCTTGCTGTCGGCGACCACGAGCACACGAGCCGTGCGCTCGTCGGAGCGGACGATGCCCGCGTCGAGGACCTGGCCCTCGGACACGGACTTGTTCCGCGCGACAAGCTCGGTCAGCTCCTCGGTCTGCGCGGCGAACTCCTTCTTGAAGTCGCCGGTGGCGCCCTTGAGCACATTGCCGCTGTCCCGGTCGTAGCGCCGGTAGTCGAGGGAGGTGAAGTTGAGCGCCGACTGCCGGGCCGCCGCCAGGATGTCCTGCCGGCGCTGCTCCGCCTGGCGCTGGTCGTAGAGCCGGCTGCTCAGCCAGAGCGCGGTCGCGGTGGTGAGGACGGTCGCCACGACGAGCCCCACGGACAGGGCTCTGGAGCGTCCGGCTCGGGTGGTCAGGCTCCGGGTCGCATGGAACACGAGCCCGCTCATGCCATCGGTCCGACGAGCAGCCATTGCCACGACTCCTTTCCGAAGACGGTCTGCTGGCCGCCCGTCGAGCCGATCTCGACGGGCGTTCCGTCCGGGCCGGTGAGAGTGCCGGTCTCCGGGTCGTACGGCGTGACGTACGCCGCCTGGTCGGCCCCGCCGCGCGCTGACGCGCCGGGGGCGTTCTGCGCGCCGCGCACCGAGGTGGCGCTGCCGCGTGGGGCCGTGCAGCGCGCGTCGGTGTTCGCCTCGCGGGTGCTGGTGTCCGCCGGGTTGCGCCGGGCGGTGCCGTAGCCCTGGGTGCAGGGCGGCGGGTCGTCGGCGTTCACCACCAGGCCGAAGTGGGTGGTGCCGTCACCGGGGACGACGGTGTGGCTGCCCGCGACCACCACCGGGAAGGTGACCAGGGCCTGCTCCACGCCGGGCAGCCGCGCGAGCGTGACCTGCCCCCCGCTGATCAGGTTGGCCAGCAGCACCGACAGCCGCGGCTCGACCGACTTCAGCAGCGAGTTGAGCTCGACCGCCGCCGGTGTCGCGTTGCCGATGAGCTTGCGCAGGTCCCCGTCGCTCGACTTCAACTCCGCGGTGAGCAGGGCGAGATCGTGTGAGAACGCCTTGATGGACGAGCCCTGGTCGGCCTGCGTCTTGAGCACCTTCCGGGAGTCCTCGATCAGCGAGATCGTCTCGGGCAGCGACTCGGACGCCGACTCGACGAGCGCGTTGCCCGAGTCGACCAGCCTGCTCAGATGCGGGCCGGTGCCGGAGAATGCCTTGCCCAGCTCGTCGACGGTGACGCGCAGATCGTCCTTGCCTACCGAGTTGACCAGCCGGTCGAGGCTGAGCACCAGGTCCGTCGTGGGCAGCGGTACGCGCGTGCGGTCGCGGGGGATCGTGCTGCCCTGCAGCAGGTACGGCCCACCGGCCGCGCGTGGCTGGAGGTCGACGTACTGCTCGCCCACCGCCGAACGGTTCGCCACCACGGCGAGCGTGTCCGCCGGGATGCGTGGCGCCCCGTCCTCGATGTCGAGGGAGACCGAGACCCCGCTCGCGCCGGTCAGCTTCAGCGCGCCGACCCGGCCCACCGGCACCCCGCGGTAGGTGACCTCGGCGCCCTTGAAGATGCCCCCGGAGTCAGGGAAGTCGGCCCGCACGGTGTAGCCGCGGCCGAGGAGGCTGTCCACGAGGCCCGTGTACTCGGCGCCGACGTAGGACACGCCGACGGCGGTGACGGTGGCGAAGGCGAGCAGTTGGGCCTTGACCGTACGTGTGATCACGGCTGTATCCCCTTCAGCATCAGCTCCGCGAGCGCAAGGTCGATCCCCGGCGGCAGATCCCGGGCGGTGCCGGTGCCGTAGGCGGCGGTGCACACCGGTGGGCAGAGCGGGCCGCCGTCGGACGGCGCGGAAGGAGCCGCCGGTGCGTCGGGCAGCCCGGGTGCGGGCGTCGGCACGCTCGGCAGACCGGGGAGATCGGGTACGTCGGGGAGTTCCGGGGCATCCGGAAGGTCCGGTGCGTCGGGGGCGCCGCCCTCGTCACCCGGCTCCTCCGCCAGGTTGCCGTAGATGCTCGCCAGATCGAGGTCCGCGGTGACGGCGAGGTTCACGTAGTCGCCCTTGATGGCGTCGACCGCGTTGCGCGGGAAGGGGTAAGTGGTCAGCAGCTCAAGGGAGTTGGGCAGATCGTCGCCTGCCTTGTTGAGCTGCTCCAGGATCGGCCGCAGCTGCTTGAGGTTGGCGACCGTGTCGTCCCGGGAGGCCTTGACCACCCTGGTGCCCGTCGTGCCCAGCTTCGACAGCGCGGTGAGCATCCTGGTCAGGTCGCGCCGCTGGTCGGCGAGCACCTTGAGAGCGGGCGGCATCGTGTCGACGGCCTTGGCGATCGTCTTCTTCTCCTTCCCGAGCCGCCCCGCGAGCCGGTCGACGGCCTCGAGCGCGCGGACGATGTCCTCGCGCTGGTCGTCCAGGCCGCCGAGGAACGTGTTCAGCTCCTTGAGCAGGGACTTGACCCGGTTCTCGCGCCCCGCCAGGGCCTTGTTCAGCTCCACGGTGATCGTCTTGAGCTGGGCCACCCCACCGCCGTTGAGGAGCGCCGACAGGGCGGACAGCACCTCCTCGATCTCGGGGTTGCGACCGCTGCGGCTGAGCGGGATGCGGTCGCCGTCGCGGAGCCGGCCCACGGGATCGGAACCGGGCGGGGCGGACAGCGCCACGTACTTCTCGCCGAGCATGCTGGTCTGCCTCAGCTCGGCGACCGCGTTGGCGGGCAGCTTCACCGAGTCGGCGACCCGCAGCCGTACACGCGCGTGCCAGCCGTCCAGCTCGACCTTCTCCACCGCGCCCACGGTCACGTTGTTGACCTTCACGGCGGACTGCGGCACCAGATCGAGGACGTCGCGGAACTCGACGGTGACGCGGTACGCGTGGCCGTCCGAGGCCGCGCCTCCCGGCAGCTCGACGTCGTACCAGCCGTTGAACTCGCAGCCGGACAGCAGCAGCGAAGCGATCGCCGCCCAGGCGAGCGCACCTGCCTTGCGCCTCATGCGCGGCCCTCCAGGATTCCGCCGAGGGTCCGGTCGACCGTGCCCGTACTCGGCACGGCGGGGGCCTTCGGCACCTCGGGCAGGGCGCCGAAGAGCTTTTTCAACTGCGCACAGTCCGGGTTCTCGCCGCCCTCGTCGCCGGTGGTCCGCAGGACGGAGCACAGCAGCGCGGCCGGATCCTGTGATGTCTGCGCGTTGTTGCGGGTGTCGAGAGTCCCGGAGGACGCGTTGTAGGCGTTCTGGAGATTCGACAGACCGGTGGGGGCGACCTCCAACAGCTCCTCCAGCGCGGCCCGTTGGTCGACGAGCACCTTGGTCACCTTGCTGAGGCCCTTCACGTTCGAGGTCAGCGACTTCTTGTTGGCCTTCACGAACGCGGACACGTCGCCGAGCGCGGTGCCGAGGTTGCGCAGCGCCGCCGCGAGGTCCTTGCGCTCCCCGGCCAACTGCTCCGCCACCTCGGCGAGGCTGGTGTTGAACGACCGCACGCTCTTGTCGTCGGCCGCCAGCGCCGCCGTGAACACCTGGAGGTTGCGCACGGTGCCGAACAGGTCCCCGCGGCCGTCGGACAGCGTGGTGACCGCCTGAGAGAGGTCCTTCACGGTCTGGTGGATGTTCCCGCCCTGGCCCTCCAGGTTGTCCGCGCTCACTCCGAGCAGCCGGGACAGGGAGCCGTCCTTGTTGGCGCCCTCGGGGCCGAGCGCCTCGGCCGTGGTGTGCAGGCTGTCGAAGATCCGGTCCAGCTCGACCGGCACGGCCGTGCGCGACTCGGGGATGACGGCGCCGTCCCGCAGCGCCGGGCCCTCCCGGTACACGGGCAGCAGCTGCACATAACGGTCACTGACCACCGAGGAGTTGATGATCGCGGCCTGGGCGTCGTCCGGCACCTTGCGCCCCTCGTCGTACTCCAGCTCCACCCGCACCCGGCCGCCCTCGGGCGTGATCGTCTTCACCTCGCCGATGCGGACGCCGAGGACGCGGACGTCCGAGCCGGGGTAGATGCCGACGGTGCGCGGGAAGTACGCGGTGACGCGCACCTTCCCGGGGCGCGGCCACAGCACGAAGACGGCCGCGACGACGAGGGTCAGGGCGAGGAGCAGTGCCAGGCGCCGCTTCATCGTGAGCCTCCCGTGCTCGGCACCACCGGGGCGGCGACCAGGTTCTGGACGTAGGAGTCGAACCAGCGGCCGTTGCCGAGGGTGTTGGAGAAGACCCGGACGTAGGGCGCGAGCAGCCGGACGCTGCGGTCCAGGCTCGACTGGTTGCGTTCGAGCATCTCGACCACCTGGTTCAGGCCCTTGAGCGCCGGGCCGATCTCTTTGGCGTTGTCCTCGACCAGGCCGGAGAGTTCGACGCCGAGCGCGGCGGAGGTCTTCAGCAGCTTGTGAATGGCCTGGCGCCGCTTGCTGATCTCCCTGAACAGCGCGTCGCCGTCCTTGACCAGGGCGGTGAAGTCCCCGGTGCGCTCGGCCAGTACGCCCGTGACGCCGTTGGCATGGTCGAGGAGTTCGCCCAGCGCCTTGTCGCGCGAGGCGACTGTCCGGGAGATCTTCGACAGGCCCTTGATGGAGGCCCGTACCTCGGCGGGCGAGTCCTGGAAAGTGGTGGAGATGGTGTCCAGGGCCGTCGCCAGCCGGTCGGTGTCGACCTCTTCCGTCGTGGTGGTGAGATCGCTGAAGGCTTGTACGACGTCGTACGCGGGAACGGTCCGCGTCAGCGGGATCTCAGTGCCGGGCTTCAACTGCCCTGGGCCCTTGGGGTGCAGGGCGAGGTACTTGGCGCCGAGGATCGTCTTGACCCGGATCGAGGCCCCGGTCGCGGTGCCGAACCCCGGGTCACCCTTGATCTTGAAGGTGACCTTGACGTGGTCGCCGTCCAGGTCGACCTCCTCGACCTTTCCGACCTTGACCCCGGCGATCCGTACCTCGTCGCCGGGCTTGAGGCCGCCCGCCTCCGCGAAGGCCGCGCTGTACGTCTCGCCGTCGCCGATCACCGGAAGGCTGTCCGCGTTGAACGCGGCCACGGCCAGCAGCGCCAGGGTGGTCAGCCCGACGGCGCCGATCACCACCGGGTTCTGCTCGCGGAAGGGTGGGAGGTGCGGGAACCGGATACGCGGCAGCCTCGGCGGCTCGACGCGCACCTTGAACAACGGCTGGGGCTTGCGCTTCCTTCGGACCCGGATGCTCATCCCGCGCACCTCGCCCTCGCCACGTGCAGTTCGGGAGTGAGCACCTGCTTCGTCTTCGGCAGCACGATCCGGCCGTCGAAGTCGCAGAGGTAGAAGTTGAACCACGAGCCGTAGGACGCCGTCCCGGTCAGCTCGTTGAGCTTGTTCGGCAGTCGCTTCAGCACGCCCTCCACCGTCTTCTCGTTGTCGTTGAGCGTTCCGGTGAGATCGGTCAGCTCGGCGATGTCGTCCTTGAGGGGCGGACGCGCGTCCTGCAAGAGCCCCGACGTCGCCTCCGTCAGGTTGCCGATGCTCACCAGCGACTCGCCGATCGGCTTGCGGTCGGCGGACAGCCCCGAGATCACCCGGCGCAGTTGCTTGAGCAGCCCGGAGAATCGGGCGCCGCGCTTGTCGAGCGTCCCCAGCACGGTGTTGAGGTTGTCGATCACGGAGCCGATCAGCTTGTCCCGGCCGGCGAGCGTGGTGGTGAGCGAAGCCGTGTGCGCGAGCAGGCTGTTGACCGTGCCGCCCTCGCCCTGGAGTGTCTTGATGATTTCGGTCGCGAGCTGGTTGACGTCCTTCGGGCTGAGCGCGGCGAACAGCGGCTTGAAGCCGTTCAGCAGGGCGTTGAGGTCCAGCGCGGGCTGCGTCCGCGCCAGCGGGATCGTCGCGCCGGGCCGCAGCCGGGTGCCGTCGCCCGCGCCCTCGGTCAGGGCGACGTACCGCTGCCCGACGAGGTTCCGGTAGCGGACGACCGCGCCCGTGCTCTTGAGCAGCGGACGCTCCTCGCTGACCGTGAACGTGACCTCGGCGCGGGTCCGGTCCTTGATCCGGATGCCCTCGACCTCGCCGACCCGCACCCCGGCCACTCGTATGTCGTCGCCCTCCTCCAGGCCGGTGACGTCGCTGAACACGGCGCGATAGGTGTCTGTGGGGGTGAAGGAGATGTTCACGATGGTGGCGGCGAGCAGGGCCGTCGCCAGGATCGTCACCAGGGCGAAGAGGCCGAACTTGATCAGCGGACCGGCGGTCCGGCGAGCTTTCGTCGTGCTCATGCGACGCTCACCGCCGTCCCGCGG
Source organism: Streptomyces sp. DG2A-72 (assembly GCF_030499575.1). NCBI lineage: Bacteria > Bacillati > Actinomycetota > Actinomycetes > Kitasatosporales > Streptomycetaceae > Streptomyces > Streptomyces sp. DG2A-72. Next base: position 8,486,372 of record NZ_JASTLC010000001.1, read on the forward strand.
GCCATCGGCCCGAACAGCAGCGTCGCGACCGGCGGCACCTCGTCGGCGGGCATGCCCAGGACGGGGGCCACGAGGGAGCCGACGGCGCGCTGTTCGGCGCGGGTACCGGACACGTCGGACGTACCGTCATTGAGCTTGGTGTGCGGCGCGGGCACGCTCGGGTGGGGCAGGCCCCGGCAGTCCGGGCCGGACCGCTCGCCGTAGTGGGGCTCCTCGCCGGGTTCGTACGCCGGCCGCTGCCGTACGACTTCCAGGGTGATCCGCATCTTCCCGCCGCGGAACGCCTCCTCCGAGGCCTCCTCCTGCCGGACCAGGCCGTCGAGCAGGCACGGGTACTGAGGCGAGTAGCGGGCGAAGAGATCGAGGGTCGGGCGGGACACCCGGCCCAGGGCGATCAGCCGGTCACCGGTCCGGTCGAGGAAGCCGTCCGCCGTGTCGGCGGCGGTCGTGGTCGAGGTGAGCGCGGCGGCGAGCTGATCCTTCTGCTCCACCAGCGTGCGGCTGGTGGTCACCGTGTTGCGCAGGATCCGCATCAGGTCGGGCGCCGCGTCGCCGTACACCTCGGCGACGTCCGCGAACCGCGCGATGTCCTCCTTCAGGGACGGCAGATGTGGGTTGAGCCCCCGCAAGTAGGCCTCCACGCGCGTGAGGTTGGCGCCGATCCGGTCGCCGCGCCCTTCGAGGGCCGTGGCGAAGGCGGACAGCGTGGCGTTGAGCTCGCCGGGCTCGACCGTCCGCAGCAGCGGCAGCAGGTCGTTCAGCAGCTGCTGGAGCTCGATGCCGACGCGGGTGCGGTCCTGGGTGATCACGTCCCCGGCGCGGATCGACCGCGCGGACGAGCCGGCCGGGACGACCAGATCGACGTACTTCTCGCCGAACAGCGTCTTGGGCAGCAGCCGTGCATGCACATCGGCGGGGATGTACGACACATGCTCCGGCTTGAGCGCGATGTCGAGCGTCGCCTTCGTCCCGTCGGCCCGAACCTCGCGCACCTCGCCGACCAGCAGCCCGCGCAACTTGACGTCGGCCCGCCGGTCCAGCTGGTTGCCCAGGCTGTCGGCCTCCAGCGTGATCCGCACGACCGGCGTGAACGCCTGCTGGTAGACGGCGACGGACAGCGACAGCAGCAGGGCGAGTACGGCGATGAAGACGACGCCGTACAACCGCAGTCTCAGTACCCTCATACGGCGGCTCATCCCGCAATCCGTACGGTCGTGTTGGCGCCCCAGATCGCCAACGACAGGAAGAAATCAAGGACGTTGATCGCCACGATCGACGTCCGCACGGCCCGCCCCACCGCGACGCCGACGCCCGCAGGACCGCCGCTCGCGTAGTAGCCGTAGAAGCAGTGCACCAGGATGATCACGACGGCGAAGACCAGCACCTTGCCGAAGGACCACAGCACGTCGACCGGCGGCAGGTACTGCTGGAAGTAGTGGTCGTAGGTGCCCGCCGACTGCCCGTAGTAGCCGGTGGTGATCGTGCGGGCGGCGAAGTACGACGACAGCAGCCCGACCACGTACAGCGGGATCACGGCGACGAAACCGGCGATCATCCGGGTGGTCACCAGGAACGGCAGCGAGGGCACGCCCATGACCTCCAGGGCGTCGGTCTCCTCGCTGATCCGCATCGCGCCGAGCTGCGCGGTGAACCCGGCGCCGACCGTCGCGGACAGCGCCAGCCCGGCCACCAGCGGGGCGATCTCCCGGGTGTTGAAGTACGCCGAGAGGAATGCCACGAAGTTGGACGTGCCGAGCTGGTTGAGCGCGGCGTAGCCCTGGAGCCCCACCTCCGTGCCGGTGAAGAACGACAGGAAGGCGATGACGCCGACCGTGCCGCCCACGACGGCGAGTGCGCCCCGGCCGAAGCTCACCTCGGCGAGCAGCCGCAGGATCTCCTTCTTGTAGCGGCGCAGAGTGCGGCCGGTCCAGGCCAGCGAGCGGCCGTAGAAGGAGAGTTGAGCGCCCAGGTCCTCAAGGGACTTCAGGGGGCGGTCGAGAAGTCTCATCGCTCAGCCCCTCTGCGGAACGACCTGGAAGTACACCGCGGTCATCACGAAGTTGGTCACGAACAGCAACATGAAGGTGATCACCACCGACTGGTTCACCGCGTCGCCCACACCCTTCGGGCCGCCCTTCGCGGTGAGTCCCTTGTACGAGGCGACGATCGCGGCGATCGCGCCGAACACGAGCGCCTTGAACTCGGCCGCCCACAGGTCCGAGAGCTGCGCGAGGGTGGTGAACGAGGCCAGATACGCGCCCGGTGTGCCGTCCTGGAGAACGACGTTGAAGAAATAGCCGCCCGCCACCCCGACCACCGACACCAGGCCGTTGAGCAGCACCGCCACCACCATCGAGGCCAGCACGCGCGGCACGACCAGCCGGTGGATCGGGTCGATGCCCAGCACCTGCATCGCGTCGATCTCCTCGCGGATCTTCCGCGCCCCGAGGTCCGCGCAGATCGCCGTGCCGCCGGCGCCCGCGATCAGCAGGGCGGTCACGATCGGCGAGGCCTCGCGCAGCACCGCGAGGACGGAGGCCGCGCCCGAGAAGGACTGGGCGCCGAGCTGCCGGGTGAGGCTGCCGATCTGGAGGGCGATGACCGCGCCGAAGGGGATGGAGACGAGGGCGGTCGGCAGGATCGTGACGCTCGCGATGAACCAGGCCTGCTGGATGAACTCCCTTATCTGGAACGGCCGTTTGGGGACGGTCCGTACGACGTCCAGGGCCATCGCGAACAGGCTGCCGGAGTGGCGCAGCGCGCCGACGGGGTTGAGACTCATGCGTGCGCCACCTCCTCCTCCCGGCGGGCGATGGCCTGCCAGCGGGGCGGGCGGGGGATACCCGGGCTGGGCAGCAGCCGGGGCGTGAGGTGCTCCGGGTCGGTGACCTCGCCGATCTCGGCCAGCTCCTGCTCGACCTGGGCGGCGTCCTTCTCCTCCGCCATGCCGATCGGCCCCTGCATCCTGCCGTTGAGGAACTGCCGTACGACCGGTTCGTCGCTGGTCAGCAGACGGTCGCGCGGCCCGAACATCACCAGCTCGCGGCGGAACAGCAGTCCGATGTTGTCCGGGACCTGGCGGGCCGAGGCGATGTCGTGCGTGACGATGAGGAAGGTCGCGTCGATCTGGGCGTTGAGGTCGACGATCAGCTGGTTGAGATACGCGACGCGCACGGGATCCAGCCCCGAGTCCGGCTCGTCGAAGAGAATGATCTCCGGGTCGAGGACGAGCGCCCGGGCCAGTCCGGCCCGTTTGCGCATACCGCCGGAGATCTCGCCGGGCAGCTTCTCCTCGGCGCCGATCAGACCGACCATGTCCATCTTCTCGAGGACGATCCGCCGGACCTCGCTCTCCGGCTTGCGGGTGTGCTCGCGCAACGGGAAGGCGATGTTGTCGTACAGGTTCATCGACCCGAACAGCGCGCCGTCCTGGAACAGCACGCCGAAGAGCTTCCGCACCTCGTACAGGTCGTGCTCACGCAGTTTGGTGATGTCCCGGCCCTGGACCGTGATCGACCCGCGCTCCGGCTTGAGCAGTCCGACGAGCGTCTTGAGGAACACCGACTTGCCCGTGCCCGAGGGGCCGAGCATGACCGAGACCTCCCCGGCGGGCAGCGTCAGTGAGACGTCCTGCCAGATGACCTGGTGACCGAAGGACTTGGTCAGCCCTTCCACACAGATCTCGACACCCATCCGGTTCACCCTTCAGCCGTGGAGCAGCCCTGACATCTGCTCTACGGGGAGGGGCGGGGCGTCCGTCGCGGCGGACGCGAATTTTTTTCGGACGGGCTGAGCGGGGGGCTATGGCAGCGCGTCGACCGGCGTGGTGGGAGCGGAGGGCATGGGGGGTGTGTCCGGAGTCTCGGGGGTGGCGGGGAGGGTGGGAGCGCTGGGTGCGGTTCGCGGCAGGTCGCGCGCGTCTTTTTTCGGATGGGCTGAGCGGGGCTATGGCAGCGTGTCGACCGGCGTGGTGGGAGCGGAGGGCATGGGGGGTGTGTCCGGAGTCTCGGGGGTGGCGGGGAGGGTGGGAGCGTTGGGTGCGGTTCGCGGCAGGTCGCGCACGTCCGGGACGGTCGGGAGTTCCGGCACGTCGGGCACGTCAGGCACCTCGGGAGCGGCCAGGTCCGGTGCCGCGGAGATCTTCGGCAGGGGCGGCACGGACAGCGGCAGCAGTGACCGGTCGCCCGGCGTCCGCCTCGCCTCCGGGGCGGCGGCGGTCGAGGCGTCCGGGGTCTCGCGCCCGCCCGGAGCCGTCGCCCGGCCCTCGTCGTCCGGCTGCTGCCACGCCTCCGGCACCGGGGAGACGGCGACCCGAGGCGCCGCCCCCTGTCCGTCCCAGTCGTCGGCGTACGGCAGCACAAAGCCGGCCACGGCCACAGTCGCCGCCGTCGAGGCCGCCGCCAGGGCCTGGGCATGACTCGCCCGCGGCCTGCCCCGGCCGCACAGGAACAGCGCGAGGCCGAGCGTGCCGGCCAGCGAGTTGCGCAGCGTCCGGCGGGCCCGGGCCAGCAGCGACTCGACCGTCCGATAGCTCAGGCCCATCCGCACGGCGACCTGGCTCACGTCCAGGTCCTCCGACTTCAGCCGGATCGCCTCCGCCTGGCGCGCGGGCAGCTCCCCGCTGCGCACGGCCAGCCATCTGGCCTCGGCCCGGTCGCACACCGCCTCCTCGACCGGCACCGGTCCGGGAGCGATCAGCGTCGGGCTGCTGCGCACCTCGGCCTCCCGGCTGACCTGCCGGTAACGGTCGATGCACAGCCGTATCGTCACCGTGGTCAGCCAGGCGGCGAGCCGCTCGTCGTCCAGGTCGGGGCGTTCCGCCGCGCGCAGCATCGCCTCGTGCACGGCGTCCTCGGCGTCCTCCAGGGACATCGACCTGCGGCGGGCCACCTTGATCAGCTGCTCACGGTGCGTCCACATGCGCTCCCACCGGTCGTGGGCCGCCTGTATCTCCGCGGGCATGTCCATCGCCATGAGGGCCCCTTCGCGCTCACCCGCCGGCCACGTGCGTCCGGCGGGGCGCGACATTACCGTCCGGTAGCGGCGGTTGTGGAGGGGGTGGCGTCCAACGTGTTCGCATCGTTGCCGGGCAGCGGAGCCGTGCTGGGCAGCACGTCGTCGCCGGGCAGGGGGAGCGAGGGCCGCGGCGACGGTTCGGCGGACGGGGTGCGGGGCGCCGGCCGCGGGGCGGTCGGGGGCGCGGATCGGGACGGGGACGGGGACGGCGTAGGGGGTACGACGCCTGCTGGGCCGGGGCTGCGGGCCAACACCGTGTGCCCCACCTGGGTGCGCGCAGTGCCCTTCGACTACCGCCTCGAAGAGGTCCGGCGGACCGCCGCTGCGACTCACTGACGAACTGGTGCCCGCGGACGGCAGCCGCTCCTATGACGTGCAGCAACTGTCTGCGCAGGCCGGCGAATTGGCAGGCTTCGTCGCCCAGGGCAGCTGGACGGCGAGGTCGTCGCCGTCCAGCTGCGTACAGGCGGCCCACATGCCGAAACGGCTGGTGCGGGGGTCAGGCGACCTTGGCGGACTCCCGCTCGTCCGCGGGGTCCCCGCCGCCCACGGCGGCCCGTGCTTCGCGGCCCCGGACGAAGTCCAGGAAGGAGTTGAGCTCCCGCTTGACCACGGGGGCCAGCAGGTAGAGGCCGATGATGTTGAACACCGACAGCAGGAAGAGCGCCGAGTCGGCCAGGCTGATCAGCGAGTCGAGGGAGAGCAGGGAGCCGAGGACGACGAACGCGCTCCAGATGGCCTTGAAGACGATCTCGCTGGTCCGGCTCTTGCCGAAGAGGTACGTCCACGCCTTGAGACCGTAGTAGCCCCAGGTCAGGATCGTGGAGAAGGCGAACAGCAGCACCGCGACGGTCAGCAGGTCCGGGAACCAGGGCAGTACGGTCTCGAAGGCGTCGGAGGTGATGGTGACGCCGCCGATTTCGTCCGCGTTGCCCTCGCGGGCCTCGGCCCAGCTGGGCGGGTTGGCGATGGCGATGGTCAGCGCGGTCATGGTGCAGATGATGACCGTGTCGATGAACGGCTCCAGCAGGGCGACCAGGCCCTCGCTCGCGGGATGCTTGGTCTTGACCGCGGAGTGGGCGATCGGGGCCGAGCCGAGACCGGCCTCGTTGGAGAAGGCGGCGCGCTGGAAGCCGACGATCAGGGCGCCGATCACACCGCCCGCGACACCGTCGGCTTCGAACGCGCCCTTGAGGATGTCCTGGACCGCGTCGGGTACCGCGGTGACGTTCGCCAGGATGACGACCAGGCAGGCCACGATGTACATGCCGGCCATCGCCGGGACCAGCTTGCTGGTGACCGAGGCGATGGAGCGGATACCGCCGAGCAGCACCAGGCCGACCAGCGCGGCGACCACCAGGCCGAAGAGGACGGCACCGGTTGAGGAGGCCATGAAGCCGTCCTCTCCGCCGAAGTTCGAAGCGACCTGCGCGTAGCTCTGGTTGGTCTGGAACAGGTTGCCGCCGAAGAGGCCGAAGAAGAGGATCATGACGGAGGCGAGGACGGCGAGCACCTTGCCGAACTTGGCGCCACCGCTGCCGAAGCGCTCGGCGAGCCCCTTGGGCAGGTAGTGCATCGGACCGCCGGAGACGGTGCCGTCCTCATGCTCCTCGCGGTACTTCACACCGAGGGTGACCTCGACGAACTTGCTCGCCATGCCGAGCAGGCCGCACAGGATCATCCAGAAGGTGGCGCCGGGGCCACCGATGGAGACGGCGATGGCGACACCGGCGATGTTGCCGAGGCCGACGGTGCCGGAGACGGCGGCGGTCAGCGCCTGGAAGTGGTTGACCTCACCGGGCGAGCCCTCCTCGTCGTACTTGCCGCGTACGACGTCGATGGCGAGCTTGAACTTGCGTACCTGGATCAGCCCGAACCAGGTGGTGAAGATCAGGCCCGCGATCACGAGCCAGGCGACGATGAGCGGAAGGTCGGTGTCGCCGACGGGCACGGTGTAGAAGACAACCTTGCCGACGTTGGTGGCGACGGGCTCGAAGAAATCGCTGACGGCGTCGTCGATGGATGTGGTGACGGACTCGAGTGACATGTGGTCTACCTCGGTGGAGCGGGACGTGCTGGCGCGGCGCAGCAGTGGGGGGATGGGTAAAGGGACGGTGTGCGCATGGCAAAGGTCGTCCCATGAAGGAATTGGGAAGTCCTATCACGCTCTGGGCGCGGTCTCGAGTGACCCAAGTCGCACAAAGATGCCCCTGTGGCACAAATCTCAGGGGGCGGCAATGCGATCGTTATCCGGATTTGAGCGTCCGCTGAGGAACGCAGCCTGAAAACGGCTTGACAGGTCACCTGAAGCCCAGCCTGGACGTTCCACTGCCACCTGCGTATGCCCCTGAGCTGCGCCCGGACCGGCCTTGCCCGGGGATCAGGGGAGCCGGACGACTGGCACGGCGGGATCCTGTGGTCATGGCGTGAAGTGGTCGCTCACGGTGCGCTGCGCCAGTACACCTCCGCTCGTTCGGCAAGTTCCTTGTCCCAGGGGTATCGCGGCTGTCCCATATCGGGGTCCAATGGTGGGAGTCAGGCCTTTCGCGCCCGCATCGGTCAGAAGAGGCAAGAGGCACGCAATGGATCCATGGCTGATCTGGTTGATCATCGCAGCCGTGTTGGCTGCGGCGGAGATCTTCACTCTTACTGCTGCGCTCGGAATGCTGAGTGCGGCCGCGTTGGTCACGGCGGGATCTGCCGCGGTGGGGCTGCCGCTGCCCTTCCAGTTCTTGGTATTCACCATCGTCGCTACGGTCACCGTGGTGTTCGTGCGCCCCATTGCGGTGCGCCACGTGCTCCAGCCTCAAGCGGCGCGATTCGGTGTGGACGCACTGGTCGGCAAGCCTGCCCATGTCGTTGCCGAGGTGACGGGCCTGGGCGGCAGGGTCCGTATCGACGGTGAGGAGTGGACGGCCCGCGCCTACGACGAGACGCTGGTGATTCCTGCTGGAAAGACCGTCGACGTCATGGAGATAAGCGGCGCCACCGCGATCGTCTACCCACGGGACTGAAGCCATGGAAACCTCGGCGTTCCTCATTGCCGGCCTGATCGTCGCGCTGATCGCGGTGTTCACCGTGGTGCGGGCGGTCCGTATCGTGCCCCAGGCGCGCGCTCGTAATGTCGAGCGGCTCGGCCGCTATCACCGGACCCTGAATCCCGGCCTCAGCCTCGTGATCCCTTATATCGACCGCGTCCATCCGGTGATCGATCTGCGGGAGCAGGTCGTCTCCTTCAAGCCGCAGCCGGTGATCACCGAGGACAATCTGGTCGTTGAGATCGACACCGTCCTGTATTTCCAGGTCACCGACCCGCGAGCGGCCTTTTACGAGATCGCGAATTTCCTTCAGGCGGTGGAGCAGCTCACCGTGACCACCTTGCGCAACGTCGTCGGATCCATGGACCTGGAGAAGACGCTCACCTCGCGGGACACCATCAACAGCCAGCTCCGTGGCGTGTTGGACGAGGCCACCGGAAAGTGGGGGCTGAGGGTCAACCGGGTGGAGATCAAGGCCATCGACCCTCCGCAGTCCATCAAGGACGCGATGCAGAAGCAGATGCGGGCCGAGCGGGACAAGCGGGCCGCGATTCTCGGGGCCGAAGGGCAACGCCAGTCGCAGATTCTCACCGCTGAAGGCGACAAGCAGGCCGCCGTCCTGCGCGCGGAGGGTAACCGTACCGCTGCGATCCTCCAGGCCGAGGGCCGGTCCCGGGCCATCGACGAGGTGTTCCAGGCCGTCCATCGCAACGATCCCGACCCCAAGCTGCTCGCCTACGAGTACCTCCAGATGCTGCCCCAACTCGCGCAGGGCTCGGGCAGCACTTTCTGGATGATCCCCAGCGAGGTCACTGCCGCGCTCCAGGGTGTGTCCCGCGCCTTCAGCGAGGTGCTGCCGCAGTCGCCGGCCACCCGCGAGAAGCCCTCGGACGACATGATTGCCCAGGCCGCCAACGACAAGGCTCAGGCCGCAGAAGCCGCCGCCGCGGCCCTCGCCGACGCAGCCAAGGCCGAGGGCGTCGCCTCTGACACCCTCCCGTCCAACCCCCCACGCTGACCAGGGGCGACGATCGCCGATCCATAACGTCACCGTCGGCCCGCCCACCGATCGTGCCCCTCCCGCCCGGTTGTACCGAGGCCGACCTCGGTTAGGGTGGCCCGCTGGATCTTGACCAGATGCTGATGGATCCTTGACGGAACATTGGCAAGCAGGAAGGCCGGGGTGTGGCGGGACGCGCGGTGCGGGTGTGGCAGTCACTGCTGGCCGCGCACCCTGCTCGTACGGTCGTCATGGGCTTCGCTGCGGTGATCCTGCTGGGGACGGTGCTGCTGATGCTGCCCGTCGCCACCGAGGACGGCCGGAGCGCCGATGCGGTGACGGCGCTGTTCACGTCCACGTCCGCGGTGTGCGTGACCGGACTGGTCGTGGTGGACACCGGCACGTACTGGAGCGGCTTCGGCGAGGGCGTGATCCTCGTCCTGTTCCAGATCGGCGGCTTCGGCATCATGACGATGGCCTCGCTGCTTGGCCTGCTGATCTCCGGGAAACTGCGGCTGCGGATGCAGCTGACCGCGCAGGCGGAGACCAAGAGCCTGGACATCGGGGATGTACGGCGGGTGCTGCTCGGGGTCGCCGGATGCACGCTCGCGGTGGAACTCGCGGTGGGCGCGGTGCTGGCGCTGCGGCTGCGCTTCGGCTACGGCGAGTCCATCTGGGATGCCGCGTATCTGGGCTTCTTCCATGCAGTGTCGGCGTTCAACAACGCCGGGTTCGGCCTGCACGCCGACAGCCTCACGAAGTACGCGCAGGATCCGTGGGTGACGCTGCCCATCGCCGTGGCCGTGATTCTCGGCGGAATCGGTTTTCCTGTGCTGCTGGAGTTGCTGCGGCACCGCAACCGGGCCCGCGCCACGGGCCGGCGTCGCTGGTCGCTGCACTTCCGGCTGACGGTGATCACCACCGCCGTGCTGCTGTTCACCGGGACGCTGCTGACATGCGTGCTGGAGTGGACGAACGGCGGCACGCTGGGCCCGTTCGACTGGCACAAGAAGATCCTGGCAGGCTTCTTCCACTCGGCGATGTCCCGAACAGCGGGGTTCAACAGTGTCGACATCGGGGCGATGACGGACGCGACCCTGCTGCTGACCTGCATGCTGATGTTCATCGGCGGCGGCAGCGCGGGCACCGCGGGCGGCATCAAGGTCAGCACCTTCGCGGTGCTGGGTGCGGCGATGTTCGCCGAGGTGCGTGGTGAGCCCACGTCCTCGGTGATGGGCCGCAGGCTCGCACCGCATGTGCTGCGGCAGGCGCTGACCGTGGCGCTGGCCGGCGTGGGCTTCGTGATGACGGCGACCCTCGCCCTGCTCGCCGTGGTCGACGAGCCCTTCGAGGAGGTGCTGTTCGAGTCGGTCTCGGCCTTCGGCACGGTGGGGCTGTCCACCGGTATCACCGCTGACCTGCCGACCGTCGGCCGACTGATCGTCATCGTGCTCATGTTCGTCGGCCGGCTCGGCCCGGTCACCCTGGTTTCGGCGCTTGCCCTGCGCGAGCGGAAGCGCCGCTACGAGCTACCCGAGGAGCGACCCGTCATTGGCTAACTTTCTGCACTCGCTGCGCCGGCGCCGCCGCAAGCGCCTCGCGGGGCACGCTGCTGCCGCCGGTCATGGTGACCAGCGTGTGGCCGTGATCGGTCTGGGCCGCTTCGGCAGCTCGCTGGCTCATGAGCTGATGCGGCGCGGCTGGGATGTCCTCGGCGTCGACACCGACCCCCACCTCGTCCAGAGGCTGAGCGACGATCTCACCCACACCGCGGTCGCCGACTGCACCGACCCCGAGGTGCTGCGCCAGCTCGGCGTGCACGAGTTCAGCAGCGCCGTGGTCGGTATCGGCACCGACATCGAGGCCAGCATTCTGATCGCCTCCAACCTGATGGACGTGAACGTGCCCAACATCTGGGCCAAGGCCATCAGCCGCCAGCACGGCCAGATCCTCGAACGCCTCGGCGTGCACCACGTCGTGCTGCCCGAGCACGAGATGGGCGAGCGCGTCGCCCACCTGGTCACCGGCAGGATGCTCGACTTCATCGAGTTCGACGACGACTACGCCCTGGTGAAGACCGTCGCCCCGGCCATTTCCACCGGTATGCCACTCGGAGAGAGCCAGGTGCGCAGCAAGTACGGGGTGACGGTCGTCGGCATCAAGCGGCCCGGCGAGGGCTTCACCTACGCCACCGCCGAGACGGTCATAGAGAAAGGGGACGTCATCGTCGTCACCGGCAAGATCCACGATGTGGAGTCCTTCGCCGAACTCAGCTGAGTGAACCGCGAGCCGCCGTATCGCTGCTCTTTGCTTATGGGAGCAGCGCAGGTGACGCGGGGAAGGATGCGCTCATGGTGGAGTGGCGACCGTTGCGAGCTGCGGTCAGGCCGGTACCCGAGCCTGTCCCCACACCCTTCGTCTGGGTGGCGGCCTTCATCGGGGCGCTGCTGACGGTGGGGGTGCTCAGCGCGGCGAACGGGCTCACCGACCCGCTGCACGCCCTGCTTGTGCTGTGCGTCCTGGCGGCGCTGCTGGGAGTGTGCGCCCGCTTCGCCGCGGCGCCGGGCACCGCCGCGGTGTGCTGGCTGTTCCTCAACGGCTTCGCGGTGCCCCCGCAGGGCGAGCTTGCGTGGCAGGGGTATCCGGACGCCGGACGGCTCGCCTTCCTGATGGTCGCGGCGTTGCTGGGTACGGTGATCGCCCGCCTCGTCAACGCCCGCGGCGCGTACCGGCGGATCACGACTGGTGGGGACCGCGACGCGCGCTCCTGAGTTCCCGGCCGTTACGAGGTGAAGTGGGCGGGCAGGTCGGGGGGTACGGGTGGACGTCCTGGCGTGCTCTTGAGGGTGAGGACCATGGTCATGCCGCCGCCGGGGGTGTCCTCGGCGACGAGGGTGCCGCCCATGGCCTCGGCGAAACCGCGGGCCACCGCGAGGCCCAGACCGACCCCGGCGCCGCGAGGCGCATCCCCGTACCGCTGGAACGGCTCGAAGATCCTCTCCTTGGCCTCGTCGGGTACACCGGGCCCGCGGTCGACGACGCGCAGCTCGACCCGGTCGCCGAGCGTGCTGGCGGAAACAAGCACCATCTCGTTCTCCGGGCCGTACTTCACGGCGTTCTCCACGACGTTGGCGACGGCCCGCTCCAGCAGCCCGGGGTCGGCCGAGACCATCGGCAGGGTTTCGGGAATCTCCAGGGCGACGGAGCCTTCGGGAACGCCGCCGAGGGCCATCGGCACCACTTCGTCCAGGTCCACGTCGCGGATCAGCGGTGTGACGGTGCCGGTCTGCAGCCGGGACATGTCCAGCAGGTTGCCCACCAGGTGGTCGAGCCGGTCGGTGCCTTCCTCGATGCTCGCCAGCAGTTCCGCCTGGTCCTCTTCGGACCATTCGATGTCGTCGGAACGCAGCGAGGTGACCGCGGCCTTGATGGTGGCCAGCGGAGTCCGCAGATCATGGCTGACGGCGGCGAGCAGCGCGGTGCGGATCCGGTTGCCCTCGGCCAGTACGCGGGCCTGCCCGGCTTCCTGCTTGAGCCGCTGGCGGTCCAGGACGACGGCGGCCTGGGCGGCGAAGGCGGCCAGCACCCGGCGGTCCTCGGCGGGCAGCACCCGCCCGGACAGGGCGAGTACGAGGTGGTCGCCGACCGGCATGTCGACGTCGGCGTCCACCGGGCGCTCGATCGGACGGGCCGCCCCGACTCTGCCCGCGCAGGTCCACGGCTCGACCTCGCCGCTCCGCTCCAGCAAGGCCACCGACTCCATGCCGAAGGTCTCCCGCACCCGCTCCAGCAGCGCCTCCAGACCGTCCTCACCCCGCAGCACGCTGCCCGCCAGGAAGGACAGGGTCTCGGACTCGGCGCGCAGCCGGGCGGCCTGGTGGGTCCGGCGGGCGGCCAGGTCCACGACCGAGGCGACCGACACACCGACCGCGAAGAAGACGACGATGGCGAGGACGTTCGCCGGATCATCGATGATCCAGGTGTGGGTGGGCGAGGTGAAGAAGTAGTTCAGCAGCAGCGAGCCGGCCGTGGCCGCGGCCAGCGCGGGCAGCAGCCCGCCGAGCAGTGCGGCCCCCACTGTCAGGGTCAGGAACAGCAGCACCTCGTTGGCGAAGCCGGGCCCGTCGTCGGCGGGCCGGGTGTTCCACACCGAGGTGAGCAGCAGGGTCAGCAGCACCGGGCCGACCACACCGACCAGCCATCCGGCGATGATGCGGGAGCGGCCGAGCCGGGCGCCGCGCGCCACCGGCAGCCCGCGTCCCTTGGCGGCCTCCTCGTGGGTGACGATGTGGACATCGAGGTCCGGCCCGGACTCGCGGGCCACCGTGGCACTCACCCCGGGCCCGAAGGCGTACTGCCAGGCGCGCCGGCGGCTGACGCCGAGCACGATCTGGGTGGCGTTGACACTCCGGGCGAAGTCCAGCAGCGCCTGCGGTACGTCGTCGCCGACGACCTGGTGAAAGGTGCCGCCCAGGTCCTCGACGAGGGTGCGCTGTACGGCGAGTTCCTTGGGCGAGGCGGAGGTCAGCCCGTCGCTGCGGGAGACGTAGACCGCCAGCACCTCGCCGCCCGCGCCCTTCTCCGCCAGCCGGGCCGCTCGCCGGATCAGGGTCCGCCCTTCAGGGCCGCCGGTCAGCCCGACGACGATCCGCTCGCGGGCCTGCCAGGTGGAGCGGATGTCGTGTTCCCCGCGGTACTGCTGCAGGTACTCGTCGACCCGGTCCGCGGTCCACAGCAGCGCCAGCTCCCGCAGCGCGGTCAGATTGCCCGGCCGGAAGTAGTTCGACAAGGCCGCGTCGACCTTGTCGGGCTTGTAGATGTTGCCGTGCGCCATCCGGCGGCGGAGCGCCTGCGGTGACATGTCGACCAGCTCTATCTGGTCGGCGCGACGGACCACCTCGTCCGGTACGGTCTCCCGCTGCCGTACGCCGGTTATCGACTCGACGACATCGCCGAGCGACTCCAGGTGCTGGATGTTGACGGTCGTGATGACGTCGATCCCGGCTTCCAGCAGCTCCTCGACGTCCTGACACCGCTTGGGGTTCCGGGAGCCGGGCACGTTGGTGTGGGCCAGCTCGTCCACCAGGGCGACGGCCGGGCGGCGCTTCAATACGGCGTCCACATCCATCTCGGTGAACACCGCGTCCCGGTACGTCAGCTCCCGGCGCGGGATCTGCTCCAGGCCGTGCAGCATCACCTCGGTACGCGGCCGGTCGTGGTGCTCCACGAAGGCCACCACACAGTCGGTGCCGCGCTCCACGCGGCGGTGCGCCTCCGACAGCATCGCGTAGGTCTTGCCGACGCCCGGCGCCGCACCGAGGTAGATCCGAAGCTTGCCGCGTGCCATGGTTCAGGGGTTCCGATCGTTCTGCGCTGGCCGGCCCGGTGATGAGGTGGCGTGGATGCGATGGGTCTGCCTCCAGTTTGCGCCGCGGGCGTGTCACGTAGACCCGCAGGTTGTCGGTGTGTGTCTCGTACGAGGGTCCCCACACCTCCTGGAGCAGATGCCTTTGGCTGCCCAGCCGCCCCGCGCCGTGCTCAGAACCTCTCTGGAAAGATCAGCGCGAGGACCAGACGGCCCAGCAAGGTCACGGCCACGACCAGCCCGACGATGTTCTCGGTGCTCACAGCCGTCCCACCCCCCGGGCAATGAGAGCCGCCAGCGCGAACACCGCGACCGTGGCGCATACGAAGGCCACATTGGCCATCGCGAGCTCCTAGACGAGATTCGGAAGGAACGGACCTCTAGAAGTAACCCGCCGCAACGCCGATTTACCCACCGTTGACACGGCTCTTACGCCCCCGGCCGCTTCCTTGACGCTTTCCTGACGCGGCCGCGCCCGACTTGCGGAGGCCCGGACGGGGCCGCTGCGGTTCCTACGCTTCTGCAACGGGGTGGTAACGCACATCGACCTCGGCAAAGGGCTGTGAGCCATGGGCGTGTCGCAGCCGGACCGGCCGGCCGCCGGGATTGTCGAAGAGCCGGATGCCGTCACCGAGCAGGACGGGTGCAATGTGCAGGTTGACTTCGTCGATCAGGCCGCGTTCGAGTAGTTGGCGGCCAATCGTCGGGGAGAGGACTTCGAGATTCTTGCCGTCGGCGGCTTCCAGGCCGATGCGTACCGCCTCGGCCACGTCGCAGTTCAGGAACGTGACACCGTCGGCGGGCGTGGCGTCTTCAGGGTGGTGGGTGAGGACGAAGATCCGGCCCTTCCAGTCCTCGCTGTAGGGCCGGGCGCCCGGGGCGCGGTCCCAGCCGTTCCGCCCGCCCAGAACCGCGCCGGTGGTCTCGATGTACTCCTCTTCCACGCCGTCGCGGCCGGTGACCCCTGTCAGCCAGTCCATGGCGTGGTTCGGGCCCGCCACGAACCCGTCCAGCGACATGCTGAAGTGAAAGAGGACCTTGCCGGCAGCCTGTTGCGGTTCGATGTTGAGCATCTGGCGCTCCTTCGCTCGTCGTGCCGGCGCGAAAGCACCCGCTACACAGGCAGACCAGACGGACGCCCCAAACTCATCGCCGCATCTCGGAGCGTTCAGGATGTGAAGAGCACGGCATCAAAGCCGAGTAAAGATTGCCGGAACAAGGCAATGTGCTTGGACTTGTCCAGGTGCGAACATGCGTTCAACCAGCACGAAGGCGTCGACGAGGGGTGGTGAACGAGGATGGCCTGGTTTCTCGGTCTGGGCATTGCGGGGGTCGTACTGCTCGTGCTGTCGCTCGTCTTCGACGGCGTCCTTGAGGGACTCTTCGACGGGGTCGACGTGCTGGACGGCCTGTTCGACGGGTGGCTGTCGCTTCCGGTCATCGCCGGGTTCGTCTCCATGCTCGGCTTCTCCGGTGCGATCGCCATGGGCGCCACCGGGCTGGGCGCCGTCGGTGCCACCGTGATCGGCGTGCCGGCCGGAGTCGGCACGGGCTGGCTCGCGTACCGCCTCAGCCGTGCCCTGATGAACGACCGGTCCGGCGCCGCCCCGCGCGACGACGACCTGGTCGGTGTTTCGGGCTCTGTAGTCACCGCCATCCCAGCGGGCGGCTACGGCGAGGTACTGGTCCACCTGGCCGGACAACCCGTGAAGCTCGCGGCGAAGAGTTCCGCCCCGGTGGCGCGGGGCGCCGAGATCTGGGTGGAGGAGACGTTGTCGCATACATCGGTCTCCGTTCGCCGGGTGGAACGCTGACCGACCGCGCCGCCTACACATCCGGCACCGAGTCGGCGGTGCCCTTTCGTTCACATGAACCCATCGATCTGCCGTCCCCTGGGAGGGCTGAGGGGAATTTGTCATGAGCCCAGTTGTCATCGCTGTGATCGGAGTCGTCGTACTCCTTGTCCTGCTAGGCCTTGTCGTGATCACCCGCTACAAGGTGGCCGGGCCCAGCGAGGCGTTCATCGTCACCGGGCGGCGCGGGAAGACGTCCACCGACCCGGAGACCGGCCGGATCTTCACCGACAACAGTGGCCAGAAGGTCGTGGTCGGCGGCGGTGTCTTCGTGGTGCCGTTCGTGCAGCAGAAGTTCACGCTCGACCTGTCCAGCCGGCACATTCCGGTCGCGGTGCGTGGCGCGGTCACCCTGCGCGGGGTGAAGGCCCATTTGGAGGGTGTGGCCATCGTCAAGGTGGGCGGCAGTGAGGACTCCATCCGCGCCGCGGCCCAGCGGTTCCTGATGCAGCAGGACGGCATCGTCGGCTTCACCCAGGAGGTGCTCTCCGGCGCGCTGCGTTCCATCGTGGGCCGGATGTCGGTGGAGGACATCATCCGGGACCGTGCCGCGTTCGCCGGGCAGGTCGCGGAGGAGGCCGAAGCGAGCCTGTCCGGGCAGGGCCTGGTGCTCGACGCCTTCCAGATCCAGGACATCACCACCGAGGGGTCTTACCTGGAGGACCTGGGCCGGCCCGAGGCCGCGCGCGCCAAGCAGGAGGCCGACATCGCGGAGGCGGTGGCCCGGCGTGCTTCCGAGCAGGCGCGACTGAAGGCCGAGGAGGAGATCGCGATCGCCCAGCGGACGTTCGCGCTGAAGCAGGCCGAGATCAAGGCTGAGACGGATCAGGCGGCTGCCCAGGCGAACGCCGCGGGTCCGCTGGCCGAGGCCGCTCGGCAGCAGGATGTGTTGAGCGAGCAGGAGAAGGTGGCCCAGCGGCAGGCCGCGTTGACCGACCGCGAGCTGGACACCAAGGTCCGCAAGCCCGCCGACGCCGCCCGCTACCAGGCCGAGCAGGAGGCCGAGGCCCGCCGTATCGCCCTGGTCAAGCAGGCAGAGGCGGATGCCCAGCGGTCCCGGCTGACCGGTGAGGGCGAGAAGGCGCACCGCGCCGCGCTCGCCGACGCGGTCCGCATCGAGGGCGAGGCCGAGGCCGCCGCCATCGGTGCCAAGGGTGCCGCCGAGGCGGAGGCCATGCAGAAGAAGGCCGACGCCTTCGCCCAGTACGGCGACGCGGCCGTGCTGCAGATGCTCGTCGAGGTGCTGCCGCAGGTGGTCGCCAAGGCGTCCGAGCCGCTCAGCGCCATCGACAAGATGACGGTCATCTCGACGGACGGCGCGAGCCAGCTGTCGCGCACCGTCGCCGACAACGTCGCCCAGGGCGTCGAACTCCTCAGCTCCACCACCGGAGTCGACCTCGCCGAGCTCCTGAAGAACATCACCCAGCGGGGCAGTGGTTCGCAGCCCGCGACCACGGCATCCGCCGAGGCCAACGGGAAGGTCGAAATCACCGGCTGACATCAGTACTGATCAGCGGAGCGAGCCCGGGCGGCCCTTGAGCTGCCCGGGCTCGTGGTCGCTGGGCGGCTTCCCGGAAGTGGAGTGCGAGCGGTGTTTCTGTGGCTCTGGCTGATCGGCTGGTCGGGATTTGCCCTGCCCCTGGCGATCGCCTCGCTGCGCGGCTGGGCGCCCAAGTCGGCCCGGCGCCGGACCACTCCGTGGGGCATGCGCGTACGGGGCGTCGCTCTGCTGGTCGTCTGGGTCGGCGGGCTGAGCGTTCCTCTGCTGCATGGAGTGGCTTGGACACCGAGGACGCCATGGAGAAGGCGACCCCACTGCGCAAGTCACTGCCGGTGACGCACACGACGACCGGGATCGGGGGCGGCCTTGGGGGCGTCGTCGGTGGGCTGTTGGTCGGTCCGCCTGCCGAGGAAGCGGGGATCGACTGACTGAGTGAGGTCGCCGTCCGCTGCGTTGGAGACGGCCCGGTCGCCGCGATCGTCGGCGTGGCGGCCCTTGTCGACTTCCGCCGTATACGGCGGTTCTTCTCCGCCCACCGGGGGCTCTGTCTACGAGGTGGCCGTTGCCGGGAGACCAGGCCGTGTCGACGGAGGGCTGGTCGCCGCCGGGAGGGTGAGGACCATGGTGAGGCCGCCGCCGGGGGTGTCCTCGGCGGTGAGGGTGCCGCCGATGGCCTCGGCGAAGCCGCGGGCGACTGCCAGGCCGAGGCCGACGCCGGTGCCGCGTGGGGCGTCGCCGTAGCGCTGGAAGGGTTCGAAGATGCGGTCCTTGGCCTCGTCCGGGACGCCCGGGCCACGGTCCACGACACGGACCTCGACCCGGTCGGCGTGGGCGCTCGCCGATACGACGACCGGCTTGCCGTCGGGGCTGTACTTGACCGCGTTCTCCACGATGTTGGCGACCGACCGCTCCAGCAGACCTTTGTCGACGGCGACCATGGGCAGGGTTTCGGGGATGTCCAGGACGACGGTCGACTCGGGGTCCGGGACGCCGCCCAGTGCCATGGGGACGACTTCGTCCACGTCGATCTCGCGGATGAGCGGGGCGAGTGTGCCGGTCTGCAGGCGGGACATGTCCAGAAGATTGCCCACGAGGTGGTCAAGGCGGTCGGCGCCCTCTTCGATGCCCTCCAGCAACTCCGCCTGGTCCTGTTCGGACCACTCGACGTCGTCCGAACGCAGGGACGTCACCGCTGCCTTGATGCCCGCCAGCGGGGTGCGCAGGTCATGGCTCACTGCGGCCAGGAGCGCGGTGCGGATGCGGTTGCCCTCGGCCAGTTCCTTGGCCTGGTCCGCCTCGGACTGCAGCCGCTGACGGTCCAGGACCACCGCGGCCTGCACGGCGAAGGCGGCGAGGACGCGGCGGTCCTCGGCGGGCAGGACCCGGCCGGACAGGGCGAGGGCCATGTGGTCGCCGACCGGCATGTCGACGTCCGCGTCCTCGGGCCGGTCGACAGGCTGTCCGGTCCCGGCGCGACCGGCGCAGGTCCATGGCTCGACGTCGCTCTCGCGCTCCAGAAGGGCGACCGACTCCATGGCGAAGGTCTCGCGGACCCGTTCCAGGAGGGCTTCCAGGCTGGTCTCGCCGCGCAGGACGTTGCCGGCCAGGAAGGAGAGGATCTCCGACTCGGCGCGCAGCCGGGCGGCCTGGTGGGTGCGGCGGGCCGCCAGGTCCACCACCGATGCCACCGAGGCCGCGACCAGGACGAAGATCGCCAGCGCGAGCATGTTCTTGGGGTCGGCGATGGTGATGCGGTGCACTGGGGGAGTGAAGAACCAGTTCAGGAGCAGCGTGCCGACCGCTGCCGAGGCCAGTGACGGAAGCAGGCCACCGAGCAGGGCGGCGCCCACGGTGAGCGTCAGGAACAGCAGCATGTTGTTGGTGAGGCCGAGGTCGGCGTCGCTGTGGGTCAGCAGCAGCGTGAGGAGTGCCGGGCCACCGATACCGGTCAGCCAGCCCCAGATGAGCCGGGACCGGCCGAGGCGCGCGCCCCGGGACACGGGCAGTCCGCGTCCCTTGCCCGCCTCGCTGTGCGTGATCAGGTGCACGTCGAGGTCGGGCCCCGAGTCCCGGGCGACCGTCGCGCCGACGCCGGGTCCGAAGACGTACTGCCATCCCTTGCGACGCGACACTCCGAGGACGATCTGGGTGGCGTTCACCCCGCGCGCGAAGTCCAGCAGCGCCACCGGGACGTTGTCGCCGACGACGTGGTGGAAGGTGCCGCCGAGGTCCTCCACCAGGGTGCGCTGGACGGCCAGTTCCTTGGGGGAGGCGGAGGTGAGCCCGTCGCTGCGGGCGATGTACACGGCCAGTACTTCGCCGCCCGCTCCCTTCTCCGCCAGCCGGGCGGCGCGGCGGATCAGGGTCCGCCCCTCCGGCCCTCCGGTGAGGCCGACCACGATGCGCTCCCGCGAACCCCAGATCTTCGACACCCGGTGCTCACTGCGGTACTGCTGCAAATATTCGTCGACCCGGTCGGCCACCCACAGCAGCGCCAACTCGCGCAGCGCGGTGAGATTGCCCGGCCGGAAGTAGTTGGACAGCGCCGCGTCGACCTTGTCCGGCTGGTAGATGTTGCCGTGCGCCATGCGCCTTCGCAGGGCCTGCGGGGACATGTCGACCAGCTCGATCTGGTCCGCCCGCCGCACCACCTCGTCCGGCACCGTCTCCTTCTGCCGTACGCCGGTTATCGACTCGACGACGTCGCCGAGCGACTCCAGGTGCTGGATGTTGACGGTCGACACGACATCGATCCCGGCCGCGAGCAACTCCTCGACGTCCTGCCACCGTTTGGCGTTGCGCGAGCCGGGGATGTTGGTGTGCGGCAGCTCGTCGACGAGGGCCACGGCGGGGGCGCGCCGCAGCACCGCGTCCACGTCCATCTCGGTGAACGTCGTGCCGCGGTACTCGATCTCCTTGCGGGGCACTTGCTCCAAGCCCTGGAGCATCACCTCGGTGCGCGGCCGGGCGTGGTGCTCCACGAAGGCGACCACGCAGTCGGTGCCCCGCTCGATGCGGCGATGGGCCTCGGACAGCATGGCGTAGGTCTTGCCGACGCCCGGTGCGGCGCCGAGGTAGATCCGGAGCTTGCCGCGTGCCATCTTCTCGTCTCTGAAGTCGTGTGCGGTCAGGAGGATCGAGAGCGCGTCATGACTCGAAGCGGTAACCCATGCCCGGCTCGGTGATGAGGTAGCGGGGGTGGGAGGGGTCCGCCTCGAGTTTCCGTCTCAACTGGGCCATGTAGACCCGAAGGTAGTTCGTCTTGGCGCTGTAGGTGGCCCCCCAGACCTCCTGGAGCAGCTGCCCTTGAGTGACCAGGCGGCCGGGGTTGCAGACCAGGATCTCCAGCAGGTGCCACTCGGTAGGGGTGAGCCGGATGTCGTGGCCGCCTTTGGTGGCCTTCTTGGCCAGCAGGTCGATGGTGAAATCGCTCGTCGTGACCATGGTCGTCTCGGGCGCCATCGGCAGCGCCTCGGTACGCCGGACGGCGGCCCGCAGCCGGGCCAGCAGCTCGTTCATGCTGAACGGCTTGGTGATGTAGTCGTCGGCGCCCGCGTCGAGGGCTTCGACCTTCTCGTCGGACGCCGTCCGGGCGGACAGGACCAGTACGGGCACCCGGGTCCAGCCGCGCAGCGCCTTGATCACCTCGACGCCGTCCATGTCGGGCAGGCCCAGATCCAGCACCACCACGTCCGGCTGGCGGGCGGCGGCCAGTCGGAGCGCGGTGGCGCCGTCCGGCGCGGCGTCCACGCCGTACTGGCGGGCCTGCATGTTGATCACGAGGGCTCGTACGAGCTGTGGATCGTCCTCCACCACCAGCACCCGGGTCATCGGTGTGCGGCCTTCCTGTCGTCGGTGGGGTCGGGGCCGTCGGGTCGGCGGCGGGAGCCGACGGAGCCGGATGCCCCGGTCCGCCGGCTCCCGGCCGCTGTCCGTGCCGCCAACGGCATCAGCGGCCGGCCAGTTCCTTGAGCGCGATGTTGAGTTCGATGACGTTGACGCGCGGCTCGCCCATGAAGCCGAGGGCGCGGCCGTCGGTGTGGTCCTTGACCAGCTTGTCGACCTGGGCGACGGTCAGCCCGTTCGCCTCCGCGACCCGCTTCACCTGGATGTCCGCGTAGTCCGGGGAGATGTCCGGGTCGATGGCGGAGGCTGAGCCGGTGACCGCGTCGACGGGCACTTCGGACTCAGGTACGCCGTTGAACTCGGCAACCTGCTTCTTCGCCGCCTTCACCGTCTTCACGAGCTCGGGGTTGCCGGCGCTGAGCTGGCCGGAACCGGTGGCCAGCGGGTCGTAGTCGCTGTTGGACGGCCGTCCCTGGAACCACTTCGGGTCCGGCTTGTCGGTGCCCTTGATGTTCCAGCTCTGGCCGATCAGCTGGGAGCCGACCTGCTTGCCGTCGACCTCGACCATCGAGCCGTTGGCCTTGTCGTGGAAGGCGAGTTGGCCGATGCCGGTGACCACGAGGGGGTAGATGACGCCGGTCACGACGGTGAGGACGAGGAGCATGCGCAGCGCCGCCCATGCCAGGCGTCCGGTGTTTGCCACGGAGTTGTTCATGGTCCTTCACCCGATTCCGGGGAACAGCGAGATGAGCAGGTCGATGAGCTTGATGCCGATGAACGGGGCGATCAGACCGCCCAGGCCGTAGATCCCCAGGTTGCGGCGGAGCATCTTGTCGGCGCTCATCGGGCGGTACCGCACGCCGCGCAGGGCGAGCGGTACCAGGGCGATGATGATCAGCGCGTTGAAGATGACCGCGGACAGGATCGCCGACTGAGGCGACGACAGGTTCATGATGTTGAGCTTGTCGAGCGACGGGTAGGCGACCGCGAACATCGCCGGGATGATCGCGAAGTACTTCGCGACGTCGTTGGCGATGGAGAACGTGGTCAACGCGCCCCGGGTGATGAGGAGTTGCTTGCCGATCTCGACGATCTCGATGAGCTTGGTCGGGTTGGAGTCGAGGTCGACCATGTTGCCGGCCTCCTTGGCGGCCGACGTACCGGTGTTCATCGCGACGCCGACGTCCGCCTGCGCGAGCGCGGGCGCGTCGTTCGTACCGTCACCGGTCATCGCGACCAGCTTGCCGCCCGCCTGCTCCCGTTTGATCAGCGCCATCTTGTCCTCGGGGGTGGCCTCCGCGAGGAAGTCGTCGACGCCCGCCTCGTCCGCGATCGCCTTGGCGGTCAGCGGGTTGTCTCCCGTGATCATGACGGTCTTGATGCCCATGCGGCGCAGTTCCTCGAACCGCTCCCGCATGCCGTCCTTGACGACGTCCTTGAGGTGGATGACGCCCAGGATCCGGGCGCCCTGGTCGTCCTGGATCGCGACCAGCAGCGGCGTACCGCCCGCCTCCGAGATGCGGCCCGCGATCTCGTCGGCGTCCTCGGCGACCGACCCGCCCTGCTCCCGCACCCAGGCGATGACCGAACCGGCCGCGCCCTTGCGGATGTTCTTGCCGTCCACGTCCACGCCCGACATGCGGGTCTGGGCGGTGAAGGCGATCCACTCGGCGTGCGCCAGCTCGCCCTGGTGGCGTTCGCGAAGCCCGTACTTCTGCTTCGCCAGTACGACGATGGAGCGGCCCTCGGGCGTCTCGTCGGCCAGCGAGGAGAGCTGGGCGGCGTCGGCGACCTCGGCCTCGGTGGTGCCGCGCACCGGCACGAACTCGGCGGCCTGACGGTTGCCGAGGGTGATGGTGCCGGTCTTGTCGAGCAGCAGCGTGGAGACGTCACCGGCGGCCTCGACCGCCCGGCCGGACATGGCGAGTACGTTGCGCTGCACCAGCCGGTCCATGCCCGCGATGCCGATCGCGGAGAGCAGTGCGCCGATCGTGGTCGGGATCAGGCACACCAGCAGCGCGGTGAGCACGATCAGCGAGGTCTGCTTGTCGGCGCCCGCGTAGACGGCGAACGGCTTCAGCGTCACGACCGCGAGCAGGAAGACGATGGTGAGCGAGGCGAGCAGGATGTTCAGCGCGATCTCGTTCGGCGTCTTCTGCCGGGCGGCGCCCTCGACCAGGTTGATCATCCGGTCGATGAAGGTCTCGCCCGGCTTCGTCGTGATCTTGATGACGATCCGGTCGGAGAGCACCTTCGTACCGCCGGTGACGGCGCTGCGGTCGCCGCCGGACTCGCGGATGACGGGCGCGGACTCGCCGGTGATCGCCGACTCGTCGACGGAGGCGACGCCCTCGACGACGTCACCGTCGCCGGGGATGATGTCGCCCGCCTCGCAGACGACGAGGTCGCCGACCTTCAACTCCGTACCCGGGACCTGCTCTTCGGTGTCCCCGACGAGCCGGCGTGCCACGGTGTCGGTCTTGGCCTTGCGCAGGGTGTCCGCCTGCGCCTTGCCGCGGCCCTCGGCGACCGCCTCGGCCAGGTTGGCGAAGACGACGGTCAGCCACAGCCAGACGGCGATGACCCAGCCGAACCAGTCGCCCGGGGTCTTGACGGCCAGCACGGTGGTGACCACCGAGCCGATGAGCACGACGAACATCACGGGGGACTTGACCATCACCCGCGGATCGAGCTTGCGGAAGGCGTCCGGCAGCGACTTGACGAGCTGCTTGGGGTCGAACAGGCCCGCGCCGACGCGGCCCTCGGCGGGCTTGTGCCCGGTCGGTACGTCCTGGTGCGGTGCCCGGGTCGGGGTAACCGTGGACATCGGGTCCTCTTGCTTCTCGGTGTGGGTGGTCATGCCGCCAGCCCCTCGGCGAGCGGGCCCAGCGCCAGGGCCGGGAAGAACGTCAGACCGGTGATGATCATGATGGCGCCGACCAACAGGCCGGTGAACAGCGGCTTTTCGGTGCGTAGGGTGCCCGCGGTGACGGGAATGGGCTTCTGTTCGGCGAGCGAACCGGCCAGCGCCAGCACGAACACCATCGGCAGGAACCGGCCCAGCGCCATGCACAGGCCCAACGTCGTGTTGAAGAACTCCGTGTTGGCGCCGAAGCCCGCGAACGCGGAGCCGTTGTTGTTGGAGGCCGACGTGTAGGCGTACAGCACCTCGGAGAAGCCGTGCGCCCCGACGTTGGTCATGGCGTCCTTGCCGTCCGGCAGGGCCATCGCCACCGCGGTGCCGATCAGGACCAGCGCGGGCGTGATGAGGATGTAGCAGGCGGCCAGCTTGATCTCGCGGGTGCCGATCTTCTTGCCCAGGTACTCGGGCGTACGGCCCACCATCAGACCGGCGAGGAACACCGCGATGATCGCCATGATCAGCATGCCGTAGAGGCCGGAACCGACGCCGCCGGGCGCGATCTCACCGAGCATCATGCCCAGCAGCAGCACACCGCCGGACAAGCCCTGGTAGGAGTCGTGGAAGGAGTTCACCGACCCGGTCGAGGTCATGGTCGTCGACACCGCGAACAGTGACGACGGGCCTTCGCCGAAGCGCTGCTCCTTGCCTTCCATCGAGCCGCCGGCGATCTGCGAGGCGGTCCCCGGGTGGGCGTACTCGATCCACGTCACCGCGACCACCGCGAGGAACCAGATGATCCCCATGGCGGCGACGATGGCGTAGCCCTGCTTGACGTTGCCGACCATCTTGCCGAAGGTGCGCGGCAGCGAGAACGGGATCACCAGCAGCAGGAAGATCTCCAGCAGGTTGGTGAAGCCGCCCGGGTTCTCGAACGGGTGCGAGCTGTTGGCGTTGAAGAAGCCGCCGCCGTTCGTCCCCAGGTCCTTGATGGCCTCCTGGGAGGCGACCGCGCCGGGGCTGATGGCCTGCTTGTCGCCGGTCAGCGTGGTGATCGTGTGAATGTCGCCGAAGTTCTGGATGGCACCGGCCGCGATGAGGATCACGGCCGCGACCACGGAGATGGGGAGCAGGATGCGGACGACGCCGCGCACCAGGTCCGCCCAGAAGTTGCCCAGGTCCCCGGTGCGGGAGCGGACGAAGCCGCGCACCAGGGCCACCGCGACGGCGATGCCGACAGCGGCGGAGACGAAGTTCTGCACGGCCAGCCCGGCGGTCTGGGTGACGTGGCTCATCGTCGCCTCACCCGAGTACGACTGCCAGTTGGTGTTGGACACGAACGACACGGCGGTGTTGAACGCCTGGTCCGGCGTGATCGGCTTGAAGCCGAGCGACAGCGGCAGCTTGTCCTGGACGCGCTGCAGCACGTACAGGAACAGCACGCTCACTGCGGAGAAGGCCAGTACTCCGCGCAGGTAGGCGGGCCAGCGCATCTCCGTGTCGGGGTTGGCGCCGACCGAGCGGTAGATCCACTTCTCGATGCGCAGGTGCTTCTTGGACGAGTAGACGGCGGCCATGTAGTCGCCGAGGGGACGGTGCACCAGGGCGAGCGCGCCGATCAGCGCGGTCACCAGGAGCACGTCAGCAAGGACGGGGCTCATGACGGCGGCTCAGAACCTCTCCGGGAAGATCAGGGCGAGGACGAGATAGCCCAGCAGGGCGACGGCCACGACCAGGCCGACAATGTTCTCGGCGGTCACAGCTTCGCCACCCCCTTGGCGACGAGAGCCACAAGCGCGAACACCGCGATCGTGGTGACGACGAAGGCCACGTTGGCCATCGCAAGCTCCTGAATGAGGTTCGGAAATCCGTAAGAGGATCGGACCGCTACAGAAAACCCGCTTCCCGGCCGGATACGGCCGCCCTTAACGGATCCCATACGGCGGCACGTCCACCTTTGACGCACCCCATACGGCGACCCGCGCCGCACTGCTCTGCTGATGCCCGCTGAGGCGCATGCCGTCTCCATTTGCGCCATTTGTACGCATCACGCGAAACCCTAACGGCCCCTTAAACCCATGCAGCGGGTCTGCCCTTCCCCCGCGGCCCCCCTCGCGGCTTACCCTCGCGCACGTGCTCAACGTGACCGGTCTGCTCAAGCGCCTGGTGATCGGCCGGGCAAAGCGCAGCGAGGAGCTTCACGAGACGCTGCTCCCCAAACGGCTCGCCCTGCCGATCTTCGCCTCCGACCCCCTGTCCTCGGTGGCGTACGCGACCCAGGAGATCCTCCTGGTCCTCAGCCTCGGCGGTCTGGCCTACCTGCACTTCACGCCGTGGATCGCGGCTGCCGTCGTGGTCCTGCTGACGGTGGTGGTGCTCTCGTACCGGCAGGTGGTGAGCGCGTATCCCAGCGGCGGCGGCTCGTACGAGGTCGTCTCCACCAACCTGGGCCCCTCGGCCGGGCTGGTGGTCGCCGCCTCGCTGCTCGTCGACTACGTCATGACGGTGGCCGTCTCGGTCGCCTCCGGCGTCGACAACATCATCTCGGCCGTCCCGGAAGTCGCCGACCACCGCGTGGCCATGGCCCTCGGCTTCGTCGCGCTGCTCACCGCCATGAACCTGCGGGGCGTACGCGAGTCAGGGCGGGCCTTTGCCGCTCCGACCTACCTGTTCGTCGGCGGCGTCCTCATCATGATCACGACCGGACTGTTCCGCTACCTGGTCGGTGACGCTCCGGTCGCCGAGTCCGCCAGGTACGGCATCACGGCCGAACCGCACGAAGCGCATCTGACCGGACTGGCGCTGGTGATGCTCGTGCTGCGCGCCTTCTCACAGGGCTGCACCGCGCTGACCGGCGTCGAGGCGATCTCCAACGGGGTGCCCGCTTTCCGCAAACCCAAGCCGAAGAACGCGGCGACCACGATGGCCGTCATGGGAGCCATCTCCATCACCATGTTCGTCGGGGTCACCACACTGGCGCTGATGGCGAAGGTCCACGTCACCGAAGACTCCTGCCGCCTGACCGGTCTCGACGGCAGCTGCGACAGCCACACCCAGCGCACCGTCATCGCCCAGGTCGCGGCCGCCGTCTTCGGCGGCGAGCACAGCATCGGCTTCTACTGCATCCAGGCCGCCACCGCCCTCGTCCTCATCCTCGCCGCGAACACCGCATACAACGGCTTCCCGCTGCTCGCCTCGATCCTGGCCCAACATCGCTACCTGCCCCGCCAGCTGCACAACCGCGGCGACCGGCTCGCCTTCTCCAACGGCATCCTGGCCCTCGCGATCGTCGCCGGCCTGCTGCTGTGGGGCTTCCAGGCCAACGTCACCAACCTCATCCATCTCTACATCCTGGGCGTGTTCACCTCCTTCACGCTCTCCCAGACGGGCATGGTCCGGCACTGGAACCGCGAACTGCGCGCCGAGACCGACCCTGCCCTGCGCCGCCACCACAAGATCACCCGGGTCATCAACGGCACGGGCGCCGTCGTCACCGGCCTGGTCCTGCTGATCGTGCTGGCCACCAAGTTCACTCAGGGTGCCTGGCTCGCGGTCGTCGCCGCGATCGTGCTGTGGGTGACGATGCGCGGCATCCGCCGCCACTACGACGCCACCGCCGCCGAACTCGCCGTCACCGACCCGGCAAGTGAACTCGTCCCGCCCAGCCGCGTCTTCGCCGTCGTCCTCGTCTCCACCATCCACAAGCCGACCCTGCGCGCACTCTCGTATGCTCGCGCTTTCCGCCCCGACCACCTGGAGGCACTCACCGTCTCGGTCGACCGGGACGAGGCGGCCCGGCTGCACGACCGCTGGGAGGAGTACGGCATCGAGGTCCCCTTGAAGATCCTCGACTCTCCCTATCGGGAGGTGACCCGCCCGGTCGTCGACTACGTCCGCTCCATCCACCGCGAGAGCCCGCGCGACATCGTGGCCGTCTTCATCCCCGAGTACGTCGTCGGCCACTGGTGGGAGAACCTCCTCCACAACCAGTCCGCCCTATGGCTCAAGAGCCGTCTGCTCTTCACTCCCGGCGTGATGGTCACCAGCGTCCCCTGGCAGCTGACGTCCTCGGTCCGAGCCGACCGCCCGGCGGCCCGCGCTCCCGGCTCCGTCCGCCGCGGCGAGCCCCCGACCCCGGCGGCACGGCCGGAGAGGCACCCAGGATCCCGGCGGCACCCGTGACCGGTACCGGCGGCGTCCGGCGCACCGCACTGTGTATCGAGCACGCCGCTCCCGGCGGGGCGAACGCGCTCGGTAATCGGAGCGGCGCGGTCCGTGTCCATCGAGGTCGCTGCGTATGTTTGGCGCCAATGACCTGGCCGAGACCCGGAATACGTACGACGCTGGGCACAGGAACGTTTCCAGTAGATGAGGAGCCCGCCGTGCGCGCTCGTGACCTGGCGGTCGAATACGAAACAGTGAGCGTCGACAGCTACGCCATGGACGCGGCCCGGCTGATGGCCGAGCACAAGCTGCCCGGCCTGCTGGTACTCGACGAGCGGGGTGAGCCGAAGGCGATCCTGCCGGCCTCCCAGATGATCAAGGTGCTGGTGCCCGCCTACGTGATCGAGGACCCCACCCTTGCCGCGGTCGTCGACGAGAAGCACGCCGACCGGCTCTGCCAGGCACTGACGGGCCGTCGCGTCGGCGACGTCCTGTCCAGCAAGTCGGCCCTACCGCCGATCGCCGCGCCGGACGACACCGCGCTGGAGGTGGCCGCGCTGATGGCGCAGGTGCGCAGCCCGTTGGTGGCGGTGGCGGAGAAGGCGAAGGACGGTACTCATCTGCTGGGTGTGATCACGGCTTCCCACTTGCTGCACGAACTCCTCGGCGCAGCAGGAGTGGTGAGTCCCCAGTAGCCGCTTCCGGGCCCTGCGGCGCGCAGGGCTATTCCATGCCGGAGGCCCGGAGGACTCCGCGGCACGCATCTCCGTCGATCCGCCGCCCCAGCCGCTCCAGCACCGGCATGCCGCACCGCAGGGTCCCCTGCTTCAGGGATTGGCGGGCACCTTGATCCAGTTGGTGCCACAACAACGGGTTGGCGATCAGGACGCGTGGATCCAGCATCAGCCGCCCGCCCGACGTGTCCGTGAGAATCACGCGCGGGCTGACGCCTTCGGACATGCGCACCGTCACGAGGCGGTTGGTGCGCACCCGGCGGTGGGTCACGAGCCCGCGTGCGTCGAGTCCGCCGTCAGTCGCACTCACCCGCGGCGGCGTCAGGATGATCAGGAGCAGCACGGCGAGCGCGGCCCACCATCCGGCGCGCACGGCGGTGAGCCGCACGAGCCCCCAGTCGAGCAGTACCAGTGCCCCGAAGAGCAACACGCCGCAGAGCACCGCGCTGCGCAACTCCCGTGTCCAGTAACGGTCATGGACCGCCCGAACGGCATCCGCGCGGGTATTACCGCCCACCAAGGCGCTCTTCTTGATGTGCCGTCCCATACGAGTCACATTAGGGACGGCATCAGCTCGTGTCTTCAGCTGTGACAGGCCCGGTTTCGGGCTGACCGGTCAGCCGACGCCGCCCGCGAGAGGTGCTGCCGTGAAGGAACGTCGTCAGCAGTCGGACGGAGTGCGGTTCGCCAAGTCCCGTTGTCGCGGCCTGTGTTCGCTGGAGAACAGCCTGGCGAGTGGACCCGCGAGAGCATGTGCCACCGACCAGCCCACGAGCGCGGACAGCACCAGCAGCATGATGCGTGCCAGGGCGGTGCCGAACCCTGCGACGCCGATCCGGTCCAACACGACCGTTCCGCAGAAGCTGACGAGCCAGCCGCTCACCGTGACGACGGAGGCGGCCACGGCGACCGGTGCTCCTCCGAACACCCTGGCCAGCGCCGGGGTGTCGGCATCGAAGTCGCGTACACCGGCCCGCCCCAGCAGGACCAGGAACCAGAAGCCGAGCGCGACGACAAGAGCAGAGGTGAAGATGACGGTGGGGAACTGTGCGATGGCGTCGATGACCTCCAAGGTTCCTCACCCCCAAGTCTCGCCGTAGTGTCCGGGTTTCCGCGGCCGTTGCCGGGGCCGGGCACCAGGACGCACCCGTGTGTGCGTCAAGGTCATTGTGAAATGGAGCTGTTACTCACCACATTGCTGTGTTGCGGCAGTCTTGACGTCTCGTTGATGCCGGACTGCGATACCCAGGCGTGCCGACTGGTCACTACTCATGCGTCATGATCAGTTCCGGTCACGCGGTGTGCGCTTCGCTGTTGCTGTCACGTGGATATCGGCATCGGGGGAAGGACAAGGGGTGGGCCGACTCGTATATGACGCTGCAGAACAAACGGGCATCGGCGGGAGGGGGTGCGCACCATGAGGCGCATGCCCTCGCTTCCCGACCAGGCCCGGCATCCGGCTCTGCCGGGCCACATGGTGGTGTGCGGCGACGACGCCCTCGCCGAGCGCCTGGCCGCTGAACTGCGGGACTTGTACCGCACGCGGGTCACCGTCGTCCTACCGTCGCTGCCCGGTACCGCCGACACCGGGAACGGTACGGAGGGACGGGCACGGACCGCCGCGCTGCTCGCCCGTATGCAGGCGATCGTCAACCGGGCCACCGACTCGGAGGCCACACAAGGCATCCGCGTCCTTCAGGCCCCACTCCTCGACGAGGAGACGCTCGCCGAGGCCGGTATCGCGCGCGCCGATGCCCTCGCCCTCGTCCATGACGACGACGAGACCAACATCCGCGCCGCGCTCGCGGCCCGCCGCCTCAACCCCCGCCTGCGCCTGGTCATCCGGCTCTACGACCGCAAACTCGGCCAGCACCTGGCCGACTTGCTGGACCAGGCCGCCGCGGTCGCCTCACCCGGCCTCGACCCGGCCGCCCTGGACACCTCCACCACCGTCCTCTCGGACGCGGACACCGCGGCCCCTGCCCTGGCGGCCACGGCCGTCGCGGGCACCAGCAAGGTCGTGCAGGCGGACGGCCTGCTGCTGCGGGCCGTCGAGCGCACCCCGCCAGGACGCGGCGAGGTCGCCGACCCCGGCCTGTGCACGCTCGCGCTGCTCTCCGCCACGGCCAACGACCCGGCGGGAGCGGAGGGTTCGGACGCCAGCGGCCAGGACGGACCGCTGCTGCTGCCGGACGACCGTACCGTCGCCGCTGCCGCCGGCCGTGGCACCGTCGTGCTGGAAACCGTCACGCACGACGGCCCCGAGCGTCTCCCGAGCCGCAGTCTGCCGCTCGGCTCGCTCTTCTCGCGCCGCCTGCGCTGGTCCCTGGCCGGGCTCGTGCTGAGCGTCGTCGGCCTGGCGGTGGCGTCGTGGCTGACCACCGGTGATCACCCCCTGCACGCCGCCTACCTCACCCTCCTCGACCTCTTCGCCATCGGCGACCCGGCCCTCGGCGGTCCCACGGCCCGCCAGGTCCTCCAACTCCTGTCCGGCCTGACGGGACTGCTCCTGTTGCCTGTGCTGCTCGCTGCCGTACTGGAAGGACTCGGCACCTTCCGCACCGCATCCGCCCTGCGCCGCCCGCCGCGCGGTCTGTCCGGCCACGTCGTCCTGCTCGGGCTCGGCAAGATCGGTACCCGCGTCCTGGCCCGGCTGTGCGAACTCGGTATCCCGGTGGTGTGCGTGGAGGAGGACCCCGAGGCACGCGGCATTCCGCTGGCGCGCAGACTGCACGTGCCCACCGTGATCGGCGACGTGACCCAGGAGGGCGTGCTGGAGGCCGCGAAGGTCCACCGCGCGCATGCACTGCTTGCCGTGACCAGCAGCGATACCACCAATCTCGAAGCCGCCCTGTACGCCCGATCCGTACAGCCGGCCCTGCGTGTGTCACTGCGTCTGTACGACGACGCCTTCGCCCTCGCTGTCTACCGCACCCTGCGCGCCGCCCACCCCCGGGCCCTCACCCGCAGCCGGAGCGTGTCCACCCTCGCCGCGCCCGCGTTCGCCGGGGCGATGATGGGCCGCCGGATCCTCGGCGCGATCCCCGTCGAGCGCCGAGTCCTCCTGTTCGCCGCGCTCGACGTGGCGGGGCATCCGCGGCTGGAGGGCCGCACGGTCGCGGAGTCGTTCCGCCCCGGTGCATGGCGCGTCCTGGCCATCGACTCCGCCGCCCCCGACGCACGCCTGCCCGACCTCGCGGCCTCACCGTCGTACGACGGCACCGAGCACCCCAGTGGCCTCCTCTGGGACCTGCATCCCGGCTACGTCCTGCGACCGCAGGACCGCGTGGTGCTGGCCGCCACTCGCCAGGGCCTGGCCGAACTCCTGAGTGCCGGCTCGGGGACCCGCCGACGTTGACTCCTGTTGCGCCAACGGGCGGCTGGACGGCACCCGGCGGGCGGCCGGTGCCGTCGTACGGCTGCGACCTGGAAGCCGTACCGACCGCCGGCAAAAAGCGCTGCCGGCCCGGAACGGCGGGCAACAGACCAGACGGCCCACTGCCCGCTCCGTGTGCTGTGCGCCGGCTCCTCGTCGGTCGTCCTTCGGGAAGGCGCCCGTCCCTGTCGGCCGGCGCGGCAAGCTCGCCCGCTGGCTCGGTGAGCACGGCGAACCGGAGACCGCTGGTCCACAAGGAGTATGAGCACGCCGGTGAACGCGCCCGACAGACACCGGCAATCTTGATGCGCTGGTCATACCGGCTCTCTCACCGGCCCGGGGGTCTGCCACTCTTGTCCCTCGTGCGTCAGGAATACGCCAGCAGGGCGTCAAGAGCAGGGGAGGCCGGGTGACCGGGCGTGAGGTACCCGACGAATATCTGGAGGGCTATGCCCAGATATTGGCCGAGGCGTGCGTGACAGGCCGCCGCCTCACGCGGGACGAGCTGGAGTCCCTGCGAAACCGGGGAGAGCGCGCCGCCGAGGCCGGGCTCGGGCTACGGACTCTCGTCCGTCGGCATCTGTCCGTGACCCGCGGGAGCTGGCCCACCCTCTCTCCCACGGACGCCGATAGCGTGCTCGCCGTCGTGGAGCAGGCGATCGACGCCTTCGCCGAAGGACACGAACGCGCACAGAGGCTCGCCGTGCGGCAGGAGGAGGCCATGCGCCGGGAGTTCATCGATGACCTCCTCTACGGCCGCAGCGACCTGGGCCGCCTGGCCGAACGTGCCGAGCGCTTCGGGCTGCTCCTTTCCCGGGCCCATGCGGTCGCGGTCGCCCAGGGCGGCAAACCGGTGGAGGACACGCACCCGGCCACCCGGCAGGTGGAGAGCGCCCTGATCAGCAGATTCGGTGAGCGGCGCATCCTGCTCACCACCAAGGACGGGCGGCTGGTCTGCATCGCCCCCGGAGAGCAGGACGAGGTCCTGACGTTCTTCGCCAAACAGGCGCACGCAGCCACCGAAGGTGGCCAGGTCGCCATCGGACGCCCCCACCCGGGTGCCGGCGGAGTTGTCCACTCCTACGAAGAGGCCCTCAACGCCCTTGACCTGGCCGACCGGCTGCACATTGACGAGCCGGTACTGCGCGCCGCCGACCTCCTCGTCTACCCGGTGCTGACCCGCGACCGGCAGGCCATGGCCGACCTCGTGCGCAACACCCTGGGCCCACTGCAGTCCGCGCGCGGCGGCGCCCGGCCGCTCGTCGACACGCTCACCGCGTACTTCGACTCGGGTTGTGTCGCGGCCGAAGCGGCCCGCCGCCTGAGCCTGAGCGTGCGCGCCTTCACCTACCGCCTGGAGCGCATCCACAAGCTCACCGGCGCCAACCCGGCCGACTCCGTCCACCGCTACACCCTGCAGACCGCGGTGATCGGCGCTCGGCTCCTGGACTGGCCGGACAGCGACGTGTGACCTCGCCTTGCGTCGCCTCGCGCAGTACGAGGGTCCCCGGCGTGGTTGCCGAGGTACGGAAGGCAAGCAGGGCAGGACTGTGCCGAGAACGGTCCGCGACCCGGACGTGGTGAGCCCGCAGAATCGGTGCATGGCTCAGGGCAGACGGAGGGCGTGTCGATGCTTGTGGTGATCCTCGGGGCGGGTCTTGCCGTGCTCATGGCCTGGGCGATCGGAGTTCTCGTCCGGCGGGAACGCCGACGGCTCGGGACCAGCCCGGAGGCGCAGCGGATCGAGGCGGCCGCCACACGGAGTATTCGCGACACGCGGCGCCGTGTCCGAGCCCTGCACCATCTTGGCGGGGCGGCGGGGATCGGCCGCCTGGACGACCGAGACGTGAAGCACTGACGACAGCGAGTCGGCGGAGGCCGAGCCGAAACACAGATCCGAAGATCGCCCTCCCGAGCACGACTCGCAGCCTTGAATGACCTGTCACTGAACCCGGGTTCAGCGGGGTGACCAGCGATCCAGCACCTGCCGCCACGATCGCCGGAACGATCCCACGAGATGGCGGCACAAAGGGCCGGCCTGGGGCAGGGCGACAGAGGTCTCGTGGGTCATCGCCAGGAAGGACGCCCGCCCGTCCCGGGTCTGCAATGTCGTGCTCCATCGACAGCCGGGGCGATGGACGAGGAGGGAATGGACGAGATCGAGGCCCATACCCTGTCGTTGCCGGGCGTCGCAGACCCAGATGTCCAGGAGGCAAGGTCGTTCGACCCCTCAGACGGACCCACCCGGATCACCTCTCCCAGATGAGGCACGCTCAGGCGCTGCCGCCAGTTCAATGACGTCCACCTTTCCGGTTCTCCGCCTTGTCCGCTTCCGGCCCGGTGGACAGGTTGACGACGTGGGCGACGAGTGCCCCGGCCAGCAGCGCCCACGCCACGGAGGCGGTTCCGGCTGCCCGCCAGCCGCCGATGCAGAGAAGCACCGCCACGGTTGCTCCCGTAGCCATCGGTCGGCGGCGGGCAAGGAAGTACCACTGCCGGCGTGCGCTTCCCGGGTGGCGCATCTCCACCAGCGCGGTTCGGATCACCAGCAGGGCGATGACGGCCACGGGTGTCACCAGCGACGTGTTCATGCGTGTACCTACCTCCTTACGGTCCAGGCGGCCGTTCCCGTGGTGGCTCCGCAGACGACAGGTCAGGCGAGCGCGAAGTAGCGCAGCCACACATAGCCGAGGGCGATGGACACGGTGACGAAGGTGACGGCCAGGCCGTACTTGGTGAACTGCCAGAAGGAGATGGGCTGGCGGTTGCGTTCGGCGATGCCGAGCACGACGACGTTGGCCGAGGCGCCGATGGCGGTGGCGTTGCCGCCGAGGTCGGCGCCGAGGGCGAGCGCCCACCACATGACGTGGTCGCTGCCGCCACCCATGTTCTGGACGAGGTCGCTGGTGATGGGGGCCATGGTGGCGACGTACGGAATGTTGTCGACGATGCCGGAGAGGACGGCGGAGGCGCTCAGCAGGGTGATGGAGCCGCCGAGTTCGTTGTCGCCGATCGCGTCGGCCAGGGACTTGGAGACCTCGCCGATCACGCCGGTCTCGATCAGACCGCCGATCATGATGAAGAGCCCGGCGAAGAAGGCCAGGGTGGGCCACTCCACCTCCTTGAGCACGTCACCGGTGTCCGCCGAGGAGATGGCGATGAGCAGTCCGGCGCCGAGCAGGGCGACGACGCTCGGCTCGTAGTGCAGCACTGGATGCAGGACGAAGCCCGCCACCACCAGCAGGAGCACGATCAGGCCCTGAACGAGGAGTCGGGGATCGTGAATGGCCTCGCGTTCTTCCAGCTCCATGATCTCGGCGGCGCGATCTTCGTCGTAGATGAAGGCTTTGCGGAACATCACGCGGCACATCAGGACGAAGACGACGAGCAGGATCGCCGAGATCGGGGCGAGGTGGACCAGGAAGTCGTTGAACGTGAGGCCGGCGCGGCTGGCGATGATGATGTTGGGCGGGTCGCCGACCAGGGTCGCGGTGCCGCCGATGTTCGAGGCCATGACCTCGGCGATGAGGAACGGGGCGGCGGGCAGGGCCAGACGCTCGCACACCAGCAGCGTGACGGGTGCGATGAGCAGGACCGTCGTCACGTTGTCCAGCAGCGCCGACGCGACCGCCGTGATGACGACGAGCATGGCCATGACCCGGAAGGGTTTGGCGCGTGCCCGCTTCACGGACCAGATCGCCAGGTACTCGAACATGCCCGTCTTCTTCAGCACGCCGACGATCATCATCATGCCCAGCAGCAGGAAGATGACGTTCCAGTCGATCCCGGAATGCTCGGAGTAGAAGGCCGACTTGTCGTCGGTCGCCCTGATGGCCAGCATCAAGCCCGCGCCGCCGAGCGCAACCGCGACGCGGTGGATCTTCTCGCTGATGATCAGGGCGTACGCGCCGACGAAGACGACGATCGCTGCCCAGCTGTGCCAGTCGTTCACGGTCCTCCGATGAAGTGCTCCAAAAGCGCGGTGTCCTTGCGGGCCATCAGCACGGCGATCTGCGAAGGCGGAGCGTCCGGCCGACAACCGCGGGCGTGATACGGCCGCGCAGCCACTCGGTCACCGACCGTCCGGTCAACGCCTCCCTGGCCTCCTTGCCGAAGTGATCGTCGACCACAGAGGCAGGAATCGGCCCAGCAGCGCGGGCGACTCTTCCCGTAACAGCAGCCGGGCCGCGTCGAGCGCGTCGTCGTAGGCGGACGAGCTGGGGTAGGAGGTGGCCAGATCATGTGCGCGCATCGGCGTGGTGCTCCTTCGGCTGTGCGTCGGCGTCCTCGCGCCCGGACGGGATTCCGGCCAGCTCGTCGACGTCGAACGCGCGGGCGATCGGCACGTCCGTCGAGCTGTGCGCGATGATCGAGAAGGCGATGCACACCGCTATCAGCGTGAACGCCTCTTCCGCCCGCGGGATACCGGACTGCAGCACCAGCAGGCCGTAGACCACCGACGCGAAGCCCTTCGGGCCGAACCAGGCCGCCACCAGCCTCTCCTTGCGGGAGAGGCTCGTACCGATCAGCGACAGCAGCAGCGAAGCCGGCCGGATCAGCACGATCGCCAGGACCACCGCCACGTAGCCGCCGAACGACAGGTCGCCGAAGAGTTGCGGAGTCAGCAGCGCACCGAACACCAGCAGTGCCGCGAACTTCGCCAGCTCCGCCAGCGCCTCGCCCAGCGGCTCGAACGACTCCTTCGCCTCCGCGGACACGTGCACCAGCGCCGCGCCCGCCGAGAACGCCGCCAGGTACGGGTTGGCGTGGGTGAGGTGGCAGACCGCGTACAGGATGATCCCGGTCGCCAGTGGCAGCAGCGGTTGCAGCTTCGGCTCGGCGCCCAGGAGGCGCAGGCGCATCAGCGCGTTGACGAGGAGTGGCAGCGCGACGCCGAAGACGAGGCCCAGCAGCAGCTCCAGGACGATCTTCCCGGGGGATGCCTCAGCACTGTCGGCCGTCGGACCGGCGGCCGCGATCAGGATGAGGACGACCGGCAGGGCGAGCCCGTCGTTGATGCCGCTCTCCACGTTCAGCAACTGCCGCAGCTTCGCCGGCACTTCCCTGCGTCCGACGATCGCCGAGGCGAACACCGGGTCGGTCGGCGCCAGGACGGCTCC
Source organism: Streptomyces sp. DG2A-72 (assembly GCF_030499575.1). NCBI lineage: Bacteria > Bacillati > Actinomycetota > Actinomycetes > Kitasatosporales > Streptomycetaceae > Streptomyces > Streptomyces sp. DG2A-72. Next base: position 8,524,245 of record NZ_JASTLC010000001.1, read on the forward strand.
GACCAGGAACGAGGTCGTCCAGTCCAGGCCCACCAGGAAGTGCGTGACCAGGGCCATGAAGACGAACGCCAGCGGCATGCCCAGCCCGAGGGCACGGGCGGGGTTCTTCCAGTTGGCCCGCAGCTTGGGCAGCGACACGTGCATGCCGTCGGTGAACAGCACCGCGAACAGCGCCAGATCGGCCGTCACGTGCACGATCTCGCTGTCCGGCGTGATGTGGATCAGCCCAAGAAAGCCATCACTGACCAGGGCTCCGCCGACCAGGAAGAGGAAGGAGGTGGAGAGCACCGTCCGTGCCGCCAGGCCGGACAACAGCACCGCCACCAGCAGTGCGGCACCGAACACCGCTACGAGCACCATGACGGACACCCCGATCGGAAGAGAGATTGATCCCCTGCTCGCCGACCAGGCTTCCCGGCACACCGGGGCGAACCCTACCTGTCCTTGACGCGTTTTTGACAGATCGCCAACAGGCACACTGTGCTGGGTGCCATTGCCGGATCCCGGCAATGGCGAAGGCGTGACCTGCGCCGACGCTGATTCTCAGGTGCGCCGGGAAGCCTGGGTCGGCAGTCGGCCGCCCTCTGCCCTGAAGCCGGGTGCCAGACCGTCCACCAGTCCGGCCGAGTTCCTCGCGCAGTGCGTCAACTCGGCGCCGGCTGGGCCGCGTACCTCTTGCCCTTCCAGCCTCCGCGGTGCTGGTGGCCGCGGGGACGTACCGCTTCAACGGCCGCCGGGATGCTGGGCGACTTCCTGCTCCTGCCGAGATTCCGGCCTGGCTTCTGCCTGCGGGTCACGCGTTGCAAGATCTCAGGCAGGCGCTCGGCGGCGACGGATGGGGGCACGCTCGACGGGACGGCCGGATGTGAACGGCCGGCCTTTGGGTCCTGGTGCTGCGCGGGCGGCTTGGCCACGTGGAGGGCAGAGGGAGGTCATGGTCGGTTAGGGTCGCCTCGTGGGGACGAAGCGGCTCCGTCCCCGTGAAATTGATTGACCTCGGGTGCGTCGCGGCTGTGAAGGAGTCGGCTGATGCGTCCTCGTTGTGCCCTGATGTGCCCTCGCGGTGGGTGATCTGGGTAAAGGTGCAGGTCAGAGGCGTGTTCTGGGGGTACAGTGCGATTGAGAGTGGAGTTCACGACCGAGCCCTTCGACCTGGACGAGGCACCCGCGCACGCGCTGGTGGCCCGCGAGGTCATCGAGGCCGCCGAGCTGGACGCGGTGGACGTCGGGCCGTTCGGCAACACGGCGGAAGGCCCCGCCGATGCCGTGCTCACCGCCGTGGACGCGCTGTTGCGCAAGACCTTGGAGTCGGGTGCCACCCGGGTCTCGCTCCAGGTCAATGTGATCGGGGAGGGTGAGCGGTGAGTGAGGACGAGCCCTTCATCACGGCCGTGAAGCCGCTGGTCGACGCCATGGGCGGCATGATGCTCCCGCCCGACGAGGCCGGTCCCGACGACGTCGTGCTCTCCTGGGACGGCGCCGACGTCGTCGCCGTACGGCTGCCGCAGCTGGCCGACTCCCTCGATCACATCCTGGCCGCCATGGAGCGCAAGCAGGGCAAGCCGCTGGCCGACCTGGACCGCAAGGCGAAGCAGGAGGTCGTACGGATACTGGAGGCGCGCGGCGCCTTCTCCGTGCGGCACGGTGTCGAGACCGTGGCGGGTGCGCTCGGCGTCAGCCGGTTCACCGTCTACAACTATCTGAACCGCGAGAAGGGGGCCTGAGCGCGAGGCTCAGGGGTCGGGGTCGCTCCGCCGGGCTTTGTTACCCGGAATTTTCAACAAAGTGTTGACGTCGTGTTTCGAAGGGCGTTAGCTAGCGGCAGCCCGCTCAAGCACGCACGGCCGGTTACGGCCACGGAGGCTCCCGTGACTTCGACTTCCACGCCCCCGGGTCTGGCCCGGTTCAACGCCCTGGAGGAGCACGCGGCGTTCGCCGCACTGCACGAGGCCTGCGCCGCCACCGCCTGGGCCCGGCGACTGCTCGCCGCCCGCCCGTACGCCACCCCCGAGGACCTCTACGCCACCAGCGATGTCGCGATGGCCGAGCTGACCGCCGTAGACCTCGAAGAGGCGATGGCCGGGCACCCGCCGATCGGCCGCCCCAAGCCGGGCGATCCGGCCTCGGCCCGGGAGCAGCGCGGCATGGCCGGCGCCTCCGAGGGACTCAAGGCGGAGATGCTGGAACTGAACCTGGCCTACCAGGAGAAGTTCGGCCATGTCTTTCTGATCTGCGCAACCGGCCGGACCGGCGAGCAGATGCGGGACGCGGTCAAGGAGCGGATCGGGAACTCGCCGGAGCAGGAGCGGGAGATCGTCCGCACCGAGCTGGGGAAGATCAACCGGATCCGGCTCGCCCGACTCGTCGAAGAGGATGCCTGACGCCATGAGCACCAGCACCACCGCCTCCGTGTCCACGCACATCCTGGACACCAGCGTCGGCCGCCCCGCCGAGGGCGTCGCCGTCCGGCTCGCGGCCCGGTCGGGTCGTGCCGCGGACTGGCGGGCGCTCGGCGGATCCGCGACCGACGCGGACGGCCGGTGCAAGGACCTCCCGGCGCTGCCGGAGGGGACCACACACGTACGGCTCGACTTCGCGGTGGAGCCGTATTTCGAGAAGAAGCAAGCCGATGCGCAGCAGGACGCCCCCGCGAATCGGGACAGCGGTGCCGTGTTCTTCCCCGAGGTGGCGATCACCTTCGCCGTACAGCCCGGGGAGCACTACCACGTGCCGCTGCTGCTCAACCCGTTCGGCTACTCCGTTTACCGAGGGAGCTAGCAGACAATGCCCACGATTCTCGGCCAGAACCAGTACGGGAAAGCAGAGAACCGCGTCGTAAAGATCACGCGGGACGGCGCCACCCACCACATCAAGGACCTGAACGTATCCGTGGCGCTCTCCGGCGACATGGACGAGGTCCACTACTCCGGCTCCAACGCCAACTGCCTGCCGACCGACACCACCAAGAACACGGTGTACGCGTTCGCCAAGGAGCACGGCATCGAGTCCGCCGAGCAGTTCGGCATTCACCTCGCCCGCCACTTCGTGACCTCGCAGGAGCCGATCCACCGCGCCCGGATCCGTATCGAGGAATACGCCTGGGAGCGGATCGAGAGCGCCGACGCCAATTCCCAGTTCATCGGCGCCGACGAGGTCAAGCACTCGTTCGTACGGAAGGGCCAGGAGACCCGGCTGACCCAGATCACGTACGACGGCTCGCAGTGGGAGGTCGTCTCCGGCCTCAAGGACCTCGTCGTGATGAACTCGACGAACTCCGAATTCTGGGGCTACGTCAAGGACAAGTACACCACGCTCCCGGAGGCGTACGACCGCATCCTGGCCACGCAGGTCTCCGGCCGCTGGCGGTTCAACTGGTCCGACGACGAGCAGAAGATGCCCAACTGGGAGAAGTCCTACGAGCAGACCAAGAAGCACATGCTCCAGGCCTTCGCCGAGACCTACTCGCTCTCGCTCCAGCAGACCCTGTACCAAATGGGTGCGCGGATCATCAATAACCGCAGTGAGATCGACGAGGTCCGTTTCTCGCTCCCGAACAAGCACCACTTCCTGGTGGACCTGGAGCCGTTCGGGCTGAAGAACGACAATGAGGTGTACTTCGCCGCCGACCGCCCGTACGGCCTGATCGAGGCCACCATCCTGCGGGACGGCTGCGAGGCGAGGATCCCGGTCGATCTCAGCAACCTCTGATCAATTCCATATCCTCGGCACCCGCGGCCGGTGAGTTTCCTTACCGGCCGCGGTACTCAAATTCCCCAGGGTCCTGCCGTGCCCTCTCACTGTGAGTCCACTGAGCGAAAAGGACGCATCATGGCAGCAGCCCAGCGCATCGTCATCGAGAACTGTTCGATCGCGACGGTCGACGCCACCGACACCGAGTACGCCACGGGGTATCTGGTCGTCGCCGGCAACCGCATCGAGGCGCTCGGCCCGGGCAGGGCCCCCGAGGGCCTGGAGAACGTCGTACGCCGGATCGACGCCACCGGCCATCTGGTGACCCCCGGTCTGGTCAACACCCACCACCACTTCTACCAGTGGATCACCCGGGGCCTGGCCACCGACCACAACCTCTTCAACTGGCTCGTCGCGCTGTACCCGACCTGGGCGCGCATCGACGAGCCGATGGTGTACTCGGCCGCGCAGGGCTCTCTGGCGATGATGGCCCGCGGCGGTGTCACCACCGCCATGGACCACCACTACGTCTTCCCGAAGGACTCCAGCGACCTGTCCGGTGCGATCATCCGCGCCGCCCGCGAGACGGGCGTCCGCTTCACCCTCGCCCGCGGCTCCATGGACCGCAGCGAGAAGGACGGCGGACTGCCGCCGGACTTCGCCGTCGAGACCCTGGACGGTGCGCTCGCCGCGACCGAGGCGACCGTGAAGGAGCACCATGACGCCTCCTTCGACGCGATGACCCAGGTCGCCGTCGCGCCCTGCTCGCCCTTCTCCGTCTCCACCGAACTCCTCCGCGACGGCGCCCAGTTGGCCCGCCGTCTCGGTGTACGGCTGCACACGCACGGATCGGAGACGGTCGAGGAGGAGCAGTTCTGCAAGGAGCTGTTCGGCATGGGCCCGACCGACTACTTCGAGTCCACGGGCTGGCTCGGCGAGGACGTGTGGATGGCGCACTGCGTCCACATGAACGACTCCGACATCGCCGCGTTCGCCCGTACGAAGACCGGTGTCGCCCACTGTCCCTCGTCCAACGCCCGGCTCGCGGCCGGTATCGCCCGCGTCCCCGACATGCTCGCCGCCGGCGTCCCGGTCGGCCTCGGCGTCGACGGCACCGCGTCCAACGAGTCCGGCGAACTCCACACCGAACTGCGCAACGCGCTCCTCATCAACCGGCTCGGCGCGCACCGGGAAGCGGCGCTGAACGCCCGGCAGGCGCTGCGCCTCGGCACGTACGGCGGCGCCCAAGTCCTCGGCCGCAGCGCCGAGATCGGCTCGCTGGAGCCGGGCAAGCTGGCCGACCTGGTGCTGTGGAAGCTGGACACCCTGGCCCACGCCTCGATCGCCGACCCGGTGACCGCGCTGGTCTTCGGCGCCGCCGCTCCGGTCACCGCCTCGTTCGTGAACGGCCGTCAGATCGTCGAGAACGGGCGGCTGCTGCACGTCGACGAGGATGCCATCGCGCGGTCGACGCGGCAGGAAGCGCAGCGGCTGGCGCGGATCGCTGCGGGACGCTGAGCGCTTGGCTGGAGGCTGCGGCACGCCGTCGGTCGCCTGCGGCACCGTCGTGGCTGGTCGCGCAGTTCCCCGCGCCCCTGCGGGGCGCTGCCAAGCCCGCTTAGCCGTACGGCTACTTGAGCTCCGGCCGGGAGGGACGGCTCCCGGTCGGTAGCCGTGGACCCCACCAGGGTCCGCGGCGGCCGTCGCCGGGGTGCGCATGGACGTGCGCGCCCCGGAACGGTCTCCGTCCCCTTCCCCCAACGGTCCCGCACGACCGCGCATCACCTCCTTGAAACCCACGTCAGAGCCGACGTGCTGTCAACCGACCGGAGGAGCCGCCCGTGTCCGCCCATCCCGTCGACGAAAAACTCCCCGCCGCCAAGATGGCGACGACCGGCCTGCAACATGTGGCCGCGATGTACGCGGGAGTCGTCGCCCCACCTCTGATCATCGGCGCGGCCATCGGCCTCTCCGGCACCGAACTGACCTTCCTCACCGGCGCCTGCCTGTTCACCGCGGGCCTCGCCACGTTCCTCCAGACCATCGGCATCTGGAAGATCGGCGCCCGGCTGCCGTTCGTCAACGGCGTCACCTTCGCCGGTGTCGCCCCCATGACCGCGATCGTCGCCTCCACCGAGGACAAGTCCGACGCGCTGCCGATCATCTTCGGCGCCGTGATCGTGGCGGGGCTCCTCGGCTTCATCGCAGCCCCCTTCTTCAGCAAGGCGGTCCGCTTCTTCCCGCCGGTCGTCACGGGGACGGTGATCACGCTCATAGGTGTGTCACTGCTGCCGGTGGCCTTCGGCTGGGCGCATGGTCCCGACCCCGCCGCGGACGACTACGGCTCGACGACCTACCTGGGTCTGGCGGCGGCAACGCTCGTGATCGTGCTGCTCCTGCGCCGCTTCACCCGCGGCTTCGTCAAGCAGATCGCCGTCCTGCTCGGCCTGGTCGTGGGCACGCTCGTCGCGATCCCGTTCGGGGCCACGGACTTCAGCCCGGTCGCGGACGCGGCTGTCATCGGCTTCCCGACGCCGTTCCACTTCGGCGCCCCGCAGTTCCAGGTCGCCGCGATCGTGTCGATGTGCGTCGTGATGGTGGTCTCGATGACCGAATCGACCGCCGACATGCTGGCGTTGGGCGAGATCGTCGAGCGCCCGGCCGACGAGAAGACCATCGCGGCGGGCCTGCGCGCCGACACCCTCGGTTCGGCGCTCAGCCCTCTCTTCAACGGCTTCATGTGCAGCGCCTTCGCACAGAACATCGGCCTGGTCGCGATGACGAGGATCCGCAGCCGGTACGTCGTCGCCACCGGCGGCGGATTCCTGGTGCTGATGGGCCTGTGCCCGGTGGCCGCCTCGCTGATCGCCGTCGTACCGCGCCCGGTGCTCGGCGGCGCGGGCGTGGTCCTGTTCGGCTCGGTCGCCACGAGCGGCATCCAGACGCTGGTGAAGGCGGGCCTGGAGAAGGACAACAACGTCCTGATCGTGGCCGTCTCCCTGGCCGTCGGCATCATCCCGATCACCGCGCCGGAGTTCTACCACGCCTTCCCGGAGACGACGAAGATCGTCCTGGACTCGGGCATCTCCACGGGCTGTGTGGCCGCGGTGATCCTGAACCTCCTCTTCAACCACCTGGGCAAGCGGCGGGACGCCCAGGACGTCACCCATCCCATGGAGGCCGGTGAACACATCGCCGCCGCCCCCTGAACCGGGGCGCGCGTCGAGGAAGTCACTGTGCGGTGCCGGGCCATGCCATGAGGTTCGCGAAGAGCTCCGCCTGCTCGATCGCGTCGTCCAGCGCATGGTGCGTGTGCCGGCGCCGCGACAGCAGCTCACGCGGCATGGTCCCCTTGGCCACCGCCCGCAACGGCAGCCCGGCCTTCGTCGCGTACAGCGTCTTCATGTCCAGGCAGCCGGAATGCCCGAACGGGCTCGCGCCGGTGAAGCGGATCAGGTACCAGTACAGGAACGTCCAGTCGTACGGCGCAGGGTACCCGCACATCACCGGCTGCGCGCCGGCGCTGACCTCGCGCACCCAGTCGCTGAACTCGGCGAGGGCGACTGCCGGTTCACTGCCCTCCCGCTGGAGGCGCTCCCGGTCCAGCCCGCTGACGGCCAGCGCCTCCGGCACGAACTCCGCACTGATCGGGCGCAGCTCCCGATAGAAGGTGCGCTGCGCCGGATCGGCCGGCGTGAAACCGTCGGCGTCCTGCACTCCGGCCACCGCCGCGCCGAAGCTGAGCATGGAGTACGGACCGGGGATCGGGCCGTCCGCTTCGATGTCGACGGAGATGTAGAGGCTGGGTCTGGAACGTCGTGCGCTCATGGAGTGGGAGCTTCCCAGGTGGCCGGCCTTCCCGCATCCGGATTCCGCCGAGACCGTCACCGGGACCCGCCCTCGCGACGAAGAGCCCCAATCCGTCGCAGTCATGGGAGTTTGTTGCTCTGCCGTGTTCGCAGCACGGCCGTCGCCAGTACCAGCGCCCCCACCGCGATCACCGTCGCCACCCGGAACGCCAGCTGATATCCCTCCGCAGTGGCCGCCACCGAGTCCGCGCCCCCGTCGAGCAGCCCGTCCGTCCGGCTCGCCGCCAGTGTGGAGAGCACCGCGAGCCCCAGTGAACCTCCCACCACCTGCGTGGTGTTGAACAACCCGGAGGCCAGGCCCGCGTCCTCCTCGTGGGCTCCGGACATCGCGAGCCCGGTCAGCGCGGGCATCGCGGCGGCGAAGCCGGTGGCGAGCAGGAGGAGCGGCGGGAGTACGTCCGTGAGGTACGAGCCGTTCACGGGGGCGCGGCTCAGCAGGGCCATGCCCGCGACGATGAGCGCCAGACCGGTCAGCAGGACCCTGTACGCCCCGTAGCGGCCGATGGTCCGCGCGGACAGGCCCAGCATCAGTACGCCGATCGCGACCGGGGCCGGCAGGAAGGCCGTACCAGTGGCCAACTCACCGTAGCCGAGGACCCGTTGGACGTAGAGGGCGCCGATGAACTGGAAGCCGTACATGGTCGCGATCATCAGGATCTGGACGGCGTTCGCGCCGGTCAGCAGGCGGGAGGAGAAGAGGCGCAGCCGGAGCAGGGGGCGGGCGGCGCGGGCCTGGCGGAGCGTGAACGCCACGAACAGGGTGAGGGCGAGCGCGGCCAGGAGCAGGGTGGCGGTCAGATCGCGGTCGCCGGAGCCGACGATGACATACACCGTGAGCATCAGCGCGCCGGTGACCAGCGCCGCTCCCGGATAGTCGGCGCCCCGGTCCAGCCCCTCGCCCCGGTCCGGCGCCAGGACGCGCAGCGCCGCCAGCCATGCAGCCACGCCGATCGGCAGGTTGATCAGGAAGATCCAGTGCCAGCCGAGGGCCTGCGTCAGCGCCCCGCCGAGAAACGTGCCGAGCGCCCCGCCCGCCGCGCCGACCGCGCTGAACACCGCGATCGCGCGGGCCTGTTCACGCGGCTGTGGGAACAGCGCGACCAGCATGCCGAGGACGACCGCCGAGGTCATGGCCCCGCCCACCCCTTGCAGGGCACGCGCCGCGATCAGCGCGCCCTGGCTGGTGGCGATCCCGCACAGCACGGAGGCCGCCGTGAACACCGCGAGCCCCGTGGCGAACATCCGCTTGCGGCCCATCAGGTCACCGAGCCGGCCGGCCAGCAACAGCAGGCCGCCGAACGGGATCAGATAGGCGTTGACGACCCAGGCGAGGCCCGGACCGCTGTAACCCAGGTCGCTCTGGATCGCCGGCATCGCGACCGTGACGATATTGCCGTCGAGGATCGTCATCAGCGTCCCGGCGCACAGCACGACGAGGGACGCCCAGCGGGAGTACGTTCGGTGTGGCGCGTGGGTGGGGCGCTCGGTCAGGGACGACATGGCGGTCCGGCCTCCGTATTCTCCGTGAGTCTCCATGGACCCATAGGTGCACGTCTTGTAACGGGGTACATCGTGGGTGACCATGGAGGTGGGGGTAAGGAGGCAGTTCGATGTCCCAGAGGAACACCGGTGTTACCGTCCAGGTCGTGAACGCGCACGCGTGCCCGGTCCGCGAAGTTCTTGACAGGGTGGCGGGCAAATGGAGCGTCCAGATCCTGGTCGCCGCCGCGCACGGCCCGATCCGCTTCACCGAGTTGGAGCGCAGCATCGAGGGCATCAGCCGCCGCATGCTGACCCTGACGCTGCGCAACCTGGAGCGCGACGGCCTCGTCACCCGCACGGTGCACCCGACGGTGCCGCCCAAGGTGGAGTATGAACTCACGCAGGTCGCCCGCGAGTTGCACGAGACGCTGCAGAGCCTGACGGACTGGGCGGAGCGCAATCGCGTCTATATCGCCCAGTCCCGTGCGGACTACGACACCGAGCACCGGCCGGAGTTGACGGACTCCTGAGGCCGACGGCTCATCGTGAAGCACCCCGGCTGAACCCGCTGGACCGGACGGGGAGTGGGGCACGGCCCCGGGCGGCGGCGTGACGCGGCCACCACCGCCGCCCAGGGCGCGAAGCCGCCGAGGGCAGCGGCACGGTCACCGCCCGAAGCCGCCCACGGCAGCGACTCGGTCAGAGACCGAACAGGCTCGGATCGGCCGCCAGTTCCTTGAACCGTTCCTGCGGTGCGGCGACCAGCTTGCGGGCCGTGAGGTCCAGCAGCCCGCTGACCGCCGTGATCTCGGCGGCCACCGTGCCGTCGGTCTTGCGGATGGTCTGCTCGATGCGGAAGGTCTTCCCCTCACCCCAGGTGAAGGCGCAGGTCACCTCGACCTCATCGCCCGCGACCAGCTCCCGCTGGTAACGGATGGTGGTCTCCAGCGCGACAGGCCCCACGCCCTGGGAGATGAGGCCGGCCTGGCTGATCCCGGCCGCCTTCAGCAGCGACCAGCGGGCGTGCTCGGCGTAGTTGAGGTACACGGCCTGGTTGAGGTGACCCTGTACATCGGTCTCGTACCCGCGGACGGTCACCCGCACGGAAAACGGCTCGCTCACGCTTTTCCCTTCACGTACTCGGCATCACGTATTCGATGATCTGACCGACCGATCTTGGCATGCCCATCACCCTATTCACGCCCGGCGCGGGGACGCCAGCAGATACCGGACCCTCGTGCGCGGCTCGGTGTACTCGCCGGCCTGCCAGCCCGCCTTCTCCAGCGTGGCCGCGCAGGCGCGCAGGGCGTCGACTTCCGGCTCGTACACGGCGACGGCCTCGGGCTGCGGGGTCGCGATCACGCGGTAACCGGGGGACACCTGCCCCGCTGGTTGTCCGGTGGAGTCCGGCCCGGCGGGGCGATGCCCGGCCGCCTCCAAGGCGAGCGCGGCGGCCTGCACCAGATGGCTGCGTTCCCAGCCGCACGGCCGGTCGGTGGCGCCGTCCGGATTGGTCATCCGGCGCAGCTCGAGCAGCCCCTGCCAGGCGCTGTGCACTTCACGGACCCGGGAGGGGCCCGTTTCCGGCACGTCCTCCTCGCCGCCGACGCGGGCGGCGAAGACCCCGGCCGCCGTCGAGGGTGTCCGGACGGTCGGCTCCGGAGCGGCCTCGGGTACCTCCTCCCGTATCCGATGCCCCGCCGGTGTCAGAAAGTGATCGTGCGGAGGCCGCGGATGCCGGAAGGCGAGCCCCCGCTTCACCAGCGCCTCCAGCTGTGCCTCCGTGCCTCTGAGCCGCCCGGTCACCGGATCGGCGGCGTCGATGACACGGCGCTGCGCGGCGGTCGGCGGTCGTGTCATGACGTACTCCTCCCCGGTCCTCTCCTCGGTCCTGCGACCTCTCGGTCAGCCCATTCGAAGACTACGACCCGGGTCTGACAATCAGGCCGTCCCTGTGCCGTACGGCAGTCGGCCGCAGCAGCCACGAGCACCACCGGAGCTGTCTGGCGCAAGGAGTACCGCCCGGACCAGTGAGGGAACCGAGCCCGCTGCCGGGGAAGCCGGCCGCTACTGCCGGTACCCGCTGAGGAACCGCCCGATCCGCCCGATCGCCGCCTCCAGATCCTCCGCGTGCGGCAGCGTGAGGATGCGGAAGTGGTCGGGGGTGGGCCAGTTGAAGCCGGTGCCCTGCACCACTTGGATCTTCTCCCGGAGCAGCAGGTCGAGGACGAACTTCTCGTCGTCGTGGATCTTGTGGACGGACGGGTCCAGACGCGGGAAGGCGTACAGCGCGCCCTTCGGCTTCACGCACGACACCCCCGGGATCTCGTTGAGCTTCTCCCAGGCCATGTCGCGCTGTTCGCGCAGGCGCCCGCCCGGCGTGGTGAGATCGCGGATGGACTGCCGGCCGCCGAGCGCCGCCTGAATCGCGTACTGGGCGGGTGCGTTGGCGCACAACCGCATGGAGGCCAGCATCGTCAGGCCCTCCAGGTAGTTCTTCGCGTGCTGCTTCGGGCCGGTGATCACCAGCCAGCCGGAGCGGAAGCCCGCCACGCGGTACGTCTTCGACAGGCCGCAGAAGGTCAGGACGACCAGGTCGGGGGCGAGCGCGGCGGCCGAGTGGTGCACGGCGTCGTCGTACAGGATCTGGTCGTAGATCTCGTCGGCGAAGACCATCAGGCCGTGCCGCCGGGCGAGGTCGAGGATGCCCTCGATGATCTCCTTCGGGTAGACGGCGCCGGTCGGGTTGTTCGGGTTGATGATGACGACGGCCTTGGTGCGGTCGGTGATCTTCGCCGCCATGTCGTCCAGGTCCGGGTACCAGTCGGCCTGTTCGTCGCAGAGGTAGTGAACCGCCTTGCCTCCGGCGAGCGTTGTCACCGCCGTCCAGAGGGGGAAGTCGGGGGCCGGGATCAGGACCTCGTCGCCGTCCTCCACCAGCGCCTGTACGGCCATCGAGACCAGCTCGGACACGCCGTTGCCGAGGAAGACGTCGTCGACGCCGACCTCCAGGCCGAGGGTCTGATAGCGCCCCGCCACGGCCCGGCGGGCGGACAGGATGCCCCGCGAGTCCGTGTAGCCGTGCGCCTGCGGGAGCATCCGGATCATGTCCTGGAGGATTTCCTCGGGCGCCTCGAAGCCGAAGAGCGCGGGGTTGCCGGTGTTCAGGCGCAGCACGCTGTGGCCGGCCTCCTCCAGCGCGTTGGCGTGTTCGATCACCGGGCCGCGGATCTCGTAACAGACCTCGCTGAGCTTGCTCGACTGCCGGAACTCCATGCGCCCCTCCGGTATCTGGTGTTGCTTGGTTTTACCAAGTGTGAGCTTGGAAAGTCCAATGACACGTCTAGACTGCGTCGCATGTCACCTCGCCGAAGCTACGACCAGTACTGTTCCGCCGCCCGGGCGCTCGACCTCGTCGGCGACCGCTGGACCCTGCTGATCGTCCGGGAGCTGCTGGCCGGTCCCCGCCGCTACACCGACCTGCACGCGGATCTGCCGGGCGTCAGCACGGACGTACTCGCCTCGCGGCTGAAGGACATGGAGCGCGACGGGCTGACCACGCGACGCCGGCTGCCGCCGCCCGGCGCGGCGTTCGTCTACGAACTCACCCGACGTGGGCGGGAGTTGTTGCCGGTCCTTCAGGCTCTGGGCGCCTGGGGACAGGCCGAGCTGGGCGAGCGGCGGCCCACCGACGCCGTACGGGCGCACTGGTTCGCGCTGCCCCTGCTGCGGTCCCTCGAAGGCCAGGGAGTGGTCGAAGTCCGGCTGGAGGAGGGTGAGTTCCATCTGTACGTCGGTGCCGAGGAGGGGCCCGTGTACGGCGACGGGCCCGCGCCCGGGGAGCCCGACGCCCGGCTGGTGCTGGACGCCGGTACGTGGGAGGCGGTCGGGCGGGGGGAGTCGAGCCTGGCGGACGCGGTACGGGACGGCCGTATCACCGTGAGCGGCGAGGGGACGCCGGCCAAGGCGCTGCGGGAGGCATGAGAAAGGGCCCGCCGTACGACCGTACAGCGGGCCCCGTCGACCGGTCAGACGCCTTGCGGTCGCCCCGCCCCCCGTGTCAGCGCATAGCCGCCGATCCCCGCGAGCGCGGCCAGCACGCCGCCGATCGCGGTCCACACCCACCGGTCGGACCACCAGCCGGAGGACCAGCCGTCGTCGGGCTCGATCGCGGACAGCACGGCCGGGGACGACGAACTCTCCTCGGTCTCAGCGGACTTCACCGCGATGCCCGGCACCAGCGGCTGCGCCAGCGAACCGTCCACCGCTGCCGACCCGCCGATGTCTTTGGAGGACACCTCGACGGCGGCGGACACCGGAAGGCCGAGGTCGGTGGTCGCCAGGTCGAGGACCGTCAGCCGGATGTAGTACGTCCCCGGCAGCGGGTCGTTGGCCCATGGCTCGGACCAGCCGCGCACTGTGCGCAGGGTGCAGGCCAGCTCGACCGAGGACGCGTCCTGGGCGGCGGTGCGTGTCTGTGCGCCGTACTGGCAGGCCTGGCGGCGGCGCAGTCCGTCGTACACGTCGAGCTGCCAGGTCTCGGCGGCGTGTGCCTCAGGGAGGTCGACCGTGGCCTTGACGGTGGGACGGCTGCCGGCGTCCGCCGGGAACGACCAGTACAGGTAGTCGCCCGCCGAGCCGCTCGCCGTCGCCTTCTGGTCCTGGTCGATCTCCGTCGCCGTACGGAACGACGTGCCTGCCTGTGTCGGAGCCTCGGCCGCCACTGCCGAACCCGCGGCTACCCCCAGCATCAGCAGCGCGGCACTCAACACACGTGTGATCCGCATCAGTTGGTCCTCCAGACCGCGACCCGCCAGCGTGAAACCCAGCCCCACACCACACCGGCGAGGAAGCCCGTCAGGATCAGCGCGCCCAGCAGCCACCAGCCGCGTCCGAGGCCGAAGGAGGCCACGTCGCCCGACTGCGAGGGCCCGTCCACGACGTCGACGGTGAGTTCGAGGGGCAGTCCTGGCGTGGTCTGCACGCCGGAGGCCGCCGAGTAGGAGTTGGTGACCTGCAGGCAGACCGTCTCCGCGGGAGCGTTCTCCTCGTCGCTCTCCGCCTTCGGGTACCGCAGACCGGTCGAGATGACGTCCGTACGGCCGTTGCCCGTCCCCTCACCGCGCACGATCTCGCGCCCGCGTTCGGTGACGGCCCGCAGCAGCACCCCGTAGTCGGGGTTCACGGCCCGGTCGGCCGCCACGCTCACCGAGGCGCGCAGCTCCTGGCCGGGGTTCACGGCCACGCGGTACCAGCGCTGCTGGTTGAACTCCTCGCGGTCGGTGTACAGCCCGGACTTCAGCGTGGGCGCCTTCGCGCACGCGTCGGCCCCCTCGGTGGCCACCGGCGTCACCACCGGATCGGCCGCCCGGTCCACCAACTGGTTGACACGGTCGGTGAGTTCGTCGGTGTGCTCGACCGAGGTGTACGTCCCTCCGGTCGCCTCGGCGATACAGCTGAGCTGCTGCCGCATCTTGGCGTTGGGGACCAGGCCGAGGGTGTCGATGGTCAGGCCGATGCCCTTGGCGGCGATCTCGCGGGCGACCTCGCACGGGTCGAGCGGGGCGCAGGTGTCCTCGCCGTCGCTGATCAGCACGATGCGCTGGGAGCCGGTGCCGCCGTCGAGGTCGTCGGCCGCCTTCAGCAGCGCCGGGCCGATCGGCGTCCAGCCGGTGGGCGTGAGGGTGGCCACCGCCGTCTTGGCCTCGGTGCGGTCCAGCGGTCCGACCGGGTAGAGCTGCGCGGTGTCCTTGCAGCCCGTCTTCTGGTCGTCCCCGGGGTAGTTGGCGCCCAGGGTGCGGATGCCGAGTTCGACCTCCTCGGGCGTCGCGTCGAGCACCTCGTTGAACGCCTGCTTCGCCGCGGCCATCCGGGACTGGCCGTCGATGTCCCTGGCCCGCATGGAACCGCTGACGTCGAGCACGAGGTTCACCTTCGGTGCGTCCTCGCTCGTGGGTTCGCCGGCGGCCGCCGCGGCCGGGAAGGCGAGCCCGGCCGTCAGCGTGGCGAGCAGGGCGCAGGTGCCCGCCGCGAGCCGTTGTCTTGTGATCATCGGCGGATCTTATTGATCAAACGTGTCCCGCTCCAAAACGGTCTCCGACCGCAAGGGGTTGGGAAGTTGCGCCCACTGATCCCCGGGCGTCCCCGGCGACAGACGCATCAGCGTCAACGCCTTCGTGGGCAGCGGTTCCTCGAGCAGCGCGACGAGATCCGGGGTGCGCGGCAGATCCCGTACGGCCGTCTCCAGCGCCGCCCGCAACGCCGTACCCGAACCCGCCGTGCCCGCCAGCGCCCCGGCCACCAGCGAGCCGAACAGCTTGCGCCGCAGCGTCGTTTCGTCGTCCGTGACGACCCGTCCGGTCAGCTCCGGCAGCGGGATGCCGTGCCGGGCCAGCCGGGCGGGGCTGATGCGGATGTCGGCCAGATCGCGGTAGACCAGACGCAGCGGTGCGCCCGTCGGGGACAGCACCACGAGGAGGTTCTGGCCGTGCGCCTCCAGGGCCACGCCCAGCTCCAGCAGGCGCAGGCCCACGGTGAGCGCCAGCCGTGCGAAGTCCGCCAGCCAGGCCGGGGACCGGGGCAGCTCTGTGGTGGCGAGCGCGGCCACCGGCACGACCCGCTCGCCGCGCGCCTGGTCGCCGTACACCTGGGGCGACTCCCGCAACACGGCGGCCAGGTCGGGGGAGTGGGCGGTGATCGCGCCGATCGTGCGGGTGGTGTGCAGCAGACCGTCCGTGCGCGCCGCCATCTGCTCGGCGAACGCCGACAGGATCGCCGATGTCGAGATCGACCACTGGGAGATGTCCCGCACCGAGGACGTCAGCCGGGTGCTCAGCGCGGTCTTGACGTGCGGGCCGCGGACGCCGGGCAGGGCGAGGGTGCGCAGGGACATCAGCGGATGCGCGGCGGCGTCCAGGTCGAGGGGGCGCTTGAGCACGTGCTCCGCCTGCCAGGGATGCACCGGGATCAGCAGCCGCTCCCCGTCCCGCATGCGGTCCGGCCACTCGCCCGTCACCAGGCACTCCCGCGCCCCGACCGGCATCAGCCCCAGCCGCACATGCGAGCTGTGCTCGGGGCCGTACGCCAGCTGCTCGTCCACCGAAAAACCGGGCCGGGAACGGCAGTTGGGATGGAACGGATGCCCGTCGACCACTCGCTGCTCCCACTCCCAGTCCCAGTCCCAGTTGGGCCACTCCTTCGGGTGGCCTTTCTGCCCGGCCCGGGACAGCGCCAACGACGCCACACTGTGCGCGAGCTCGGAGGCGAAGTACGCCCCGTGCGGTACCGCGAGCCCCGTCATCAACCGGGCCGGATCGTCGTACGACACCCCGTCAAGCCGTACGGCGCTGACGTACGCGGAAGTGGCGTACGGGTCGGCGACCGGGCCGTGCAGCCACCGCCCGTCGGACAGCCGCAGCACACCGGGCCCGCGCCGGGCGATCCACGGCAGCGGCTCATGGGCCAGCGCCCGCCACAGCCGGGTCAGCACGGCCGCCCGCGCGCCGGGCAGCTCGGCCGTGTACCGCGACACGAGACCGGGGCGTACGACGGCCAGTTCGTCGGCGACCTCGGCCTCGACGGTGGGGGGACGATGCACAGGCGGGCTCCTAAGGTTGCAGGCAGGGCGTCACGACGGGGGCGTGACGACAGACATACTGATCGTCTCCCGCCCGAACGGACCGTAGGGAACAAGTGGAACGCCTGGACCTCATGCCCCCGCCCGCCGCCGACGACCCGTCGGCACGCGCTGACGCGTATGCGGCGGCCCCGCTGCTGAACTGCCTGCTGCGGGAGGTGGCACAACGGGTACCCGGCGAGCGGCGGGTGTACCGGCTGCCCGGTCTTGACCGCCTGTTGCGGGTGCGCGGGGAGCGCCGGCCCACAGAGCCCGAGCTGTACGTCGGCGGCACCTGGCAGCGACTCGGCCACACCGAGCTGGTGAAGCTCGTCGCCGAGGAGCTGACCCGGCACACGGGCCTGTCCAACCACGAACTCCCCGCCGAGATGACCGACAGCCGTGACGCCGTGGCCGCCCTGCTCACCGCGCGCGCCCGCACGACCGCGCCCGACGACCCGTATCTGCGCTCCGAGCAGTCCCTGATCACCGGCCACCCCTATCACCCCGCCCCCAAGGCGCGCGGCGGCGGTCCGGCCACCGGCTGGCTGCCGTACGCCCCCGAGGCCCACGCCGCCTTCCCGCTGGTGCTGCTCGGCGTACGCGAGGACTCGGTCGTCGAGGAGGGCGATACCACCGCCCTCGACACCCTGGGCGAGGCGCCGCCCGGCTACCGGCTGCTGCCCGCCCACCCCTGGCAGCTCGACCTTGTCGGCCACGACCTCGCCCCGGCCTTCGCGGACGGCCGGCTGATCCGGCTGGGCACGACCCCGTTCCCGGCCCGGCCCACGGCCGCGATCCGCACGGTCTACGCGCCCGACCGCGACCTCTTCCTGAAGTTCAGCCTCGATGTGCGCATCACCAATGACGTACGCCGGCTCTGGCGCCACGACCTGCTGACACTGCGCCGCACCGACACGGCCGTGACACAGGCCTTCGCCGCGATCGACGGCCCGGCGGCCTGGCTGACCGACCGCGGCTACCGCACCGCCGGCTTCGCCTTCGAGGAACTCGCCGTCCTGGTCCGCGACGGACTGCGTGCGCACTTGGTGCCCGGCACGACCCCGCTGCTCGCCGCCGGGCTCGTCGAAGGCTTCGCGGGCAGCCCACTCGACGGCACCGACGATCCGGCGGGCTGGTGGGAGGCCTATCTGCGCCAGGTGGTCCCACCGGTGCTGGCCGCCTTCGCCGACCACGGCGTCGTACTCGAAGCGCACCTGCAGAACACGCTGGTCGCCGTCGACGCCGACGGCACGCCCGTGCAGGCGCTGTTCCGGGACGCCGAGGGGGTGAAGCTGCTGGCGGACGTGGAGCGGGACGCCGGGTGGGAGCGGCTGGTGTACTGCCTGGTCGTCAATCACCTGTGGGAGATCGCCGCGGTCCTCGCGGAACGCCACCCCGGCCTCGACCCCTGGCCCGCCGTACGCGCCGAACTCTCCCGGCACGACCTCCCCGAGATCGCCGCCCTGCTCACCGCGCCCAGCCTCCCCGGCAAGACGAACCTGCTGCTGCGCTGGACGGGCGCGGACGGGGCCGACGCCCGCTATCTGCCACTGCCGAACCCGCTGGCCCTTACGTGACGTGACTTACCCTGCCCGGAGTCGTCGACCTGTGCGGATGCGTCCTTCACGGCGTTTCAGGTTCGTGCCGTGTGATCTCCTTCACTCGCCGTCGGAGCCACGCGGGAGCCGGACCAGGTTCAGCCGGTAGTCCTCGACCTGGGGAAGTCGCTGGGCGGCGAGGCCGGTGACCATCTCCTGGACGGGGGCCGGGAGTTCGTCGTACATCGGGGCAGGGAGGCTGCTGAACGTGTCGGAGGCCAGTACGTCGACTCCCGGTCGCCACTCGGCGAGCCGTGCCGGATCGGCGCAGCTCCACTGCATCCGGGCGTCGACCTTGCCGAGTGAGCCGGGCTGGTCCTGCGTGTCGAAGTGGCCGGGGCCGGAGGTGTCGAGGGCCAGCAGGGAGCCGGGAAAGCGGTCGGCGAGCAGGTCGATGACGTCGCGGACGTCCGCCTCCTCGAGGTAGGGCAGAACGGCTTCGGCGGCGAAGAGGTACGGGCCGCCGGATTGCGCGGCGACGGTGTCCGCCCAAGCCTTGTCCGTCACCGACGTGGCGATCATCGTGCGGCGTGGTGTGTCGGTGAAGAAGGTGCGGCGCAGTTCGATCACGTCGGGCAGGTCGAGCTCGAACCAGCGGGCCTGGCCGTTGTCGGTGCGTTCGTAGCGGGTGTTGAGGCCGGTGCCGATCTCCACCACGGTGCCGGTGGGATGTTCGGCGAGGAAGTCCGTCACCCAGCGGTCGAACAGGCTGGTGCGCAGGACCGTGCCGAGCAGCATCGGCAGGCCGTCGAAGCGGGCGAAGTCGTAGTCGATCGCCGCGACGAGTTCCTCGGCGACCGCGTCGCGCAGGACCGCTTCCTTCTTGCGGTTCTCCACCGCCCGGCCGTACAGCGGGATCAGCAGGGTTTCCTGGACCGTGCCCAGGCGTACGTCGCGCTCGGTCATGACCGCCTCCACAGTCCTCGGGCCGCGACGTACGCTATATGAAAATGGGATCCATTAACAAGAGTGCGGCGCCGTCGTATGGGGCGACGGCGCCGCACTACTCCTGCGCGTGCCGGATGGCGTCCAGCACGATGTGGGCGATGTGGTCGTCGGTGAGGCCGTACTGGATCTCGCGCGCCTGGCGGCGGGTCGTCACGATCCGGGAGTTGCGCAGGACCCGCAGATGCTGCGAGACCAGCGGCTGGCTCACCCCGAGGGCCGCGACCAGTTCGTGGACGTACTTTCCGCCCTCGGACAGCTCGCGCACGATGCCGAGGCGGACGGGGGAGGCCAGCGCCTTCAGCAGGTCGCTGGCGGCCTCCAGGGCGCGCATCGGTCCGTCCGCCGGGGTTGTCGAGGGGGAGGAGTCATCGTCACATGCATATGTTAGCAAGTGACAATGATTTCCGGTCCGGGTTCGTGCGGTCGAACGCGGATGCGGAGCGGATCAGTGGTCGTCCCAGTGGCCGTCGTGCGCGGCGTGGCGGTGGCCGTCGTGCACGTAGTCCACGTGGTCCTCGTGCGGCACGGCCACGTGGCCGCAGCCCTCGCCGTGCTGGTGGTCGTGGCCCTCATGGGTGGCGTGGCCGGCGCTCGCGCATTCGTCGACGTGGCCCTCGTGGGTCTTGTGGAGGTGGCCGTCGTGCGCGTAGTCGATGTGGTCGCCGTGCGGGATGGCGACGTGGCCGCAGCCCTCGCCGTGGGTGTGGGTGTGGTCGTCGTGTGTGCGGTGCGCGGTGGCGGTGGTCATGTGGTGCTCCTCGTGGTGCTCTCCGTTGCCTGCGGCTCGTGCTCCGCGGGCCGTGCGTGGCCACATTAACATATGGCAACTCGCGCATGTGTTGTGAGAAGTGCACCTCGTGTGGCCACGGTCGGCTCCCGTGGGTCGGGCCGGTCGTCGTAGAGGCGGTAGACGATACGGCGGCCGTCGCGTTGCCCGGTGACCAGGCCCAGGGCGCGCAGGAGCCGCAGTTGGTGGGAGCCCGCGGACTGCTCCATGCCGATGGCGGTGGCGAAAGGCGTCGGGCGGGCGTCAGTTCTTCAGTGCGGCGAGGACATGGCTGTCGCCGAACTGCCAGACGGGCGTGACGTGAGGGAAGCCTGCCTGCCGCAGCAGCTCGATGTGGTGGGTCAGCGTCAGGCCGTTGTCGCTGCCGCCGACGTTGCGGAGCTCCGACTGGCGCTGCTCGCGTCGGGTGACCAGGTCGGCCAGTTCGGCGTCCTGTGCGGCCGCGTTCCACCAGGACGTCCAGTCCTCGTGGCGGCACGTGTGTGAGCGCCTGGCGCGGCTGTTGCCGACGTGTGCGGTGAGGGCGGCGCAGCAGGGGTCGGCCTGGGTGAAGTGGTCGCCGTTGATGAGGGCGCCGCCGGGGCGCAGTAGTGCGGCGATGTGCTGGTAGGTGCGCAGTAGGACCGGTTCGGGGAGGTAGTGGAGGGCCGTGGTGGAGACGGCCGCATCGAGGGGGCGGTCCAGGCCGAGGGCGTCGGTCCATCCGTCGTCACCGATCACGGTGTCCACATAGCGTGCCGCGTTCGCATGGTGGGTGCGGCCGAGTTCCAGGAGCAGGGGGTCCATGTCGACGGCGACGATCTCTGCCCGCGGTAGCCGTGCGGCGAGCCTGGCGGCCAGGGAGCCCGGGCCGCAGCCCAGGTCGAGGATCAGCGGATGTGCGCGGTCGGCCGTCACGTGCTCGACGGCGTCGGCGATCACGGTGAACCGCTCTTCGCGGTCGGTGGCGTAGTGCTCCTGCTGGAGTTCCCAGCGTTCCACCCACAGCTTGGCTGTCGCCATGCTCACGCCCATCGGCTCGTGCGCCTCTTCCGTTTCTCACCCGGCAGTGCTGTTCCTCAATCTACAGGTGGAAACGGTTTCCATTCGCATCGTCCGCTCAGAGAGTGCCGAGGACGGACAGCAGGCGGTCGATCTCCTCCGCGGTGTTGTAGACGTGCAGGCTTGCCCGCACCGAACCGGCCTGGTGCTCCGCGCCGGCCTGGCACAGGCTGTCCGCCCTGACCATGAATCCGTGACTGAACAGGATGAACCCGAGGTCGTCGGAGGGGATTTCGCGGTGCCGGAAGGTGACGATGCCGTGCCGCCGTTGCACGGTGGAGTCGGCTGCCAGACTGGCCTGGCAGCCCAGGATCTCGTAGGCGGCCAGGTGGCGGAGCCGGTCGGTCAGCCGGGCCGTGAGGGCGGTGGTCCAGCGTGAGATCCGGTCAGTGCCCGCGGCGTCCAGCCAGTCGAGCGCGGCTTCGAGGGTGGCGATGCCGACAGTGTTGGGGGTGCCGTGCCAGCCGCCGGGCCGGAACCGCGGCCCGCGTGCGTTGCGGGCCCAGACGGCTCCGGAGCCGGGCAGGGCCAGTGCCTTGTGCCCCGAGAAGACCACGAAGTCCACGTCGAGTTCGGTCACGGACAGGGGCAGATGGCCGATGCTCTGGGCCGCGTCGAGACAGATCGGCACGTCGGGACCGACGACCTCCCGGATGCGGTGGACGTTCATGTCTCCGCCGTAGACATGGTGAATGTGCGTGGCGGCGACGAAGCGGGTGCGCGGGCCGACCATCCCGGTCAGGGCCCGGTGGTCGTAGTCTCCGGAAGCCGTCTGGTACGGCAGGGCACGCAGGTGCACGGTGATGCCCCGCTGTTCGAGCAACCGCTGGGTCTCCAGCCAGGGTTCCAGGTTCGCCTGGTGGTCGGCGAAGGGGACGAGGATCTCGTCGCCGTCGGTCAGCAGGTCGGTGAGCCAGTCGCGGGCGACGGCCCGCAGCCCCTCCGTGGTGCCGCTGGTGAAATGGACACCGGAGCGCTCGGGCGCGGGGTCGTCGAGGCAGTCCTTGACGCGCTGCCGGGTGCGTTCCGCCATCGCCGTCGTCCGGTTGGCCCACGGGTAGGTGCCCCGCCCGGCGTTGGCATTGGACGTCGTCAGATACGTCTGTGCGGCGTCGAGGACGGCGCGTGGCTTCTGTGAGGTGGCCGCGCTGTCCAGAAAGACCAGCTCCGGGTGTCCGGTGATGATGGGGAACTGCTCCCGCAGCTCCCGCTGCCAGCCGGCCAGCTCGTGCAGTTCGTTGCTGAGTTCCTCGTGGAGCATCGGGGTCAGTCCCGGACCAGTGGGGCGCCCGCGTCCCGCCAGGCGACGATGCCGCCGGACAGGCTGCGCACGTCCGGATGGCCCATGCGGGTCAGTAGCGCGGCGTAGCGGGCGGACTTCTCGCCGACCGGGCAGGCCAGCAGCACCGGCTGTCGCTTGCTGAACGGCAGGCCGCCGCGTACGAGTTCGCCGAACAGCTCGTCCACGATGTTGACCGATCCGTCGATGTGGAGCGCGGCGTACGCCTGCGGTCCGCGCAGGTCGATCACCAACGGCCGCGGCTGCCCGTCCATGATCCATCGCCGGGCGTCGTCGGTGTCGACAACCTTGGCCTGCGCCTGTACTTCGGCGTCGGTGAGGGCCGCCGCCGAATTCTTCTGGGGCGGCCTGCCCAGGAGTTCGGGTCGGCGTTGCCGTACGTAGCTCAGATAGCTCTCGGCTCGGTCGCAGACGATGAAGACCGCTGTCCGGCGGTTCGCCGGTCCCGGCTCCGTCCCTGACTCTTCCAACTCCGCGTCCACGGTGCGCAGATGTCGTACCGCGCCGTGATAGGCGGCGCCTCCGGTGGGCCCGGCCAGCAGTCCGCAGCGGCGGATCAGGGTCAGCATGCCGTCGATGGCCTCATCGGCGGTCACCGACTCCATCGTGTCGTACGTTGCCGGGTCGAAGAGTCCGACCTGGTGGACCTCGTCGATGGTGCGGATGCCGGGGATGAAGTCCGACTTGTGGGCGACCAGTCCGACCACCTGTACCCCGGGGTCCTGGTCGCGCAGTGCCCGGGCCACCCCGGTCGACGAACCGGCTGTGCCCACGCAGGCGATGAACCAGTCCGGTGCCCGCCCGCCCAGGTCCTTGACGATCTCCGGTCCTGTGCCCACCGCGTGCGCCTCGGTGTTGCGTGGGTTGAAGTACTGGTTGGTGTGCAGATACGCGTTGCCGTCCTCGGCGAGGGCCTGGTGGAAGCGGGTCAGCGGGTCCTCGGTGTCGGTCGGGTCGAGGCACTCGCTCTGCCCCGGCAACTCCTCGATCTCCGCGCCCAGCAGCAGAAGCAGGTCCTTGATCTCCGGCACCCGCATGCGGTTGGTGACGCTCTTGAAGCGCAGCCCGTACATCCCCGCGAGCAGGGCCAGGGCCTTCGCGGTGTTGCCGCTCGACAGTTCCACGACTGTCGCGCCGCGCTCCGCCGCCTCGGCCAGACCGGGGCGCGCCATGTTCCACGCGGCTCGGTCCTTGACCGAGCCGAAGGGGTTGAGCATCTCCAGCTTGGCGTACAGGTCGATGTGGCGCAGGCCGTGCACGGCCTGATCGATGCGTACCAGCGGAGTGTTTCCGATGGCTTCCGTGATGCTGTCGTACCTCATGACACCGGTCCTCCCGGCCGCTTGACCGGCCAGTACTCCTCGTCCGGACACCAGCGCCAGGAGTCCCCGTCGCGTACGACGGCGACCGTCCGTGCGATCGGCTGCCGCTGTGCGCGGTGAGCGTGGAAGTCCATCGCGTAGCCCGCGGTGTTGGCGAACCCCAGCAGATCGCCGGCATGTGGCAGCCGGGGCAGGAACACCTTTCTGCGGGTGATCAGGTCGGCCTCCAGGCACAGATTCCCGACCAGGTAGACCCCCACCCGCCCGTCGGCGCTCACGTCGTCCGTTCCGGCCGTTCCGGTACGGGGGAGAAGGACGGGATCGACGAGCACGCCGTGCTCCTCCAGGCTCACGTCGCCGGCGTTCATGCCGAGGCGCACCAGGAGGTCACCGGAATCCTGGCCGGCACGGCGCACGTCGAGCACCCGCGCCAGCGAGAGCCCGCACTGGTCGACGAGCGCGCGGCCCGGTTCGCAGTACAGGTCGTAGAGGTGCTCCAGGAGGAGGGTGGCCAGTGGGCGGCCCGAGGAGGGGGCGGGGTGGGAGAGGAGTTCGTCGAGATACCCCGGTCCGGCCGTGGGGCGGTGGGCCGGATAGAGCGCCGGGTTCCCGCGGAGGGTGCCGCCTTCGTTGCGCAGGCCGTAGCCGTGTCCGCGCCAGGTCAGGGCGGGGCGGGTGCCCAGCACCGCGTTGGCCAGCTCGGTGGTGTAGCGCTGCCACTGGCCGGCGTCCGCGAGATAGCCGACCCCGAATCCGCCGCCGATGTCGATGACGCGCGGATCCAGTCCGCGGGCGCGGCACTCGTCCATGACCGCGACACACTGCTCGAGCGCGGCGGCCTTCTCCGGCAGGCCGGTGGTGTCCAGGTGATAGGCGACCCCGGTCAGCCGGACCGCGTCCTGGTGTCGTTCGACCGAGTCGAGCAGAGCACCTACCTCCTGCAACGGTGTGCCGAAGCGGCTGCGGCGCGAGAGCATCTTCACCCCGGAGGCACCCGGGCCGGTGGCTGCCTCGAACCCTGACAGCCGCAGTAGGACATCGGCCCGGGGCAAGGCGAACTCTCGTATGAGCATGGCCAGTTGTTCGAGCTCGCCAGGCGAGTCGATGTTCATCGTGACGCCGGTGAGGGCGGCGAGCCACAGGAAATCCGGGTCCTTCGGGCCGGTGGCCATGATCCTGTCCGGGCTGACGCCGCATCCCAGGACGTGTTGCAACTCGCCCAGCGAGGCGACGTCGACGCCGACCGTCGAGGGTTCGGCCGCCGCCAGTCGGCGCACCAGGGAGCTGGACTGGTTCGCCTTGTGCGCGAAGTACACCCGGCCGGTGAGGTGGTGCTTGCGGTAGACGCTGTGGAATCCGTCGGCGTTCTCGGCGATCCGGTGGGGCAGCAGCACATTGAGCGGGGAGCCGAGGGCGTCGACGAGGGAGTGCAGGAAGGGCACGTCGTCCATTAGCGAGCTGAGCGGTGGTTCCAGTCGTGGTTGCAGATACAAGGGCACACGCACTACAGGCCCCTCCCCGTCCACCGGCGGCTGCGGCTCCCGGCGGTCGAGCGACCCCGCCGGGGGCACCGGCAACCGCTCGGACAACCGTTCGTGGATCATCATTTCCCGTTACATGTGTCCTTAAGCCATGGCCTGGCTTTGTGATGAGGTCGGCGACTGATCTCATCCGCATCCAGCCGCCTGACGGGCGTGGCGCCGATCCGCACGGGCCGTGGCGGGGTGGACGAGAGATTCGCGCAGCGTGCGTGCCCGGACCCACTCCTCGGCAGCGTCGCACCCAAGTGACCCGGTAGCCGTCACCGCCCGACGGGCGCCCCGGGCCGCCGTACGAGGTCGTGCATCGGTCGCGGGAGACTGCTGAGGGAGTTGTGAGGCGAGTACCGTCAGCCCCGGTAGCCACTCGGCGAGCTCGTCCGGCCGGTGCAGGACCACTGCATCCGGGCGTCCACCTCGCGGTGTCCAGGGCCGGCAGGGAGCCGGGGAAGCGGTCGAAGCCGCCGCCGAGCGCCTGTGACAGTGCCGCCTCGCGCGGCGAGCCCGGTCAGCAGCGCCAGTGCGGCAGCGGGTACTTGTATCCGTCGGAGGTCCCAGGTCGTGTCGGGGGCAGTCCGTCGCGGCGCGCTCACCTGCGTGACCGAGCCCGGCAGTGCCGGCACGCATGCTGGGCACCAGGGCAGGGCCGCATCCGCGGCCGGGGTCACTTCTGTGGCCTCTCAGGTCCTGTGTCATCGGCCTGCGGTGTTCGGCCCGGTCGCCTTCATGCCAACCGCATGGTCGTTTCGGCACGCACGGCACCGGCGCCACCCTGGCGCATGTGACAGCGCGATGTGAGCACCGTTTTGCCGCGAGACATGAACTGGCCGCCAGGTCAGGCCGGTTGCCAGATCTGGGCGAGCGTCAAGGGGGTGAGGAGTTGGGCGGGGTCGCCTTGTTCCACCACGTGGCCGTCGCTGAGCAGGAGGCAGGTGTCGGCTGAGCGCGCGGCTTCGAGGTCGTGCGTGGCCTGGACGACGGTCACCCCGTCGGCGACGAGCTCCGTCAGCAGCGCGGCGATCCGGTCCCTTGCCCCGGGGTCGAGACCAGTGGTCGGCTCGTCCAGGAGGAGCAGGTCCGACTCCTGGGCAAGGCCCTGGGCGATCAGCGCGCGTTGCCTTTGCCCGCCGGACAGTTCCCCGAGTTGGCGGGGGGCGAGGTCGGTGATGCCCAGTCGCTCCATGGCCGTGTCCACGGTGGCGTGGTCCTGCCGGGTCAGCCGACGCCACGGCCCGCGTTCGCCCCAGCGCCCCATCTCCACCGTCTGCCTTACGGTCAGCGGCAGCGCGTCACCGACGGCGCCGCGCTGCGGGACGAACGCCGACGGCCGGTTGCCGACGTGACGGAGCTCGCCTGATGTGGGCCGAATCACTCCGGCCAGCACTCCGAGCAGGGTGGACTTCCCGCTGCCGTTCGGGCCGACGAGTGCCGTGATGGCCAACGCCGGTATCTCGGCGTCGAGTTGATGGAGGACGGTGCGGCCCGGGTAGCCGGCGGACAGCCCGGTGAAGCGGACGCGGGGCGTCCCGCCCTTGGCAACGGCGGGGGAGACCCCCTGTTTTTTGAACATGATTTTCATCGTAGTCTGTTGACCCATGGAGTGGTTGACAGGTCCCTTCGAGGTGACCTTCGTGCAAAGGGCGCTGTGGGGCGGGATGTTGGTGTCGGCGATCTGCGCCCTGGCCGGCACGTGGGTGGTGCTCAGGGGGATGGCCTTCCTCGGCGACGCCATGTCGCACGGGCTGTTGCCCGGAGTCGCGCTCGCCGCACTGCTCGGCGGCAACCTGCTGGTGGGGGCGCTGCTGAGCGCGGCCGTCATGACGGCCGGCGTCACCGTCCTCGGCCGCACCCCGAGGCTGTCCCAGGACACCGGGATCGGCCTGCTGTTCGTGGGGATGCTGTCGCTCGGCGTCATCATCGTCTCGCGCTCGCAGTCCTTCGCGGTCGACCTGACCGGGTTCCTCTTCGGTGACGTCCTCGCCGTCCGGGAGCAGGACCTGGTGCTGCTGGGCGTGGCGCTGCTGCTGGCGCTGGTCGTCTCGGTCCTCGGCCACCGGGCCTTCCTCGCCCTGGCTTTCGACCCGCGCAAGGCGCAAACGCTCGGCCTGCGCCCGCGCCTCGCTCATGCGGTGCTGCTCGGCCTGCTGGCGCTGGCCATCGTCGCCTCCTTCCACATCGTGGGCACGCTGCTGGTCCTGGGTCTGCTCATCGCCCCGCCGGCGGCCGCGCTGCCCTGGGCGCGCAGCGTGCGGGGTGTCATGGCCCTGGCGGCGCTGCTCGGCATCACCGCCACCTTCTGCGGCCTGTTGCTGTCCTGGCACTTGAGCACCGCGGCCGGCGCGACCATCTCGGGCCTCGCGGTGAGCCTGTTCTTCCTCTCCCACCTGGCATCCGGTCTCCGCCACCACCGCCGTGCGCGCCTCGCCGGTGCTCACGCCGCGGCCCCTCACTGATGGAAGAGGCGATCCCCTTGTTCGTCCGCAGAAACGCCACTGCTTGGGTGCCCACCGCGCTCGTGGCCCTCTGTCTGCTCACCACGAGCTGCGCGGGTGCGGACGACACCGCGTCCGCCCCGAGGACGACTCCCCCGGCCTCTGCTCCGCACGGGTACGTCGCAGGGGCACAGGAGAAGGCCGAGCAGCAGTCGCGGCTGGTGCTCAACGACCCGAGGTCCGGGGACACCCGGGTACTCGATCTGATCACCGGCAAGGTGCACGAGGTGTCCCGGACCGCGGGCACCACGGAACTGACCACGGACGGCCGGTTCGGCTACTTCCACACCGCGGGCGGCACGCGCGTGCTCGACGGCGGCGCCTGGATGGTGGATCACGGCGACCATGTCCACTACTACCGCGCGGCGACACGTGACGTGGGCGAGCTGCCCGGAGGTCCGGGCACCCGTGTCCGCAGCGATGCCGCCGTGACAGCGGTGACCGACGAGGGCGGCCGGGCCAGGGTCTACCGCCGGGCCGAACTGGAGAAGGGCAAGGTCGGCTCCGCCCGCACGCTTCCCGGCACGCACGCGGGAGCTGTCGTGCCCTACGCGGAGCACCTGCTCGGCGTCACGGACGGCGGGAAGGTCGCGGTGTACGACCGCCAGGGCAAGCGGGCCGCGTCGCCGGACGCCCGGTGCGAGGAGGTGCGGGGCGATGCAGTCACCCGGCGCGGAGTCGTCCTCGGCTGTGCCGACGGCGCCCTGCTCGTCCGTGAGGCCGACGGCACCTTCACCGCCGAGAAGATCCCGTACGGCAGCGGCGTACCCGAAACGGAACGGGCCACGGCCTTCCGGCACCGGCCCGGCAGCGACACGCTCACGGCAGCCGCCGGGGAGCGGGCCGTGTGGGTCCTGGACGTCACCGAGCGCACGTGGACACGGGTGAAGACCGGTTCCGTCACCTCCGCCAACACCGCGGGAGAGGGTTCCGTCCTGATCTCCCTGGAGACCGACGGGGCACTCCACGGCTACGACATCGCCACCGGCAAGCAGGTCTCCAAGACGAAGCCGCTTGTGACGGGCGCCCCCGGGACCGGTACCGACGGGAACGTGGAACCGGTCGTCGAGGTCGACCGCAGCCGCGCCTACCTCAACGATCCCAAGGGCAGACGCGTGTACGAGATCGACTACAACGACAACCTGCGTGTGGCGCGCACCTTCGACCTGGACATCGAGCCGGCGCTGATGGTGGAGACCGGACGATGACGAGACAGACGCAACAGTCGCGGCGGCTGCGCACCCTCCTGCTGGTCCTGCTCATCCTCGCCCTGGCCGGTGCCGGCACCGGCTGTACGAGCAGCGACGAGCGCCCACGGGTCGTGGTGACGACCAACATTCTGGGCGACATCACGCAGGAGATCGTCGGCGACGAGGCCGCTGTCACCGTGCTGATGAAGCCGAATGCCGACCCGCATTCCTTCGGGCTGTCGGCCGTGCAGGCCGCCGAGTTGGAGCGTGCCGACCTCGTGGTCTTCAACGGGCTGGGCCTCGAGGAGAACGTACTGCGGCACGTGGACGCCGCCCGCGAGGCAGGAGTGGCCACGTTCGAGGCCGGCGAAGCGGCGGACCCCCTCACCTTCCAGGCGCATGACGACGGAGGACCCGAGGAGGAGGCCGGGCAGCCCGATCCGCACTTCTGGACCGACCCCGACCGCGTCCGCAAGACCGTGGGCCTGATCGCCGACCGGGTCGTCGAGCACGTCGACGGCGTGGACGAGAAGGTGGTCCGCGCCAACGCCGACCGCTACGACGCGCAACTCGCCGACCTCACCGCCTGGATGGAGAAGTCCTTCGACCGCGTACCCGAGCAGCGGCGCGCGCTGGTGACCAACCATCACGTCTTCGGCTACCTCGCCGACCGCTTCGGATTCCGGGTCATCGGCGCGGTGCTCCCGAGCGGTACGACGCTGGCCTCGCCCAGCTCCTCCGACCTGCGCTCACTCACCCAGGCCATGCGGACGGCAGGCGTACGAACCGTCTTCGCCGACTCCTCCCAGCCCAAACGGCTGGCCGAGGTCCTGCGCACGGAGATGGGCGGCGGCGTGCGCGTCGTCGAGCTCTACTCCGAGTCCCTGACCGAGAAGGGGAAGGGCGCCGGCACCTACCTGCAGATGATGCGCGCCAACACCACCGCCATGACCGACGGCCTGACCGGCGCCTGAACCAGCGCCCCTGACGTGGAAAACGGCCGACCGGCCGTTCAAGCACACCCGCACCCACTGCCGCGCCCGCGCGGCACAGAAAGGAACAGACCGGTGAACAAGCCGATACGCACCAAAGCATTCACGGGCACGGCCCTCATCCTGGCGGCCTCCGCGGTCCTGACCGCCTGTGGAGGAGAGGACACCTCGTCGTCCGACACGAAGGCCAAGAACGCGCCGAACACCAAGGCCGTAGCGGTCAAGGACCCGCTCGTCGCCACGTTCGACGGCGGCCTGTACGTCCTGGACGGCGAGAGCCTGAAGCTCGCCAGCACGATCGAGCTGCCCGGCTTCAACCGCCTCAACCCCGCCGGCGACGACTCCCACGTCATCGTCTCCACCGACGCCGGTTTCCGCGTCCTGAACGCCGCCGAACAGAGCTTCACCGGCATCGAATACAAGGGTGCCAAGCCCGGCCACGTGGTACGGCACGCCGGCAAGACGGTCCTGTTCACCGACGGCACCGGCGAGGTCAACGTCTTCGACCCCGACGACCTCGAAGGCGGCAAGAAGCCGCAGGGCCGCACCTACACCTCCGCCGAGCCGCACCACGGCGTCGCCATCGAACTGAGCACCGGCGAACTCCTCAGCACCCTCGGCACCGAGGAGAAGCGCACCGGCGCCCTCGTCCTGGACAAGAACGACAAGGAGCTCCAGCGCAACGAGAAGTGCCCCGGCGTCCACGGCGAGGCCGCGGCCAAGGGTGAGGCCGTCGGCATCGGCTGCGAGGACGGCATCCTGATCTACAAGGACGGCAAGTTCACCAAGGTCGACGCCCCCGACGACTACGGCCGCATCGGCAACCAGAGTGGCAGCGACGTATCGCCCGTCCTCCTGGGCGACTACAAGACCGACCCGGAGGCCGAACTGGAGCGGCCGACCCGCATCTCCCTCATCGACACCGAAACCGCGAAACTGCGCCTGGTCGACCTGGGCACCAGCTACTCCTTCCGCTCCCTCGGCCGCGGACCCCACGGCGAGGCACTCGTCCTCGGCACGAACGGAACCCTCCACGTCATCGATCCCGAGACGGGCAAGGTGGACAAGAAGATCCCCGTCGTGGGCGAATGGCAGGAGCCGCTGGACTGGCAGCAGGCCCGGCCCACCCTCTTCGTCCGCGACCACATCGCGTACGTCTCCGAGCCGGGCAAGCGCAAGCTGCACGCCGTCGACATCGAATCGGGCAAGAAGGTCACGTCCGTGACCCTGCCGAAGAGCACCAACGAACTGTCCGGCATCGTCGCCGGCCACTGATCGTCCGACCCGGGGAGGCCCTGTGTCGCATTGAGCACCTGCACCTGGGCATCAAATGCCGGGGCTCGGTCAGGCGGGGGTGACGTTTTCGGCTTGGGGTCCCTTGGGGCCCTGCGTCACGTCGAACTGGACCTTCTGGCCCTCGTTGAGTTCGCGGTAGCCGGTACTGGTGATGGCCGAGTAGTGGACAAACACGTCGGGGCCGCCGCCGTCCTGGGCAATGAAGCCGAAACCCTTCTCCGCGTTGAACCACTTCACAATGCCCGTAGCCATTTCGATCTCCTTCAGAGGCACAGCGCGAGTCCGCTGAAGTGCCGTTGTGCTTTGCCGTCCGACTCCCCGGGGTCGCGGAGGTTAAACACGGTGATCCGCGAGGCGCCTGGGGTCCTGTGTGCTGGTATCGGCGGGGATTCTGGTGAGGCGGGCCCGGGCCCACCACGCGCCCGTCGAGCGGTGAGAGCGCGGCGGCCGCTCCGAAGCCGACGGTCGTGGTCACGCCCAGCACGGTCGGCGACACGTCCAGGTCGTCCACGAGCCGGGGGCTGAGGGCGCCGAGCAGGAACTACCCGCGAGTTCCCGCCAGTTGCTGTGTCGTGGATCACGACGGAAGGATTGAGTCGGAGACCAGGGTCATGTCCGTACCCTCTCGTGACGCGTGAGACCCGGACTGCGAGGATGAGGCCGCCATGACTGTTGGGTGGTGTTCTCGCATGCTCAGGGCCGCTGTGTTCGCGGCCGTCTGCGTGCTGCTCACCTCCCTGGGGCACGTCATGATGTCGGGGACCGCGGTGCCCTGGTGGGCCATGGTCGCGGGTGCGGCGGTGACCGGCGGCACGGCCTGGCGGCTGGCAGGCCGGGAACGCGGGCCGGTCCTGGTCGGCGTCTTCACTGTCGGTGCCCAGGTCGTACTCCACGCGTCGTTCTCGCTCGCCCAGGCAGTCGTCCACCCGCAGACGTCCGGCGGCAGGCCGCTCGTCGAGCAGTGGCTGGGCTATCTGCTGTGCGGTTCGCCCTCGGGTCCGGGCGCGGAGCATGACGCCATGTCGGCGTCCATGGGCTCCATGGACCACGCGATGGGCGCCATGCACTCCATGGGGTCGATGGACCACATGGAGGCCGCCCGCTCCCTGGACCATGGCATGGGCGGCATGTCCTCCACCGGCATGCTCGCCGCGCACCTGCTGGCCGCGCTGCTGTCCGGTCTGTGGCTCGCCCACGGCGAACGCGCCGCCTTCCGCATCCTGCGGGCGCTCGCCGGCTGGCTCGTCGCCCCGCTGCGCCTGATCCTCCGGCTGCCCGCGCCGCCGCACCGCCCACGCATCAGGTCCCGCCGGGCCCGTACGGGTCACGGGCTGCGGCAACTCCTTCTCACCCACGCGATCACCACTCGGGGACCGCCCGCGGGGACCGCTGTCGCCTGACGACAGCCGGTTTCCCGAGGCCCGTCCACACGGACGTCGAGCCGTCGGCTCCCCGCCTCGGGCGTCGGCCGCACACACCCGTGCCCGGCCGTTCACCCTTCACCGGTTCCGCCGTGCCGCCCGCCGTTCTGCGCGCGCCGCCCCGGACATCGGTTCCCTGGATTCCCGAGAAGGAGAGACACCAGGTGATCACTCCTGCCCTGTCCTCAGCACGCGAAGCGTCGAAAGACGCACCGAAAGACGCGTCGAGAGACGAGTCGATCACGGCCTGGGCACTCGCCGCCCGCAGCGGCGACCCCGACGCCGTCGAGAAGTTCGTCCGCGCCCTGCACCGAGACGTCCGCCGCTACGTGACGTTCCTCGGCGCCGACCCGCAGAGCGCCGACGACCTGACCCAGGACACGTTCCTACGGGCCCTGGTCAGCCTGCACCGGTTCGAAGGCCGCTCCTCGGCCCGCACCTGGCTGCTGTCCATCGCCCGTCGCGCGGTGATCGACAGCATCCGCTACAGCTCCTCCCGTCCCCGCCTGTCGGACACCGACGACTGGCAGTCGGCCGCCGAGCGCGCCCAGCCGCGCGACCTGCCCGGCTTCGACGACGGCATCGCCCTCGCCCAGCTGCTCGACACACTCCCGGACGAGCGCCGCGAAGCATTCGTCCTCACCCAGCTGGTGGGACTTCCCTACGCGGAGGCGGCCGGCGTGAGCGACTGCCCCATCGGCACGGTGCGCTCACGCGTCGCCCGAGCGCGCACCTCGCTGATCGAGTGGCTGGACGACGCCGAGCACCGCACGCCGGTGGCCGCCGCGGCCTGACAGGCGGTACGTCGCCGCCGCCGACCTCGATCGGCACAACCGCAGGAAATACAGAGAATCAGGAGCACCCATCATGGCCGAGAAGACCTACACCGTGTCCGGCATGAGCTGCGGCCACTGCGCCGCGGCCTGAGCCGAACGTCCGGACGACCGAGTGCCTTCATCTGACGTGCGCCGCAGGGCATTCCCTGCGCTTGAATGCAGCCCCGACACCAACGGAACTAGGGAGTTCTCAGTGCATCGCCCGACCCTGGCACGAAGCCTGCGCCGCACCGGCGCCCTCACCGCGGTCGCGTTCGCGGTCGCTGTAGCCGTCGCGGGACCGGCCGCTGCCCACGCGGACGTCGAGGCCGAGGGCGCCCGGGCCCTCGACCAGAACGTCGAGCTGACCTTCTCAGCGGCGTCGGAGTCGAACTCCGCGGGCATCGCCAAGCTGGAGGTGATCCTGCCCAAGGGCATCACCCCGGGCGACATCACCTACAAGGAAGGCCCCGAGGGGTGGAAGCTCGCTCCCACCAGCCGGGGTTACACCGTCGCGGGACCCAAGCTCGCCGTGGGGGAGGACGCCGAATACGTCGTCACCGTCAGGCAGTTGCCCGATGCCAAGGAGCTCGTCTTCAAGACTCTGCAGAGCTACGGCGACGGCCGGGTGGACCGCTGGATCGAGCTGGAGGACCCCGCTGAGGACGGTCACGGCCACGGGGAGGGGCATCCCGCGCCCCGCTTGGAACTCAAGCCGGCCGCACCCGGCGCGAAGCTCGTCGGTCCCAGCCCCACGGAGGAGCCCACGACGGCCGCCCCCTCACCGGACACCGCCTCGGGCGAGTCGACGACCGGGACTTCGACGCCGTCGGCGGCGCCCGCGGCGGACAGCACGGACGGGGACGACGGCATGTCCGTCGCCGTACCCATCGGCATCGGGGCGGCTGTCCTCCTGCTCGGCGGCGGCGCGTGGTGGCTGCGTAGCCGTCGAAACGGGGCTGCCTGACAGCCGCTACGGCTCCCGAAGGCCCGATGCCTGCGGGAGCCGGCCCGCTGTGGGCGGGGTGCTGACGGCGATGTCGTCCCAGTGGAGCGTGCGGTCGCACCAGCGGTTCAGGAGCACCTGGTCGTGGCCGACGGCGAGGAGGCGGCGCCGCTGGTGGCGCGGTAGTCCTCGACGGCGGCCACCAGCGCGGCGGTGGTGGCCGCGTCCAGCATCGCGGTCATCTCGTCGCAGATCAGCCAGCGCGGGCGCAGCACGAGGGCGCGGGCGAGGCAGGCGCGTTGGAGCCAGCCGTCGCTGACCTCGTGCGGGCGGCGGTCCAGGATGTCGGGGGTGAGGCCGACGGCCGCTGCCAGCTCGGCGACGCGTTCGGGGATCTCTTCGCGGCGCCCGCCCGTGCGCAGGGGTTCGGCGATCAGGTCGGTGAGCCGAAGCCGGGGGTCGGCGGAGAGGCGGGGCTGCTGGAAGACGACGCCGAAGGCAGTGCGCTGGGCGCGCGGGGCGCGGTGGCGCCAGCGGTGTACGGGTTCGCCGTCGAGGAGGAGAGTGCCCGAGTCGGGGCGGTGGAGCAGGGCGGCGACCCGGGCGAGGGTGGACTTGCCGCAGCCGCTCGGGCCGAGCAGGCCGACGGCCTCACCGGGTGCGACGGTCAGCGAGGCGCCTCGCACCACCGGGACTTTTCTGTCGTATCCGGCGGTGATGGCGCGCAGTTCAAGCACGGATGTCCTCCGGAACGTGCGGATGGTGGCAGGCGGTTCCGCCGGTCGACGTCGGCAGGATGGCGCAGGCTTCGGAGGCGCGCTCGCAGCGTGGGGCGAAGGCACAGCCGTCGGGGAGGTCGCCGAGTTCGGGCGGCATTCCGCGGATGGGGGTGAAGCCGCGTTCGGGGAGGGCATCGAGCAGGCCGCGGCTGTAGGGGTGCTGAGGCCCGGGGGTGCCGAAGAACGTTGCCGTGTCGGTGAGTTCGACGATTCGGCCCGCGTACATCACGGCCACGCGGTCGGCTATGCGCTCGGCGGCCGAGAGGTCGTGGGGGATCATCAGCAGGGCCGGCCCGTGCCGCCCTCGCGGTCGACATGGCGGCGGAGTTCGTCGACCGTGCGGTCCACCAGGTCGCGGTCGAGTCCGGTGGTCGGTTCGTCGGCGAGGAGCAACGGCGCGTCTCCGACGAGGGCGAGGGCGGTGGCGGCGCGCTGGGCGAGGGCTGCCGGAGAGCTGGTGCGGGTGGCGGTCGAGGTGGTCGGTGGGGAACGCGACGCGCTCGGCGGCCTTGACGGCTGCGGCCCGTACGGCGGTACGCCCACGAGTGCCGGTCAACGTACCGACCGTTTCCTCCAGGTGGGAGCGGACCGTGCGCACCGGGGTGAGGTGTGCGGCCGGGCTCTGCGGGATGAGCCCGATCAGGCGGCCCCGCACCGTCCGGGCAAGGGTGCGTTCGTCGGCGGCGAGCAGGTCCAGATCGTCACCAACGGCGAACAGGGCCGGCATCACGGCGCATCGCTTCGCCGTCCTCCGCGAGTTTGAGCGTGCCGACGACCAGTCCGGCGGCCCCCGGCCGTTGCAGGTGCATGTGCGGCAGCGGGTGGCCGATGCCGATCTCGCGGGCCGGGGCGCTGGCGTAGTTCCGGCTCTCCGTGAGCGCCGCGGTGGCTGACAGCCCCAGCGAGCACCTGGCAAGGATTCCTGACACATCTCGGGGTGAGATGGGGGATGTCTCAGGGTCGGTTCGGGGACGGGCGCCGGGTACTCCCGCTGTCGTATGCGCCCGGGCGGTCGCGCTCATACGGTGTGGAGGTGACGACCTTCGACCGTCTGCCCGCGCGGCTGCGGGCGCTGCCGCCCGTTGCCGTGGACGTGCTAGTGGTGGGCGTCGTCGGCATGTTCACCGGGCCGGACGCGGCGGTGAACGAGCCGGAGTACCGGCAGGCGGACTGGCTGACCTGGCTGCTGCTGGCCGTCTCGCTGCTGGCGCTGCTGTGGCGGCGGCGGTGGCCGGTGCCGGTCGCGGTGGTCACCGGGGCGGCGTGTGCCGGATGGGCGCTGCATGGGCACATCGGAGAGCTGCTGAACCTGCCGACGATCGTGGCGCTGTACACCGTCGCCGTGCAGGGCGGCCGGCGGCGCACTCTGTGGACCGGGCTGGTCGCCGCGCTCACGTCGGGTGTGGTCGCGCTGTGGGTCGGCAAGGACGTGGTGAACCCGCAGGGGCTGCCGGTGCTGGAGATGCTCTGGCCGCTGGTGCCGCTGCTGCTCGGCGAAGTGGTCCGCACACGGCGGCAGTTGCTCGACGAGTACGCCGCCCGTGCCGCCCGCGCCGAAGCGGACCGCGAGCGGGAGGCGGCCCGCCGGGTCCGGGAGGAGCGGGTGCGGATCGCGCGCGAGCTGCACGACGTGGTCGCGCACACGGTCACGGCGATGACTGTCCAGGCGGGCGTGGCCCTGGAGACCTTCGACGCGCAGCCGGACATGGCCCGGCAGGCGATGCGGCAGGTCCGGGACTCGGGCAAGGGGGCAGTACGGGAGCTGCGGGCCACCGTCACCGTGCTGCGGGAACCGGAGGGCGAGGACGACCGGGTGGAGCCGGCGCCGGGCATCGAGCGGCTCGGCGAGCTGGTCGACCGGTTCGCGGGCGGCGGCATCGAGCTCACGCTCCGCGAGGAAGGGGCGTCGGACGGTGTGTCGTCGGTGGTGGGGCTGGCCGCGTACCGCATCGTCCAGGAGGCCCTGACGAACGTCGTCAAGCACTCCCGCGCCCGGCACGCGGCGGTCTCCGTCGTCCGGCAGAACGGCACGCTTGCGGTGGAAGTCATCGACGACGGCCCGCCGTCACCGCCACCGCACGAGGGCGGCTTCGGACTGGTCGGCATGCGGGAGCGCGCGGCAGCGGCCGGGGGCACGATCGACTACGGGCCGGTGCCCGGCGGGGGGTTCCGGGTCCGGGCGGTCCTGCCGACCGGCGAGAACGGAGAATGACGATGACCGTACGCGTGGTGCTCGCGGACGATCAGACCGTTGTCCGCGCGGGTTTCCGTGCCCTGCTGGATCTCACGGCCGACCTCGTGGTGGTCGCCGAGGCGGCCGACGGTGCACAGGCCGTCGAAGCCGTCCGTCTGACCCGGCCGGACGTCGTCCTGATGGACATCCGCATGCCCGGCGTCGACGGCCTCGAGGCCACCCGCCGTATCGCGGCCGACGCCGCGCTGGACGGCGTACGAGTGGTCATGCTCACCACGTACCAGGTCGACGCCTATGTCTTCGAGGCGCTGCGACACGGCGCGGCCGGTTTCCTGCTGAAGGACATCGAGCCGGACGAGCTGCGGGCGGCGATCCGCACGGTCGCCGCCGGACAGAGCCTCCTCGCGCCCGCCGTCACGCGCGCGGTGGTGGAGGAGTTCGCCCGGCTGAAGGGGCCGGAGGCGGCCGGCGTCGAACGCCTCGCCGTGCTCACCGAGCGGGAGCGAGAGGTGATGGCGCTGGTCGCGGCCGGGCTGAGCAACGAGGAGATCGGCAAGCAGCTGCTGATGAGCCCGCTCACCGCCAAGACCCACGTGAGCCGCGCGATGACCAAGCTGAGAGCACGGGACCGGGCGCAACTGGTGGTGCTGGCCTACGAGACGGGGCTGGTCAGGGCCGGGGAGCGGTGACCCTACTCCGCCGGGAGTAGCGGCCGACTCCCGGCGGCGGATGTCCGGAACGCCCCCGCTTCCTACCGTCGTCGGCATGATCGAAGCACGCGACCTCACCAAACGCTACGGGGACAGAGCCGCCGTCGACCACCTGACGTTCACCGTCCACCCCGGCAGGGTGACCGGCTTCCTCGGTCCCAACGGAGCCGGGAAGTCCACCACCATGCGGCTCGTCCTCGGCCTGGACACGCCCACCTCCGGCACGGTCACGGTGGCGGGGCGCCCATACGCCGAACTGCCCGCTCCCCTGCGCACGGTCGGCTCACTCCTGGACGCCAAGGGCGTGCACGGCGGCCGTACCGCCCACCATCACCTGGCCGGTCTCGCGGCGAGCAACAACCTCCCGCGCCGCCGGGTGGCGGAGGTCCTGGACCTGACCGGCCTGAGCAATGTGGCAGGACAACGGGTCAAGGGCTTCTCGCTCGGCATGGCCCAACGGCTCGGTATCGCGGCCGCGTTGCTCGGCGACCCGGAGGTGCTGCTGCTGGACGAACCGGTCAACGGCCTGGACACCGAGGGCATCCGCTGGATCCGCAACCTACTCAAGTCCCTTGCCGTACAAGGCCGTACGGTCTTCCTGTCCAGCCATCTGATGAGCGAGATGGAGCTCACCGCCGACCACCTGGTGGTGATCGGCCGCGGCAGACTGCTCGCCGACACCACGGTCCGCGACTTCATCGAGACCAACTCCCGCGCCCATACGCTCGTCCGCTCCCCGGAGCCGGAGAAGCTGCGCGACCTGCTGCAGGCCAGGGGCGCGACCGTACGCCTGGAAGCCCGGGGCGGCTGGCGCGTGGACGGCCTGGACGCGGCCACCATCGGCGACCTGGCCCGCGATCACGGAATCGCCCTTCACGAACTCACCGACACCCACTCCTCGTTGGAGGAGGTCTACACGGCCCTGTCCCAGGACTCGGCCGAGTACCGGACACGGCAGGAGGCCGTCCGATGACGACCCTCATCGATGCCCGGGCCGGGTTCCCGCAGGCCCTCTCCTACGAGTGGGTCAAGTTCCGCAGTGTGCGCTCCCTGGTGTGGACGACCCTC
Source organism: Streptomyces sp. DG2A-72 (assembly GCF_030499575.1). Classification (NCBI taxonomy): domain Bacteria; kingdom Bacillati; phylum Actinomycetota; class Actinomycetes; order Kitasatosporales; family Streptomycetaceae; genus Streptomyces; species Streptomyces sp. DG2A-72. Next base: position 8,563,341 of record NZ_JASTLC010000001.1, read on the forward strand.
GCGACGGCCGCCGTACCCGTCCTGGGCGCGGTGTTCGTCGCCGCGACCGGGAGTCTGCAACCGGACGACACGGTCCTCGGCGGCAGCCTCTCCCTCACCGTCGTCGCCCAGATCCTGGCCGCCGTGACCGGCGCGCTGCTGATCACCGGCGAGTACGGCAGCGGCACCATCCGCACCACCTTCGCCGCCAACCCGCGCCGCGCGACCGTGCTGTCCGCGAAGGCGACCCTGATCGCGGCGGTCGCATGTGCCCTGGCCCTGCTCTCCTGCACACTCGCCTACCTGGTCGGCGACGCACTCCTCGAAGACGGCAAGTACGCCCAAGGGGAGCCGTGGCCCGCACTGTTCGGCGTCGCGGGCTCCTTCGCCGTGGCCGCGCTGCTGGGTCTCGCGGCAGGCACCCTCATCCGCCACTCCGCGGGCGCCGTCACCGCGGTCATCGCAGTCCTGCTCCTGCCGTCCCTCCTCGGCCCGCTCTTCGGTGACGCCCAGCGCTGGGTGGCCGGCCTCTCGCCGACGGCCGCCTTGCAGAAGCTCACCCAGACCTCGGACGCCACCGCCGAGACGGTCGGCAGCCTGGGCCCCTGGCCGTCCCTCCTTCTCGTCTCCGCCTGCACGGGGGCGCTGCTTCTGCTCGCGGCCGGAACGCTGCGCAAGCGAGACGCATGACGACGGCGCACGTACACACCCTTGTACGAAAGGAGACTTCGCCATGTCGTGGAGCCCCGCCCGTTTACGTCTACTCCTCGCCCTCGTGATCGCGGACCTCGTGCTGCTGGGAGTGGTGTCCGCCGACGCTCAGGAACTGCCCGAACTGCGTGATGTGCCGGTCGTGACGCTGGAAGGCCCTGTGGGGCGACCCGATCGCCCAGCGTGCCAACTGGCAGGCGCACGACCCCTCTTACCCGGCCGACCGGCTGCGCGCGAGTTCCACCGCTCGCTGCCGATGCTGCTGGGCGCCCTGCGCGAATGCTCAGGAGAATCTCATCCGCCCCCCATGGTGAAACCATGCGTCGGCCACAGTATGGTCAAGCCTTCAACAGGAGGGTGAGGTTCCGCACGCCGGGGGGTCAGGGAGGCACGGCAATGGTCTTGGTCGGGTCGGTCGGTCCGGGAGTGCGCCGGGTGGCGCGCGGGATGAGACGGCGCATACGCAGACTCGGCGAGCCTCCTGTGCCCGAGTCGGCCCATCGGCTCGTACCGGCCCCGGTGTTCGTCCTGTCCTCCGTCCGCTCCGGCTCCACCCTGCTGCGGGTCCTGCTCAACAGCCACCCGCAGATCCGCGCCCCGCACGAGATGCACCTGCGCACGCTCTCCGTCGACCTGAACAAGCCGTACACCAAGAAGGCGATGTCCGAACTCGAACTGGACCAGCGGGAGTTGGAGTACCTGCTGTGGGACCGCGTGCTGCACCGCGAACTCGTGCGCAGCGGCAAGCGGATCATCGTCGACAAGACACCCGGCAACGCGGGCGTCTGGGAGCGGCTGCACGAGGGCTGGCCCAAGGCCCGGTACATCTTCCTGCTGCGCCATCCCGCGTCGATGGTCAGCTCACTGATCACCAACCGTCCCGACCGCGATCCGGACGCGACCGTAAGGGAAGTGCGCGGCTACGTCGAGGCGGTCGAGGCGGCCCGCACCGCACTGCCCGGTCTCACCGTCCGCTACGAGGACCTGACCGAGCGGCCCGAGGCGGTCACCCGGGAGATCTGCGTCTACCTCGGCGTCCCGTGGACGCCGAGGATGCTCGACTACCGCAAGGGTGACCACGGCCCGTTCGTGCCCTTCATCGGCGACTGGAGCGAGAACATCAAGTCCGGGAAGATCCAGAAAGCGCGAGCGCTGCCGGACGCGGCAGACGTTCCGGCGGCGCTGCGCGACATCACCCGTGCCTGGGGGTATCCGTGTTGAGCGACATGTCCGACGTGAAGTACCGATGCACGTGCCCGGGAGCCACGGTGTGGGTCACCGGGCCGACGGCCGCCGACCGGCGCGGCGCCGCCTACGCGCTCGCCGAACGCCTGATGGCCGGACAGCGCCGGGTCGAGGTGCTCGACCGGCTCAACGGCCATGACACGGACCCCGAACGCATCGGCCTGATGGCCGAGGTACTGGCCCGCAACGGCATCGTGGCGATCGTGCCGTGCGCCGAGGAGGGCGTGGCGGCGGTGCGTGAACGCCACGCCGCGAGCGGCACGCGGTACGTCGAGGTGTGCGCCTGTGAGCGGGACTGCGCGGCGGAGACCGCGGAGGCGGTCCACGACCTGCTGACCGGGCGAGGGTGAGAAGAATTCCGCGCAGTCCCGCAGCCGTTACCGCCCCGTGCCCGGTGGCTGAGGCGCCTCCGGGGCGGCGGAGGTGGCGGTCTCCCCCTTGATCACACGGGGCGCTGTCCGCTCCTCGTCCGGTTTCTGGTCCTCCTTCAACGCCCGGCGCTCCGCCTTGAGGATGCGCGCCGCCTTGCCCGCGGAACGAGCCAGCTCGGGTCCCTTCCTGGCGGCCAGTACGGCGATGACGACGATGAGGATGACCGCGAGCTCACTCAGTCCGAACATGTGGATGCCGCCCCGGTCAGACGTTGACGCCGAAGTCGGTGGCGATGCCCGCGAGGCCCGAGGCGTAGCCCTGGCCGACCGCGCGGAACTTCCACTCGGCGCCGCCCCGGTACAGCTCGCCGAAGACCATCGCGGTCTCGGTGGCCGCGTCCTCGGACAGGTCGTAGCGGGCGATCTCGGCACCGCCGGCCTGGTTGACGACGCGGATGAAGGCGCCCCGGACCTGGCCGAAGCTCTGTCCGCGGTTCTCGGCGTCGTGGATGGACACCGGGAAGACGATCCGGTCGACCTCGGCCGGTACGCCCGCGAGGTTCACCTTGACGACCTCGTCGTCACCCTCGCCCTCACCGGTGAGGTTGTCGCCGGTGTGCTCGACGGAGCCGTCCGGGCTGGTGAGGTTGTTGTAGAAGACGAAGTGCCGGTCGGAAAGGACCTTGCCGGAGGTGTCGAGCAGCAGGGCGGAGGCGTCCAGGTCGTAGTCGGTGCCCGTCGTGGTGCGCACGTCCCAGCCCAGTCCGACCAGGACCGCGGTCAGACCGGGTACTTCTTTGCTGAGCGAGACGTTGCCGCCCTTGGACAGGGAAACACCCACTGTTTTCCTCCTGGTTGAGATTCCGGTCGAGGTTGCGGTCGCGGTTTCCTTCACCGTTTCGCCGTCGTAGAATCTACAGCATTGTAGAAATAATGAAAGGTGTGATCCGGACTCGAGGGCACCGTGTGATCCCCGGTGTCCTTACGATGGACCGCCCGTGGCGTGCGCGGCAGCGGAAGGGAGACAGGGCGTGACGGATCACCACCGTCCCCGGCGACGGGGGCAGGGCGAGCTGGAGGTGCAGGTCCTGGCTGCCTTGCGGGATGCGGACGGGCCTGCGACGGCGGGCTGGGTGCAGGAGCGGCTCGGCGGTGACCTCGCCTATACGACGGTGATCACGATCCTGACCCGGCTGCTGGCCAAGGGCGCGGTGACCCGGGAGCGTGCCGGACGGTCGTTCGCCTGGACACCGGCCTCGGACGAGGCGGGACTGGCCGCACGGAAGATGCGCAAGGTGCTGGACGGCGAGCAGGACCGCGAGGCGGTGCTGGCCAGCTTCGTCACCGCACTCGACCCCGATGACGAGCGGCTCCTGCGCGAACTGCTGGGTCAGCCGAAGGCCGAAGGGGAAGACTGAAGCCTCATGGGGGTGTTCGTCTTCCTGCCGCTGGTACTGCCGCTCACGGCCTGGCCGATCGCACGGCTGGCCGAGCACCATCTGCATCCGCGCATCGCCACCCGCCTGCTCACCGGCGTGGCCGGCGTCATGGCCCTGTGCAGCACGGTGTGTCTCGGCCTGCTGATGGTCGTCGGCACCGCCCAACTCCCCGGCAATCCGCTGCCGGACGGCTGGTCGGACCCCGAGGTGCGCGCGGCCGTCCCGTACGACGAGGTGGCGGGCAAAGCTGCCATCCCCGCGCTGATCGCCGTGGCCGTGGTGTGCGGCCGTACGCTGTGGCGCCACGGCCGGGTACGCCGCCGCGCCCACCGGGCCCTGGCCGGGCTGCCCGATACGGAGGTCGCGGTGCTGCTCGACGACGTGCCGTACGCGTACGCCCTGCCCGGCGGCACCCGTGATCGCATCGTGGTGACCACGGCATTGCTCTTAGGCCTCCAATCCGCCGAGCGGCGCGCCCTGTTCGCGCATGAACGGGCCCATCTCGCTGCCCGTCACCACAGATTCCTGCTGGTCGCACAGCTGGCGGCGCGCGCGAACCCGTTCCTGCGCCCCCTGCGTACAGCGGTGACGTACACGACCGAGCGCTGGGCGGACGAGGATGCGGCCCGCGTCATCGGCGACCGTCGGACGGTGGCCCACGCGATCGGCAAGGCGGCGCTCGTCTCCCGGGGCACCCCGATCCCCACGCTCGCGGGTCTCGCCTCCCCCGGACCGGTGCCGCGCCGGGTGGCGGCCCTCCTCGGGCCCGCCCCCGCGCCCCGCAGCTGGCCGTCCGTGTTCACAGCGGTGGGGGTGGCCGCGTGGACGGCGGCCGCGGGTACGGCCGTATCAGCACTGTCGTCCGCCAATTCGGCGGTGACGATGGCCCTCATCCTGCACGCGGCGACGCCGCTCTAGCCCCGGCAAGGGGCAGAGCGGCGTCGCCCACACTCGGAGACCTCAGAGTTCGAACTCGTGCGGCGGCAGGTCCAGCGCGAAGCACGCCTCGCGGACCACGGCCTGTTCGGTCTTGTCGAAATCGCCGTCGGCGCCGCCGATGACGATGCCGATCTGGATGACCGCCCGCGCCTCGGCGGGCTTCTTCTTCGCCTTGGCGACCTCCTGCAGCACGCTCACCTTGCCGAGGGCGAAGTCGGCGGTCAGCTTGTTGAGGTTGTCCTCGAAGCGCCGTTGCAGATCCGTGGCGTCGAAGTTCTGCAGCACCTCGTTGGTGGCGATCAGCTGGGCCACGCGCTGGCGCTCGGAGGGGTCGATGGTGCCGTCGGCGGCGGCGACCAGGGCGCACATCGCCATGCTCGCGTCGCGGAAGGCGCCGCTCTTGAGGTCGTTCTTCTTCGCCGTCAGCTGGGTCTGCATCGTCGATGCGGACTCTTTGATGCGGTCCCACAGGGCCATGAGAACTCCGTACGTGTCAGGAGGCGTGCCCGGACCGGCGCGGCCCGGGCAGCCGCAATCTTCTACAGCAATGTAGAAGATACATTGAATACGTCCGTCACGTGCGGAACATCCGGGACGGGCTCGCACGTTCTCTACAAGCGAGTAGAAGCCTAGAGTGGCTTACATCCACCCGACGTACCGAAAAGGAGCCAGAGTCCCACAATGGGTGAACCTCCCAGTACCGGCCGTGCCATGCCCTGCCCAGGTAACAGACTTGAGGGAACGGGGGTGGCACGGTGACCGAGGTCCTGCTGCTCCTGCTGGCCCTCCTCCTCACACTGGCCTGCGCCCTCTTCGTCGCCGCCGAGTTCTCGCTGACCACCGTCGAGCGCGGTGACCTCGAGCGGGCCGCCCAGGCGGGCGAGCGCGGCGCCGAGGGCGCGCTGAAGGCCGTACGCCGTCTGACCGTCCAGCTGTCCGGCGCCCAGCTCGGCATCACCGTCACGTCCCTGGTGATCGGCATGCTCGCCGAGCCGTCGCTCGCGGCGCTGCTGCGCGGCCCGCTGAAGGCGATCGGCCTGGGCGGTGCGGCGTCCACCGTCGCCACCTTGCTGGGCGTGGCCGTGTCCACCGTGGTGCTGATGGTGGTCGGCGAGCTGGTGCCCAAGAACTGGGCGATCTCCCGCCCGCTGGCCGTCGCCAAGGTGGTGGCGGGCCCGCAGCGCGGCTTCACCGCCGCCTTCGGCCCGTTCATCCGGCACCTGAACAACACCGCGAACCGTTTCGTACGCCGCTTCGGCCTGGAGCCCGCCGAGGAGCTGGCCTCGGCCCGCAGCCCCGAGGAACTGGTCGCGCTCGCCGAGCACTCCGCCGCCGAGGGCGCCCTGGAGGCCGACTCCGCCGAGCTGTTCGTGCGCACCCTGCACCTGAGCGAGCTGACCGCCGAGAACGTGATGACCCCGCGCGTCGACGTCAAGGCGCTCGAAGCGCACGCGACGGCCGCGGACGCCGCGAACCTGACCTACGCCACCGGCCTGTCGCGCTTCCCGGTCTACCGCGACAGCCTGGATGAGGTCATCGGCACCGTCCACATCCGCGACGTACTCGCGCTGGCGCCGGACAAGCGCGCGGTCACACCGGTCACCGAGCTGGCCACCGCGCCCCTGCTGGTTCCCGACAGCCTCACCGCCGACCGGCTGCTGCAGCGGCTGCGCTCCACCCGCACCATGGCCGTGATCATCGACGAGTACGGCGGTACGGCGGGGGTGGCGACGATGGAGGACATCGTCGAGGAGGTCGTCGGCGAGGTCCGCGACGAACACGACCCCGTCGAGGTGCCGGACCTGCAGTCCGCACCGGCCGCGGCCGACGGACGCGCGGCCTGGGAGGCGGACGGCTCCGTCCGCATCGACCAGCTCACCGCGATAGGACTGACGGCACCGGACGGCCCGTACGAGACCGTGGCCGGTCTGGTCGCCACCCACCTCGCGCGCATCCCCGCCAAGGGCGACGTCCTGGACCTGGACGACGGCTGGCGCCTGGATGTCCTCGACGTCGAACATCACCGCGCCGACCGTGTCCGTATCACCGCACCGGCCCGGGTGCCGGCCCAGGCGGGGGAGGAGACCCGATGACCGTCCTGCAACTCGCCATCGGCGCGCTCACCCTGCTGACCAACGCCTTCTTCGTCGGCGCCGAGTTCGCCCTGATCTCTGTCCGCCGCAGCCAGATCGAGCCGCGCGCGAAGGAGGGCAGCACCCGGGCCCGGATGACCATGTGGGCCCTGGAACACCTCTCCGCGATGATGGCCACCGCCCAGCTCGGCATCACCGTCTCCTCGCTGGTGCTGGGAGCCGTCGCCGAACCGGCCATCGCGCACCTGCTGGAACCCGGTTTCGAGGCGGCCCACATCCCGCACGGCCTGGTGCACCCGATCGCGTTCGTCATCGCGCTGACTGTGGCGACGTATCTGCACATGCTGATCGGCGAGATGGTCCCGAAGAACATCGCGCTGGCGGCACCGGTCCCGACCGCGCTGCTGCTGGGCCCGCCGCTCGTCGCTCTCACCCGCGCGCTGCGCCCGTTCGTGTTCGGCATCAACACCTTCGCGAACATGCTGTTGAAGCTGCTGCGGGTGGAACCGAAGGACGAGGTGGAGTCGGTCTTCACCGACGACCAGCTCGCCCGCATGGTCGTCGACTCCAGTGCGGCCGGGCTGCTCTCGCCGGCCGACGGCGAACGGCTGCGCAACGCGCTGGAACTGGGTACCCGCCCGGTCGGCGAGATCCTCGTCCCGGCGCAGCAGATGCGCACCGTGGACCACACCATCACCCCGGCGCGGCTGGAACGGACTGCCGCCGAAGCGGGCTACTCCCGCTTCCCGGTCACCGGTGCGGACGGCACGCTGCTCGGGTACCTGCACATCAAGGACACCCTGGGCATCGCCGACCGCGACCAGCCGTTCCCGCGCGGCACACTGCACCCGGTCACCCGCGTCCGCATCGACACCCCGCTGGACGACACCCTCACCGCCCTGCGCGCCGACGGCAGCCACCTCGCCGCGGTCACCGGCGAGAAGGGCGCCGTCCTCGGCTTCGTGACGATGGAGGACGTGCTGTCGGAGCTGGTCGGACCGGCACCCGCGACCGCCTGACCAAGGGCTCGTCCGGGTGGTCAACCAACTGACCTTGGAAACCTCTTCTGCTGACGCGACGAGACGTGCGTCAGATGGTCACCACGAGCTTGCCCCTGGGGTGCCCCTGCTTCAGATGACGGATGGCCGCGGGTGCCTCGGAGAGGGGGTATGCGCGGTCGATGGCCGGAGTGATCCGGCCCTTCTCGGCGAGGTCTTTCAGGGTCAGGAGGTCCTCTTGGCGGCTGAGGGAGATGAGGTTGCGGAGGTTCTGGGCGATGAAGGGCGAGAGCAGGACGGCACGGAGGCCACGGCTCATGCCGCCGAAGAAGCCGCTTCCTCCCTCGCCGCCGACGATGACGAGGGTGCCGCGCGGCGTGAGGGCTCGGCGGAGTACGGGCAACGGCCGAAGCCCCGCGTTGTCGATGATGACGTCGTAGCGGTGCGGGTCGTTGTCGGTGATGTCCTCGCGCGTGTAGTCGATGACGTGGGTGGCGCCGAGGGACCGGACGAGATCCGCGCCGGCGGGGCCGCAGACACCGGTGACCTCGGCGCCGTACATCGTGGCGAGCTGGACCGCGTACGTTCCGACGCCGCCGGACGCGCCGATGACGAGGACCCGCCGACCGGGCTGGGGGCGGGACTTGCCGCTGAGGGCCTGGAGGGCGGTCATGCCGGAGACGGGGAGGGCGGCGGCCTGCTCGAACGTGAGGGTGGCGGGCTTGAGCACGATCTTGTCGGCCTTGGCCCGCGCGTACTCCGCGAACGAGCCCTCGCAGTTGCCGAACACCTCGTCCCCCGGTTTGAATCCGGTCACCTTGGCCCCGACCGCCTCGACCCGCCCGGCCCCGTCCCAGCCGCGCACGGGATTCTTGGGCTTGCGAAGTCCGAGCGCGACCCGGGCCACGTACGGCCGCCCGGTCATCAGGTGCCACACCTCGGGCCCCACCCCCGCGGCACGCATCTCGACGAGCACCTCGTCGTCGCGGGGTACGGGCCGCTCGATGTCACGCAGTTCCAGCAGATCTTCCGACCCGTATGCATCCTGAACGATCGCCTTCATGACATGGCCCCCCTTTTGCCGGCCCCGACACCGCATGTCCCGGTTGCGCTGAGCGTCTTGGTCGCATCGAGCGTGTCCCGAGCATCCCGGCGGCTCGAACGCCTGACCAGATTCCTGAGTACGGTCTTGGGGCCGGGCGCGATGAGTTTCCCTACGGCGGACGCCCGACAGCCTGATTGCCGCCGCGGCGATGCCGACACCAACAGCCGATCACACCGTCCGCAGAGCAGTTCAGCCGGCCATGCTCTGGGGCTGGTGGAGGCGGGTCGCGGTGTGGACGAACTGGGCGACATGGTGCCTGCGTGAGCCCTCGAACCAGGCGATCGCGATCGTGTAGGGGGTGGCGTCGGTGACAGGTCGGTAGGCGATGTCCGTGCGCGGGTTGGCCTCGGCCAGGGACTGTGGAATCAGTGCGACGGCCTGTCCGAGGGCTACGACTTCGATCAGCTGGCTGGGGTCGCTGACCAGTGGCCCGGGCGGGGCGGCCTCGGTCTCGGAGATACCGGACGGGTTTCGCGCGGCGGGGCGGTCACGCCCGGACCAGTACGCGTGTTCTGCCGGTGTCATCCGCGGCCAGTGCGGTACCGGCTCGTCCTCCAGGTTGCGGCAGCGCAGTTCGTCATGCTGGGCGAGCGGGTGGCCGGCCGGCAGGGCCGCGACTCTGCGTTCGGCGGTCAACGGCTCGACGTCGAGCCCGCGTTGGTCGAAGTAGGAGCTGAGCAGCGCCATGTCCGCCCGTCCGTCGCGGACCATTTCCGCCTGGCCACGGTAGCCGCTGACCACGATCTCGACGCGGGCGGCGCCGGGCAGTGCGGTGTAGGCGTCCACGATGCGTCGGAGCATGCCGGTGGCGATGCCCGGCTTGGCGGTCACCACCAGCGTGGGCGTGGTCAGTGCGGCGCGGTGGGCCCTGCGGGTGACCCCGGCGAGCACATCGAGTGCAAACCGTGCCTCGTCGAGCATGCTCTTGCCGAAGTCGGTCAGCGCGACCCGGTGGGTGTTGCGGTCGAACAGGTCGGCGCCGAGGCGCCGTTCCATCTGGCTGATGGCCCGCGACAGCGGAGGCTGCGCCATGCCGAGGCGCTTGGCGGCGCGGGAGAAGTTGAGTTCCTCGGCCACTGCGACGAAGTAGCGCAGTTCACGCACGTCCAGGCCCTCCATACCCACAGAGTATAAGCCCGGATCGCATCGGTCTTTCCGTCCGAACCGTCGCCGGTGCTGAGGTGGGGGCAGGGCGAGCGTCGAAGCCACCGGGCCCACGCCAGACGAAGGGGAACGTCATGAATCTTCCGAACCGCCGGCTATCGGGCGAGAACGCGCACCGTCTCGCCACCGACATCGGCCTTCTGTTACTGCGCCTCGCGGTCGGCGCCGTTTTCATCGCGCACGGTTGGGGCGACGCGTCCCAGGACGGTGGAGCGGGCACGAACGTCGCGAACTACCGGGACGCCGGTATTCCGTTGCCGGAGTTGAGTGCCTGGTTCGGTGCCTACATGCAGTTGATCGGCGGGATCGTGGTCCTGCTCGGGGCGCTCACCAGGCTGATCGGTGCCGGTTTCGCGGTGGTGATGGCCGGCGCTTTGGTCTTCGTGCATCGCGGTGAGCCCTTGGTCATGGGTCAGGACGGCAGCGGCTCCGGGTTCGCGTTCATCATGCTCGCGGCCTCCCTCGCGCTGCTGGGTACGGGCGGGGGCCGGTTCAGCGTCGACCGGGTGTTCGCCGGTTGGCAGACCCGCTCCGGCCGTTCCGCACGTGTCGGAGCCACTCGGTGACGCCTGAGTTCTTCGCACGGGCCGCCCGTGCCGTGGCGCTGATCACCGGCGCCGTGCTGGCGGTGGCCGCGTGCACCGGCGGAGGTGACACCGGGACGGGCACCGGTACCGGCGCCACGACGTCCGTACCTTCGGCGCAGGGCGGTGACGACCTGCTGGCCAGGCTGCGGGACGGCGGCTTCACGGTCGTCATCCGGCACGCCGCCACAGACCAGTCCCGTCCGGACGATCCCGCCGTCGACCTGGACGACTGCTCCACCCAACGCAATCTCTCCGGCGAGGGGCGCGCCGACGCACAGGCGATCGGCAACGCCATCAGCCGGCTGGACATCCCCGTCGGAGAAACCTGGGCCAGCCCGTACTGTCGCAGCAGGGACACCGCCCAACTGGCCTTCGACCGATTCGAGGTGGTGCATGGCCTCGAACGGCTCTACCCCGAGCGGGATGAGCAGGCCGACCGGCGTCTGAACCAGCGCATCCAGGAGCGGGCGCCTGAGGCGGACGAGCCGAACCTGATCATCGTCAGTCATGGGGTCTACCCGAGCGTGCTGGCCCCCGCGGTCACGCTCGGCGAGGGAGAAGCGGCTCTCTATGCCCGCGCGGACAACGGATTCGAACTGGTCGACCGGGTCGATCCGAGCGGATGGGACGAACTCGGTCCGGAGGCAGCCGCGCTGAGCGCCGGCCCGGCGCGGGCGGCGGACAGCGTGGTCTCGCTGGAGGGGCCGGACGGCACCGGATCGGCGTTCCGCGTCGCCGTGCCCGGCATCCTGGTGACCAGCGCCCAACTGGTCGCGAACGCGCGCGAGGTCACCGTGGTACAGCCGGACGGAAGTCGGCTCACGGCACGAGTGCTCGGCCGGGAACGCGATGTCGACATCGCCGCGTTGCGCGTGGCGGACGACTCGGGCCTGCCGCCGCTGCACTCCGGTTCCGGCCTGTCCGAGGCTCGCACCGGGGACCGGGCGTTCGCGATCGGCGCCTCCGGTGCGGTGACCGCCGGCTCCATCCGCGCGCTGGGCGACCCCGTGCCGGTGGACGGCGGCGGCGAACTGGAGGCGATCCACATCGACGCGGAAGTGCCCCGAGGCAGCGCGGGCGGGCCATTGGTCAACGAGGACGGCGACGTGCTCGGCGTGCTCACCATGGCGGCCGGTGCGAGCGAGGGCGGCGTCGCGATCCCTGTCGACGTCGCGCGCAACGCCGCACTGGGAATCGTGCGCGGCAACTGACTGCAAGAAACCAGTCGCACATCACTACGAGTTGGAGGGACGTCATGTCACGAGCGCACATCGAGCGGAGAAGGGTCCTCGGAGCCGGAGGAGTCCTCGCGGCCGGAGCGGCCGTCGGGGTCGGCAGCGGACTGCCGGCCGGAGGGGCCGCGGCGGCGGAAACAGCCGTGAGCCCGACAGCGGCGCGCGGCGACCGGAAGGTCGTGCTGATCACCGGCACCAGCAGCGGCTTCGGCCACCTGAGCGCGCTCACCCTGGCCCGCGCGGGACACCACGTCTTCGCCTCCATGCGCGACACGAACGGCGCGAACGCCGAAGTGGCCCGGCGGCTGCGCAGCACCGCGACCAAGGAGTCGCTCGCCCTCGACGTCGTCGACATCGACGTCCGGCACGAGGCCTCGGTCGAGCACGGCGTGGGCAGGGTCCTGCGGCGCGTCGACCGGATCGACGTCCTGGTCAACAACGCCGGCTACTTCTACCCCGCGCTCCTGGAGACGATGACCATCGACGACGTGCGCGCGATGTTCGACACCAACGTCTTCGGCCACCTGCGGATGAACCGCGCGGTGCTGCCCGCGATGCGGGCGCAGGGCGAGGGCCTGGTCGTGCAGACCACCACCGCACTCGGCCGGTTCGTCTTCCCCTTCATGGGCGCGTACGTCGGGACGAAATGGGCCATGGAAGCCATGGCCGAGGCCAGCCGCTACGAGCTGAGGCGGCTCGGGGTGGACGTGGTCATCCTCGAGCCCGGCGCCTACAACACCGATCTGGTCGATCCCAACGGCGTTGGGTACTACCGGCGGTATCTCCACCGCCTCAGCCGCGAGGACGCCCGGCGCCGCGCCGCGTACGGCGACCTCGCCCGGCGCACCGAGGGGCACCTCGTCGAAGAGCCCGGCCTGCCCGACAACCAAGAGGTCGCCGACGCGATCGCCTCCCTGATCGAGACCCCGAGCGCCGAGCGGCCCGTACGCCTGCTCGTCGCGGGCGCGGCGGACTTCCTGGGCGAGGTGCACGGCGTGCACGAGCGTTTCCAGCGCGAGGTCATGGAGGGCTCCGGATTCGGGGACCTCCTGTAACCCCGGGGGGCCGGGCGACCGGGCGGTGCTCACCAAGGTTCGTCGTTCGGTCCGACCATCAACGCGGCATCCTGTCCAAGCTCTCCTCTCATTCTGGAAGCGGCCGTCGATGACAAGCGGCTTGCCGGGAACCCTATGCACGCGAATTCTGTGCGGTGGCCCAAGGCACCACAGGAGCGACGCGAGGCTTGGCCGTTGGAGAGGGCGCTTCGAGTCCGCCACGTCATCAATCCGCGCAACCGGACAGCCGGGGAGGTTGTCGACATGCCCTCCTCTGTGGCCGAGGAGGGGAAGCGTCACCTGGAAACCCGCGTTGGCCAAGGCGGGAATCATCCCGCAGCGCGCCAAGGGAGCAAAGGACTGGCAGTGGGAGGCAGCGCCGAAGGGCGGTGGCTTGGGCTCTCCTCGTCGGCGATCACCCCCGTTACTATGCTCACTTCATGCCGGAGGCCGGAGCCGCTGTTGGGTTTCTCCGAGGTCGACGTGGATTGCGAGGTCAATGAAGTGGGTGGCCTGCGTCTGCTATGGCGGCTTCCCAGCGGATGCGCTTCTGTCCGTGCCCTCCGTCCCCGCGACCGACCTCGCCACCACGGCCGACCGGCCCGCCCGGAGGGCGCTCCGGCCGAGTGCTCCCGGCCGGAGCCCGCGCATTCGTCGCCGAGGTGACGGACGGACGGGTGTGAACCCCGTCGGATTGTCGATGATTGTCGATGTAACGACAAAAACTGACCCCCGCCGATAGGCTCGGACAATCTGTCACCGACTAGCCCATGGGGGTCTCGTGACACAACGCCCGCTCGCCGGATCATTCAGAGGGTTACGCCGTATCGCGGTCCTCACCGCACTCGCCCTGACCGTCCCACTGACGGCCACCACCGCCGAGGCACACAGCGGTGTGGAGGCCGCCCCGGGCAATCCCGTCATCGCCTGGAACATCCACGCCCAGACCGCCATCCACGACACCGCCAAGCAGTCGCCCACCACCAGCACCCGCAGCTTCGCCATCGTGCAGGGCGCCGTGTACGACGCGGTCAACGCCGTCGCCGGCCGTCCGTACGAGCCCCTGGTCAGCGCGCCCCGCAGCCGCCCCGGGGACTCCACCGCCGCGGCGGTGGCCGCGGCCGCCCACGACACGCTGCTGTGGCTTTTCCCCGGGCAGGCCGAGTCGCTGAAAGCCCGGTACGACGAGGCGCTGGCCGCGATCCCCGACGGCCGCGCCGAGGACGGCGGGGTGGCCGTCGGCAGGGCCGCCGCCGCGGCGATGACCGAGAGCCGCCGTGACGACGGCTTCGACCCCACCGCGCCGTGGACCGTCGGCACCGAGCCGGGCGAATACCGGCTCACCCCGCCCGGCTACGTCGGCGTCGGCGCCTGGGTCCCGAACCTGAAGCCGTTCGTCGTCCCCGACGCCGGCGCCTACCGGGTCAAGCCCCCGCCGGCCCTGACCGGCGCCGCCTGGGCCCGCGACCTGAACGAGGCCAAGAGCCTCGGCGCGGCCACCAGCACCGTCCGCACCGAGGACCAGACCGAGGCGGCGATCTGGTGGGACGACCCCCGGATGGTCGAATGGTCGATCACCCGGCAACTCGCCGACGCGCACCGCCTCAGCAGCCTCCGGACGGCCCGGCTGCTCGCCATGGTGTACGTGGCCTCCGCCGACACCCTGATCGCCTGCTACAAGGCCAAGGCGCACTGGAACTTCTGGCGCCCAGTGACGGCCATTCCGCTCGCCGGCGCCGACGGCAACGCGGCCACCGATCCCGACCCGGACTGGACGCCGCTGCGGGTCACCGCCCCGTCGCCGGAGTACCCGTCGGGCCACGCCTGCTTCACCACGGCGGTCATGACGGCCCTGGGGTCGTTCTTCGGCCGAGACGACCTCACGTTCGCCGCGTACAGCCCCGCCTCCGGCACGACCCGCCACTACGACAGCCTTCAGGCGGCGACAGCCGAACTCCTGGAGGCGCGAATCTGGGCCGGCGTGCATTACCGCTTCGCCTCCGAGCACGGGCACCGGCTCGGGCTGGCGGTCACCCTCGACGTCCTGAACCGCGCCTTCCAGCGGCGCTGACGCGGCCGTCCCTTCCACCACCGCCGGGAGGACAGCTCGGGACAGCACCGACACCGGCGCCCTGGCCCGTCGCCTCGAAGCCGACAGATACCGCTTACGGCCGGTCCGTCGCCGTATCCGGTCATGCTGCCTGGTTGTTGCGGGCAGGGTGCGACACTGAGCCAACGGAGTTCCTCGTGCGACAGAAGGATCTTGGTCGATCTCCTGCCTATGGGGAACTCCGTTGCCGCGTGGGGCTTTCGCCGGACAATCACCCCAAATCGGGGCAGAGTTCACAGAGTTAGAGCCCTTACAGACTCGCTCCCCAACCCCCGCCACCTGCGGTAACACGCTAAGTAACCGGAATTGAGAGCTGGTCGCACTTCTCGACCAGGCCGAGGGCGACCGTGGGACGGCCTTCGCGGAGCGGCTGAAAAGCCTCGCCAATGAGCAGGGTGCATCGTGAATTCGCAGGTCACGGGTCTGGTCTGAATGACGACTCGGGTACTCGTGCCGGTCGGTGGCCGATGACCATGGTGTAGATCATCGGACAGGTCCGGTTCCGGCGGGGTGCCGGGTTCGGCTGCGCCCGTGATCGACCTCCGCCTACGATCCGTCAGCAGGTCGGCACGCCACGAGACCGTGGGAGGCTGCGGAGCTGCAAGAGCGGCAGTGGATCACCGCTCGCCGGAGCGAACTGGACGCCCTTGCCGAGCAGTTGGCCAAGCAGCTTCAGGAAGTCCAGGTCGAGCGGGACGAACTGGCGATCGCGGATCGGGTGTTGAACCGTCTGGCCGAGCAGGCCCAGGCCCAGGCCGACGCCGAGGCTGTCGCTCCGGTATCGGCGCAGGTGGCCGGGCGGGCGGTCCTGCTCATCCCGCACCGCAGCGACGCGGACAACGAGGGTGCGCTGCCCGGCGACTCCCGCAGGATCCTGGGCGATCGTGCGGGAGGCCGACGGCCCGGTGCAGGTCAGGGCGGTCGGCGAGCGGCTGGGCCTGAACACCTCGGTGCGCGGCAAGCTGGAGCCGCTGCGCGCGAAGATGACCAAGCTCGCCGACCGCGGCCGGCTGCACAAACGGCCCGACGGGCGCTTCACCGCACGTCCGTGAATGCGTGAGCGAGCCGTAACTGGTGGGCCCCCGGCGGGTGTCCGCGCTGGCCGGTGTGGAGATCGTGCAGGAGACCGAGGTACGGGGCCTGTTGGGGTGGTCTGGAGCGGTCAGCGGCGTGCGCGTCGGCGGGGCTCGCGACGCCGGTCACGCGGAGCGTGAGATCGACGCGGATCTGGTGATCGACGCCGGCGGGCGGGCGTCCCGCTCGCTGAGCCGGCTCGAGGAGCTCGGCCACCCGCGGCCGCCGCAGTCCCGGGTGGCCGCGGACGTGGTCTACCTGACGCGGCGCTATCGGGCGCGGAACAACCCGCCGCGCGCCGTGGTCGTGCCCCACCCGGGGAGCCCGCGCGGCGCCGCGATCGTCCATGAGGAGAATCAGCAGGTCGCCCTGGTGCTGTTCGGCCTGCTCGGCGCCGACCCGCCCGCCGACGAAGCAGGCATGCTGGCGTACGCCGAGAGCCTCGGCAGCGACGAGATCGTCTCGCTGGTCCGGGACGGCCTCCCGCTCGGTGAGCCGGTGAAGATGCGCTACCCGGCCAGCGTTCGTCAGCACCCGGAGCGGATGGCGCCACCGCCGCCCGGTTTCCTGCTGCTGGGCGACGCGATGGCCTCCTTCAACCCCACCTACGGCCAGGGCATCACCACCGCCGCGCTGCAGGCGCGCCTGCTGCAGACCCTGCTGGTCGACGGCGCCGACCGGCTGCCGGAACGGTTCTACCCGCCGGCCGCCAAGATCATCAACGGTGCCTGGGAGGCCTCCACCGGCAGCGATCTCCGCTTCCCGGAGGTTGACGGCCCACGGCCGCCGCTGTCCGGCCTCGTCAACCGCTACCTCGACCGCTTCCGCGCCGCGGCCGCGGTGGACCCGCGGCTCGCGCACGACTTCCTCCGGGTGAGCAACATGCTCGCACCGGCCAGCAGCCTGCTGTCACCGAAGCAGGCCCTGCGGATGCTGACCACGAAGAGCTGAACACCGGACCACCTCAGGAGAGCCCGATGCCGGAGATTCCGTCCAGCGATGTCGACCTTTACACCGAGGAGGCGCGTACCGACCCGTACGAGATCTATGCCGAACTCCGCCGCCTCGGACCAGTGGTTCATCTGTCGCGTTACGACCTCTATGCGCTGTCCCGCTATGACGACGTGCGCGGCGCGCTGAACGACTGGCAGACGTTCTCCTCGGCGCGCGGAGTGTTCGTCGACCCCGAGGTGAACGCTCAGCTGGAGGGGATCACCCTGTGCAGCGACCCGCCGGAGCACACGGCGATGCGCTCGGTGCTCGGGCGTCCGCTGCGACCGGACCGGATACGTGAGGTGACGCCGCGGATCGAGGCGGAGGCCGAACGGGTCGTCAAGCGGCTGGTCGACCGGGGGCGGTTCGAGGTCGTCACCGAGCTGGCCGAGTATCTGCCAATGACCGTGGTGTCGGATCTGGCCGGGCTCGGTGATCACGGGCGGGCGAAGATGCTCGAGTGGGCCGCGGCGATCTGGAACACCCAGGGCCCCGCCGACGACCGGGCCGCCGCGGCCGGCCCGGCGGTCGCGGAGTTCATGGAGTACGCCGCGACCACTGCCGTCCCCGGCAGGATCGACCCGGACGGATGGGCGGCGCAGCTCTACGCGGCCGCCGATCGCGGCGAGCTTCCGCGGGACAAGTGCCCGATGATGATGCTCGATTACGTCACCCCGAGTCTGGACACGACGATCCTCGCGATCACCAACGCGATCGCCCTGTTCGCCGAGCATCCGGACCAGTGGCGCCGGCTGCGCGAGGACCGTTCCCTGATCCCGCATGCGATCAACGAATCACTCCGGCTCGAATCCCCGGTCCCGCAGTTCAGCCGCGTGCTGACCGATGATCACGAGATCGGCGGCGTTCCGCTGCCCGCGGGATCCCGGGTCGCCCTCCTCTTCGCCTCCGCCAACCGGGACGATCGCCACTGCCCGGACCCGGACCGCTTCGACATCACCCGCCCGTCGGACATCTCGCGTTCGGCCGGGGCGAGCACGTCTGCGTCGGCCTGCATCTGGCCCGGCTGGAGATGACCGCGCTCCTGGAGCAGCTGGCCGACCGGGTCACCCGCTTCGAGATCCAGCACAGCCGGCCGCTGATCAACAACGGGCTTCGCGGTCTGGACCGCCTGGCTGTCGTGGTCGAGACCGGCCGGTGATGCGCCCGGTTCAGTCACGCGCCGTGGGAACCGTGAACGACGGGGGCCGCGCGGCCAGTTTCGTCGTCGTGTACGCCTTCACGTAGGTGTCGAGGTACGGCGAGCGCTTGCCCTCGGTGGGCCGGTCGTCGGCAGGGTCGTCGACGGAGAGGCTGAGGCGTGCGTCGGTCACCTTGATGCGGTCACCGGTCGGGGTGTCGATCCACGCGCCGTCCTGGACGGTGCCGATCTCGACGGCCAGGGAATGCCCCGCCGCGAGCCGCCAGTCGGTCGACTTGAGGTCCACGGCCACCAGCCCGGAGGCGTCCGCGAGGGCGACCTGCTGGTCGAACATGACGGCGGAGCCGTCCGGTGCGACGTCGTACAGCTTGGCCATGACGTTGCCGATGCCCTCGGTCTCCATCCGGATCCTGGGGGTGCCGGTGACGCGGACGGCGTGCTCGATCGGCTCGGACCACGTGAGGATGCTCGCCGAGCCGCCGGGCTCGCCCCGGTCCACGAAGGACCCGTCGCGCAGCGGTACGTCGGCGGACCGGTCCGAGAGGGGCCAGGTGTCCTGGGAGCGCCAGGTTCCGGTGCTGTCCTGGATGGCGTAGGCCGGGTAGTCGGTCGTGGGGTCGATGCCCTTGAGCTGCTGGTCGTAGAAGGACATCACCTCCTTGAACCAGCCCGCGCGACCCATCTGCAGCCGCCCGTCCTCGGTGCGTTCGTTGCCGCGCACGTGGTCCCACTGGCCGAGCCAGCCGCGCTCGGTGCCCTGGTGGCCCGCGAGGTACTCCTGCATCGCCTCCGGCGTGGTGTTCGACTCGATGAAGCCCTGGGTGAAGAACAGCGGGGTGTCGCTGCCCTCGGCCTGCTTCGCCAGGTCGCGCTGCCGCCAGTACGGGTCCTCGGGGTCGGGCTTGAGGTTGTTGTCCGTGTTGTAGGCGGTGCATTCCGGGTGCTTCAGCTCGTACTGGTTGTTCTTCCGGTAGCGCTTCTGGTCGTCGGGCAGCGGCGGCAACTGCGCGATCTGGTTGTACGTGTTGGGGGCGAGGGCGCCGCCGAGCTTCGGGATCCGGTTGGAGCGGATCAGGCGGTACATGTCCCAGACGGGTTCCTGGGCGACGACGGCCTTCAGCGCGTCCTGGTCCAGGTTGTTGCCGACCAGGGCGGTCGTCGCGTCGTACGACTTGCCGTACATGCCCACTTTGCCGGTGGACCACGGCTGTTTCGCCGCCCAGTCGATCGCCGCCTTGACGTCGGCCTGTTCACCCTTGCCCATGTAGTCGAGGCAGCCGCTGGACCCGCCGAAGCCGCGCAGGTCCACCTGCACCAAGGCGTAGCCCCGCTCGAACAGGTCGCCGCCCTCGGCGAGGTCCTTGAAGCGTGCGGACGGGCCGGTCTTCTTCCACTTCTCGTCCGTGAGCTCTCCAGAGTGCCCGAAGTAGGCGCCGACGGAGAGGATGACGGGCACCTTCTCGCCCCGGGGCAGCTCTTCCGGCAACAGGACGTCGGCGTGCAGCTCGGTGCCGGAGCCGTCCGAGGACGGGAAGTAGTGCTGGGTCCACGCCGCGCCCTTGGGAACACGCTCGTTGTCGCTGTGCGTCACCGCGTCATCGGCGGCGGATGCCGCGGGGGCGGCGGACGGTGCCGCGCCGGCGGAAGCGATGTGGGCGCCGGCCAGCGCCAGGACAGCGACGGTGGCGGTGGCGGTGGCCCGTGCAGTGGCTGCGGGCAGGGGGATCTTCTTCATGGTCTCCTCCGGAGATGGGTGTGGCAGCGTGTCGTCGCGGTACGGTCAAGGCCGCTGGACGAGCCGCTTGGTCGACCGGCGGAACGCCCAGAAGACGACCAGCAGGGCCGGCGCGAGCAGTGGCGCGCCCATGCCGACCTTGGCAACGGCCAGCCGGCCCGTGGAGTCGTTCTCGTACAGCCACAGCTGCACGCCGAACCGGGCCGCGAACAGGACGGCGAGGGTGGCGGTGGCGACGTCGTGCGCCAGCACGCTGGGACGGTCGTTTCGCCACGGGTGCCGGTTGCCGTGCAGCGCGTTCCACAACAGGCCGGTCAGCGGCCTGCGGGCCGGCAGGGATACGGCCGTGAGCACCGCGCCCGCGCAGCTCGCCCAGATCCCGATCAGAAAGAACCCGCCCGCCGAGCCGGTCCATGCCGCGACACCGCCCGCGGCCGCGACGCCGAAGAGACCGCCGCCCGCCGCGGTGAACGGCTCCCCCCGCGCCATCCGCCACACGGTGATCAGCAGGGCCACCGCGAGTGCGATGCCGATCGCGAGCGGCAGCCCGAGAGCGGCATTCGCGGCGACGAAGGCCGCGATCGGGATCGCCGAGTACGTCATCCCCTTCGTACCGCCGAGCTGGTCGAGGAGCCTCTGCTGCGCCTGGCTCTGCCGGGCGGGCTCAGCGGGTGTCGGCTGGGCGAAGGTGGGTCCGGCCGTTTCGGTGCCGTGGTGCTCGGTCATGGCGTCTCCTGGGTCGTCGCGAATCCGTGCCGTCGGTGCGCTGAGAACCAGGAGAAACTGTGCCGTCGCGGCACGGTCAAGCCCGTTGGGAAGGGACGGAGGGGCGCTTGACCATGCCGCGACGGCATGGTTTCGAATGGCGTGAGCAACGGCCGCGCGCCGAACCGCCAGGAGTCGAACGGAGTGCGAAGCAATGGCATGGAGCACGCGTGAGATCGCCGAGCTCGCGGGCACCAGCCTGCGGGCCGTACGCCACTACCACGAGGTCGGCCTGCTCGATGAGCCGGAGCGCCGGGCCAACGGCTACAAGCAGTACACCGTGGCCCACCTCGTCCGGCTGCTGCGCATCAAGCGCATGGTCGACCTGGGGTTCCCCCTCGCCCAGATCGCGGAGATGGGCACGGCCGACGATCACCCGGAGGAAGCTTTGCGTACGCTCGACGCGGAATTGGCCGCCACCATCGAACGGTTGCAGCGGGCCAGGATGGAACTCGGTCTCATCCTGCGCAAGTCGGTGCCGACCGACCTGCCCCTGGAGTTCGCCTCGGCGGCGGCGCCCGAAACCCCGATGTCCGAGACGGATCACTCGTTCGTCACTGTCATGAGCACCGTGCTCGGCCCGAAGGGCACGGCGGCCTACGCCGGCCTGATGAAGAACCCCGTCATCGATCCGGCCGGCGCGGCGTTCGAGGAGCTGCCACCCGACGCCGACGAACAGACCCGCGCCGACGTCGCCGAACGCCTGGTCCCCTTCGTGCAGTTGCTGCAGCGACAGCACCCCGGCTTGAGCACCCTGCCCGCCGACGCCCCCAAGGGCGAGGCCTTCGCCAAGAAGACCATCGGCAAGGCCGTCCAGGACATCTACAACGACGCCCAGGTGGACGTCCTCCGCCGCCTGAGCATCCTGCTCAAGGAAGCACGGCAGACCACGGAACAGCCGGGCGGCACAGGACGGCCCGGGGGCACGCCTTAGCCGCGCACCTGGAGCGCTCCGTGTTCACCGACGCGCTGGAGTCTGTACGGCGGCTCGGGCCGGCTGACACCCGACCGCGATATCTTCTTCCGGCGTTCCCGGGGACGCGTCCGCAAGCCCGGCAGCCAGGAGGAGACATGGGCAAGGTGGCCTGGGGGTTCACGTGCTCGATCGACGGCTTCATCACAGGGCCGGGCCACGACATGAGCTGGATGTCCGCGGCGGAACCACTGGCCGACGGCACCACGGAGCGCATGGCAGGCGAGGTCGCGGTCATCATCTCCGGCCGGGCCGGCTACGACGCGGCGAAAGCGCAGCAGGACGAGCGGGACGAGACGACCTCCGAGGCCTACGGCGGCGCGTGGTCCGGCACGGAGTTCGTCCTGACCCACCGTCCGGAGGAGCTCGCCGACGACCAGGCGGTCATTCCGCTGAACTGCGACATCGTGGAGGCGATCCGTCGCGCTCAGGCAGTCGCCGGCGACCGGGACGTGCAGATCATCAGTGCCGACATCGCCCGCCAGGCGCTTGAGCACGACCTCATCGACGAGCTGCAGGTCTTCGTCGCCCCGGTCTTCCTCGGCGACGGCGTGCGCATCTTCGACGTCCCCGGCGGGCGCCGGATCGACTGGGAACTGGTCGAGATCTTCACGGACAGCCCCCGCACCTTCGGCCGCATCTACCGCCCGAAGGACCGCTAGCGGCGTTCCTCCCCCTTCAGGCGTCGGGCTGCCGGCCCTGGTTGTCGAGGTGGCAGCGGGCGGTCAGGCGGCAGGGTCGACTTCGGGGTGCGTGAACCGCACGGGCTTGCCCAGCGACCGGGCGTAGGCGATTTCGGCTCGGGTGCTGTCTCCGATGTAGTCGCCGACTACGAGCACCTCATCAGCGAGCCGGATCTTCGCCCGGTGCAGATCGTCGAGTCGAACCTTCAGCGCCTCGGCCTCGACAGGATCGGACCAAAGTTCGTGCGGCGACTTCATGTCACAGCCCGGCTTGACGACGATCTTTCCGGCTTTGGTCTCCCGCAGATCGGCCTCGGTCATCTCGGTCATGAAGCGGGTGGAGCCGCAGATCACGACGATACGCGGGAGGCTCAACAGCTTCTTCGCGTCGGCGAGCTTCTCCTCGGGGGTGAGCAGTTGCGGGTATGACACTGGTTCCTCCTGGTGGTGTGCTCCAAGGGGTGCCTGAGGAGACGAGAACGAGGGTGTCCAATGGCACCCCGGCATCCCGTGACGTTGGCAATATGAGTGCCGGAAGGCATATGGAGAGTGTGGGGGCGGTCCAGTCGATTCCGCAGGCCACCGTGTAGGAGAGGTAGAGCACGACTCGGCTCGCGTAGTTCCGTTCGGTGTTCACCGAACAGTCTGCGGCCCGAAGGCCGTCGAGGTAGTCCAGTAACGGCTGGTGGAGTTGGAAGTCCTCGTCTATCACGACCCATCGCGACGACCGTCCGCTAACACCGCCCTCTCGGGCATCCAGCGGTGCGGGGGCGTGCGCCACATCGCGTGCCAGTCACGGGTGATGCTGCCGGTGCCCACCATGGTGAGCGTGGCGAGCACGGTGTCGTGCAACAGCCGCTGCTGGTCCCGTTCGTCGGTGCGGGCGGCGGACCGGGCCCGCGTCGACGCGCGCGCCGACGCCTCCTCGGACAGCGCGAGGTCCGCCCTACGCGCTCCATGTCGCAGCAGGACCATGAACAGGACAGCGGACAGACGTGCGAACCTTCGCCGAAGCTGGAGTTGGGCGGGTCCCTGCGTCAGTACGCCGCCTCCACTAAAGGAATTCCCGCCTCCGCGAAGAAAAGCAAGGGGTCCGACCGCATTCCTCACAGCGTTTCCCCCACACGCCGATGAGACCCGCCCCAACCTAAGCGAACGCGAGTGCGACCGGCAGGGTGTGGGCGACATCTCACGGCCACCACCATGGGGCAAATACGCCTGATTCCAGGCAAAAGAAGCGCATGAACGTAGGAGTGCCGGCGTTGTCACGTGTTCGCGTGACATGCCCATCTCCAGCCCGCCACGTAATCTTCGGTACCGGGCCGCCCGAGGGGGAATTTCGGGCGCAATTCGACCAGTGATCCTAAAAGTTCACGCTACATCAGTTTGCACCGACAGTCCCGGCCTGCAGAAACTCTGGCCATCCGCCCGGAAATGCCTCGGAGGGTAAGGTCATGCAACGAGCCCGAAGATCAACTACGCTTTTCATAACCACACTTCTCGCCATGGTGATCACCTTGGCGGGGGCCGCCCCGGCAAGCGCCGCGCCAAGTCGGTCCAACGGCAAAAGCAACACCGTGTTTTTTGTTCACGGATTCGACCCAAAGGGCGAGACGGCGGCCAGCGACTGTTCCGACTACTGGTCGGACGCGCTTGCGCATTTCGACGACGAAGGCTGGACCGGAAGCCTGGTCACGTTCGGCTACTATTCCGGGGGGAACAGGGAGGACTGCACCTACAAGTACAACGGTACACGTGGAACGTCCATCACGACGGTGGCCAAGGCACTCGCCAACCGTATCTACGAGAGCTACACCAGTCACGGCAGGAAGGTCGACGTAGTTGCCCATTCCATGGGTGGCCTCGTGATCCGCTCGGCGCTGTACCACGTCAGGAACGGTACCTCGGGTTTTCCGCCGTACCTCTACGTTGAGGACGTTGTCACGCTCGGCACTCCGCACAATGGGGCGAACGGGCTACAGCTCCTCGGGTGCAAGACAGTCTTCGAAGGGCAGAAACAGTGTTCGCAAATGACTGCGGGCAGTGATTTCCTCGAGACGCTTCCCGAAAACCCGTCGATCTCGCGTATGGGAACGGAGTGGACGGTAGTCTCATCCTTCTGGGACGCCACGGTTTCGGAGAATTCCGGAGTTGGGGTGAATGCGAGTCGAAAAACCCAGTACCACGGAAGCGGCTCCAAGACGATCGACCACACTGAACTGAAGGAACTTCGGAGCGGCAAGTATCTCGGCCGAGTCTGGACGGTACAGTGGACCGACTGGTATGACCGGCCCTCGCCGCTTGAGACGGCATTGAATGCCGCATACTGGGAATTCGGCGCGTAATTTTCTACCCGTTGAGTTTGGGGTACGCCTTGTAGAGGCGTATTCGACAGTTCGCCGGCCGAGGAAAATTCGCAATCACAGCAGTTTCCTCGGCGTCTTCCCTGACCGCACCGCACTGATCCGACTCATCGGCGCGGTGCTGGCCGGCCGGACGGGACCGCATCCGGCCAGGGTAGAGCGTCCGCGCTCGGCGGTCACGCTGCGTACGCGACCATAAGAAGTTTGTGTGGCGCGGTCACTCGCCGCGATAGGCGAGACGGGCTGGGACCGGGCAGGGCGCAAACAACTCCTGGTCGTGTGCGTGGCGGCCCAGAACTGGGCCTGTGTTACAGAGCGATCAGACCTGCTGCGGTCTCCCTGAAGCCGCAGGCATCGAAGTAGAACGGACGCAGGTGCTCCTCGAAGTCGACGTGAAGCCATTCGCACTTCGCGGCACGGGCTTCATCCGCTGCAGTTGCGACAAGCGCGGAGCGGACTCCTTGGGCCCGGCAGCGCTGGGCGACCACCGTGTCCAGGATGAAGGAATGGACTCCACCGTCCCAGACGGCGTTGACGAAACCGATCAGAGAGTCGTCCTCCCATGCGCAGACCCAGCCGAAGCTGTGGCGCTCAGCGTGTAGTGCGTTGAGGACGGCGTTGCCGAAGTCGCCTCGCCACTCGTACTTGATCGTCACGCCCCGATCGTAATGTCCGCGCCACGTCTGGTGACCGGATTACGGACCGAGGAGGACGTCCATCTCGCTTACGGCATACGGCAGTTCATCGCCCGACAGGACTGGCTGACCGTCTACCAGTTGCCCGCCTACGCACCCGACCTCAACCCGGTCGAGGGCATCTGGTCGGTGCTGCGGCGAGGCTGGCTGTCCAACACCGCCTTCACCACCCCCGAGCACCTCATCCAGACCATTCGGCACGGGATGAGGAAGATCCAGTACCGCCCTCACGTCATCGACGGATGCCTCGCCGGAACCGGACTGTACTGTCCCTCACCCCCAACGATTTCACGAGTTCAACCTGCGGCTGTACTGGAGTTGGCGGAGTCGCGGGCAGCGTCGTCACGACCACGCTGAAACCCGTTCCAGACATAGCCATTCCGGCCTCTCGGGCCGTTCTCTGAAGCATTCGCGGACTCTCCTCAGCGTCCGCACGCCCCGGGCAGCACCCGCGCAGTGCCTCACCTTTCCTCACCGGCGCGAAACACGTTTCACCTATTGCTTAAAGGTGTGGCGGCGACACGATCGCCGTCGCCAGCCTGGGCCCGCACACCGAGGACCACCAGGAATGCGGAGGATGAACATGGTCACCAGAAAGTCGATCAAGGCACTGCTGACAGCCGTACTGTGCACCGGGGCCATGGTCACCGCGGCCGGAACCGCCGACGCGGCCACGTCGGCGCGCGACGGAGGGACCGTTGTGCTGGCCGTCAACACTTTCCAGAACCTGGACACGTTGAGGTGCATGGACGACAGCAACCTGGGGTTCCGCACCTTCCCCTGCAACAGCCTGGACTTCCAGAAGTGGAACGTCCATGTGTTCAACGACGGCACGCGCCGCTTCCAGAACCTGGCGACCGGGCGATGCCTCTACGACGGCCCCGCGGGATTCAGCACCCAGTTCTGCGGCAGCTCGGAGAACGTCAGCTGGCATATCCTCCGTCACCACGAGGTCCGCCTCACCTTCCGCAACCAGGCCACCGACCGCTGCATCGACGACAGCGACAACAGCGGCTTCCGCACCACCCGGTGCAACGGCGGCCTTCACCAGGACTGGGTCTGACGCCCCGGCGCGAAGGCAGGAGGCAGGCAGCATGGCCGACGAGATGGTCGAACTGGCACAGCGCTTCATCAACTCCTACAACGTCCCGGGCATCCCGAAGGTCGAGGTGAACGGGAAGACCAGCTGGACGGTGATGTACGCCCTGACGCGGGCGCTCCAGCACGAACTGGGCATCACAGCACTGTCCGACAGCTTCGGACCGACGACGCTGAGCACTCTGCAGTCACGCTTCGGGCCGCAGATCGACGACCTCACCCGACACGGAAACGTCTACCGGATCGTGCAGTCCGGCCTCTACTGCAAGGGCTACGACGGCGGCGGAAGCGACGGCACGTACAACTCACGAGTGGCCGGGTCCGTCGCCGAGCTCAAGGCGAACATGGGCGTCGCCGGGGCGTATCCGGGCAGCGGACTGCAGCCGAAGGTGTTCAAGGCGCTGCTCACGATGGACCCGTACGTCCGAGTGGGCAACGGCACCGAACAGGTTCGCACGATCCAGCAATGGCTCAACGGCCGGTACGTCAAACGCCGGGAGTTCTTCATCTGCCCCTGCGACGGCCACTTCTCCAGGGACGTCCAGAAGGCCCTCGTGTTCGCCATCCAGTACGAGATCGGCATGAGCGACGACGTCGCGAACGGCCGTTTCGGACCCGGCACGCAGGACGGCATCAGGACGCAGGCGATCCTGGGCATCGGCTCGAGCGACTCGACGAAACAGTTTGTCCACCTCTTCCAGGCAGCCATGCGCTTCAACGGCTGGGATGTCGCCTTCGACGGCCGCTATTCGGGAGCCCTGGTTGACAGGGTCACCGAGTTCCAGCGGTTCGCGCAGTTGTTGCCCAGCAACGGCAGCGCCGACTTCCGCACCTGGGCCTCGCTGCTGGTCAGCACCGGCGACCCCACCCGGCCCGGCACCGCCTGCGACGGCATCACCGAGATCACTCCCGCACGCGCCCTGGCTCTCAAGGCCGCCGGATACACGACGGTCGGCCGCTATCTGACCAACGCCAGTGTGCCGAACCCGAAGAACAAGAAGATCCAGCCCGGCGAGATCGCCACGATCGTCGCGGGCGGGCTGTCCCTCTTCCCCATCTACCAGACGAACGGCGGCGACCCGGAGTACTTCAACCCGCAGCAGGGGGCGAAAGACGCCCTCGCGGCCCTGGAGGCCGCCCGGGGGCACGGGTTCCGGCCCGGTACCGTCATCTACTTCTCCGTCGACTACGACGCCGTCGACGAGGAGGTGACCAGCCGGGTCATCCCGCACTTCCGCGCGCTGAACGAACGCATGGTCCACTACGGCAGCGAGTACCGCATCGGCGTCTACGCACCACGCAACATCTGCAGCCGTCTGGACAGGGTCGGCCTGACCACCTCCAGTTTCGTGTCCGACATGTCGACCGGCTACAGCGGCAACCTGGGCTTCCCACTGCCGAGGGACTGGGCCTTCGACCAGATCGCGACGATCTGGGTCGGGGACGGGGACGGCCGCATCGAGATCGACAAGAACGTCGCCTCCGGACGTGACCGGGGACAGACCCAGTTCACGCCCCGGGGTACGGACGGTGCGCTGGACGTGTCCTTCGACCGGGCCCAGCAGGGTGCCCTGTTCACGGACCTGATCAACTACATCGAGAACAACGGCCACGACGACTGGTACCGGGACCGCGAGGCCCTGGAGTGTGCCAACAAGGTCCTGGACATGGACGCGCTGATCACGGGCCTCGCCCGGTCCTTCCGGATGCGCAAGTCACTCATCCAGGCCGTGGTCTTCTGGGAGTACCAGGCGGACTTCACCGACGACGGCGTGGACGTCCTCGTCGCGGGCTACTTCCACTGGAAAGAGACGTACGAGGCATGGGAGCAGAACCCCGTCGGTGAACCGCCTGCCCCGCCGCCCGTGTGGCGGGAGGACTCCAGCACCGGCGTCGCCCAGATCTTCGGCAAGACCGCGATCCTGGCCCGTAACCACTGTGTCGGCGCCGGCGTGATTCCGGGCACGCCCCTGAACCTGGACGACTGGCACGTACGACGGGACGTCTGGAAGCGGCTGCGGGACGACGACGACTACAACGTCGGCGCCGTACCCCTGATCCACATCCACTCCGCCCACGAGGCGGGCGTCACGACCGACCGGCTCCGCTACTCCGACGCCGACAACGTCGCGGTGCTCACCAAGTACAACGGCGCCGGGGAGTACGGGCGCCGGGCGCGCGACCTCTACAACATCTTCGAGAAGTACAACGCGGCTCTGCGCGGTTGAGGGGACTGGTATGTACACAAGTGACAGAGGACTGCCGCGGCGGTCCGTCCTACTGGCGGGGCTCGCCGGAGTGGTGTCGGTCGGCGTCACCGTTCCCCTGGCCGGAACGGCAGCCTCGGCGGTGGGCGGGAGCACCAACGGGTGGCCGATCACGGACACTGGCATCGCGACCCAGCCGGTGCCGGGAACCCCGGCGTCCGTCGCGCTCCGCGAGGGCGACGTCTCGGTGGTGCTCATCCACGTCATACGGCGGTTCCACTACGAGGTCGACGAGGTGGCGCGGCACGAACTGGCTGGGCACCGGCCCGCTGCCGGACCGGCCGGCCACGCCGCCAACTACGCTTCAGGAACTGCAGTCGCCATCCGCCCCGACGCCTACCCGCCGGGCGCGACTGGGACCCTCTTCCCACACCAGCAGACTGCGGTCCGGGACATCCTCAAGGAGTGCGAGGGGGTGGTGGCGTGGGGCGGCCGTCTCCGCCGACCGCACGTGGCGCACTTTCAGATCGACGTTCCTCCTGGCGACCCCCGGTTGCGTCGTCTGGCCGCCCGCATCAAGGGCTGGGCGGACACCCCGGGGCTGGGCGCGGGGGTGTTCACATTGGGTGCATGACCGCCGGTGACCGGCGGGACGGCTGCGGGATGCGCCGGTGGCCGTCCAGCAGTGCGCTCCCGAGTGCCGTGGCACTGTGGTGAACACTCTGTCCGCGGCGGTGGGTGACGATGAGGCCTGAGTCACGCAGCGCCGCGGCATGCTGGGAGACCGACGCCGGGGAGACGACCAACCGCCGGGCCAGTTCACTGGTGGATCCGCCGCCGTCGGCGATGGCCGCCAGGACATCGGCTCGGGTCCTCCCCAGCAGGGTGCCCAGTGCCTCCCGTCCGTCGCGGCCCTGACCGGCATCAGCCTGCGACCACCTGAGATCGTGGGCTATCGGATAGACGATCACCGGAGGAAGACCGGGATCGCGCAGAGTGATGGGGGCCCGCCAGCAGAAGAAGGAGGGCAGCAACAGCAGGCCGCGCCCGTCGAGACGGATGTCGCGTTCGTAGGCGCTGGCCACGGTGAGGATACCGGGCTGCCAGCGCAGGGAGGGGTGCAGTGTGGCCAGCATGCCCTCGGTGCCCCCGTCCAGGATCGCCCGTACGCGGACGGCACGGTCCGCCTTGATCGAGGACCCCACTTGGGCCCAGTACGGCTGCAACGCCACGTTGAAGTACCCCCGTAGGGCCGCGCCGAGGCAGAGCATCGCGGCGGAGCCCGCCTCGGCCAGCGACAGGGTTCGCGAGCCGAGGGGCCGGACCGTGGCAAGACGAGCGACGTCATGTCTGAGTCGACCGCGTGAGGTGGACAGGACGGCGTCGATGCCAGGTTCCAGTTCGCCTCGGTCAGGCATCGGCGTAAGGAAATCGGCTGAATACCCGCGGGGCGGTGCCAGATCGAACAGCAGGCGGGTGCTGTTGGGCAGGCGGCTGCGGATGTGCCGTTTCCACGCGCCGAAGACGACCGATCCGTCGCTTCCCCCCAGCAGGTGCAGGCTGAGCAGCAGTTCCCACATGGGATCCGGACCTGCCGCCATCCGGATGCGGGCCATATCGGCGCCCGTGAAGTGGAACTTGAGCATGGCTCCCCCGTATGGGTTCCCTACCTGAAGTCGTCCCGTACTGGATTAGAGCCGCCCGACGTGACAGGAGTTGCACAAGGTCCGGAATCCGGGCGCACAATGGCCGGTTCTGCTCGGCTCGGTTGATCACGGTGACAAGAGGATCGGCGTCGCAGGAGGTCGAAGTTTGCTCGGCCGTACATCTGTCGCTTCAGCAGTTTGATCCTGGTGACGTTGCCCTCGACCGCTCCCGATGTGTGCGTGGTAGTGAGGGCCGCGAGCACCGCTGCGCGGTCGCGCCGCAAGCCGCCGGCCAGCGTGCGGAGTTCTCGTTGTCCGTCCAGGCGCACGCCGGCGAGCCAGACACCCCGACACCCGGGAGAAGAATGTCGGCGACGCGTACCGCATCCATCACACCCAGGTGATGCCCACCCAGCCCAGGCTGGGCAGTCAGCTGCACGATCCGTACGGTGCACTCGTTCGCCGTGGTGCTTGTGCTTCCCGGACCACCACAGGTCGGCTTTGTTGGGGCCGGCCGCGGCGGCCCGCTCCAGCGCGGTCGACAGGCCCGGCGCGTGGTCGGCGAGCACGGTCAGTCCTTCGTGCAGGTAGCGGCAAGAGGTGGGCAGCGAGATGCCGTTGTCGCGGGCGAGTTGGACCAGACGCGTGCCGTCGACGAACCAGCGCAGCACCAGCACGGCCTGCTTGAAGACGCCCAGCGCCCGTGCGCCCCTGCGGGTGCGTGCGTCGGACGCCCCGCTGACCAAGGCGTCGGGATGACGGGCGAGGTGGGCGCGGATCCGTCCCCGGGCGGCGGGGGTCATCGCGGCGACGATCCGGGCGGCGTCCTCACCGGCCAGGGCGGGCAGGAACGCGGTCAATCGGTCGGCGAGGCCCTCCGGGCGCCGCACCCGCACCTTCCTCGCCGGCGGGACCACCGCAGGCCCGGGGCTCTCGCCCGACGCCGTCGGCTTGGCGACCTGGCGCCGGTCCTCCTTCACCGAGGGCTGCGTGACCAGCCGGAACACCTGCTCCCTCGACAGATGCACCCCGTACTCGGCCAGCCGCGGCACCAGATCCGTCGTCTGGAACATGTCCCGCTCGGCCATCAGCCGGCGCAGGTTCCACTCGAACCCCATCCTCTTCATCACCGCGCCGGGCCAACGATGCCTCCAGCAACCTGTTTCGGTACTCGTCCGACACCCACGTGTACAACGCCGTCGTCGACGCATAGACGTGGCCGACCTGCTCTTGGATCTTTCAGCGCGAGCCGATCGTTACCGATCTGGGATTGCTCGCGCGTGCTCGCTGCGGGCGTGGCTCTTGGGGAGTGTCTGGACGGAAAAAGGGCATCGAATCGACGTTGATTCCTGTTCGGTTACGGGGCTGGTGCTCGTCAGGGCGTTATCGGGTACCAAGCCGGAGGCAAGCGCAGCCCAGTCGGCAGAGGTTGCCCGCTCGACGGCACCAGGTGAGACGGTGCGACACCGTCCGCACCGGAGAAATCGACCGTGGCGCGACGGCCGAGCTGTGGCTGTTGGCCTGGCGCTCGTCGTGATGGCTCGCGCACTCCTCCCCGGCTGTCACGCTTGGTTACTATGCTCACTTCATGCCGGAGGCCGGAAGTAAGGGGCGCACCGCCATTGACGGACTGCTGGGGAGAACGGGAGACGAGCATGCCAGCCGAAACTCCCCAGATTCTCCCCAATTGCACCGCGTTGGAGCTGGCCGTGAAATGTAAGGCAATCGAGCTGTGGGGCCTTTGAAGATGCTGAGAGAGGTCACCGCCACCCGCTACATCGAACCCCTCCGCTCCGGCGGCTCCGTCCCCGGCGTCGTCGAGGCCGACGACCTGGGGACGTACGTCGTGAAGTTCACCGGCTCCGCGCAGGGCAAGAAGGCGCTGGTCGCCGAGGTGATCGTGGGTGAGCTGGCGCGTGCGCTGGGGCTGCGGTTCCCCGAGCTGGTGCTCGTGCACTTCGACCCGGAGATCGCCGACGGGGAGCCGCATCAGGAGGTGCGGGAGCTGCACAGCGCCAGCGCCGGGATCAACCTCGGCATGGATTTCCTGCCGGGGGCGAAGGACTTCACGCCCGAGGTCGCCGAGACGTTCCGCGTGGATCCGCTGGAAGCGGGCCGGATCGTCTGGCTCGACGCGCTGACCGTCAACGTCGACCGTACGGTCCACAGCTCCAACCTGATGATCTGGCCCACGTCCGGCACCGTGCCCGCACACCTGTGGCTCATCGACCACGGCGCCGCCCTCGTCTTCCACCACCGCTGGGACGCGACGGAACCGGAGAAGGCGTACGACTTCCGGCACCATGCGCTCGGGCACTACGCGCCGGACGTGCGCGCGGCCGACGCCGAGCTGGCGCCGAAGGTGACGCGGGAGCTGCTGCGGGCGATCGCGGCCGAGGTCCCGGACGCCTGGCTGGCCGGAGAGGAGGGGTTCGCGACGCCGGACGGCATCCGGACGGCATACGTGGACTACCTCCACGCGCGCGTGCGGGCCTCCAAGGCCTGGCTCCCCACGGACTTCCCCACCCGGGAGGAACTCGCCGCCGAGCAGGCCCTGCGCGCGGCGAAGACACAGCGAGGCCGTCCGAAGTGGCTCAAGCAGGTCCCGGACCTGCACGGCAGACCGGCGGTGGAACAGGATGGGGCGGTACACCTCGGATGACACAGCGCGTACAGATCGAGTACTGCACCCAGTGCCGGTGGCTGCCCCGGGCGGCCTGGCTGGCGCAGGAGTTGCTGACGACCTTCGAGACCGAGCTGACCGAGCTGTCGCTCAAGCCCGGCACCGGCGGCGTCTTCGTCGTCCGCGTGAACGACGAGGTGGTCTGGGACCGCCGCGAGCAGGGCTTTCCCGAGCCGACGGCGGTCAAGCAGGCCGTACGCGACCGAGTGGCCCCGGGGAAGCCCCTGGGCCACTCGGACAAGCCTGCTTCCTGAGGATCAGCCCTTGAGCTGCTCGTACGCGGGCGTCGTCAGGAAGTCCGCGTAGTCCTCGTCGAGGGCGACGGTCAGCAGCAGGTCGTGGGCCTGCTGCCAGTGCCCGGCCGCGAAGGCTTCCTCACCGATCTCGGCGCGGACGTTCGCCAGTTCCTCGGCGGCGACCTTGCGGGCCAGCTCCGGGGTGGCCTTCTCGCCGTTCTCGAACTCGACGCCGGCGTTGATCCACTGCCAGATCTGCGAGCGGGAGATCTCGGCGGTGGCCGCGTCCTCCATCAGGTTGAAGATGGCGACCGCGCCGAGGCCGCGCAGCCAGGCCTCGATGTAACGGATGCCGACCTGGACGGCGTTGACCAGACCGTCGTACGTCGGCTTCGCCTTGAGCGAGTCGACCGCGATCAGGTCGGCCGCCTTGACGTCGACGTCCTCACGGAGCCGGTCCTTCTGGTTCGGCTTCTCGCCGAGGACGGCGTCGAAGGAGGCCATGGCGATCGGGACGAGGTCGGGGTGGGCGACCCAGGAGCCGTCGAAACCGTCGTTCGCCTCGCGGTCCTTGTCCGCCTTCACCTTCTCGAAGGCGACCTTGTTGACCTCCTCGTCACGGCGGGACGGGATGAACGCCGCCATGCCGCCGATCGCGTGCGCGCCGCGCTTGTGGCAGGTGCGGACGAGGAGTTCGGTGTACGCCCGCATGAACGGGGCGGTCATGGTGACCGCGTTGCGGTCCGGGAGCACGAACTTGGCGCCGCCGTCACGGAAGTTCTTCACGATGGAGAACAGGTAGTCCCAGCGGCCCGCGTTCAACCCCGAGGCGTGGTCGCGGAGTTCGTAGAGGATCTCCTCCATCTCGTACGCGGCCGTGATCGTCTCGATCAGGACGGTCGCGCGGACGGTGCCCTGGGGGATGCCGACGTAGTCCTGCGCGAAGACGAAGACGTCGTTCCAGAGGCGGGCCTCCAGGTGCGACTCCGTCTTGGGCAGGTAGAAGTACGGGCCCTTGCCGAGGTCGAGCAGACGCTGGGCGTTGTGGAAGAAGTAGAGGCCGAAGTCGACGAAGGCGCCGGGGACTTGCTCGCCGTCGAGCTGGAGGTGGCGCTCGTCGAGGTGCCAGCCACGCGGGCGCATGACGACGGTCGCGAGCTCGTCATCGGCCTTCAGGGCGTACGACTTGCCGGAGTTCGGGTCGGTGAAGTCGATGTTCCGGGTGTAGGCGTCGATCAGGTTGAGCTGGCCGAGGACCACGTTCTCCCAGGTCGGCGCGGAGGCGTCCTCGAAGTCGGCGAGCCAGACCTTGGCGCCTGAGTTGAGGGCGTTGATGGTCATCTTGCGGTCGGTGGGGCCGGTGATCTCGACGCGGCGGTCGTTCAGGGCCGCGGGGGAGGGGGCCACCTTCCAGGAGTCGTCCGCGCGGATCGCGGCCGTCTCGGGGAGGAAGTCGAGCGTGGAGGTGCGGGCGATCTCGGCGCGGCGCTCGGCGCGGTGGGCGAGGAGCTCGTCACGCCGGGGCGTGAACCTCCGGTGCAGCTCGGCCACGAAGGCGAGGGCCGCTTCGGTGAGGACCTCCTCCTGCCGGGGCAGGGGCTCGGCGTCGACGATGGCCAGCGGGGACGGCGCTGGTGCGGACATGAGCTGTCACTTCCTTCAGCGGGCTGCGTACGTGTGGCACGGGGTGCCAGGGTCCTCGGGTGCGACTGACGGCGCCCGCGGAACGTCGGGGCGCTTCTGATCAGTGGATACTAGTTTCCTCATGGTGGAAGTTCAATGGTTTGTTGACGTCGAGATTCTCCGAGTCGAGGCATGGTGGCGCTCGGTGCCACCATGCTCACTCAAGGTGGCTCAGGTCGCCTTCCGTGTCGATGTCGTAGGCCTCGGCCACATCCCCGCACTCGACGAGCGTGATCGCCTCCTCGTGCGCCTTCAGATACGCGCGCGCCCCGCGGTCCCCGCTCGCCGAGGCCGCGATGCCGGCCCAGTGGGCGGCGCCGAACAGCACCGGATGCCCGCGTACCCCGTCGTAGGCGGCCGAGACCAGTGACTCCTCGTCCGTGTATGCGGCGAGAACTCGGGCGACCGCCTGCGGGCCGATGCCGGGCTGGTCGACGAGTGAGACGAGCGCAGCCGTCGCGGGGGTCCCGGCGAGCGAGCCGAGCCCGGCGCGCAGCGAGGAGCCCATGCCCTGCTCCCACTCCGGGTTGTCCACGAGCACGCACCCCTCCAGCCGCGCCCGTTCCCGTACGACCGCTGCCTGCGCCCCGAGCACCACATGGACGCGGGTGCACCCGGCCGCCCGCAGGACATCGACCGCGTGTTCGACGAGTGGCCGGCCTCGGTGTTCCAGCAGTGCCTTGGGGCGTCCGCCGAGCCGTCGTCCGCCTCCCGCGGCGAGCAGCAGCCCGGTCACCGTGTCTTGCTTGTCCGTCATGCGTCCTGCATACCTGAGACACGGGCGCGCGACGGCTTTCCGGAGACTGAATTTCGGTCCACGCGGTGGCGCATCCCGCATCGGGTGGCGTTTACTGACCCGCGTCCCCCGGCGCCCGACCAACCTTCCGGGGGTCCGGGCGCGATCACGACGTACAGGCGCACAACGGCGTGCGCGGGGGAGAGCTGTGTTGCGGAGCTTGGGGCAGAGGCGGCCAGTGACCGGCAGCGACGAGGACCGGGCGCAGGCGATGCAGGCCTTCATCCGGGCCGCCCGCGGCAGCTTGCGCTGAACGTCGTGCAGCGCCTCCTCGAAGTCCCCCTGGCCGTCCCCGTTGCGGAACTCGTACCCGTCGAGGAGCAGGGTGGTGGTCAGCGTCTCCTCGTCGAGTCCGCGTCGCGGGCCCGCCGGACCCCCGAGCCGCAGGGCGCACCGCAGCAGTCCCGGGCGTACGCCGCTGCCCCTGACCTCGACCGGTATCGGCACCTCCCACTCCAGGAGGCAGGAGCACAGTGCCCCGTCGAAGAACGAGAACGCCTGCTCGGGCGGCTCACCGCTCAGCGCGCCCAGATCGTCCATCGTGCCGCCCTCGAAGCGGACGCCCCTGATCGTCGTACGGATCAGTTCCCGGCCGTCGGTCTCGAAGACGATCTCCTCCGACCCGTGCCGATCGGTGTACCGGCCGGGCCGGCGC
This sequence comes from Streptomyces sp. DG2A-72, assembly GCF_030499575.1. NCBI lineage: Bacteria > Bacillati > Actinomycetota > Actinomycetes > Kitasatosporales > Streptomycetaceae > Streptomyces > Streptomyces sp. DG2A-72. The sequence continues at coordinate 8,599,816 of NZ_JASTLC010000001.1, forward strand.
TGCATCACGCGGGGGCGTGGTTCTGGCTGCTGGCCAGTGCCTCGGACAGTTCCCCGGCGATCTGCTGGAGCACGGGCACGATCCGCTCCGTCGCCGTCTCGGTGACCCGGCCCGCCGGGCCGGAGATGGAAAGGGCCGCCGGGGTAGGGGAGTTGGGTACCGAGACCGCGAGGCAGCGGACGCCGATCTCCTGCTCGTTGTCGTCGACCGCGTAGCCGAGCCGTCGTACGTCGTCCAGGCCCGCGAGGAACCCCTCCGGCGTGGTGATCGTCTTCTCCGTGGCGGCCGGCATACCGGTGCGGGCGAGCAGGGCGCGCACCTCGTCGTCCGGTGTGTTCGCCAGCAGGGCCTTGCCCACGCCCGTGGAGTGCGGCAGCACCCGCCGGCCGACCTCGGTGAACATGCGCATCGAGTGCTTCGACGGCACCTGCGCCACGTACACGATCTCGTCGCCGTCGAGCAGCGCCATGTTCGCCGTCTCGCCGGTCTCCTCGACCAGGCGGGCGAGATAGGGGCGGGCCCAGGTGCCGAGCAGCCGGGAAGCGGACTCGCCGAGCCGGATCAGGCGGGGGCCCAGCGCATAGCGGCGGTTGGGCTGCTGGCGTACGTAACCGCAGGCCACCAGTGTGCGCATGAGGCGGTGGATGGTCGGCAGCGGCAGCCCGCTGCTGGCGGACAGCTCGCTCAGCCCGACCTCGCCGCCCGCGTCCGCCATCCGCTCGAGAAGATCGAAGGCGCGCTCGAGGGACTGGACCCCGCCCGTGGCGGACTTGGCGGAGTCGGTGGTGCTGGCGCTGGACGTCGGCACGGCGCGTTCCTTTCGGGACTGGCGGCCTTTTCGGGACAGGCAGGAAGAGCAGAAGCCTACCCGTCGGTCGGTTGACTCCCCGCTTGTGCATAGCTACGTTCTGCTTGCCGGAATACTAATTCCACTTTGTGGAAACGTCCAGAGTAACGCCATCGGGTGCACTGTGGAGAAGTGTGCCCTTGACGGCGCGAGGGCGGGAGTGAAGACTCATTCAACAGAACGTTGAATTCCGTAACGTGGAAGTAAATCCCGTTTCCCGGAAGTAAACGGCGGCAGAGAGAGGGGTCCGGGTGTCCGACGTCGAACTGATGTTGCGATCCACGCGTGTCATCACTCCGGAAGGGACGCGCGCCGCCTCGGTCGCGGTCTCCGCCGGGAAGATCACGGCGGTCCAGCCGTACGACGCCGAGGTGCCCGCAGGCGCCCGGCTGGAGGACTTCGGCGACGACGTCCTGCTGCCCGGCCTGGTCGACACCCACGTGCACGTCAACGACCCCGGCCGCACCGAGTGGGAGGGCTTCTGGACCGCCACACGCGCCGCGGCCGCCGGCGGCATCACCACCCTCGTCGACATGCCGCTCAACTCCCTGCCGCCGACCACGACGGCCGACAACCTCCGTACGAAGCAGAAGGTGGCCGCCGACAAGGCGCACATCGACGTCGGTTTCTGGGGCGGCGCCTTGCCCGACAACGTCGCGGACCTGCGCCCGCTGCACGACAGCGGGGTCTTCGGCTTCAAGGCGTTCCTGTCCCCGTCGGGCGTGGACGAGTTCCCGCACCTCGACCAGGAGCAGCTCGCCCGGTCCCTGGCCGAGATCGCCTCCTTCGGCGGCCTGCTGATCGTGCACGCCGAGGACCCGCATCACCTCTCCGCGGCCCCGCAGCACGGCGGCCCGAAGTATGCGCACTTCCTCGCCTCGCGCCCGCGTGACGCCGAGGACACGGCGATCGCCCAGCTGATCGCCCAGGCCAAGCGCCTGGACGCGCGCGTGCATGTGCTGCACCTGTCGTCGAGCGACGCGCTGCCGCTGATCGCCGAGGCGAAGGCGGAAGGCGTCCGCGTCACCGTCGAGACCTGCCCCCACTACCTCACCATCACCGCCGAGGAAGTCCCGGACGGCGCCAGCGAGTTCAAGTGCTGCCCGCCCATCCGTGAGGCCGCCAACCAGAACCTGCTGTGGCAGGCGCTGGCCGACGGCACGATCGACTGCGTGGTCACCGACCACTCGCCGTCCACGGCCGACCTGAAGACCGACGACTTCGCGACGGCGTGGGGCGGCATCTCGGGCCTGCAGCTGAGCCTGGCGGCGGTGTGGACCGAGGCGCGCAGGCGCGGTCACGGCCTGGAGGACGTCGTGCGCTGGATGTCCGAGCGGACGGCTCAGCTCGTCGGCCTCGGTCAGAAGGGCGCCATCGAGGCCGGCCGCGACGCCGACTTCGCGGTCCTCGCACCCGACGCATCGTTCACCGTGGACCCGGCGGCCCTCCAGCACCGCAACCGCGTCACGGCGTACGCGGGCAAGACCCTGTACGGCGTCGTCAAGTCAACCTGGCTGCGCGGCGAACGCATCGTGGCGGACGGCGAGTTCACGGACCCGAAGGGCCAACTCCTCACCCGCACCCCCTGACCGACCCCGCACCCGCAGCGGCCGACTCCCGAAAGGCAGACCTTGTGACGGCGACCCCGAGTTTCACCGGCGACGCGAACCCGTACGGAGGCGGTGACCCGTACGCGGACTACCGCACCGCCGACTTCCCCTTCACCCAGTACGCCAACCTCGCCGACCGGCAGCTCGGCGCCGGTGTCATCGCCGCCAACGACGAGTTCTTCGCCCAGCGCGAGAACCTGCTGGTGCCCGAGCGCGCCGAGTTCGACCCGGAGCACTTCGGGCACAAGGGCAAGATCATGGACGGCTGGGAGACACGGCGGCGTCGCGGTGCCTCGGCCGGCCACCCGTGGCCGACGGCCGAGGACCACGACTGGGCGCTGGTCCGCCTCGGCGCGCCCGGCGTGATCCGCGGGATCGTCGTCGACACGGCCCACTTCCGCGGCAACTACCCGCAGGCGGTGTCGATCGAGGGCACGTCGGTGGCGGGCTCCCCGTCCCCCGAGGAGCTGCTGGGCGACGACGTGAAGTGGACGACGCTGGTCCCGCGCACCGCGGTGGGCGGCCACGCGGCGAACGGCTTCGAGGTCTCCGTCGAACAGCGCTTCACCCACCTCCGCGTCAACCAGCACCCCGACGGCGGCATCGCCCGCCTGCGCGTGTACGGCGAGGTCGTCCCGGACCCGGCATGGCTCGCGGTCCTGGGCACCTTCGACGTGGTCGCCCTGGAGAACGGCGGCCAGGCCGAGGACGCCTCCAACCTCTTCTACTCACCGGCCACCAACACCATCCAGCCGGGCCGCTCCCGCAAGATGGACGACGGCTGGGAGACCCGCCGCCGCCGCGACCAGGGCAACGACTGGATCAGGTACCGGCTGGTGGCCCAGTCCCAGATCCGCGCGATCGAGATCGACACGGCGTATCTGAAGGGCAACAGCGCGGGTTGGGCGTCGGTGTCGGTGAAGGACGGCGAGGAGGGGGAGTGGCAGGAGATCCTGCCCCGCACCCGCCTCCAGCCCGACACCAACCACCGCTTCGCCCTGTCCGCCCCCGCCGTCGGCACGCACGCGCGCGTGGACATCTACCCCGACGGCGGCATCTCCCGCCTGCGGCTGCACGGCTCGCTGACACAGCAGGGCGCGGCGGGGCTGGCGGCGCGACACCAGGAACTGGGCGGCTGAACTCCGCTACCGTGAACACCCCTTTTGGAACAGGGGTGTTCACGGGGAGGCGTGATGGCGGTTCTGCTCTACTACCCGTTGGTGAAGCCACCGACTGAGGTCCTGCACCAGGCCCTGCTGTACTGGGACGGGATCGCCTCGGTCGTACCGCGGGAACCCGAGGTGTACGAGGCCGCGGTCTCGGCGGAGCTCAAGGAGCTGCGGGACCGGTCCCTGTACCGGCCGCTCCACTTCGACGACCGCTCGATGGAGCTGCTGTACGCCCCGAGGTACGGGCGCCCTGACGTCGGCGGCAACCTCGCTGCCGAGGTGCTGCGCCAGGAACTGCGCCGCATGGCGGGCAGTCCTGACCGGCCCTCGCTGCCGTCGCCGCCGGAAGCCTTCATCTACCAGTCGAAGCTCAGCCGCGGGCTGGAGCGGGACCTGCTGCGCCTCGGTCTCGCCGAGCGATGGGAGGACGATTGGTGGAGGCTCGCCGTACCGAAGCAGGTCCAGGAACTGATCATCGGCGTCCTGGCGCGCGAACTGGCCCTGGAGGGACCGGTCTCGTACATCCCGTACACCGACCGTCCGGACGCGTACGACTGCTCGCTGCGTGCCCCTGCCGAGCAACACCTGCTCGCGTACGAGACGGAACTCGGCGGGCTTCTCCCGGTCCCCGCCCCCGGCACCCCCACCGCCGACGTCCTCGCCTTCCGCGACCGGTACGCCGACGAGCGGCAGCGCCTGATGCGCGCCCTGCACCGACTGCTCGGCGATCTGCGGCGCGATTACGAACACCCCGCGGACGTCCTCTCCCAGCTGCGTCGCGAGATCGACCAGTCCGTGGAGGACTACCGCGGGGCTGCGAAGAGCAGCCGTATGGCCTGGGTGGAGCGGTCGGTGATGGTGACCGTCGCCCTGGGAGCGGCCGTCGGGAGCATGGTGGAACCCGGCCTGACCTGGGTCCTGGGCGCGGTCGGCGGCTACGCGCTGAACGTGGCCACCCGCGAGATCCGCCCGTTGGCGAGATCTCGAGACGGCCACGACTTCAGCTACCTGCACCGGGTCAAGAAGTCACTGCCATGACCGTCACGCGGCGTGTCCGCCGTCCACCGCGAACTCGGCGCCCGTGACATAGTCGGCCCCCGCCAGGTACGCGACCATCGACGCCACCTCCTCGGACGTGCCGAAACGCCCCAGCGCCGTCATCTCCGCCTGGCCGGGCGCGTACGGCCCGTCCACCGGGTTCATGTCCGTGTCGATGGGCCCGGGGTGGACGATGTTCGCCGTGATCCCGCGCGCACCCAGCTCGCGGGCCAGGGCCTTCGTCATGCCGATCAGGGCCGACTTGCTGGTCGCGTAGAGCGTGCCGCCCGGCCCCGGCACCCGCTGGGTCATGCAGGTACCGATCGTGATGATCCGGCCGCCCGCCGACATCCGCGCGGCGGCTGCCTGGGAGGCCAGGAACACCCCGCGCACGTTCACGGCGAGCAGCCGGTCGACATCGCTGACCGACAGGCTCTCCAGCGGCCCGAGCAGGCCGACGCCCACGTTGTTCACCAGCACATCCAGCCCGCCCAGCGCCTCCGCCGTACGCGTCACCGCCCCGGCCGCCTCCCGCGCGTCCGCGGAGTCCGCGCGCAGGGCCACCGCCCGTCGCCCGAGCGCCTCGACGGCCCGTACGACGTCCTCGGCCGCATCCTTGCCGTTCACGTAGGTGACGGCCACGTCCGCGCCCTCCCGGGCCAGCCGCAGTGCCGTGGCCGCGCCGATGCCGCGGCTGCCGCCGGTCACCAGGGCCACCTTGCCGTTGAGAGTTCCGTATGAAGTCATGCACCCATCCCAGCGGCGGGGGCTCCGCGGTGCTGGCGGCGAACGGACGTCGAGGTCGCCCGGTCGGACGCATCGCCGGAACTCTTGACTCCACTTCCGGCGTTCTCCCGGCGTGACACTTCAGCAAGAGATCGTCGGCAACGCCATGCAGATGGCGGTCGTCAGCCTGCAGCCCGGCCAAACTGTGTACTGCGAGGCCGGAAAGTTCCTGTTCAAGACGGTGAACGTGACCATGGAGACCCGTCTGACGGGCCCCTCGAACGGTCAGCAGCCCCAGGGCGGCTCGGGCGGCGGCATGGGCGGCATGCTGCGCCAGGCCATGGGCACCGCCATGCAGGTCGGCCAGCGCGTCCTCGCGGGTGAGTCGATCGCGTTCCAGTACTTCACCTCATCGGGCGGCGAGGGCACCGTCGGTTTCGCGGGCGTGCTCCCGGGCGAGATGCGCGCCCTCGAACTCGACGGCACGCGCGCGTGGTTCGCCGAGAAGGACGCATTCGTCGCCGCCGAGTCCACCGTCGACTTCGGGATCGCCTTCCAGGGCGGCAGGACCGGCATGAAGGGCGGCGAGGGCTTCGTCCTGGAGAAGTTCACCGGCCACGGCACGGTGATCATCGCCGGCGCCGGCAACTTCATCGACCTGAACCCGGCCGACTTCGGCGGCCGTATCGAGGTCGACACCGGCTGCGTCGTCGCCTTCGAGGAGGGCATCCAGTACGGCGTCCAGCGCGTCGGCGGACTCAACCGCCAGGGCGTGATGAACGCCGTCTTCGGCGGGGAGGGACTGTCCCTGGCCACCCTGGAGGGCAACGGCCGTGTCATTCTCCAGTCCCTCACCATCGAGAGCTTGGCCAACGCCCTGAAGAAGGCCCAGGGCGGCGACAAGCAAGGACCCACGGGCGGGCTCTTCTCGACCCACGCGGGCTGAACCGATGAGTTGCGGGTGCCGGTGGGGTCTGAGCTGATGACAGCAGACCCCACCACAGAGAGAAGGCATCCGCCATGGGCAAGCTCGTCTCCCAGATCTTCGTCAGCCTCGACGGCGTCTACCAGGCACCGGGCGGCCCGCAGGAGGACACCCGGGGCGGCTTCGAGCAGGGCGGCTGGACCGTGCCCTACGCCGACGAGGACTTCGGCGCGTTCGTCACCGAGGTCTTCGGCAGCGTCGACGCGTTCCTCCTCGGCCGCCGCACCTACGACATCTTCGCCGGGTACTGGCCGAAGGTGACCGACCCGGCCGACCCCGTCGCCTCCAAGCTGAACGCCCTGCCGAAGTACGTCGCCTCGTCCACCCTCACCGACCCCGAGTGGTCCGGCACCACCGTGCTCAGCGGCGACCTGGCCAAGGAGGTCACCGCCCTCAAGGAGCACACCGACGGCGAGATCCAGGTTCACGGCAGCGGCGCGCTTCTGCAGTCCCTGTTCGCCCTCGACCTCGTCGACACCGTCCACCTGCTGACCTTCCCGGTCGTGCTGGGCGCCGGCTTCCGGCTCTTCCCGGAGGGTGCGGTGCCGACCGCCTTCCGGCACAGCGGTGGACGGATCACCTCGACGGGCGTCTCCATCCAGTCGTACGACCTCGCGGGCCGCCCGGAGTACGGCACGTACGAGCTGCCCGAGAATGCCTGACCATCTGCCGCCCGGCCTGCGTGAAGACGCCGGGCGGCAGGTTAACTTCCCGAAAACTCATCGGACTTGAGGGGAAATTCTCTGGAGTTGACATTGACATGCCACTGTCTACGCGCGTCATCATGTGGAGCATGAGATTCCCCCCACGAATCACCCGCATCGGCGCCGCAGCCGCCGTCCTGTCCGCCCTTCTCATCGGCGGCACCGTCACCGCCACCCCGGCGGCCGCCGCCGTCGGCAGCATCTGCTACAGCGACCTGCCCTCCCAGGCGCACGACACGCTCGACCTGATCGAGCAGGGCGGCCCGTTCCCGTACGAACAGGACGGGACGGTCTTCCAGAACCGCGAAGGCATCCTTCCCTCCCAGTCGACCGGGTACTACCACGAGTACACGGTCATCACGCCGGGTTCGTCTACGCGCGGAGCTCGCCGGATCGTCACCGGTGAGGAGAACCAGGAGGACTACTACACCGCGGACCACTACGAGTCGTTCGACCTGGTCGACTACGGCTGCTGAGCCCGGCGACCAGGTCGACCACCGAGGAACGGTGCGACCGGCCGGAAGCCCGGTCCGCGCTCAGCCGGACTTCCGGCTCTCGGCGGCGGCGAACAACGCGAACCCCAGCACCAAGAACGCGACGCTCGCGTAGATCCCGTAGCCGTCGAGAAGGTCGATCCTCTGCACGAGGCCGATCTTCCAGTCGGTGAACTCGTGCACGAGACCCATCGCGCCCTGCGCCAGGGCGATGAAACCGAGTAGCTCCAGCAATTCCTTCATGGTGAGAACACTCGCCCCGCGGACCCCCCACAGTCATCGGCCGCGGGGCGAGGCCAGTTCGACGGAAGTCCTTGTTCCGTCCGCGGCCCCGCGTCGAAAGTCTGCGGCGGTGCGACTTTGGTCGTCGATCATGCGTACGGGGGAGGTGGAGCGGGCCCGCACTGCGTAGATTTGTCGACCGTGACTGGTGACAAGGCGGAGCAAGCTGTGTCGGCGTTCCAGGGGCGCCGGTGGCTGTTCCCGTCCGCCGTGGTCCATGAGCTCGACCCCGATGCCGGCGAGTCCGGGCGGCGACCGCGGCGCACCGCACGGGACTGGGTCGTCGACTTCTCCTGCTTCCTGCTGGCCGTCCTGATCGGCCTGGCAGCAGCTGACACCGTGAACGGAGACCCGAACACCTCGCGATCACTCGCCGCCGTCGACCAGTTGCTCGGCGCCCTCGCCTGTGCCCTGGTCTGGCTGCGCCGCCGCTGGCCGGTCGGGCTCGCCGTCGTCATGATTCCCCTCGGCTTCGTTTCGAGCACCGCGGGTGGCGCCGGCCTGATCGTCTTCTTCTCGCTCGCCGTGCACCGGCCCTTCAAGTACGTGGCCTGGCTCGGCGGCATCTCCCTCGTGGGGGTCCCGCTCTACTTCTGGTGGCGCCCGGAGCCCGGCCTGCCGTACCTGGCGGCGGTCGCGCTCACCGTGCTGCTCAGCGTCTCGGCCATCGCCTGCGGCCTGCTCGTACGGTCCAAGCGGCAGCTCATGGTGAGCCTGCGCGACCGCGCCCGGCGCGCCGAGACGGAGGCGCAGCTGCGCGCCGAGCAGGCGCAGCGGCTGGCCCGCGAGGCCATCGCCCGGGAGATGCACGACGTGCTCGCGCACCGGCTGACGCTGCTGAGCGTGCACGCCGGTGCGCTGGAGTTCCGGCCCGACGCACCGCAGGCGGAGGTCGCGCGGGCGGCGGGCGTCATCCGGGAGAGCGCGCACGAGGCGCTGCAGGACCTGCGGGAGATCATCGGCGTGCTGCGGGCCGGCGACCCCGACGAGGCCGGCCGTCCGCAGCCGACGCTCGCCGCGCTGGACGCCCTGGTCGCCGAGTCACGCGAGGCCGGCATGAAGGTCACCCTCGACAACCGCGTCACCGACCCCGCCGCCGTCCCGGCCTCCGTCGGCCGCACCGCGTACCGCATCGCCCAGGAGGGCCTGACCAACGCCCGCAAGCACGCCCCCGGCACCGAGGTCACCGTGTCCGTCGCGGGCGGACCGGGGGAGGGCCTGACCGTAGGCGTACGGAACCCGGCACCCGACGGCGAGGTTCCACCCGTGCCCGGCTCCGGGCAGGGCCTGATCGGACTGACGGAGCGGGCAACGCTGGCCGGGGGACGGCTCGCGCACGGGCCGGAGGGGGACGGGGGATTCGGGGTGCGGGGCTGGCTGCCGTGGGGGTGACAGGCTCTGGCCAACTCAGCCGACGCGACCGTGATTACGTAGGGCCCATGACTGCGATCAGAGTGCTCCTCGTCGACGACGATCCCCTCGTACGGGCCGGGCTGTCCTTCATGATGGGCGGCGCCGGCGACATCGAGATCGTCGGGGAGGCGGCCGACGGCCGTGAGGTCGAGGCGCTCGTCGACCGCACCAGCCCGGATGTCGTCCTGATGGACATCCGGATGCCGTCGATGGACGGGCTGACGGCCACCGAGCTGCTGCGCGACCGCAAGGACGCCCCGCAGGTCGTGGTCCTGACCACCTTCCACGCTGACGAGCAGGTACTGCGGGCGCTGCGCGCCGGTGCCGCCGGATTCGTCCTGAAGGACACCCCGCCCGCCGAGATCGTCGACGCGGTGCGCCGGGTCGCGGCCGGCGACCCCGTCCTGTCGCCCTCCGTCACCCGCCGGCTGATGGAGCACGCGGCCGGTGCCGCGGCCGACACCCGGCGGGCACGCGCGCGTGCCCGCATCGAGGCCCTCAACGACCGTGAACGCGAGGTCGCCGTCGCGGTCGGCCGGGGTCTGTCCAACGCCGAGATCGCCGCCACCCTCTTCATGAGCGTGGCCACCGTCAAGACCCATGTCTCCCGCATCCTGGCCAAGCTCGACCTCAACAACCGTGTGCAGATCGCCCTGTTGGCGTACGACGCGGGACTTCTGGAGGAATCCGAGGAGGACGGGCACTGATCGCGGGCGTCGGGCGTTGTCTGTGTGTCGAGGCTGTTGCGCGGGGGCTGTTGTGCGGGGGATGTTGTGCGAGGGGGGAGGGCCATGACGGACGTCATCGACATGGGGGAGTTCGGCGAGGGGTTCCGCGTGAACCCGCATCCGGCGTACGCGCGCCTGCGTGCCGAAGGCCCCGTCCACCGGGTCCGGCTGCCCGAGTGGCACTCCGAGGTGTGGCTCGTCGTCGGGCATGAGGAGGCGCGTACGGCACTCGCCGAGCCACGGCTGTCCAAGGACGGCGCCAAGATCGGCCTGAAGTCCCTCGACGAGGAGCTGATCGGGAAGAACCTGCTGGTCACCGACCCGCCCCAGCACACCCGGCTGCGCGGCCTGATCTCCCGCGCCTTCACCATGCGCCGCGTGGAGGCACTGCGCCCGAGGATCCAGCAGATCACGGACGAGCTGCTCGACGCGATGCTGCCGCAGGGCCGCGCCGACCTGGTGGAGTCCCTGTCCTATCCGCTGCCGATCACCGTCATCTGCGAACTGCTCGGCGTGCCCGAGATGGACCGCGCGGAGTTCCGCAAGATGTCCACGGAGGCGGTCGCACCGAGCAGCCCGGGCAGCGAGCACGACGCCTACGTCCGCCTCGGCGGGTACTTCACCGACCTGATCGAGGACAAGCGCTGCGCCGGGCCGAGCGGCGACCTGCTGAGCGACCTGATCCGCACCACCGCCGAGGACGGCGACCGGCTCTCCCCGGACGAACTGCGGGGCATGGCCTTCATCCTGCTCATCGCGGGCCACGAGACCACGGTCAACCTCATCACCAGCGGCGTCCACTCCCTGCTCACCCACCCCGACCAACTCGCCGCGCTGCGCGCCGACATGAGCCTCCTCGACGGCGCCATCGAGGAGATGCTGCGCCATGAGGGCCCGGTGGAGACGGCGACGTTCCGGTATGCCGCGGAGCCCCTGGAGCTGGGCGGCGTCCGGATCGACAAGGGCGAACCGGTGATGATCGGCCTCACCGCTGCCAACCGCGACGCGAGCCGCTACCCCGCTCCCGACACCTTCGACATCCGCCGTGACGCCCGCGGCCATGTCGCCTTCGGCCATGGCATCCACTTCTGCCTGGGCGCCCCGCTGGCCCGCCTCGAAGCGCGTACGGCGATACGGTCGCTGCTCGACCGCGCCCCCGGCCTCGCCTTCGACGGCCCGCCCGGCGAGTGGCTCCCGGGCATGCTGATGCGCGGGATGCGCAGCCTGCCGGTGCGCTGGTGAGCGGCAGAGCGCGGGGAGCCTCAGCCGACGGGGCCTTGGGCGCCGTGGCCGACGGCGCGCTGAGAGCTGCGGCTGACTGCGCCCCGCAAGCCGTGGCTGACTGCGCCCTGCAAGCCGTGGCTGACCGCGCCCCGCAAGCTGTGGACGACGCTGCCCTGAAGGCCGTAGATGCTGCGGACCGCTGAGGCGGCGCGGCCCTGCCGCCATCCCGCTGTCGTCCGTCCCCTCGCTGTCGTCCGCCCCGTCGGCGTCCGATTACACCGTCGCGGACGCGGAGCCCCCCGGGATCTCCGCGAGCCGTACCGGTCTTCGCTCGCGCCGGGACACGTCGCAGGCCTCGGCGATCCGCAGCGACTGCAGGGCCTCGCGGCCGTCGCACGGGTTGGCGCGCTCGCCCCGCACCACCTCGATGAACGCGGCCAGTTCGGCCTCGTAGGCGGGCCCGAAGCGTTCCAGGAAGCCGGTCCACGGCTTGTCGGCGGCCGGTGGCCCGGTCGGTTCGGTGGACGCGATGGGCGTACGGTCGTCCAGTCCGACCGCGATTTGGTCCAGCTCCCCGGCGAGTTCCATGCGGACGTCGTACCCCGCCCCGTTCAGCCGCGTCGCCGTGGCTGTGGCGAGCGTGCCGTCGTCGAGGGTGAGGACGGCCGCGGCCGTGTCGATGTCACCGGCCTGCCGGAACATCGCGGGACCGGCGTCGGACCCGGCCGCGTAGACGTCGACCACCTCGTGCCCCGTCACCCAGCGCAGCACGTCGAAGTCGTGGATCAGGGAGTCCCGGTACAGCCCGCCGGACAGCGGCAGATACGCGGCCGGCGGCGGCGCCTGGTCCGAGGTCAGCGCCCGCACGGTGTGCAGCCGCCCCAGCCGTCCGGAGCGCACCGCCTCCCGGGCCCCCGCGTAGCCGGCGTCGAAGCGGCGCTGGAACCCCATCTGGAGAACTGTCCCCGCGGTCTCGACCTCGCTGATCGCCTGCAGGGTGCCCGGCAGGTCGAGGGCGATCGGCTTCTCGCAGAACACGGGCAGCCCCGAGCGTGCCGCCCGGCCGATCAGTTCGGCGTGGGCCGATGTCGCCGTCGTGATCACCACGGCGTCCACGCCCCACCGGAAGATCTCGTCCACCCCTGGTGCGGCCGTCTCCCCCAGTTGCTGTGCCAGTTCCTGTGCTCTCTCCCGGTTCGCGTCCGTGAGGATGAGGGACCCGACTTCCCGATGGCGACTGAGCGTGTTCGCGTGGATGGTGCCGATCCGCCCCGTACCGATGACCCCGATGCGCATGAAAACAAAACTGCGGCCCAGGCCCGCACCCTGTCAATGCATATGTCCGGACAATCGAACTACACAACTTCCCGTCAACCGCCCACGGAGCTACGCTCGGCCCGTGCCGAAACCAGAAGTGGACCCGACCGTGCAGCTCGACCTCAGTGTGGACCGAAGCAGTCCGGTGCCGTTGTACTTTCAGCTGTCCCAGCAGCTCGAAGCGGCGATCGAGCACGGAACGCTCACCCCCGGCAGCCTGCTGGGCAACGAGATCGAACTCGCCGCACGTCTCGGACTGTCCCGGCCCACCGTCCGCCAGGCCATCCAGTCCCTGGTCGACAAGGGCCTGCTGGTCCGCCGCCGGGGCGTCGGCACCCAGGTCGTGCACAGCCAGGTCAAACGCCCGCTGGAACTCAGCAGCCTCTACGACGACTTGGAGGCGGCCGGCCAGCGCCCCGCGACCCGGGTCCTCGTCAACACGGTCGTCCCCGCGTCCGCCGAGGTCGCGGCCGCCCTCGGCGTCGGTGAGGACAGCGAGGTCCACCGCGTGGAACGGCTGCGGCTGGCGCACGGCGAGCCGATGGCGTACCTGTGCAACTTCCTGCCGCCCGGGCTGCTCGACCTGGACACCGCGCAACTGGAGGCCACCGGCCTGTACCGGCTGATGCGCGCCGCCGGGATCACCCTGCACAGTGCCCGTCAGTCGATCGGCGCCCGCGCCGCCGGCGCCGCCGAGGCCGAACGGCTCGGCGAGCCCGAGGGCGCCCCGCTGCTCACCATGCAGCGCACCACCTTCGACGACACCGGGCGCGCGGTCGAGTTCGGTACCCACACCTACCGGCCGACGCGCTACTCCTTCGAGTTCCAGCTCCTCGTACGACCGTAGGAACGGTAGTCGGAATCCGTCCATGGGCCCTCTATTCGTCTCAATGTCAGGACAAAGAGACTGCCTCACGCGCCCTATAGGAGCGGGGGGCTGTTTCGATATGCGGCTCCGCCGCGTGGGCGCGACAAGCCCCCACGCACCCGCACCCGGCATCGCGCCGGTAGTCCGGGTAGTCCCCTTTGCAGGCCCGTACAGCACCTGCGGTCACCGTGAGGCAGAATCGGCGGTGATGAGCAACTACCGCGATCTACCGTTCCCCAGAGCACTGAGCAACGTCGGTGTGCCAGGCGCCCCCATCGGTTCCCGCCGCGCGCCCACGCTCCGCACAGTCGGTACAAGGGAACGCCGCTCCCACCTCACCGCCCCCCGCGTGCCAACCGTCGGCATCGACATCGGCGGCACCAAGGTGATGGCGGGCGTCGTGGACGCCGACGGCAACATCCTGGAGAAGCTCCGCACGGAGACCCCGGACAAGTCCAAGAGCCCGAAGGTCGTCGAGGACACCATCGTCGAACTGGTCCTGGACCTGTCCGACCGGCACGACGTGCACGCCGTCGGCATCGGCGCGGCCGGCTGGGTCGACGCCGACCGCAACCGCGTACTGTTCGCGCCTCACCTGTCCTGGCGCAACGAACCGCTGCGCGACCGCATCGCCGGCCGCCTCGCGGTCCCGGTCCTGGTGGACAACGACGCCAACACCGCCGCCTGGGCGGAGTGGCGCTTCGGCGCAGGCCGCGGCGAGGACCACCTCGTCATGATCACGCTCGGCACCGGCATCGGCGGCGCGATCCTGGAGGACGGGCAGGTCAAGCGCGGCAAATACGGCGTCGCCGGCGAGTTCGGCCATATGCAGGTCGTGCCCGGGGGCCACCGCTGCCCCTGCGGCAACCGCGGCTGCTGGGAGCAGTACAGCTCCGGAAACGCCCTGGTCAGAGAGGCACGTGAGCTCGCGGCGGCCGACTCCCCGGTGGCGTACGGGATCATCGAGCACGTCAAGGGCAACATCGGCGAGATCAGCGGCCCGATGATCACCGAGCTGGCCCGCGAGGGCGACGCCATGTGCATCGAACTGCTTCAGGACATCGGCCAGTGGCTCGGCGTCGGCATCGCCAACCTCGCGGCGGCACTCGACCCCTCCTGCTTCGTGATCGGCGGCGGCGTGTCCGCGGCCGACGACCTGCTGATCGGCCCCGCGCGGGACGCGTTCAAGCGGCAGCTCACCGGCCGCGGCTACCGGCCGGAAGCCCGGATCACCCGCGCCCAGCTCGGCCCCGAGGCGGGCATGGTCGGCGCCGCCGACCTCGCCCGCCTGGTCGCCCGCCGCTTCCGCCGCGCCAAACGCCGCCGGGTCGAGCGCTACGAGCGCTACGAGCGGTACGCGGAGGCCCGCCGCGAAGCCCGGGAGGCGCTGTGACGGCCCAGCTGCCCCATCAGGCCCCGCCCGCGGACGAGCAGCCCGGGCAGAGCGAGGCCCGCGGCCGGGTGATCCGCCGCCGGGCGCTCACCCTGCTCATCATCGTGCTGCTCATCGGCGTACCGGCCGGCTATTTGGTGATCTCCGCCGCGCAGAGCCGGGACAGTGGCCGCGACAAGGAGGAGAAGTACGCGGCGCGGGGCCTCACCTCCGCCTGGCCGTCGAAGGTCCAGCGCCGCCTCTACCAGGTGCCGATGCCCCACCCGTCGGGCAAGGTCGCCTACTACGAGACGAACAACTGGAAGACCAGCCGGCTCTACGTCCAGTTCCAGACCCCCAACGCGAACCTGGACGTCTTCCTCAAGGACCTGGGCACCAGCCGGGCCGAGCTGAAGCGGGACAAGATCACCATCGGGAAGCGCGACCAGAAGGTCACCGGCTGGAACTTCTCGAGCCCCGGCCCCTGGTACGGCCTGGTCCACGAGCAGCGGGACCCGCGGCCCACGCAGCAGGTCATGGTGAGCCTGGGCGATCCGAACAACCCGTTCATCTACGTCGTCTCGCGCGTCATCCCCTGAGGGTCCGGGCCCGCCCGGGCCGGTGGCCGGGGCCGATTGTCAGACCCCGCCCGTAGAGTCGAAGACGTCTGATCCGACACACGGGCGGGAGGTGACAGGACGTATGACCGAGGCGACCGCGGTGGCCGACCGGGCGGGGGAGTCCGTACCCCTCCGACTGGCGGCCGTCTTCCTGCCCGCATCCGTCCCGCGCGAGGGCCGGATCGCCTTCTGGGACCCCGAAGGCGACATGGGCGGCGACTTCTCGAGCGGCGACGGCGTCGGTCGTACGGAGCTGACAGTCGTACGACGTCATGGCACCGGAGCGCGGCGCAGGCCCGCCCCGGCGCTGTCGCTGCCGGTCGGCGAGGCACTGCCGCTGCTGGTGCGGGCACGGCGCGACCCCGCCGCACACCCGGCCACCGCCTGCTGGGGAGCCGCCGCGCTGCACGCGCTGCGGCTCGCGGCCCGCGGACGCCTGCTGCCGGGGCTGACCCCGTCCGGGCACGACGCCTGGCGGGCAGGGCCCCTCGAACCGGACGACATCGCGCACCTGCGTGCGGTCGCGGCGGCGCTTCCGCCCGAGGGGCATGCCGTGCCCCTGCCTGGTCCCGGACCGCTTCGGCTGCCCGAACCGGAGGCGCTGATGCGCGCCTTCCTCGACGCGGTCGCGGATACCCTGCCCCGCACCCCCGCCGCGCCGTACGTCTCCGGCAGGCCCTTCGCGGACTCCCGTCCGCAGCATCTGCCGGATGCCCACGACTGGGCCGCGGAGGTCGCCGCCGGCATGGACGCGGGCGTGCGGATCTCGCTCCGGCTGGACCTGTCGGCGTACGACCTGTTCGACGGGGGCGAGTGGATCCGCAGCACCGGTGCGGCGATCGTCCAGGTGCACAGTCTCGCCGACCCCACGCTCGTCGTCGACGCGGCGGCTCTGTGGGCGGGTGAGGCGGACGCGGCGTTCGGTCCACGCGCGCACGTGGACGCCGCCCTCGCCGTGCGCCGCGCGGCTCGCGTCTGGCCGCCGCTGGACCGGCTCGCCGAACAGGACGTGCCCGACGTACTGGCCCTGACCGAGGGAGAGCTGGGTGAGCTGCTCGGTGCCGCGGCCACCCGGCTCGCCGCGGCCGGGGTCGCCGTGCACTGGCCGCGGGACCTGGCGCAGGACCTCACCGCGGCAGCGGTCGTACGGCCCGCGCCGGGCTCGGCGACCGACGGCACCGGCTTCTTCGAGAGCGAGGAACTCCTCCAGTTCCGCTGGCAGTTGGCACTCGGTGGCGACCCGCTCACCGAGGCCGAGATGGACGCGCTCGCCGAGGCGCACCGACCCGTCGTACGCCTCAGGGACCAGTGGGTCCTCGTCGACCCGGCGCTCGTCCGCAAGGCCCGCAAGCGTGAACTGGGCCTGCTCGACCCGGTGGACGCGCTGTCCGTCGCGCTGACCGGCAGCGCGGAGGTCGACGGCGAGACCGTGGACGCGGTGCCGACCGGCGCGCTGGCCGCCCTGCGCGACCGGCTGACGGCGGGGGTGCGGCCCGTCGAGCCGCCGCCGGGGCTGCGCGCCCGGCTGCGGGACTACCAACTCCGGGGCCTGGCCTGGCTCGACCTCATGACCTCTCTCGGCCTCGGCGGCTGTCTCGCCGACGACATGGGCCTCGGCAAGACGATCACGCTGATCGCGCTGCACCTGAAGCGGGCCCGCAGCGAGCCCACCCTGGTGATCTGCCCGGCCTCCCTGCTCGGCAACTGGCAGCGGGAGATCACCCGTTTCGCGCCCGGCGTCCCCGTCCGCCGCTTCCACGGCCCTGACCGCACCCTGGACGACCTGGACGGCGGTTTCGTCCTCACGACGTACGGCACGATGCGCTCGGCGGCGCCGACACTGGCCCAGCAGGCTTGGGGCATGGTCGTCGCGGACGAGGCCCAGCACGTCAAGAACCCGTACTCGGCGACCGCGAAGGCGCTGCGCACGATCCCGACACCGGCGCGGGTGGCCCTGACCGGCACGCCGGTGGAGAACAACCTCTCCGAGCTGTGGGCGCTGCTGGACTGGACGACACCGGGACTGCTCGGCCCGCTGAAGTCCTTCCGGTCCCGGCACGCGCGCGCCGTGGAGAACGGCGAGGACGAGGAGGCGGTGGAGCGGCTGGCCCGCCTGGTCCGCCCCTTCCTGCTGCGCCGCAAGAAGTCCGACCCCGGCATCGTTCCCGAGCTGCCGCCCAAGACGGAGACGGACCACCCCGTTCCGCTCACCCGGGAACAGGCCTCGCTCTACGAGGCGGTGGTGCGCGAGTCGATGCTGGCCATCGAGACCGCGCAGGGGATCGCCCGCCGCGGCCTGGTACTGAAGCTGCTGACCTCGCTGAAGCAGATCTGCAACCACCCGGCGCTGTACCTCAAGCAGGAGATCCGGGGCGACGGCCTCGCCGCCCGCTCCGGCAAACTGGCCCTGCTGGACGAGCTGTTGGACACCCTGCTGGCGGAGGACGGCTCGGCGCTGGTCTTCACGCAGTACGTCGGGATGGCCCGCCTGATCACCTCCCACCTGGCCGGTCGAGCGGTCCCCGTGGACCTGCTGCACGGCGGCACACCCGTACCCGAGCGGGAGCGGATGGTGGACCGCTTCCAGAGCGGCGCGACGCCGGTCCTGGTGCTGTCGTTGAAGGCGGCGGGCACCGGTCTGAACCTCACCCGCGCGGGCCATGTCGTCCACTTCGACCGCTGGTGGAACCCGGCCGTCGAGGAACAGGCCACCGACCGCGCCTATCGCATCGGCCAGACCCAGCCGGTCCAGGTCCACCGCCTCATCACCGAGGGCACCGTCGAGGACCGCATCGCCGAGATGCTCGAATCCAAGCGCGCCCTCGCCGACGCGATCCTCGGCTCCGGCGAGTCCGCCCTCACGGAACTGACGGACCGTGACCTGTCCGACCTCGTCTCGCTACGGAGGGAGCCATGACCTCCCGCCCCGCCGACGAGGCACGCCGAGCCCTCAGGGCGGCCCGGGAGCGTGTGAGCCGTCCTGAGGCTGCTTCCGGTGGACAGCGGTCTGGAGGAGCGGACGCGGAGCACGGCGAGGACGTAACGGCTCCCGAGGAGGCGGTGACCACCGGCCGGCTCGCGACTGGCGCGGCGCGACCTGGGGATGAGCAGGCTACGGGTGGGGCGGGGCGAGCTGAGGACGAAGAGGCTTGGGGTTGGGCGGCGCGTCCTGGGCACGACGAGGCTGCGGGTGGGGCGGGGCGAGCTGAGGACGAAGAGGCTCGGGGTTGGGCGGCGCGTCCTGGGCACGACGCGGCTGCGGGCGACGACGTACGGCGGACTGCCAGGGACACCTCAGGAGGAGCACCCCGGCCGAGTGACGCGGCCCGGGCGGCGCTGCGCGACGCCGCCACCGGCAGGCGTGCCGCCGCGGCAGACAAGGCTGTCGGTGCCTCGACTGCCGACGCGTCGGCCGGTGCGGCCGTTGGGGAGATCTCCGCCGAGGAGGGGAGCCGGGTTCGCGACGAGGGGTCCGAGGGCGTTGCCCGCGACCGGGCCGTGACCGGGCAGCGACAGGGCCGCGGGACGGCGACGCACGCCCGTAAGGCCCCGGAGGGCTCAGCCGACGCCCTGGCGGCGCGTCCCGCGGATGTCGCACGCCAGGCGTTGCGTGCCGCTCGTGGTGAGGGGCGGGAAGAGGGGGCGGACCGTGCGGACGGGGGAGTCGAGCCTGCGCCCAGGCCGAGTCCCCGGGCTCGGACCGCGCCTGCGGAAGCGCGTGGCGGGCGCGCCCGCGCCGCCCAGGGCAGAGCTCATGCCCTGTCGGACCTCGTCGCCGACGCCTTCCGGATGCCGGCCGCGGACGACCTGCCTGAGGAGGAGTCCCGCGAGACCTCCATGTCCGCCCGCCACCCAGGCTCGCCGAACGCCCTCGCCCGCCCCGACACTCGGGTACCCACCCGCTCCCGACCTCACTCGAGCGCGGGCACCCTGCGCGCCGGGACCGCCCTCACCGAACTGCGCCGCACCTTCCCCGCGTTCGCGCCGCTCCCCTCGGACGGTGGTGGATTCGCGGCGACCTGGTGGGGAAATGCATGGGTCGCGGCGCTGGAAGAAGGGGCGCTGGATGCGAAGCGGCTGGCTCGGGGACGTGGATATGCGCAGCAGGGGAATGTGCAGGCCATCACCGTCACGCCCGGTCTCGTCCTCGCGTATGTGCAGGGCAGCCGACCCCGGCCCTACCGCGTACAGCTGCGCCTGCGCACGTTGGAGGACGCCGACTGGGAGCGGTTCCTGGACACCGCCGCCGAGCGGCCCGGGCATATCGCCGCGCTGTTGGACAGGGAGTTGCCGCAGTCCCTGGCGGATTGCGGAGTGCCGTTGCTCCCCGGCCCCGGTGACCTTGTCCCGCAGTGCAGTTGCCCCGACCGCGGCCACCCCTGCAAGCACGCTGCCGCGCTCTGCTACCAGACGGCACGGCTGCTGGACGCCGACCCCTTCGTCCTGCTTCTGCTGCGCGGTCGCGGAGAGCGGGAACTGCTCGATGCCCTCTCCCGTCGCAACGCCGCCCGCGCCGCACAGGAGCGGGAACCGGCGCCGCTCCCGGGGGTACGGGCCACTGAGGCGCTCGCGCCGCGTCCACTCCCGCCCCTCCCCGCTCAGCCGCCCGCACCCCCGCACCCCGGGCAACCCCCGGTCTACCCGGCCGCGCCGGGCGGCCCGGACCCCTTCGCGCTGGACCAGTTGGCGACCGACGCGGCCCTCCGCGCCCACACGCTGCTCGCCACCGGCCGTGACCCGGTCGCCGAACTGACGCTGTGGCAGGACGCGGTGCGGCTCGCCGCGGCCCGCCCGGGTTCCGGACTCACCGCCGGTACCCGCGCCCTGTACTCCTCGCTCGCATCCGCCGCCGGCCGCACCCCTGCCGAGCTGGCGCGTGCGGTCGCGGCCTGGCGCCAGGGCGGCATCGAGGGCCTCGCCGTCCTCGAAGAACCCTGGGACCCGCCCGCCGGCCGCTTCGACCGGGCACGCCCCCTCCTCCTCGCCGCCGACCTCCCCGCCTTCCGCCCTTGGCGCAACCGCCTCACCCACCCCCGCGGCCACGTCCAGCTCCGCCTGGGCCGAGACGGCATCTGGTACCCGTACGAATCGGAACCCGGCCACGACGACTGGTGGCCCCGCGGCACCCCCGACCTGGACCCGGTCGGCGCGCTGACGGGCTTGGGCACGTCGCCGGAAGAGTGAGGACCCCGCACTGCCGCGACGTCGCGATGCGACACAGCTGCTGAGACGGGTATCCGGTGAAGGTCGTGTGAGAGTTCCCCGCTGATGTGCGGGAGCCAGGTGTGAGGACTTGGGGTCCAGGGGGCCGGTGCTCAGAAACGGCGGTTAGCGTGGAGCGGTGAGTGAGACGAAGACCCCCGCCCTCCAGTACCGGTTCGACGGCCCGGAAGACGCCCCGGTCCTCATCCTCGGCCCCTCGCTCGGCACGACGTGGCACATGTGGGACAGGCAGGTCCCCGAGCTGACGAAGCAGTGGCGCGTCTTCCGGTTCGATCTGCCGGGACACGGCGGCGCACCGGCGTACCCGGCGGGCTCGGTCGCCGAGGTGGCCGACCGGCTGCTCGCCACGCTCGACGGGCTCGGCGTGCAGCGCTTCGGCTACGCGGGCTGCGCGCTCGGCGGCGCCGTCGGTGTGGAGCTGGCCCTGCGGCACCCGGAGCGCCTCGCCTCGCTCGCGCTGATCGCCGCCTCGCCCCGCTTCGGCACGGCCGACGAGTTCCGGCAGCGCGGGGTGATCGTGCGCACGAACGGGCTCGACCCCATCGCCCGTACCTCCCCGGACCGCTGGTTCACCGGCGGGTTCGCCGCCGCGCAGCCCGCGATCACCGAGTGGGCGGTGCAGATGGTGCGCACCACCGACCCCGGCTGCTACATAGCCGCCTGCGAGGCGCTCGCCTCCTTCGACGTCCGTCCGGAACTCGGCCGCGTCGGCGTCCCCACCCTCGTGCTCGTCGGCTCGGACGACCAGGTCACCGGCCCCGCCGAGGCCCGCACCCTGGTCGCCGGAATACCGGACGCGCGGCTCGCGGTGGTTCCCGGCGCCTCCCACCTGGTGCCCGTCGAACAGCCCGCGGCCGTCACCGACCTGCTCGTCCGGCACTTCTCCACCGCCTGGCAGCCCGCCTACGACTCCTCCACCGGACAGGTCGCCATCCCGGCGGCCCCGGTCAAGCCGGTCCTGGCCGCACCGCCGCAGCCCGCGCCCATCGCCGAGATCGCCGCGGCCGTCGTACCGCCGCAGCCCACGGCGCGGCAGGATCCGTACGAGGCCGGGCTCAAGGTGCGCCGCGAGGTGCTCGGCGACGCGCATGTCGACCGGGCACTGGCGCAGGCCGACGAATTCTCCGGGGACTTCCAGGAGTTCATCACCCGGTATGCGTGGGGCGAGATCTGGGACCGGCCGGGCCTCGACAGACGGGCCCGCAGCTGTGTCACCCTCACCGCCCTGGTCGCGGGCGGGCATCTGGACGAACTCGCCTTCCACACCCGGGCCGCCCTGCGCAACGGCCTCACCCCCGTCGAGATCAAGGAAGTGCTGCTGCAGGCGGCCGTCTACTGCGGCGTACCGGCGGCGAACAGCGCGTTCAAGGTGGCCCAGGGGGTCATCCGCGAGGAGACCACTCCCACGGAGTGATCGCCGGCCGGGTATCGAAAGCACCACGCTGACCGGCCCTCGGCCCGCTCACCGGAGGCAGGATGGTGCCATGAAGCTCACGAAGAAGTCGCACGCCTGTATCCGTCTCGAGAAGGACGGGCGGACGCTCGTCCTCGACCCCGGGGGATTCAGCGAGGAGGACGCCGCGGTCGGCGCGGACGCGATCCTCGTCACACACGAGCACCCCGACCACTTCAACGAGGAGCGGCTGCGGTCGGCCATGGAGGCCAACCCGGCCGCCGAGATCTGGACCCTCAAGTCCGTCGCGGACAAGATCTCGACCGCCTTCCCCGGCCGCGTGCACACCGTCGGCCACGGCGACACCTTCACCGCCGCGGGCTTCGACGTCCAGGTCCACGGCGAACTGCACGCCGTGATCCACCCGGACATCCCCCGCATCACCAACGTCGGCTACCTCGTCGACGGCGGCCGCGTCTTCCACCCCGGCGACGCGCTCACCGTCCCCGACCGTGCCGTGGAGACGCTGATGCTCCCGGTCATGGCCCCCTGGAGCAAGATCTCCGAGGTCATCGACTATGTCCGCGAGGTCAAGCCGCAGCGCGCGTACGACATCCACGACGCCCTGCTCACCGACCTGGCCCGGCCGATCTACGACAACCAGATCGGCGCTCTCGGCGGCGCGGAGCATCTGCGGCTGACCCCGGGGGCGTCGGCGGAGGTCTGAGAACCCCGGGCCGCGTTGTCAGACCCGCCCGGTAGGTTGTGGGACATGCGCATCGCGACCTGGAACGTGAACTCGATCACCGCCCGCCTGCCGCGGCTCCTGGCCTGGCTGGAGAGCAGCGGCACCGACGTGCTCTGCCTCCAGGAGGCCAAGGTCGCCGAGGACCAGTTCCCGTCCGCCCAACTGCGCGAGCTCGGCTACGAGTCGGCGGTCCACGCGACCGGCCGGTGGAACGGCGTGGCGGTGCTCTCCCGCATAGGCCTGGAGGACGTCGTCAAGGGCCTGCCCGGCGACCCCGGCTTCGACGGCGTGGTCGAGCCCCGCGCCATCTCCGCGACCTGCGGCCCGGTCCGCGTCTGGTCGGTGTACGTGCCGAACGGCCGTGAGGTGGATCACCCTCACTACGCCTACAAGCTCCAGTGGTTCGAGGCCCTGAAGGCGACCGTCGCGGGCGACGCGTCCGGCAGCCGCCCGTTCGCGGTGATGGGCGACTACAACGTGGCCCCGACGGACGACGACGTCTACGACGTGGCCGCCTTCGAGGGCTCCACCCACATCACCCCCGCCGAGCGCGCGGCCCTGGCCTCCCTGCGCGAGGCAGGCCTGTCGGACGTCGTGCCCCGCCCCCTCAAGTACGACCACCCGTTCACGTACTGGGACTACCGCCAGCTCTGCTTCCCCAAGAACCGCGGCATGCGCATCGACCTGGTCTACGGCAACGAGCCGTTCACCAAGGCGGTCAAGGACTCCTACGTGGACCGAGAAGAACGCAAGGGCAAGGGCGCGTCGGACCACGCACCGGTGGTAGTGGACCTCGACGTATAACCGGCCTGCGCTGCAGCGCCCCGCAAGGGGCGCGGGGAACTGCGCGACCAGCGCCCACCGGCCCGCAGGTCAATCACCCAGCTACAACAGCCGCAGGTCCACAGACTCCGGCAAGCGCAGCGCCTGCGCCCCCGCCGGGATCTCGACGCCCGCCGCGCCCCGGAAGGCCAGCGGGACCGGCACGTCCCGCGCCTCGGCGCCCGCCGCCTGGACCGCCACCGTCGCGCTCCCGATCCGCACGGGCGCCGCCGCGAAGGTGTTGTCGAACCGCAGCCGCACCCGCGGTCCGCCCACCGAGGTGTGCACGACCAGCCGCAGGGTCCGGTCCGCCCAGGGCCCCACGGCCGGGTAGCCGGACGTCGCAGCCGCCCAACTGCCGGTCCAGCCCCGGGTGGCCGCCCGCACGGACAGCGCGAACACATGCAGCCCGGGCACGCTGGGCAGCCGTACCGAGGCGACCTCGTGTCCCGCCACGACCGGGACCGTCACGACGTACAGCCGTGCCTTCTCGGCGAGTTGACCGCCGGGCGTGTTCACGTGCGGCAGCGCGACCGCCTTCGTCGCGAGCGGGCCGGTGCGCCAGTCGGGGGCGGTCAGCCGGTACGTCGAGACGGAGCCGTCCTGGTACGACACCATGCCGGTGCCGCTCACGTCGCCACCGTCCGTGCCCGCCACGAGGAAGGCGAGCGCGTCGCCATGGCCGCGGACCCGCACCGCCTGACCGTCGGCCCGTACGTTGTCCGGCTCGCCCGCCCCGACGCGCGGCCAGGTCAGCCGGGCGCCCTGCACGGTGAGCATGCGGCCGGATGTCCAGCCCGCCGCCCCTGAGGTCCTGCGCGGAGATCGAGGCGCCCGTGCCGTCGAAGTCGGCCTCGCCCGGCCGGGTGTCGTCGCTGACCGCGGTGTTGTCGAAGTGACGCGCGAGCGGCAGCGGCTCGGCGCCGGTCGTGGGGGCGGCACCCGCCGAGGTGACCCAGACCAGCGAGGCGAGCAGCGCGAGGACGACCGCGGGACTCCGGACCCATCGGCGCACGGCCGCTCCTCCCGGTCACTGCCTGACCTGGACCACATGAGGAAAACGACATGAAGCGAAGAGACTGAGGACGCATCGTGAAGCTGCGGAGGCGACCGTGACACGTCAATCAGGCAGGCGCCAGGCGGCGCGAAGTCGGTTGCGATCCGGGGTGCGCGCGCCTGTGGTGCGCACGGCGGTGCGAATGACAGGCTGGGAGGTATGAAGATCCCTTTTCTGGGCGACCGGAGCAAGAAGCCCGGGTTCCCCGACGCCGAGGGCATCGCCGAACTCCTCTCCGAGTGTGAACTGCTGCGCTCCCAGGCGTCCGAGGAGGGCGTCCAACTGGACGACTCCGCCGCCTCGTTGGAGGAACTCGACCAGCTGGTCCCGCGGTGGCGGGACGACGAGGAGATCCTGCCCTGGCTGGGCAACGACGCCGGGCTGTATCTGGGCACCGTCATCGTGCGCACCGTGCCAGGTGCCGCGTGGGAGATCTGGCCCAACGGCCAGCCGGTGATCCGGCTCGCCTCGGGGCGCGAGTTCGATGTCGTCGCCTCCGGCCAGGAATGGGCGTCCAGCGGAGTGCCCGAACTGTCGCAGCTGTACGCGGAGGTCGCGGAGGCGTGACCCTCCGCGTTAAATACGGCTAATGCCCGAAAGGTGCGTGTCGTGTGCTTATGCACCTCTTATCCTGGATAGTTTGCGGCAACCACGACACAGTTGAGAGCGGGGTAGGGGGCAGCAGTCACAGAGCCAGGCCCGCCCGGCGGCAGCCGGAGATCACTGCTCGCACTGCGGAGGCGAGGAGAAGGTCAGCTGCACGCCGGACGGGTTCCGCCTTTGCCGCAGCGCCCGTGGCCGTGCCCGGTGGGACTCAGGAGGCGCGGTGGGAGTTGCGCGGAGCCGCCGGGGCCGGCAGCGGCGTCTGCGCGGTCCGGGTGACATCGCCGACGAGTTCGACCACGTCCGGTCCGTAGGCCTGGGAGTTGATGACCTTCAGCAGCAGGACGAAGGAGTTGCTGCCGTGCTTGCGGGCCAGGCGCTCGTGGTTGCGGGCCAGATAGCGGGTCGCGGCCTGGTTGGTGATGGCACGCTGGCCGCAGAAGAGGAAGACCGGACGGCTCTGCTTCGGGTCGCCCGCGGTGAGCCGGGCCAGCAGCACGTACTCGGCGACGCCCGCCTCCAGACGGTAGCGCTCGCTGCCGATCTGGAAGGCGCCCCGGTCCGGGCCGGGTTCGGGGTCGATGTTGATCCGTATCCCGGGCAGCATCGCGGACATATGGGCCAGCATGCGCCGGTTCGACCCCGGGCCGCCCACACAGAACTCCGTGCGCTCGCCGAAACCCTGATGGACCGCGTCCTGCGTGATCACCTGGGTGTGCGCGCCACAGTCCTTGATCAGCGCGGACAGCTCCAGCAGGGCGAACACGTCGAAGCGGTGCACCGCCGGTTCGGAGGTGGCCGGGTCGCGGTTGACGACGAGCAGTGACTCCGAGTTCTCCGGCAGCCCGAAGAAGGCCTGCTTGCGGCGGAGTTTGCGCTTCCACACATAGGTCCGGGCCAGCCAGCCGAGCGCGGCACTGATGCCTGCGGCCACCACGCCGAGGACGATGTTGCGTACGTCGTCATTCATGGGCGCGCATGGTAGCGGGTGCTCCTGACGGGGGCATGTCCATCCATTAGGCTGCGCGAACGGTCCCTGACTGGAGGTGCGGATGCGTCGTTCCGTCGCACGCAAGCTGTCGTTCCTGGCGGTCTCGGCCGCACTGGTGTCAGTGGGGGCGGCGGCGCCTCCCACCGCTTCCCGTCCGGCCGTCGAGAAGGTCCCCGTCGCCGTCGGCTACGGAGGTGCCGTCGCCAGCGTCGACGCGGACGCCTCCGCCGCCGGTATCGAGGTCCTGAAGGGGGGCGGCAACGCAGTCGACGCCGCCGTGGCCACGGCCGCCGCGCTCGGTGTCACCGAGCCCTACTCCTCCGGCATCGGCGGAGGCGGCTACTTCGTCTACTACGATGCCAAGTCCCGTACGGTGCACACGATCGACGGCCGTGAGACCGCGCCTCTGAGCGCCGACTCGCAGCTCTTCGTCGAGAACGGGAAGCCGGTCGCCTTCGCCGACGCCGTCAGCAGCGGTCTCGCCGTCGGCACTCCGGGCACGCCGGCCACTTGGCGGACGGCACTGGACAAGTGGGGCAGCACCAAGCTCGCGACGCTGCTCGAACCCGCCGAGCGCCTGGCCCGCGACGGCTTCACCGTCGACGACACGTTCCGCGCGCAGACCGCGTCGAACGAGACCCGGTTCCGCTACTTCCCGGACACGGCCGAGCTGTTCCTGCCGAACGGCCAACTCCCCGTGGTCGGATCCACGTTCAAGAACCCCGATCTCGCCCGCACCTACGAGGAGCTGGGCCGGGAGGGCGTCAAGGCCCTCTACCGCGGTGACCTCGCCGAGGACATCGTCGACACCGTCAACAACCCGTCCGTCGACCCGGATTCGGGCTGGAACGCCCGCCCGGGCGAGCTGTCGGCGGAGGATCTGGCGGCCTACCGCGCCAAGCTCCAGGCGCCGACCAAGACCTCGTACCGCGGCCTCGGCGTCTACTCCATGGCGCCCTCCTCCTCCGGCGGTACCACCGTAGGCGAGGCTCTCAACATCCTTGAGGGGACCGACCTTTCGAAGGCGAGCGAGGTGCAGTACCTGCACCGCTACATCGAGGCGAGCCGGATCGCGTTCGCGGACCGGGGGCGCTGGGTCGGCGACCCGGCCTTCGAGGACGTACCGACGAAGGAGCTGCTGTCCCAGCGGTACGCCGACTCGCGGGCGTGCCTCATCAAGGACGACGCCGTGCTCACCAGCCCGCTCGCGCCCGGCGATCCGCGTGATCCTGCGGACTGCGGTGCGGGAGGTACGGCGGCCGAGACGACGTACGAGGGCGAGAACACCACGCATCTGACGGTGGCCGACAAGTGGGGGAACGTCGTCTCCTACACGCTCACCATCGAGCAGACCGGCGGTAGCGGGATCACGGTGCCCGGACGCGGGTTCATCCTCAACAACGAGCTGACGGACTTCTCCTTCGCTCCGGCCAACCCGGCCGTCCACGACCCGAATCTGCCGGGGCCGGGCAAGCGGCCGCGGTCGTCCATCTCGCCGACGATTGTGCTGGACCAGTACAACAAGCCGGTCGTCGCGCTCGGTTCGCCCGGTGGGGCGACGATCATCACGACCGTGCTGCAGACGCTGACGGGGTTCTTGGACCGGGGGTTGCCGCTCGTCGACGCGATTGCGGCGCCGCGGGCGAGCCAGCGGAATGCTGCGCAGACCGAGCTTGAACCCGGGCTGTTCAACAGCCCGTTGAAGGCACAACTGGAGGCGATCGGGCACGGCTTCCGTCTGAACCCCGAGATTGGTGCGGCGACGGGTGTGCAGCGGCTGCCGGGTGGGAAGTGGCTGGCCGCTGCTGAGAAGGTGCGGCGGGGTGGTGGGGCGGCGCAAGTGGTGTACCCCGCGCCGTAGGCGTCTGCGGGTGCGTGGGGGCTGGTCGCGCAGTTCCCCGCGCCCCTTGCGGGGCGCTTCAGGCGTGGTCGGCTGATTGGTTCTCTGGGTTGAACTTCAAGCGGTCGGCCTCCGTGTCGACCCTTACCCGGTCGCCCTCCTTGACCTGGCCGTCCAGCAGCAGGCGGGACAGCTCGTTGTCGACCTCCCGCTGGATCGTGCGGCGCAGTGGCCTTGCGCCGTATTCCGGCTGGTAGCCGCGTTTCGCGAGCCAGTCGACGGCCGTGTCGGTGAAGTCGACCGTGACGCCCTGGGCGTGCAGGAGGCGACGGGTGCGCTCCAGCAACAGGGTGGTGATCTGGCGTAGTTGATCGCCTGTCAGCTGGCGGAAGACCACGATCTCGTCGATGCGGTTGAGGAACTCCGGCCGGAAGTGCTCGCGCAGCGGACGCAGGATCTGCTCGCGCCGTGCCTCCTCGTCGGCCTCGGTGCCGCCCGCTCCGAAGCCGATGCCCGCGCCGCGTCGGGTGATGGCCTCGGAGCCGAGGTTGCTGGTCATCACGATGACCGTGTTGGTGAAGTCGACGGTGCGGCCCTGGGCGTCGGTCAGCCGTCCGTCGTCCAGGACCTGGAGGAGGATGTTGAAGACGTCCGGGTGCGCCTTCTCCACTTCGTCGAGGAGGAGGAGGGAGTACGGGTGGCGGCGGACCACCTCGGTGAGCTGGCCGGCCTCCTCGTGGCCGACGTAGCCGGGCGGGGCGCCGATCAGGCGGCTGACGGTGTGCCGTTCCTGGTACTCGCTCATGTCGAGGCGGACCATGCGCTCCTCGCTGGCGAACAGGGCCTCGGCCAGCGCGCGGGCCAGTTCGGTCTTGCCGACGCCGGTCGGGCCGAGGAAGAGGAAGCTGCCGATCGGCCGGTCCGGGCTGGCGAGTCCGGCGCGGGAGCGCACCACCGCGTCGGAGACCACGCGGACCGCCTCGTCCTGGCCGACGACCCGCTCGTGCAGATGCTCCTCCAGGCCGAGCAGCCGGTCCTTCTCCTCCTCGGTGAGGCTGCTCACCGGGATGCCGGTCTGCCGGGACACCACCTCGGCGATCGCTTCCGCGGTGACCTCCAGGTCCTGTCCCTCGTCGGCCTTTCCTTCCCCGGTGTCGGTGATCCGCCGCTTCAGTTCGCCGATCCGGTCGCGCAGCTGCGTGGCCGTCTCGTACTGCTCGTCCGCGACCGCCTGGTCCTTGTCCCGGGTGAGCTGCTCGACCTCGCGCTCCAGGGCCCGTACGTCCGTGCCCTTCGTCCGGGCGTGCAGCCGCACCCGCGCGCCCGCCTGGTCGATCAGGTCGATCGCCTTGTCCGGCAGCCGTCGGTCGGTGAGATAGCGGTCGGACAGCTCCACGGCGGCCACCAGGGCCTCGTCGGCGTAGCGGACCTGGTGGTGGGCCTCGTAGCGGTCGCGCAGGCCGCGCAGGATCTCGATCGCGTCCGCGGCGGTCGGCTCGGGCACCAGGATCGGCTGGAAGCGGCGGGAGAGCGCCGCGTCCTTCTCGATCCTGCGGTACTCCTCCAGCGTCGTCGCGCCCACGATGTGCAGCTCGCCGCGGGCCAGCGCGGGCTTGAGGATGTTGCCCGCGTCCATGGACCCGCCGCCCTCGCCGCCTCCGCCGGCGCCGACCACGGTGTGCAGCTCGTCGATGAAGACGATCAGTTGGTCGGAGTGGGAGCCGATCTCACCCACGATGGTGTGCATCCGCTCCTCGAAGTCGCCCCGGTAGCGGGTGCCCGCGACCACGCCCGTCAGGTCCAGCGCCACGACCCGGCGCCCGCTGAGTACGTCCGGCACGTCACCGTCGGCGATGCGCTGGGCCAGGCCCTCGACGACCGCCGTCTTGCCGACGCCCGCGTCACCGATGAGCACCGGGTTGTTCTTGCCGCGCCGGGAGAGGACCTCGATGGTCTGCTCGATCTCCTCTTCCCGTCCGATCACCGGGTCGATCCGGCCCTGGCGGGCCAGGTCGGTGAGATCACGGCCGTACTTGTCCAGGGTCGGTGTCCCGGTGGCGCGCGGCTGTTCGGCGCGGGGCGGGGTGGCGTCCGGGGTCTCCGGCGGCAGGCCGGTGGGGGCGAAGCGGGCCGCGTGGAGGATGTGCCCGGCGGCCGAGTCGGGGTTCGCCGCCAGCGCGCTGAGCACGTGCTCCGGGCCGATGTAGCCGGTGCCGCGCGTCCGGGCCAGTTCGTGCGCGTCCAGCAGGGCACGCTTGACCGCGGGAGTCAGGGACAGCGCGGTGGGCGGCGGGGCCTCCTCCGGCGCGTGCTGGACCGGGCCGGAGCGCTCGTCGATCTCCGAGGCGAGGGAGTCCGGGTCCGCGCCGGCCCTGGCGAGCAGGCTCCGCGTGGGCTCGGTCGCGAGTGCGGCACGCAGCAGATGCTGGGTGTCCAGATCGCGGCTGCCGTGCTCGGCGGCGTACTGGGCGGCGCCGCGGACCAGCTCGCGGGCGGGTTGACTGAGCAGGCGGCCGATGTCGATCTGACGGGGGGCGGGGCGGGGGCCGCCGAAGAAGCGGGCGAGGAATTCGCTGAGGGGGTCGGAGTCGAAGCCGCTGGTCATCGCATGTCCGTTCCGCTGATCTACGTGCCGGTGCGGACGAGTGCCCAATGCGGGGCCCCGCTACACCCGGGCTTCTACAACACCTTGGCACGGTCGTGGGGCGGCGGCATGTTGTGAGACGCCTACGGTTCGGGGGAGTGATCTTGGCTTGCGGCTGCGGGTTGTTTGTGGCTGGTCGCGCAGTTCCCCGCGCCCCTTACGGGGCGCTCTCTTACCGCTCAGTGAGAATGCGGGGGCCCGTCTCCGTGATCGCCACCGTGTGTTCCGCGTGGGCTGCCCTGGACCCGTCGTTTGTTTTGAGGGTCCAGCCGTCGCCTGCTGCGTGGTAGCCGTCCTCGCCGCCGGCCAGGAGCATGGGCTCGATGGCGATGGCCATGCCATGGCGGAGGGGGAGGCCGCGGCCGGGGCGGCCCTCGTTCGGGATTGAGGGGTCCTCGTGCATGCGGCGGCCGATGCCGTGGCCGCCGAAGCCCTGGGGGATGCCGTAGCCGGCGGCGCGGCAGATGGTGCCGATGGCGTGGGCGATGTCGCCGATGCGGTTGCCGACCACGGCCGCCTCGATGCCGGCGGCGAGGGCGCGCTCGGCGGTCTCGATCAGGCGGAGGTCGGCCGGGCGTGGCTTGCCGACGATGAAGCTGATCGCCGAGTCGCCGACCCAGCCGTCGAGTTCGGCGCCGCAGTCGATGGAGACGAGGTCGCCGTCGCGCAGCCGGTAGCGGGTCGGGATGCCGTGCACGATCGCGTCGTTGACGGAGGTGCAGATGACGGCGGGGAAGGGGACGGGGGCGAAGGAGGGGCGATAGCCGAGGAACGGTGATGTCGCGCCCGCCCCGCGCAGCACCTCACGCGCCACCTCGTCCAGCTCCAGCAGGGAAACGCCCACGTCAGCGGCTTTTCGTACGGCTGTGAGGGCCTGGCCGACGACCTGGCCGGCCGTGTACATCGCATCGATCGAAGTGTCCGTCTTCAGTTCCACCATGCCAATTACTATACCGGTATTAGAATGGTGGCATGGTACGCACCCCACTGACTCCACAAGAGCGTGAACGCGGCGAGCGGCTCGGGCGGCTGCTGCGTGAGGCGCGCGGCGGACGCAGCATGGCCGACGTCGCGGCGAGCGCCGGGATCTCCGCCGAGACGCTGCGCAAGATCGAGACCGGACGGGCCCCGACGCCGGCCTTCTTCACCGTGGCGGCGCTGGCCGGGGCGCTCGGTCTGTCGATGGATGAGCTGGCGGGGGGCTGCGTGCTCGCGGCGGCGGCGTGATCAGCCGCGTTCGCATGGCGGTGATCGGATTCGGTCACCGCCACCACTCCTGCACAGGGAGACTCCTGCTCACCCGTGGAAAACTCCCTGTAGCGCTCCCGTAACACGGCTGGTGTTGCCTACGGACCGGAGTGTTCCGGTCTGGCAGGAGTTGAGCGATGACTGTGGATCAACTCCCGGGACGCATGCGGGAGTTCGCGAACTACCTGGACCGTCTGCTGGCGCGCCTGGATCACGGCGCCGGCTGGTGCGCGGTGTTCTGGCAACGCGACCCCGACGGCATGCGGGCCTGTCTCGACGGACGCGAAATCCCGCCCTGGGACGTGATGGAGGCGCTCCTGCAGGACCTCGCCGCCGACTACGGTCCCGATGTCGCCGCTCCCGAGAAGGACCAGGCCCGCACCCTGCACGCCGCCGCGCTCAACGCCCATGACGCCCGGCCCGGCGCCCGCGACGCCCTCGGGGACCGCCTGGACGTGATGCTCCGCGAGCAGCGCTACGCCGCCGAACGGCAGGCCGAGCTGGGCCATTTGCTCGCCTCCGCCACCACCCGCGAACAGGCCGATGACCTCCGCCTCGACCTCGCCTGGGCCCGCGACGACCATGACCGCGCCACCGCCCGATGCGCCGAACTCCGCTCCCGCATCGCCGAGTTGGACCGCAGATCCGTCGGCGGACAGGCGGCGGCGATCCGCCGGGGCGGCGGCCAGGGGACGTACGGGGATGGCGCGGGGGCCGGTGGGCAGGGGGCGTACGGCGACGCCACAGGGGTGCGGCGCAGTGGTGCGTACGACGGCGGCGACAGCGGTGCCCACGACGACGTGTTCCCGCAGCACGGCGATTCCCGCGGCGCCCCGCAGCACGCGGGAGCGCACCGGATGGCGCAGCAGCGCTCCGCACAGTCCCCGGGCCCCGCGTACGGTCCGCGGAACCCCGAGGGCCTGCTCGCCCCCGGCCCCGGACACGCGTCGGGTCCTGGCCGGCACGTGAATCCGGTGCACGGCGAAGCCCGAGGCGCTGGAGGTCCCGCCCCGCAGGAAGCCGAGGACGCGGGGCACGAGCGGAGCCGGACCGTGGGTCCCGACCCGGCCCCGGAACAGCCCGCACAGCCCGCCCCCAAGCAACGCAAGCGGCGCTGGGGTGGTGCGCGGTTCGCCGGGATGGTCGAGGAAGAGGCCGCCCCCGTCGTCGTACCTCCGGACGCCGCCGTACCGGTGCTGCCCGAGCCGCCCGCCGCGGCCGGGCGTACGCCGCGCGGGGCCCGGTTCGCCGGGGCCGCCGCGGCGCAGAAGGCGCCGGCGCCGGAACCGCAGGCCGAGCCGGTGGGCTCGGAGGCGCGGCGGCAGGTCGCCGGGACGGTCGAGACGCTGGCGCGGCTGCGGGCCGAGGGGCGTAGCGGCGAGGCGCATGTGCTGCTCGTCGAGGCCGCCTACTGGCCCGCCGACCACTTTCCGCTGCTCGCCGCCGAGATGCAGCGGGCCGGGTTCGGTGCCGACTGGGCGACGCTGCTGTGGGAGGCGGCCTCGCTGCCCGCCGACCGGCTGGTCGCCGCGGCCGATGCGCTGGCCGCGGCGGGGCGGACGTCGGACGGGGAGCAGATCCTGCGGCAAGGTGTGGCGCGGCCCGCCGCCGAGATCGGGCAGGCCGTGCTCGGGCTGGCCGGTGCGGGGCGGGGGCGCGAGGTCCGGGCACTGCTGGACGCCTACGTCCGGGTCCGCACCCCGGAGGAGGCCGCCCGTAGCGCCGAGCCCGACCCTGGGACCCTCGTACCGCTGCTGCTGGAAGCGGCCCGGGGCGTGTCGGAGGAGCGCCACTGGGACCTGGTCCACGCCCTCCGGGTGGCCGGATTCGCCGCCTGACATGTACACCAGTACGGACTGGGAGGTCATCCGACTCACCCGCGGGAGTGTGAAACATGATCGACTCAGCGGGTTAACGACGATGGTCTTGGCAAGGCTGTCCCCGAGGCTTACTTTCGACCCTCTACGGCAGTGTCTACGTGCGTAGAGGCTCTGACGTCCCGTCGAAGGAGCAGCTCATGGCCAACGTCGTTCGTGCCGCTCTGGTCCAGGCCACCTGGACCGGCGACACCGAGTCCATGGTGGCGAAACACGAGGAGTACGCCCGGGAGGCGGCTCGCCGGGGCGCCGGGATCATCGGTTTCCAGGAAGTCTTCAACGCGCCCTACTTCTGCCAGGTGCAGGAGCCCGAGCACTACCGCTGGGCCGAGCCGGTGCCCGACGGGCCGACCGTGCGTCGTATGCAGGATCTCGCGCGCGAGACCGGCATGGTGATCGTCGTCCCGGTCTTCGAGGTCGAGCAGTCCGGTTTCTACTACAACACCGCGGCCGTGATCGACGCCAACGGCACCTTCCTCGGCAAGTACCGCAAGCATCACATCCCGCAGGTCAAGGGCTTCTGGGAGAAGTACTACTTCAAGCCCGGCAACGTCGGCTGGCCCGTCTTCGACACCGCCGTCGGGAAGGTGGGCGTCTATATCTGCTACGACCGCCACTTCCCGGAGGGATGGCGGCAACTCGGTCTGAACGGCGCCCAGTTGGTGTACAACCCGTCGGCCACCTCGCGCGGTCTGTCCGCCCATCTGTGGCAGCTGGAGCAGCCCGCGGCCGCCGTCGCCAACGAGTACTTCGTCGCCGCGATCAACCGGGTCGGACAGGAGGAGTACGGCGACAACGATTTCTACGGGACGTCGTACTTCGTCGACCCGCGCGGGCAGTTCGTGGGGGAGACCGCGAGCGACAAGGGCGAGGAACTCGTCGTCCGGGACCTCGACTTCGACCTCATCGAAGAGGTACGGCAGCAGTGGGCCTTCTACCGCGACCGACGGCCCGACGCGTACGAGGGGCTGGTGCAGCCGTGACCAAGGACCTGCTGGGACGCCACCGTGCCGTCCTGCCCGACTGGCTCGCCCTCTACTACGAGGACCCGCTGGAGCTCACGCACGGCGAGGGGCGCTACGTCTGGGACTCCCAGGGCAACAAGTACCTCGACTTCTTCGGCGGCATCCTCACGACGATGACCGCGCACGCGCTGCCCGAGGTGACGAAGGCGGTGAGCGAACAGGCCGGGAGGATCATCCATTCGTCCACGCTCTACCTCAACCGGCCGATGGTCGAACTGGCCGAGCGGATCGCCCAGTTGTCCGGCATCCCGGACGCCCGCGTCTTCTTCACCACCTCCGGCACCGAGGCCAACGACACCGCGCTGCTGCTGGCCACGACATACCGCCGCAGCAACACGATCCTGGCCATGCGCAACAGCTACCACGGCCGGTCCTTCAGCGCCGTCGGCATCACCGGCAACCGCGGCTGGTCCCCGACCTCGCTGTCCCCGCTGCAGACGCTGTACGTCCATGGCGGCGTCCGCACCCGCGGCCCGTACGCCTCCCTGAGCGACGCCGAGTTCATCGCGGCCTGCGTCGAGGACCTGACGGACCTCCTCGGCCACACCCGCCCGCCCGCCGCGCTGATCGCCGAGCCGATCCAGGGCGTCGGCGGCTTCACCTCCCCGCCGGACGGGCTGTACGCCGCCTTCCGTGAGGTGCTCAGCGAGCGCGGCATCCTGTGGATCGCCGACGAGGTGCAGACCGGCTGGGGTCGCACCGGCGAGCACTTCTGGGGCTGGCAGGCGCATTCCCGGAGCGGCCCGCCCGACATCCTCACCTTCGCCAAGGGCATCGGCAACGGCATGTCCATCGGCGGGGTCGTCGCCCGCGGCGAGATCATGAACTGCCTGGACGCCAACTCCATTTCGACGTTCGGCGGCACCCAGATCACCATGGCGGCGGGGCTCGCGAACCTGACGTATCTGCTGGAGCACGACCTCCAGGGCAACGCCCGGCGCGTCGGCGGACTGCTCATCGAACGGCTGCGGGCCGTCACGGCGCAGATTCCCGGCGTACGGGAGGTGCGCGGGCGCGGACTGATGATCGGCGTCGAACTGGTCAAGCCCGGCACGGACCAGGCCGACCCGGAGGCCGCGAGTGCCGTGCTGGAGGCGGCCCGCGAGGGCGGGCTGCTGCTCGGCAAGGGCGGCGGCCACAACACCAGCGGCCTGCGGATCGCCCCGCCGCTGTCCCTGACCGTCGCGGAGGCCGAGGAGGGCGCCGCGATCCTCGAACACGCTCTGAGGAGCACCCAGTAGCAGAACCTGAGCAAGGGATCACGCCATGACCACCACCGCCTTCGAGACCTTGGAGACCCTGGAACCCGCTCTGTCGGTGCGCCAGGTGCTCACCCTGGAACGGGTGCTCGCCGGGGAGCCCGAGGTGGTGGCCGGCGCGAGCCAGCTCGACCGGCCCGTGCGCTGGGTCCATGTCGCCGAGGCCGCCGACGTGGGCGTGATGCTCAGCGGCGGCGAGATGGTGCTGACCACGGGCGTGCTGCTGGCCGGGGACGAGGACAAGCAGGCCGAGTACATCCGGTCCCTGCACCGCGCGGAGGCCGCGGCCGTGGTCCTCGGACTCGGCCGCGCCTTCCCGGCCCCGCCGGACGTGATGCGCCGGGCGGCCGAGCGGTGCGGGCTGCCGATGGTCGTACTCCATCGCCCGTTCCCCTTCGCCGAGTTGACGGAGGAGGTGCAGTCCCGGCTGGTGCGGCGGAAGTTCGCCGCCGTCAGCCTCTCCGAGGCCGTACGGACCGCGCTCACCGGGCTGATCACCGCGGGCGCCCCGCTGCAACGCCTGCTCGACGAGGTCGCCCACCACAGCGCCTGCCCCGTCGTCGTCACCAACCTCGCCCACCGCGTCCTCGCCACGGCGGGGGAGCGGCCCGCGGTGGACGACGTGCTGCGGGACTGGGAGCGGATCGCCCGGCAGGCGGGCGGGAGCGAGGGGGACGGCTGGATCCGCGCCGAGCTGGGCGGGCGCGGGGAGCGGTGGGGGCAGATCATGCTCTGCGGGTACCGCGGCGACACGGCCGCCGGACGGCTGCTCGCCGACCGGGCCGCCGAGGCCCTCGTGCTGCACCGCATGCTCGGCGGCGGCACCGCGCACTCATGGGAGGAGGAGTCGGCGCAGGGACTGCTCACCGACCTGGTGAGCGGTGTCGTACCGGCCAGGCAGCTGCTGCCCCGGGCACGGGCGGCCGGGCTCCCGGTCAACCTGCGGACCTTCGTGCCGCTCGTCGTCCGTGACGGCGATCCGGCCCAACTGGACCGTATGCTCCGCCTGTTGGGGCTGTCCGGCCTGGTCGCCGAACTCGCCGAGGGCGCCACCGCCGTCCTGCTCAGCCTGGCCCGGGACCAGGACGCGGAGGGGATGACGGCGCACTTCGCGGCGCGGCTGCGCACCGAGTCGGGGTCGGGGGAGTCCGTGGTCGCCGCGGCCGGTCCGCGGATCGCCTGGGACGACGTACCGGCCGGACTGCGCGAGGCACAGCACGTCGCCGACGCCGTTGCGGACTCCTCGGCGGTCCTGGACCTCCCGGCCGTCGTACGCCTGAAGGACGTACATCTGCGGGGCCTGATCCGGCTGCTGCGCGACGACCCGCATGTGCAGTCCTTCGCGGAGCGGGAGCTGGACGGGCTGCTGTGCGAGCCGGAGGAGGACTTGCTGGCCGTACTGCGGACGTATCTCGCCTCCGGCCGCAACAAGTCCCGCACCGCACAGCTCCACCACGTCTCACGGCCCGCGCTGTATCGCCGGCTGGAGGCGATACAGGGGCGGCTAGGTGTCGACCTCGACGACTTCGAGCAGGCCGCCTCGGTGCACATCGCGCTCCTCGCGCATGACGCGCAACAGGGCTGAAACATGCGACGACCTGGGAAAACGGCGGTGAAACATGGGCCCACGACAGGGTGACACCGTGGCACGCCGGACGCCCGCAGACGTGACACCGTGCAACTCAAACCGGCTCTTCGGACTTCCTAGGCTCCTGGGGCGAGCGTCGGAAGTGCCGTCTGCCCCACGACGCCCGGCACGCACTCTCGCCGCACCGGGCACAAGCCCAAGTACATCCAGTACGAGGACTTGCGCCCGGCACGCCGAGAGCGCGCACCGGACGCCGCAGGGCCCGCCCTTCGGGCGGACGACGGCACTTCCGACGCTCGCCCCAGCACACCGAGCGACCGGAGGTCCCGATGAGCAGAGTGATTCGTGCCGCCCTCTTCCAGACCGCGTGGACGGGCGACAAGGAGTCGATGATCCAGGTACACGAGCAGGCGGTCCGCGACGCGGCCGCGCAGGGTGCTCAGGTCCTGTGCTTCCAGGAGCTGTTCTACGGGCCCTACTTCTGCCAGGTCCAGGACAAGGCCTTCTACGAGTACGCGGAAGCGATCCCGCAGGGCCCGATCGTCCGGCGCTTCCAGGCGCTCGCCGAGGAACACGGCATCGTGCTCGTCCTGCCGATGTACGAGGAGGAGCAGCCCGGCGTCCTCTACAACACGGCCGCGGTGATCGACGCCGACGGCTCGTACCTCGGCAAGTACCGCAAGCATCACATCCCTCAAGTGCCGGGATTCTGGGAGAAG
Source organism: Streptomyces sp. DG2A-72 (assembly GCF_030499575.1). Taxonomy (NCBI): domain Bacteria; kingdom Bacillati; phylum Actinomycetota; class Actinomycetes; order Kitasatosporales; family Streptomycetaceae; genus Streptomyces; species Streptomyces sp. DG2A-72. The sequence continues at coordinate 8,638,250 of NZ_JASTLC010000001.1, forward strand.
TTCTACTTCCGCCCGGGCAACGTGGGCTGGCCGGTCTTCGAGACGGCCGTAGGGAAGATCGGTGTGTACATCTGCTACGACCGGCACTTCCCGGAGGGCTGGCGGGCACTGGGTCTCGCCGGTGCCAAGATCGTCTTCAACCCGTCGGCCACCTCGCGCGGCCTGTCCGCCTACCTGTGGCAGCTGGAGCAGCCTGCCGCGGCGGTCGCCAACGAGTACTTCGTCGGTGCGATCAACCGGGTGGGTGTCGAGGAGTACGGCGACAACGACTTCTACGGCACGACGTACTTCGTCGACCCGGAGGCGCAGTTCGTGGGGGAGGTGGCGAGCGACAAGGAGACCGAACTCGTCGTCCGCGACCTGGACATGGCCAAGCTGCGCGAGGTCCGCGACCGCTGGCAGTTCTACCGCGACCGCCGCCCGGAGGCGTACGGCCCGCTGACAGCCCCGTAAGACCAGGCGGTACCCGCGCCCCTTCCGGGGCGCGGGGAACTGCACGACCAGCCACCGGCGACCCGCACCCGACCACAACCCAGCGGAGTCAACCCATGAGCAGCCGTACCGTCATCCGCGGCGGCCTCGTCATCACCGCATCCGACGAGATCCACGCCGACGTCCTGATCGAGGACGGCCGTATCGCCGCCCTCGCCACCTCCGGCGCCCCCGCCGCCGAGGCCTGGACGGCCGAGCGGGTCATCGACGCCACCGGGAAGTATGTGATCCCGGGCGGGGTCGACGCCCACACCCACATGGAGCTGCCGTTCGGCGGCACCTTCGCCTCCGACACCTTCGAGACCGGCACCCGGGCCGCCGCCTGGGGTGGTACGACGACGATCGTCGACTTCGCGGTGCAGAGCGTGGGCCACAGCCTCCGCGAAGGCCTCGACACCTGGCATGCCAAGGCTGAGGGCAACTGCGCGATCGACTACGCCTTCCACATGATCGTCTCCGATGTGAACGAGGAGACGCTGAAGGAGATGGACCTGCTGGTGGAGGAGGGGGTGACCTCCTTCAAGCAGTTCATGGCGTATCCGGGCGTCTTCTACTCCGACGACGGCAAGATCCTGCGCGCCATGCAGCGCTCCGCCGAGAACGGCGGCCTGATCATGATGCACGCCGAGAACGGCATCGCGATCGATGTGCTGGTCCAGCAGGCGCTGGCCCGGGGCGAGACCGACCCCCGGTACCACGGTGAGGTCCGCAAGGCCCTGCTTGAGGCCGAGGCCACCCACCGTGCCATCAAGCTCGCGCAGGTCGCCGGTGCGCCCCTGTACGTCGTACACGTCTCGGCGATGGAGGCAGTCGCCGAGCTGGCCCGGGCGCGCGACGAGGGGTTGCCCGTCTTCGGGGAGACCTGCCCGCAGTATCTGTTCCTGTCGACCGACAACCTCGCCGAGCCCGACTTCGAGGGCTCGAAGTACGTGTGCTCCACGCCCCTGCGGCCCAAGGAGCACCAGGCCCAGCTGTGGAACGGCCTGCGCACGAACGACCTCCAGGTCGTCTCCACCGACCACTGCCCCTTCTGCTTCGTGGGCCAGAAGGAGCTGGGCCGGGGTGACTTCTCCAAGATCCCCAACGGTCTGCCGGGCGTCGAGAACCGGATGGACCTGCTCCACCAGGCCGTCGTCGACGGGCACATCTCCCGTCGGCGCTGGATCGAGATCGCCTGCGCCACCCCGGCCCGGATGTTCGGCATGTACCCGAAGAAGGGCACCATCGCGCCGGGCGCCGATGCCGACGTGGTCATCTACGACCCGCACGCCGAGCAGGTCATGTCCGCCGAGACGCATCACATGAACGTCGACTACTCGGCGTACGAGGGCAAGCGCACCATCGGCCGCGTCGAGACGGTCCTGTCGCGGGGCGACGTCGTCATCAACGAGCGGGAGTACACCGGACGCGCGGGTCACGGCGTCTACACCCCGCGCTCCACCTGTCAGTACCTCAACTAGGAGTGGCCCCATGGACTTCGGACTCGTCCTGCAGACCGATCCGCCGGCCTCGAAGGTCATCAGCCTGATGAAGCGGGCCGAACGCAACGGCTTCACCTACGGCTGGACCTTCGACTCCGCGGTGCTCTGGCAGGAGCCGTTCGTGATCTACAGCCAGATCCTCGCCAACACCACGAAGCTGACGGTCGGCCCGATGGTCACCAACCCGGGCACCCGCACCTGGGAGGTCACCGCCTCCACGTTCGCCACCCTCAACGACATGTTCGGCAACCGCACCGTGTGCGGCATCGGCCGCGGCGACTCAGCGATGCGCGTCGCGGGCCGTACGCCGAACACGCTGGCCCGGATCAGCGAGGCCATGAAGGTCATCAGGGCGCTCGGCTCCGGTCAGGAGGCGGACCTCGGGGGCACGGTCATCAAGTTCCCCTGGATCAAGGAGGACGCCCAACTCCCCGTCTGGATGGCCGCGTACGGGCCGAAGGCCCTGAAGATGACCGGCGAGGAGGCCGACGGGTTCATCCTTCAGCTCGCCGACCTGTATCTCACCGAGTACATGGTGAAGGCGGTCAAGGACGCGGCGGTCGCGGCCGGACGTGACCCGTCCGACGTGAAGATCTGCGTCGCCGCCCCCGCCTACGTCACCGAGGACGACTCACCCGAAGCGCTCGCCCACGCCCGCGAGCAGTGCCGCTGGTTCGGCGGGATGGTCGGCAACCATGTCGCCGACCTGGTGTCCAAGTACGGCGAACACTCCGCCGCCGTCCCCGACGAACTCACCGACTACATCAAGGCGCGCGAGGGGTACGACTACTCCCACCACGGACGCGCCGACAACCCGGACACCGCGTTCGTGCCCGACGAGATCGTCGACCGGTTCTGTGTCATCGGCCCGGTCGAGAAGCACATCGAGAAGCTGAACGCGCTGCGCGAGCTGGGCGTCGACCAGTTCGCCGTGTACGACATGCACGACGCTCAGGAAGCCACGATCGACGCGTACGGGTCGCAGGTGATCCCGGCCGTCAACGGCTAGCAGTTCACGGGCAGCCGATGCCCGTCCCCCTTGTACGTCCCCTTCCCGCCGTTCCCGGGAAGGGGACCCAGGCCGCCCCGCGTCTCAACGGCTTCGGGCCGCACCCCCCTCGGCGCCACCCGCACGGCCTCTCCCGTCCCAACCTCCCCTGATTGGCCTGCCCATGACCGACACCGCTCCCACGGCCACACCGCCGTCCACGCAAGTCACCCTCGCCGACGGCCGGGTGGAGATCGCCCCGGACGCCCCCGCTCCGGGCGGTGCCTACGCCAACGAGGACCTGCTGCCGGTTCCCGTCGAGAAGCGCACCTGGACCACGTACAACTTCTCCGCGCTGTGGGTCGGCATGGCCCACAACACGGCCTCCTGGACCCTGGCCTCCGGTCTGATCGCCGTGGGCATGGACTGGAAGCAGGCGGTGCTCACCATCGCCCTGGCCAATGTGATCGTGCTGGTCCCGATGCTGCTCACCGGGCACGCGGGACCCAAGTACGGCATTCCCTTCCCGGTGTTCGCGCGCGCCTCCTTCGGGATACGCGGCGCCAACCTGCCTGCCGTCGTACGGGCGTTGGTCGCCTGCGGCTGGTTCGGCATCCAGACCTGGATCGGCGGTGAGGCGATCTACTTCCTGGCCGGAAAGCTCATCGGCAACGGCTGGAGCGACGCCGCGAAGGTCGGCGGGTACGCCTGGACGATGTGGCTGTCGTTCGCGATCTTCTGGGCGATCCAGGTCGCGATCATCTACCGGGGCATGGAGACGATCCGCCGCTTCGAGAACTGGGCGGCGCCCTTCGTGATCGTCGGCGCGCTCGTGATGCTCGTGTGGATGAGCAACAAGGCCGGCGGTTTCGGCCCGCTGCTCGACCAGCCCTCCAAGCTGGGCTGGGGCGGCGACTTCTGGAAGCTGTTCTGGCCCTCCCTCATGGGCATGATCGGCTTCTGGTCCACCCTGTCGCTGAACATCCCGGACTTCACTCGCTACGGCAAGAGCCAGAAGGCGCAGATGTGGGGCCAGGCGCTGGGCCTGCCCACCACCATGACGCTGTTCGCGTTCCTGTCGGTGATGGTCACCTCCGGCTCGCAGGCGGTGTACGGCGAGCCGATCTGGGACCCGGTACAGCTGGCCGCCAAGACGGACAACGTGGTCGGCCTGCTGTTCGCGCTGGTGACCGTGCTGGTGGCAACGCTGTCCGTGAACGTCGCGGCCAACCTGGTCTCCCCGGCCTTCGACTTCTCCAACATCGCGCCCCGTAAGATCACCTTCCGGGCGGGTGCGCTCGCGACCTGTGTCATCGGCGTGCTGATCTTCCCGTGGAAGCTGTACTCCGACCCGCAGGGCTACATCTTCACCTGGCTCGGCCTGGTGGGCGGGCTGCTCGGCACGGTCGCCGGCATCCTCATCGCCGACTACTGGATCCTGCGCCGCGGCAAGCTCGACCTGCTCGATCTGTACCGCTCGGGCGGCCGCTACTGGTACGAGGGCGGCTGGAACTGGCGGGCGGTCGTCGCCTTCGTGGTCGGCGGCGTGCTGGCCATCGGCGGCGCCGACTTCGACCCGCTGATCGACGGCCGGCCCATCCCGGCGCTGTCGTCGCTGGCGGACTACGGCTGGGCGGTGGGCCTGGGCACCTCGATGGTGCTGTACCTGGGTCTGATGCTGCTGCGCGGCAGGGAGAAGACCACGGTCTGACCGGAGCGGGAGGACGGTCAGCCCTTCTTCTGGCCGTCCTCCAGCGTCGCCACCGCGTCCTTGGCGGCTTTGATGGCGCCCTTGTTGATCTCGTCCGTGCTGGGCGCCTTCTTCGACTCGAAGTTGCTGCCGTTGTAGGTGATGACCACCAGCGCGTTGGACGAGCGGACCACCACCACGCCCTCGCGGGTCTGCTGCTTGTCCTGCGTGGTGAGGTTCACCACCGAGTAGCCCGCGTCGCCCAGGCCGGGTACGTCACCGCCGCCGCTGTCGTCCGAGAGGCGCTGCTTGTACGACTTCTCCGCCGCCTCCTCCGAGTCCATCACCTCGAAGGACACGTCGAGCCAGCGGTAGTCGTAGCCCTTGAGGGCGTTCCAGGAGCAGGTGCGGCGCACCTTCGAGTCCGTGGACGCGATCTCCTTGCCGGCCGTCTTGGCGCCGGGGACCAGCGACTTGACCGTCTTCACGGGAATGCTCGTGCACGGGGCGGGCGCGGCGTCGTACGCCTTCGACGCCGCCGCGGTGGCGGGTGCGGTCGGCGACTGGGAGCCGTTGTCCTGGCCGGGCTTGTTCTCGGCGGCCGGCGTCGAGGGACCGGACGACAGGGCCCAGCCCGACACGGCGAGCACGGCGACCGGGGCCAGACGCGCGGAGAGGGTGAGCGGCAGGGGTAGCGAACGCACGGCGCACTTCTCGTGGGGGACGGTGCGGACGGGGTCCGCACTGCGGACGGGACGCCAGTGTCACACGAGTCCCTGTGGGTTGAAAGTGCAACTTCGCTCCGTGCCTGCGCCGTGACCGCACCTCGTGCGATTGGGGCAACTATGGGCGATTTACTGCACTTTGGTTACGGCATCCTGGCCGTCCACTCCGGGGAGCCCGCTCCCACACACGCAGCGTCGGCGGACGCAGGCCCGCGGCGACCTGCGCGGTCAGCACTTTGTCGAGCGCCATGTGCATCACGGGGGACTGCGGGCCCTCGTGGATCAGCTGCCAGTCGTAGTCGGTCCAGTCGGTGGCCTGCGCGAGGGCACGGCGTCCAGCGCCTCGTCGGGTTCGAGGAAGAAATCGCTCGCCACGCGCGCGTGCCTCTTGTACTCGCCGTGCACCGATCTGCCTCCCTCATGTCCCTGATCGGCTTTCAACGTGCGGACCTGGGAAAACATTCCGGCGCCGGGCGGCCGTGCGCCTCGGCCGGTGAGTACCATCGCCGGACGTTCGCCCCGAAGGACGGAGTCCCCCGTGTTCACCACCCGCCCCACCCTCCAGGGCACCTTCGGCATGGTGTCGTCCACGCACTGGCTGGCCTCGCAGTCCGCGATGGCCGTGCTGGAGGACGGCGGCAACGCATACGACGCCGCCGTCGCGGGCGCCTTCGTGCTGCACGTCGTGGAGCCGCATCTCAACGGGCCCGCCGGCGAGGTGCCGATCCTGCTCGCGCCCGCGGACGGTGAGGTACGGGTGCTGTGCGGGCAGGGCGTCGCCCCCGCCGGTGCGACGGTCGCGCACTACAAGGGGCTCGGCCTGGACCTCGTACCCGGCACGGGACCGCTGGCCGCCGCGGTGCCCGGGGCGTTCGACGCCTGGATGCTGCTGCTGCGCGACCACGGCACCAAGTCCCTGGACGACGTCCTGAAGTACGCCATCGGGTACGCCGAACACGGGCACGCGCCCGTGGAGAACGTCGGCGCCACCGTCGAGACCGTACGGCAGCTGTTTGAGTCGGAGTGGACGTCGTCGGCGGAGCTGTACCTGCCGGGTGGGAAGGCACCCCGGCCCGGCGCACTGCTGCGCAATCCCGCTCTCGCGGCCACCTGGAAGCGGCTGCTCGCCGAGATCGCCGGGGCCGGGGACCGGGACGCGCGGATCGAGGCGGCGCGTGAGGTGTGGCGCGGCGGCTTCATCGCCGAGGCGCTGGTACGGCAGTCCGCGCGCCCCACCATGGACACCAGCGGCGAGCGGCACTCCGGCACGCTCACCGCCGCCGACCTCGCCGGGTGGTCCGCGGCATACGAGGCGCCGGCGACGTACGACTGGAACGGCTGGACCCTGTGCAAGGCCGGACCCTGGAGCCAAGGGCCGGTCCTGCTCCAGCAGTTGGCGCTGCTCCCGCACGAACTGCCGCCCTGCGGATCCGCCGACTACGTCCATCTGCTCATCGAGGGCTGCAAGCTCGCCATGGCCGACCGGGAGGCCTGGTACGGCGACGCGGCCGACGTGCCGCTCGACGAGCTGCTGTCGGCGGACTACAACGCCGAGCGGCGTGCGCTCGTCGGGGACAAGGCCTCGCACGAGCTGCGGCCCGGCAGTCCGGGTGGGCGCACTCCGCGACTCGGTGCGCACGCGCGCGTGGTCGCCCCCGACGTTCCGGGCTTCGACCCGATGGGCGCCGGTGAGCCGACCGTCCAGAAGCTCGCGGGCCTGCCCGACGTGGCCTCCGACGGGCACACGCGCGGCGACACCTGCCACCTCGACGTCGTCGACCGCTGGGGCAACATGGTCGCCGCCACACCCAGCGGCGGCTGGCTGCAGTCCAACCCCGTCGTGCCCGAACTGGGCTTCCCGCTCGGTACCCGGCTGCAGATGACCTGGCTCGAGGAGGGCCTGCCCGGCTCGCTCACCCCGGGGCGCCGGCCGCGCACCACTCTCACGCCGTCGATCGCGCTGCGCGACGGGGTGCCGGTCATGGCGTTCGGCACGCCCGGCGGGGACCAGCAGGACCAGTGGCAGCTGCACTTCTTCCTCGCGGTTGCCCTGCGCGCCCAGGTCCGCGGCGGCCTCGACCTCCAGGGCGCGATCGACGCTCCGAACTGGCACAACGACAGCTTCCCCAGTTCGTTCTACCCGCGCGGCATGCGCCCCGGCAGTGTCACCGTGGAGTCCAGAACGGACGCGGAGGTCGTCGCGGAGCTGCGGCGGCGCGGACACGACGTGACCGTGGGCGAGCCGTGGTCGGAGGGGCGGCTGTGCGCGGTCGCACGGGATCCGGAGAGCGGCATTCTGTCGGCGGCCGCGAATCCGCGGGGGATGCAGGGGTACGCGGTGGGGCGCTGAACGTCCGAAGAGGGGTGTTCATCCCCATTCCACCCGCGGTACATGGGGCGGGCGGGGATTGTCAGTGGTGCGTGCTCTCATGGAGGCATGATCGAGCACATCGAAACCATCGACGAGTTTCTCACGCGTCACTCCGCCGACGTGGAAGACGCGGTCCGCGAGGCGGCCGCCGCCGAGATCATGCCGCGCTTCCGCCGGCTGGCCGCGCACGAGGTCGACCAGAAGGCCGGCCCGCACGACCTGGTCACGGACGCCGACCGCAAGGCCGAGCAGTACCTCACCGAGGCACTCGGCAAGCTGCTGCCCGGCTCCGTGGTGGTCGGCGAGGAAGCGGTGCACGCCAACCCGGCGACGTACGAGGCGATACAGGACGACGCCCCGGTCTGGATCGTCGACCCCGTCGACGGAACACGGCAGTTCGTACACGGCGACTCCGGCTTCTGCACCCTGGTCGCGCTCGCCCGGCGCGGAGTGGTGCTCGCCTCCTGGACCTATGCACCGGCGCGCGACCAACTGGCCACGGCAGTACGGGGTGGTGGCGCCTTCCTCGACGGCGAGCGGCTGCACGCCGGCCCGCCCGCGCCCGGCCGGGACCTCCGCATCGCCACCTCCCACCCGGACTACACGACGGACGAGCAGAAGCGCGCGCTGCTCAGCCTGTGGACGGACGGCGTCGCACCGCGCGCCTGTGGCTCGGCGGGACTGGAGTATCTCGCCGTCGCCCGCGGCGAGTCGGACGCCGTCGCCTTCTCCTGGGAGGCCGCCTGGGATCATGCGGCGGGCCTGCTGCTGGTCGAGGAGGCGGGGGGCGCCCACCTGACGCTCTCGGGGGAGCCGTTCCGCGTCACGGGCGGGAACGCACTGCCGTTCACCGCGGCACGCGACGAGGCCACGGCTCGCCGGGTCGTGGAGCTGCTGTCCGAGCCGTACCCGTGGATCCGATGACGGCGCCCCGACCGGGCTCCGCTCTCCCCGACGCACGCCCGGCCCCACCGCGGCGCGAGGACTGTCAGTGCCCCGGCATATCCTGATCCTTCAGTGGCCATCGGCTGACAAAGGAGTCCGAAGGTGCCGTCGATGCTCGATGCGGTCGTGGTGGGTGCGGGGCCGAACGGACTGACGGCCGCCGTGGAGCTGGCCCGGCGCGGCTTCTCCGTGGCCGTCTTCGAGGCCCGCGACACCGTGGGCGGGGGAGCCCGCACCGAGGAGCTGACCCTCCCCGGCTTCCGCCACGACCCGTGCTCCGCCGCGCACCCCCTCGGCATCAACTCACCGGCGTTCCGAGCCATGCCCCTGGAGCGGCACGGCCTGGAGTGGCTGCACGCCGAGCTGCCCATGGCGCACCCCTTCACCGACGGCACCGCGGCCGTGCTGTCCCGGTCGGTCGCCGAGACGGCCGCATCGTTCGGGCCACGCGACGCGGGCACCTACCGCAGGCTGGTCGAGCCCTTCCTGCCCAGGTGGGACACCCTCGCCCACGACTTCATGTCCCTGCCACTCACCTCGCTGCCCCGGGACCCGGTGACCCTCGCCCGCTTCGGCCTCGTCGGCCTGCCCCCGTCGACCTGGCTGACCCGCCGCTTCCGCGACGAGCGCGCGAAGACGCTGTTCGCCGGACTCGTGGCCCACGTCATGGCCCCGCTGAGCGGCCTCGCCACCGGCGCCATCGGCCTGGTCTTCGCCCTGGCCGCGCACGCCCGCGGCTGGCCGGTGGCCCGCGGCGGCTCCCAGTCGATCTCCGACGCGCTCACCTCGTATCTGAAGGACCTCGGCGGCACCGTCCACACCGACTACGAGGTCAAGCGCCTCGACGACCTGCCGCCGGCGCGCGCCTACGTCTTCGACACCTCACCCACCGCCCTGGCCCGTATCGCCGGCTTCGGGCGGTACTACGAGGGCTTTCGCTACGGCCCCGGAGTCTTCAAGGTCGACTACGCGCTGGACGGCCCGGTGCCGTGGACCGCGCCTAAGGCCCGTGCCGCCGGGACCGTGCAGATCGGCGCGGACAGGGCGGAGATCGGCGCCGCCCTGCGCGCCGCGTCCCGGGAGGGCCGGGCACCCGACAAACCGTTCATGATCACGGTCCAGCCCAGTGTCATCGACCCCACCCGGGCCCCGGCCGGGAAGCAGGTCTTCTGGGCGTACGGCCATGTCCCCAGTGGCTGGACCGGCGACCTCACCGACGCCATCGAGCGCCAACTGGAGCGCTTTGCACCGGGATTCCGCGACCGGGTCCTCGCCCGCGCGACCGCGGGCCCGCCCGAGCTGGCCGCCCGCAACGCCAACTATGTCGGCGGCGACATCGCCTCCGGCGCCGTCTCCGGACTCCAGACCCTGCTGCGGCCCAAGCTGTCCCTGTTCCCGTACAGCACCCCCCACCCGGCCGTCTTCATCTGCTCCTCGGCCACCCCGCCCGGACCCGGAGTGCACGGCATGTCGGGGCACAACGCGGCGAAGGCGGTCTGGAGGAAGCTGAGGCAGACATGACCACCATCACCCTCGTCCAGGGCGACATCACCCGGCAGACCGCCGACGCGATCGTCAACGCGGCGAACTCCTCCCTGCTCGGCGGAGGCGGCGTCGACGGCGCCATCCACCGGCGCGGCGGCCCCGCGATCCTCGAGGAGTGCCGCAAGCTCCGCGCCTCGCGGTACGGCAAGGGCCTGCCCACCGGCCGGGCCGTCGCCACGACGGCGGGCGCACTCGACGCGCACTGGGTGATCCACACTGTCGGCCCGGTCTTCAGCCGCACCGACGACCGCTCCGACCTCCTCGCCTCCTGCTACCGGGAAGCGCTACGGGTGGCCGACGAGCTGGGCGCCCGGACCGTAGCATTCCCCGCCATTTCCACTGGCGTGTACCGCTGGCCGATGGAGGACGCGGCGCGGATCGCGGTGGAGACGGTGAGGACCACCGAAACGCAGGTCGAGGAGGTCAGATTCGTCCTCTTCGACGACAGGGCGTACCAGGCATTCGCGGCACAGATCGACTGACGAACAGCCGGGCGCCCCATAGGGGCGCGGGGAACTGCGCGACCGGCCCCCACGGCCTATCACGGCGCTCCCCGCGGAGCGAACGCCTTCAGAATCCGCTCCGCCGCCAGGGTCGCAGTCAACTCCCCGTCCCGCACCTGCTGTTCGAGACCGGGCGCAAGCGAACGCACCGCCGGATCGGCATGCAGCCGACCGAGCAACTCGTCGCGCACCATGTTCCAGGTCCAGTCGACCTGCTGGTCACGGCGCTTGGCGGTGAGGCGGCCGGTGGAGTCAAGAAGGGCGCGGTGCTGTTCGAGGCGCTCCCAGACGGTGTCCAGGCCGGTCGACTCACGCGCGCTGCAATGCAACACCGGCGGCGTCCACAACGCGTCCTTGCCATGCATCAGCCGTAGCGCGCCCGACAGTTCACGCGCCGCCGCACGCGCGTCGCGTTCGTGCGGCCCGTCCGCCTTGTTCACGGCGATGACGTCGGCCAGCTCCAGCACACCCTTCTTGATGCCCTGCAACTGGTCGCCGGTGCGGGCCAGTGTGAGCAGGAGGAAGGAGTCGACCATGCCCGCCACCGCGGTCTCCGACTGGCCGACGCCGACCGTCTCGACGAGCACCACTTCGTAGCCCGCGGCCTCCATCACCACCATCGACTCGCGCGTGGCCTTGGCGACCCCGCCGAGCGTGCCCGCGCTGGGGGAGGGGCGGACGAAGGCCGCGGGGTCCACGGCCAGGCGTTCCATCCGGGTCTTGTCGCCGAGGATCGAGCCGCCCGTCCGCGTGGACGACGGGTCGACGGCGAGCACCGCGACCCGGTGACCGAGGGACGTCAGCATCGTGCCGAACGCGTCGATGAACGTCGACTTCCCCACGCCCGGCACCCCGCTGATCCCGATCCGCCGGGCCCGGCCGCTGTGCGGGAGCAGAGCGGTCAGCAACTCCTGTGCCAGCGCGCGGTGTTGAGGTCGTGTCGACTCGACGAGCGTGATGGCGCGTGCGACGAGTGCCCGCTTCCCGTCGAGCACGCCCTTCACATACGTGTCGAGATCGATCACTGCGGGTGCCCGAGGTCGGCCGACAGTCGCTTCACGAGGTCGTAGGCCGCGTCCGGGATCACCGTCCCGGGCGGGAAGACGGCCGTCGCGCCCATCTCCAGCAGGGTCGGCACGTCCTGCGGCGGGATCACCCCACCGACGACGATCATGATGTCCTCCCGGCCCTCCGCCGCCAGCTCTTCGCGCAGCGCCGGTACGAGAGTGAGGTGCCCGGCGGCCAGCGACGAGACGCCCACGATGTGCACATCCGCCTCCACCGCCTGGCGGGCCACCTCGCCGGGCGTCTGGAACAGCGGGCCGACGTCGACGTCGAAGCCGAGGTTGGCGAAGGCGGTCGCGATCACTTTCTGGCCGCGGTCGTGGCCGTCCTGGCCCATCTTGGCGACCAGGATGCGCGGGCGGCGGCCCTCGGCCTCCTCGAAGGAGTCGACGAGGGTGCGGGTGCGGTCGACGGACGGGGAGGAGCCGGCTTCGTTGCGGTACACGCCGGAGATCGTACGGATCTGGCTCGCGTGCCGCCCGTACACCTTCTCCAGGGCGTCGGAGATCTCCCCGACGGTCGCCTTCGCGCGGGCCGCGTTCACCGCCAGCTCCAGCAGGTTGCCCTCACCTGCCGCCGCCCGGGTCAGCGCGTCCAGCGCCTCCCGGCAGGCGACGCTGTCGCGCTCCTCGCGCAGTCGCCGCAGCTTCTCGATCTGCTGGGTGCGCACGGAGGAGTTGTCGACCTTGAGCACGTCGATCTGCTCGTCGGAGTCCACCCGGTACTTGTTCACGCCGATGACCGGCTGCCGCCCCGAGTCGATACGGGCCTGCGTCCGTGCCGCCGCCTCCTCCACGCGGAGCTTCGGGATGCCCGCATCGATGGCCTGCGCCATGCCGCCCGCCTGCTCGACCTCCTGGATGTGCTGCCAGGCACGGCGGGCCAGGTCGTAGGTCAGCTTCTCGACGTAGGCGCTGCCGCCCCAGGGGTCGATCACCCGCGTCGTGCCGGACTCCTGCTGAATCAGCAGCTGCGTGTTGCGGGCGATGCGTGCCGAGAAGTCGGTGGGCAGCGCGAGCGCCTCGTCGAGGGCGTTGGTGTGCAGCGACTGCGTGTGGCCCTGCGTCGCCGCCATCGCCTCCACGCACGTACGCGTGACGTTGTTGAACACGTCCTGCGCGGTCAGCGACCAGCCCGAGGTCTGCGAATGGGTGCGCAGGGAAAGGGACTTGGAGTTCTCCGGCTCGAACTGGGACACCAGCTTCGCCCACAGCAGCCGCGCCGCCCGCAGCTTCGCGACCTCCATGAAGAAGTTCATGCCGATCGCCCAGAAGAAGGAGAGCCGCGGCGCGAACGCGTCCACGTCCAGGCCCGCTTCCCGCCCGGCCCGGATGTACTCCACACCGTCGGCGAGCGTGTACGCCAGCTCCAGGTCGGCCGTCGCGCCCGCCTCCTGGATGTGGTAGCCGGAGATGGAGATCGAGTTGTAGCGGGGCATCCGCTGCGAGGTGAAGGCGAAGATGTCGGAGATGATCCGCATCGACGGCTTGGGCGGATAGATGTAGGTGTTGCGGACCATGAACTCCTTGAGGATGTCGTTCTGGATGGTCCCGGCCAACTTCTCGGGCGGTACGCCCTGTTCCTCCGCCGCCACGATGTACAGCGCGAGGATGGGCAGCACGGCGCCGTTCATCGTCATCGACACGGTCATCTTGTCCAGCGGGATGCCGTCGAACAGCTGCCGCATGTCGTAGATGGAGTCGATGGCCACGCCCGCCATGCCGACGTCGCCGGTCACCCGCGGGTGGTCGCTGTCGTAGCCGCGGTGCGTCGGCAGGTCGAAGGCGACCGACAGGCCCTTCTGCCCGGCGGCGAGGTTGCGCCGGTAGAAGGCGTTGGACTCCTCGGCGGTGGAGAAGCCCGCGTACTGGCGGATCGTCCAGGGCTGGTTGACGTACATCGTCGGGTACGGGCCGCGCAGATACGGCGCCATGCCCGGGTAGGTCTGAAGGAAGTCGAGACCCTCCAGGTCACGGCCGGTGTAGAGCGGCTTGACCGCGATGCCCTCCGGGGTCTCCCAGAACGCGTCGTCGCTCCCCGCGGCCTTGCGCCACTCGTCGGCGCCGACATCGGTCCTCGGCTCCCCGAGTTCGATCCCGGTGAAGTCGGGGATTCCCATCAGGACACTCCCATGCGGTCGAGGGTGGCGGAGAGTACGGCTACGGCGTCGCAGCCCGCGAAGACGTGGTCGTCGACGGGGTACTGCCCGGGCTTGCCCGCGAGGAACACATGCGTGGCGCCCGCTGTCCTCAGGGCCTGTGCGGTGTCCGCCGCCTGCTCCTCGTACAGCGTGTCGCTGGAGCAGAGGCAGGCCTCGGTGGCGCCGCTCTCCTCGAACGTGCCCTCCGTGACGGGTTCGATGCCGCCCGCCTGGAAGAGGTTCGCGGCGAAGGTGAGCCGTGCGGTGTGGGCGGCGGCGGGGCCGAGCGCGGCGAGGAAGATCCGCGGCCGGGTGCCGGTCGCGGCGAGGTGGGCGTCGGAGCGGGCGCGCAGCGCCTCGTACGCCTCGTCGCGGTGGACGCGGGGCAGGCCGCCGGACGGTGCCGTGGGCGCGGGCGCGCGCTCCACCGGCTTCTCGGCGAGGTGCGGGAACTCGCTGACACCGGTGATGGGTTCGCGCCGCTTGGCGAGCTTCGCGCTGCGCGCCTGCCAGGTCTCCGCCAGCTTCTCGCCGAGCCGGCCCGAGCGCAGGGCGGCCGCCTGGCCGCCGACCTGCTCCAGCCACTGGAAGAACTCCCAGCCCGCGTGGGCGAGTTCGTCGGTGAGCCGCTCCACGTACCAGGAGCCGCCCGCCGGGTCGATCACCCGGGCCAGGTGCGACTCCTCGATGAGGATCGTCGAGGTGTTGCGGGCGATGCGCCGTGCGAACGCGTCCGGCAGGCCGAGCGCGTGGTCGAAGGGCAGCACGGTGACGGAGTCGGCGCCGCCGACCCCGGCGGCCAGCGTGGCGACCGTGGTGCGCAGCATGTTCACCCACGGGTCGCGGCGCGACATCATCACCGGCGAGGTCACGACGTGCTGCACCTGCCTGCCGGGCCCTCCGCTCACCTCGGCGACCCGCGCCCACAGCCGGCGCGCCGCGCGCAGCTTGGCGATGGTCAGGAACTGGTCGGCGGTGGCCGCGTAGCGGAACTCCAGCTGTGCGCAGGCCTGTTCGACGCTGAGCCCGGCCGCTGTCAGCTCCCGCAGGTAGGCGACTCCGGTCGCGAGCGAGGCGCCCAGCTCCTGCGCGGCCGACCCGCCGGCCTCGTGGTACGGCAGCGCGTCCACGGTCAGCGCCCGCAGCCCCGGGTACTCCTCGGCGCACCGCCGGGCCAGTGCGGTCGTGGGTGCGAAGTCGAGCTGCTGACCGCTCCGGGCCTCGTATCCGAGCGGGTCGGCGCCGAGGTCGCCGCGCGCCGCGTCACGGCCGACGCCGCGCTCCTCGTACAGCCGCAGCAGTTCGCCGGCAGCCTTCTCGGTGTCCCGGCCGGCCTCCAGGACGACGGGCGCCAGATCGAGATAGACGCCTTCGAGTACGTGGCCGAGTGCTGAGACCGGGAAACCGCCTTCACCGACGACCAGCCAGAGGGAGGTGACACCGTTTTCGAGGTCGGCGAGGACGAGGTCACCCGAGGCCGTCGCGTGCCGCTGCCGTACATCCCAGCCGCCCTTGGTGTTCCCCTCCGGGCGACCACCCCGTACGAACGGGGCAAAACCTGGGAAACCGGTGTCGGGAGCGGTATCGAGCGCGGTGTACAGGGGCCGGGTGCGCAGCCCGTCCTCCAGCGCGGTGGCGAGGGCGTCCTCGGCGGCGGCACCCGTGACGTCCCGGCCAGACTTGCGCAGGACGCCCTCCACGAGGCGTTGCCACTGCTCATGGGTCGCGGCGGGGAACTCGGCGGCCGTCGAGAGCCCGTCATTGGGCAGGACTGTCATGCTCGGGATGCTAGGCGAGAGCCCCTGAGCAGGAGCAGAGCCTCAGGCTGTGACCTTGCCCTCGCCGCTTCTGTGACCGGCACCTCACCGCTCGACGGCCACCATCGCGGCGAGCTCGCCGGGGGTTCGATGACCTGCCGCCGTGTCGCTCAACAGCCCGTGCGCACAGAGTACTTGGGCCGCCGCGACACCCCACGGCAGGCGCAGCCCGGCCTGCTGGAGGAGGTCGGTGCGGGCCGGCATCCCGGCGGCCGGACCGGTGCGTACTCCGGACGGGGTGAGCAGCGCCGTGTCGTCGGCCCAGCGCAGGGCGAGGTCCACGTCGTGCGTCGCCATCACCACCGTGGTGCCGCCCGCGCGCAGGGCGCCGAGGGTGGCGAGCAGCCGCTCCTGGCCGTCCGGGTCGAGCCCCGCGGTCGGCTCGTCCAGGATCAGCACCCGGGGCCGCATCGCGACCGCGCCCGCGATCGCCGTCCGCTTGCGCTGCCCGTAGGACAGCAGATGCGTGGGCCGGTCGGCCAGGGCGGCGATGTCCAGCGCGGCAAGCGCCGCGTCCAGCACCATCCGTCCGACCCGCTGCGGGAACAGTGCCGCGTAGGCCGCGCCGAGATGACTGCCGCGACACTCCGAGGAAGCCCGTCCTGGGTTCGCCGAGCGCGGCGCGGATCGCGTCCATGTCGTACGCCGTCTGCTCGGTGGACAGATATGGCAGGACACCGCCCGCGCCCTTCGCGCAGTCGTCGGCCATGTTTCGCAGCGAGGCGAGGCAGGCCCGTTCCGCCGCCGGGCGCACTGGCACGGGGTCCGTGCCCGGGCTGTCGAACAGGCCGCCCATGTCACCGCAGTCGACCGGTGAGCTGTGGCCGATGCCGCGCGGGTCGAAGCCGATGTTGACCAGCAGGATGCCACGTCGCTCGGCGGGCGTGCCGGAGGCGGGGACCCGAGAGACGGCGATGGTGAGGCGCGGTCCCTGCGGGTGGTGCCGGTCGAGCGGGACGCTGATCCGCCCGCACTCGACGCGGTACGTCCGGTGTCGGCGGTGCGGCCTCGGCGGGAGCGGCGGTGGGGAGCAGCGCGAGGGCGCACAGTATCGCCGCGGAGCGGGTGGAGACGGGCAAAAGGAACCCCAAGGTGATGTTGTTTTTTCAGATGACAATGAAAATGATTATCGATAACGTAGCCGAGTCAAGACCCGGCCTCCCTCCCGTCCGAGGGGGTTCCGAGCTGCCCTGACGTCTGAACCACCCGTCGGAAAAGGGGAGTTGTGGCTCATCTGCTGATGGTCGAGAGCTGGGTCGGTTCCATGAGCCGACTGCTGCCGAGAGCGATCCGGGAGAGCGGGCACGAGTTCACGTTCCTCACCCGTGACCTGCACCACTACCTCCGGTCGGCGCCGGAGGGCACCGCGCATCCGCTGCTCGGCGCCCGCCATGTGATCGCCGCCGACACGAACGACGTCGACGCCCTGCTGCCCGAGGTCGAGCGGCTGCACGCGGCGCTCGGCTTCGACGGGGTGCTCACGTCCTGTGACTACTACCTGCCGACCGTGGCGCGCATCGCCGGACACCTCGGACTGCCCGGCCCGGGCCCCGAGGTGGTGGAGAACGCCTGCCGCAAGGACGCCACCCGCCGTGTCCTCGCCGACGCGGGCCTGCCGCAGCCGCGCTTCGCCGTCCACGAGGAGTGGGCCGACCTCGCACGGGCTGCCGGGGAGATCGGCTACCCGCTGGTCGTCAAGCCCGTCGACCTGTGCGCGGGCATGTACGTACGGCAGGTCGACGACGAGGCGCAACTCGCCGCGGCGGTACGAGACTTGGGCGACTTCCCGGTCAATGCGCGCGGGCAGCGCCGGGCGCCCGTCGTCCTCCTCGAAGAGCTGCTGGACGGCCCCGAGGTGAGCGTCGAGACCGTCTCCCACGCGGGCGCGGTCCAGGTGGTCGGTGTGACCGACAAGAGCATCGGCGGCGCCCCCGCCTTCATCGAGACCGGCCATATGTTCCCGGCCGCGCTGACGCCCGCCGACACCGAGGCCGCCGAGCACACCGCGCTCGGCGCCCTGAAGGCCCTCGGGCTGACGGACGGCGTGGTCGCCCACACCGAGATCAAGCTGACCTCCGCCGGTCCCCGCGTCGTCGAGGTCAACCCACGGCCCGCCGGAAACCGCATCACCGAACTCGTCCGCCACGTCACCGGCATCGACCTCGCCGCCGCCTTCGTAGAGGTCGCCCTCGGCCGTACACCCGACCTGCGCCGCACGGACACCGGGCTGGCCAGCGCGGCCATCGGCTTCCTCGTCCCGCACACGGCGGGCACGCTGGAGGCGCTGGACGGACGTGAACTGCACGACACCACCGGTGTGTTGGAGCTGCAGCTCGCCGAGCCCGGCAAGGCCGTGAAGGCGGCGGGCAGCAACAACGAGTACCTAGGGCACGTCATGGCCGGCGACGCTGAGGGACCCGGCGCCCGCGACCGCGTCGAGGCGCTGCTGGCCGCGCTGCGGGCGGGGCTGGTGATCCGGTGACCGCGACTGAGACGGTGACCGCGACCGACACGGTGACCGCGGCCGACGCGGTGACCGAGACCGGGACGGCGACCGCCACCGAGGCGGTGACGACTGGCGATGCGGGGACCGCCACGGGGGCGGCGACCGCCAGCGAGGCGGCGACGACTGGCGATGCGGGGACCGCCACGGGGGCGGCGGTCGCCAGCGAGGCGGTGGCGATCACTGAGGCGGTGGCGATCACTGAGGCGGTGGCGATCACTGAGGCGGTGGCGATCACTGAGGCGGTGGCGACCACTGAGGCGGTGGCGACCACTGAGGCGGTGGCGACCACCGAGACGGCGACGATCACCGGGACGGTGACCGCCACCGAGACCATCACGACCGCCTTCGACGACCTCATACGCCGGGTCAGCGCCGGTGACCTCGGTCCGGACCCGGCCACCCTGCGTATCGCGGTCGCCTTCACCACCTGTCAGGCCGTACGGCACGACGGGCGTGGCACCGGCTACCGCAACGAGGTGCTCAGCCTGCGTCTCGCGGAGGCCGTCGGCTCGTGCGCGGTCGAACCCGGCGCGCTGCCCGACGGCGCGCTGGACGATTGCGTCGGCGCGGGTGTGGCGCGGCTGCTGGAGCATCCGCTGCTGCCCGTGCGCGTGGCCGCGCTGGACGCGTATCTGACGCACGTCACCCCGCACGCCCCGGCCAACGGAGCCCGTCCCGTCCCGCTGCCCGCCGGAACCTCGCTGGAGAAGTCCCGGGCCCGCGCACAGGCCGTCGTCGAGCTGCTCGACCTGCGGCCGGGGGCCACCGTGCTCGTGGTCGGTGTGGTCAACTCCCTGCTGGAGGCGCTGCGTTCGCGCGGGCTCGGCTATGTGCCCTGCGACCTCAAGGGCGGCGCGACGGAGTGGGGCGAGGAGGTCGTCGGGGACGCGCTCGCCGCGGCCGACCGCTGTGACGCGCTGCTCGTGTCCGGGATGACCCTGGGCAACGGCACCTTCGAACCGCTGCGGCGGCACGCCCTCCAGCGCGGCAAGCAGCTGGTGATGTTCGCGCAGACCGGCAGCGCCGTACTGCCCCGTTTCCTCGGGCACGGCGTGAGCGCGGTGTGCGCGGAGCCGTACCCCTTCTTCTGGCTGGACGGCGGGCCCGGAGTGATCCACCGGTACCGCGGAGGTGGCCGATGACCGCCACCGCCGTACGGGTCGTCGCCCGCCCGGAGTTGCTCGACCTGCTCGGCCGCACCCCGACCGTCCGCATCACCGCCGGTCTGCCCGGACCCCACCCCGGCTTCTGGGCCAAGCTCGAAGGGCTCGCGGCGGGCGGGATGAAGGCACGGGCGGCCTTGTCGATGCTGCTCGGCGCCCGCGAGCGCGGCGAACTGCGGCCCGGCGCGCCGGTCGTGGAGTCCACCTCCGGCACGCTCGGCATCGGCCTCGCGTTCGCCGGGCAGGCGCTCGGCCACCCGGTCGTTCTGGTCGGCGACAGCGAACTGGAGCCGTCCATGCGGCAGTTGCTGCGCGCCCACGGGGTCCGGCTGGAGATCGTCGACCGTCCGGCCCCGGTGGGCGGCCGGCAGGCCGCACGCCTCGCGCGGCTGCGCGAACTGCTCGCGATCCTGCCCGACGCCTACTGGCCGGACCAGTACAACAACCCCGACAACACGACCGGTTACGCCACCCTCGCCGCCGAACTCGCCGCCCAGCTGGACCACTTGGACGTCCTGGTGTGCAGCGTCGGCACCGGCGGACACAGCGCGGGCATCATCGGCCCACTGCGCCGCCACTGGCCCGCCCTGCGCCTCATCGGCGTCGACGCGACGGGCTCCACCATCTTCGGCCAGCCCGCGCGGCCGAGGCTGATGCGCGGCCTGGGCAGCAGCATCCACCCGCGCAACGTCGCCTACGACGCCTTCGACGAGGTCCACTGGATCGGCCCCGCCGAGGCCGTGGACAGCTGCCGCCGGCTCACCCGGGGCAGCTTCGTCAGCGGCGGCTGGAGCACCGGCGCGGTCGCGCGCGTCGCCGCCTGGGCGGCCCGCGTCCACCCCGGCGCGGTCGTCGCAACCGTTTTCCCCGACGGTCCGCACCGTTACCTCGGAACCGTTTACGACGACGACTTCACCACCGCCCACGGCATCGACCCGTCCACCGCGGCCACCCGCCCCGTCGAGATCCCGCACCCCCGCGCCGCCGAGGCCACCGGCTGGGCCCGCTGCACCCGCGTGACCGATCCGCTCGACTCCCCGGAAGAAACCCTGTGAAGGCCACCCTGCGCACCGTACGTCTCGACCTCACCGAGCCGCTGCGCATCTCCCGCTCCACCATGTCCGCCCGCGACGCCGTATGGCTGACGATCGAAGACGAGGGCCTGTACGGCCATGGAGAGGCCGTCACCAGCGTGTACTACGGCCTCGACGCCGACACCCTGGGACGGCACTTCGCGGCCGTCGACCTGAACCGCTTCCCCGACCCCGAGAGCGCGTTGGAGGACCTGAGGCAGGGGTGGCCCGTCCCGCCGGCGGTGGCTGCCGCCGTCGAGGCCGCACTGCTCGACCTGGTCGGCAAGCGCATGGGAAGCCCGGTCCACCGCCTGCTCGGCGCCCCCGCCGCCCCGGTCGCCGCCACCGCCCGCACCATCGGCATCACCTCCCTCGCGCAGGCCGCCGCCGAGGCCCGCCGTCTCGCCGCGAGCGGCTTCCAGGTCATCAAGGTCAAGGCGGGCACGCCCGACCCCGAGGACGACATCGAGCGCGTACGGATCATCCGCGACGCCGCGCCAAACGCCCGGCTGCTCCTCGACCCCAACGGCGCCTGGAGCGTCCCGCAGGCCCGGGCCCTGCTGCCGCGTTACGCGGCCCTCGGCGTCGAAGCCGTCGAGCAGCCCCTCGCGCCGGGCGACCCCGAGGCGTTGGGAAGGCTGGCCGAGCGCTCACCGCTGCCGATCATCGCCGACGAGGACGCCGTAAGCCTCGAAGACGCCCGCCGTCTCGCGGGACGTGTGCACGGCGTCAACGTCAAGCTCGCCAAGTGCGGCGGCGTCCACGCGGCCCTGCGCATCGGGGAGTTGATCGAGGGCAGCGGGACCGAGCTGATGCTCGGCTGCCTCACCGCCAGCAGCCTCGGCCTCGCACCCGCCGTCCACCTGGCCGACCGCGCCCGCTGGGCCGACCTCGACGGACATCTGCTGCTCGCCCACGACCCGTGGACCGGGATCGGCGGCACCGACGGCTTCGTACGCGCCCCCGACCTGCCGGGGCTCGGCGTGGAGGAGGTGGCGGCCCGTGAAGACGTGGCATGAGATACGGCAATTCCCGCTCGCCGTACGCCTGTTGCTGGTGAACCAGCTCGGCGTCAACACCGGTTTCTACCTGCTGATCCCGTACCTGGCCACCCACCTCACCGAGAACCTCGGCATGTCGGCGGCCGTAGTCGGCATCGTCCTCGGGGTCCGCAACCTCAGCCAGCAGGGCCTGTTCATCATCGGTGGCTCCGCCTCCGATCGGCTCGGCGCGCGGGGCGTGATCATCGCCGGGTGTGCGCTGCGGACGGTCGGGTTCGCGCTGTTCGCGCTCGGCGACGGGCTGCCGGTGCTGCTGGCCGCGTCCGTGCTCAGCGGGCTCGCGGGCGCGCTGTTCAACCCGGCGGTGCGGGCCTATCTCTCGCAGGAGGCGGGGGAGCGCAAGGCGGAGGCGTTCGCGCTCTTCAACGTGTTCGCGACGACCGGCGCGCTGATCGGCCCACTGCTGGGCAGCGCCCTGCTGCTGGTCGACTTCCGCACGTCCGCGCTCACCGCCGCCGGAATCTTCGCGGCCCTCACCGTGGCCCAGGCGCTGGTGCTGCCCGCGCGGGAAGTGGAGCCCAGCAAGGGCGGCGTCCTCGCCGACTGGCGTGAAGTCGTCGGCAACCGCGCCTTCCTGGCCTTCGCGCTCGCCATGGTCGGCATGTTCACCCTGGAGAACCAGCTCTACCTGCTGCTGCCCGAGGGAGCCCGACAAGCCACCGGCTGGGAGGG
This sequence comes from Streptomyces sp. DG2A-72, assembly GCF_030499575.1. Taxonomy (NCBI): domain Bacteria; kingdom Bacillati; phylum Actinomycetota; class Actinomycetes; order Kitasatosporales; family Streptomycetaceae; genus Streptomyces; species Streptomyces sp. DG2A-72. Next base: position 8,660,487 of record NZ_JASTLC010000001.1, read on the forward strand.
CGCGGCAGGCCTCGTCTTCCTCGTCGGAACCGTTTCCAACCTCGCGTTCCAGCTCCGCATCACCCGCTCTCTCAAGTCCCGTGGCAGCAGACCGCGTTGGATCGCGGCCGGACTCGCCCTCATGGGCCTGGCGTTCGTGCCCCCGGCCTTCGCGACACAGCACACCGGTCTGCTCGCCGCCCTCCCCGTACTCCTCGGCACCCTGCTCCTCTACCTCGGCGTCATGATCGCCTCGCCCTTCGTCATGGAGCTGATCCCCGGCTTCGGCCGCCCCGAGCTGACCGGCACCTACTTCGGGATCTTCTACGTCGTCTCCGGCATCGCTGCCGCCGTCGGCAACACCGTCGTCGGCTGGGCCATGGACACGGGAGACCGGCTTCCGTGGCTGTGCTGCGCCCTCTTCGGGCTGGCCTCCGCGGGCGGGGTCGCCTGGCTGCACCGGCGGGACGCGCTCCCGGTGATCCCGGTGCCGGTCGCCGAACGGAGCGCCGTATGACGAGCGGCAACCTCCTCACCGACAACCCCGAGCTGTACGAGGCCCGCTTCCCCGACCCCGACCGGCTCGCCGGACGCTGGGCCGAGGACTGCCTGCGGCGGTACGGCGCCGGGTCCCGTGTGCTGGACATGGGCTGCGGGACGGGCCGTGACGCCGGCCATCTGCACAAGGCCGGCCGTACGGTCACGGGCGCCGACCTCTCCGAGACGATGCTCGCGCACGCCCGCGCTCAGCACCCCGGGCCGGCGTATGTCCGGGCCGACCTGCACGGCTTCGACCTGGGCGCGTTCGACGCGGTCGTCTGCCTGGACAGCTCCCTGCTGTACTGCCACACCAACGACCAGCTCGACGGCTTCCTCGCCTCCTGCCGTCGCGCCCTGACACCCGGCGGGCTGCTCGTGGCGGAGATGCGCAACGGCGCCTACTTCCTGGGCCGGACCGACCTCCTCGACACGCCCAAGGTCAACGCCTTCATCTGGCAGGGCACCGCCTACCGGTCGACGACGACCCTGACTGTCGACCGCACCGCCCAACTCCTGCGCCGCATCCGCGTATGGATGTCCGACGACGGCTCCCCGCCCGTCGAGCAGCGCTCCGCCTGGCGGCTGCTGTTCCCGCTGGAGCTGCGCCACTTCCTGGCCGTCCACGGCTTCGAGGTCCTCGACCTGTACGACGGCCCCGGACCACGCACCGAACCGCCTTGGCGCGAGGGCCAGTTGCCCGGATCGGCCACGGACGCCGACCGGCTGCATGTCGTAGCGCGCCTGAACCCGCTCACCCACCACTGAAGGACATCGCATGTACGACGATCGCTTTCCCGGTCTGCGCCGCCGCGGCTTCCTCGCCGCCACCGGTGCCGCCTCGCTCGGTGCGCTCGCGCTCACCGGCTGCGGTTCCTCCGACGACAGCTCCGGTACGGGGGCGGGTGACGGCAAGCCGAAGCAGGGCGGGCGGCTGCGGGCCGCGTTCGCGGGCGGTGGCGCCAGCGAGACCCTGGATCCGCACCTGGCCAACCTGTTCGCCGACGTCGCCCGCGCCAAGGCCCTCTTCGACAAGCTCGCCGACTACGGTCCCGATCTGTCGGCGCGGCCCCGGCTCGCCGAGAAGTGGGAGTCCGGCAAGGCCCTCGACAAGTGGTCTGTCACCTTGCGCAAGGCCACCTTCCACGACGGCAAGCCCGTCACCGCGAAGGACGTGCTCTACAGCTACCGCCGGATCGCCGACCCGAAGCAGGCATTCCGTGCCAAGGCCTCCCTGGAACCCATCGACCTCGACGCCAGCCGCGCCACGAGCGAGACGACCATCGAGTTCGTGCTGAAGCGGCCGACCGCCGAATTCCCCAACGTCCTGGCCGCGTTCGGCGCGTACATCGTCCCGGACGGTGCGACCGAGTTCGACAAGGAGCCGATCGGCTCCGGCCCCTTCCGCTTCGTCTCGTTCGCGCCGGGCCGCTCGGCCGTCTTCCGCCGCTACGAGGACTACTGGGAGGGCGCCCCGCACCTCGACGAGCTCGAATTCGTCGTCGCCAACGAGGAGTCCGCGCGCGTCAACGCGCTCCTCGGTGGCCAGGTCGAGTACGCGCACGAGCTCAACCCCACCACCGGCCGCGCGCACGAGGGCAAGGGGCAGATCGAGATCGTGCGGTTGCGCAACAGCGCCATGCAGGGCTTCGCGATGAAGACCGACCGGGCGCCCTTCGACGACAAGCGGGTCCGGCAGGCGTTCTTCCTCATCGCCGACCGGCAGGAACTCGTCGACGGCGCACTGTCCGGGGCGGGCGAGGTCGGCAACGACCTGTTCGGCAAGGGTTACGAGTACTACGCCGACGGCCTCCCGCAGCGCGAGCGGGACCTCGACAAGGCGCGTGCCCTGCTGAAGCAGGCGGGCGCGGAGAAGCTGAAGGTCAGCCTCGACACCTCCGCCGTCGCCGCCGGATTCACCGAGGCCGCCAGCATCTTCCGCGACCAGGCCGCGAAGGCGGGCGTCACCGTCGACGTGAAGATGGGCAGCAAGGACACGTACTGGGCCGACATCCTCGACTCCGGCACCCTGTGCTGCTACCGCTCCGGCGCCATGCCCATCGAGGCCCATATCTCGCAGCGGCTGCTCACCGACTCCAGCACCAATGCCACCAGGTGGCAGCACAAGGACTTCGACGCGCTCTACCAGCAGGCGCAGTCCACGCGGGACAAGACCGAGCGGGCCGCCGTGTACGAGCGCATGCAGCGTCGGCTGTACTCCGAGGGCGGTTTCCTGATCTGGGGCTTCGCCGACTGGATCCTCGGAACGGCCAAGAACGTCAAGGGCGTCGAGACGAACGCCCCCGCCAACTCGCTCGACTGGGCCCGCTTCGACAAGGTCTGGCTGGCGTGAGGACCAAGCAGGGCGGGCTGAGTCGGTTGCGGTCCGTCAACGCCCTAAAGGGGCGCGGGGAACTGCGCGACAAGCCACGACGGAGCAGCAGCCGACAGACGGCATCCCGCGGCACATCCTTCGTCGTCCGGCGCCTTATGCTCGGCGGAGCCCAAACCGTGGCCGTCGTGCTGCTGGTCTTCGCGCTCACCGAGGCGCTGCCGGGCGACGCCGCGGTCGCCCTCGCCGGTGACCAGCCCGACCCGGCCCGGATCGCCGCCATCCGTGAGGCGATGGACCTGGACCGGCCTGCGTACGAGCGGCTGCTCGACTGGGCATCCGGGCTGCTGCACGGCGACTTCGGCACGTCCTTGACCTCCGGGCGGCCGGTCGGGCAGTACATCTCGGACGGCTTCGGGCCCACCCTGCTGCTCGCCGGCCTCACCGTCGCGCTGCTGATCCCGCTCGGCTTCGGGCTCGGTGTGCTGGCCGCCCGGCACGAGGGGCGGCTCGTCGACCGGCTGGTCAGCTCGGTGACGCTCGCCGTGTATGCGGTTCCCGAATTCGCCCTCGGCGTCCTCCTGATAACCGTCTTCGCGCTCCAACTGGGCTGGCTGCCGCCGACCGCCGTCGGTTACGGCACCGACCTGCTCGCCCACCCGGCCGCACTGGTCCTGCCCGTCCTGGTCCTGCTGTCCCGGCCGGTGTGCTCCATCGCCCGCCTCGTCCGCGCCGGCATGGTCGACGCACTGGCCTCCCCGTACGCGGCCCACGCCCACCGCTACGGCGTACCGGGCGCCCGCATCCGCTACACGCACGCCCTGCCCAACGCGCTCGCCCCGGCCGCGCAGCAACTCGCCCGCACCATCGACTGGCTGCTGTGCGGCGTCATCGTCGTGGAGGCCCTGTACGTGATCCCCGGACTCGGCACCGTCCTGCTCAACGCCGTCGCCGAACGCGACGTACCGGTGGTGCAGGGACTCGCCGTCGTCTTCGGCGTCCTGACCGTCGTACTGAACCTCGGAGCGGACCTGGTGGCCCATCGGCTGACCCCACGGGCGGGGGTGGCCGCGTGAAGGCCCGGCGCTACTTCCTCGGCATCGCGGTCATCGCCGTACCCCTCGTCCTCGCCCTCCTCGGGCCGCTGTTCGCGGGCGAACCGGGCCCGCGCGCCCCGTCGTTCACGCTCGGCGACGGGCACTGGCTCGGCACCGACTTCGTGGGCCGGGACGTCGGGCAGCAGGTGCTGCACGGCGGACGCCCGGTCGTCCTGACCGCGCTGGCCGCCACCGCGCTGGCCTATCTGGTCGCGCTGCCGGTCGGGCTCGTCAGCGCGCTCACCCACCGCCGCTGGCTGGAGGAGACGCTGATGCGGCCGCTGGACGTGCTGCTCGCGGTGCCCTCGCTGCTGCTGATCCTGCTGGTGGCGTCGGTGTTCACGCCGGGGGCGACCGGGCTGGCGCTGCTGGTCGCGCTGGTCAACGTGCCCGACGCGGCACGCATCGTGCGGGCCGCCGCAGCGGAGGCCGCCGCGCGTCCGGCCGTCGAGGCGCTGCGGATGCAGGGCGAGACGTGGTGGCGCACGGCTGTCGGATATGTCGGCCGGTCGATGCTGCGCACTCTCGCCGCCGACGCGGGCATCCGGCTCACCGGCGTGCTGTACCTGGTGGCCACGGCGGCGTTCCTCGGTGTCGGGGTCGCGCCGGACGCGGCGGACTGGGCGGTCATGGTCGACCGCAACCGCACCGGACTGTTCGTGCAGCCCTGGGCCGTGGTGGTGCCCGCGCTGCTGATCGTCGCGCTGACGATGGGCAGCAACCTGCTCTTCGACGCGGCGCTGGAGAAGCGAGACCTGCCACTGAAGAAGCGAGAGAAGGAACGATCGTTGTGAGTGAGAGTGACACTCCCGTCGCCGAGATCCGCGACCTGCGCGTGGAGATCGACGGCCACGCGATCGTGGACGGCGTGAACCTGCGGGTCCTGCCCGGACGGGTGACGGCTCTGGTCGGCGCCTCCGGAAGCGGCAAGACCACGACGGGGCTCGCGCTGCTCGGGGAGTACCCGCCCGCGGCCCGCGTCAGCGGCGACGTACGCGTCTCGGGGAACGTCGGCTACGTACCGCAGCACCCCGCCGCCGTCCTCAACCCCGCGCGCCGGGTCTCGGCGCTGCTGACCGACATCGCCCGCACGCAGGTACGCGACCTGCCGCGTGCTCAGCGCAGGGCTGCCGCCCGCGAACGCGTCCTCCGCGCCCTCTCCGACGCCCAGCTCCCGGACGCTGAGCCCCTGTTGGGGCGCTACCCACACCAGCTCTCCGGCGGCCAGCAGCAACGCGTCGTCCTCGCGCAGGCCCTCCTGCTCGGCGCCCGGGTGATCGTCGCGGACGAACCCACCACCGGGCAGGACGCGTTGACCAAGAGCCGGATCGTCGACGAACTGGCGGCGGTCGCGGCACGCGGTATCGCGGTCGTGCTGCTCAGTCATGACCTGGACGTGGTGCGCACGCTCGCCGACGACGTACTGGTCATGAAGGCGGGCCGGGTGGTGGAGTCGGGCCCGGCCGAACGGCTCTGGCTCGCACCCCGGCACGAGTGGACCCGCGGGCTCCTCGACGCCCGGCCCCCGGCCCCGCAGGAGTATCCCGCCGAGGACACGACGGAACCCGTCCTGCGCGTCCGCGACCTGACCGCCCGCCACGGCAGGAGCGCCGTCCTGCGCACCGGCGGCCTCGCCGTCCACCCCGGTGAGTGCCTGGCCGTCGTCGGCCGCTCCGGCAGCGGCAAGACCACCCTCGCCCGCTGCCTGGCCGGACTCCACCGCGACCACGACGGCGAGATCGACCTCGACGGCACCCCGCTGCCGCGCAGCCTCCGCCACCGCGACCGGGCTCAGCTGAGGGCGGTCCAGTACGTCTTCCAGGACGCACGGGCCGCCTTCGACGAGTACCGGCCGGTCCTCGACCAGGTCGCCCGGACGGCCGTACGCCTGCGCGGCATCGACCCGCGCACGGCCGGGGAGGAGGCCCTGACGACACTCATCGGCCTCGGCCTCGCCCCCGGTCCGGCCCGGCGCCGCCCGCCGCAGCTGTCCGGCGGCGAGCTCCAGCGCGCGGCCCTGGCCCGGGCGCTGCTCGCGCACCCCCGGGTGCTGATCTGCGACGAGATCACCTCGGGCCTGGACACGGTCACCCGGCGCGGCATCCTCGACGTCCTCGAAGGGCTCCTGCGCGACCGCGACGACCTCTCCCTCGTCCTGATCACCCACGACCTGGACACCGCACGCCTGGCGCACCGCATCGCCGTACTGGACGCGGGAGAGCTGGTCGAGCAGGGCCCGGCCGACCGGATCCTGACCGCGCCGCAGCACCCGTTCACCGTGTCGCTGATGGAGACGACGGCCCGGCTGGAGGCGGGAACAGGGCCCTGACCTCGATGTGCGGCGTCGAAACCCGTTACGCCGGCGCCCGACCATTCGAACCCCCTTGCTGTGAGGCCCGACTGATGTCCGATCAGGACCCAACAAAGTCCGACAGGAATGTTGCTTCTGATGCGTTCGGAACCTAGTGATATGGACAGGATCCGACGCAAGCACCCAGTGGTGCAGCGCACTGTCGTTCTGAGGAAGGTCTCGGTCATGCCGCACCCGCACGCGCACCAGCACTCCTCGCCCGCCTCTCCCGCCGAACGGCCGGTCATCAGCCGCCGCCGTCTCCTCGAGTCGTCCGCCGCCGTCCTCGGCGCCCTCGCCCTGTCGTCCACGCCGGCCCAGGCGTCAACCAGGCGTGCCGCGCCGGACGCCACTGTGGAGTGGAACGGCAACATCGCCCTCTTCCGGCTCGGCACCGAGCCGCCGCACACCACCCTCATGCCGTACGCGGACGTGAGACAGGCACTGGCCGCCGACCGCACCCGCTCGCCCTACCGGCAGAGCCTCGACGGCACCTGGAAGTTCGCCTACGCCGACCGCCCCGACGACCGCGACGCCGACTTCTACCGCACCGACGTCGACGACAAGGACTGGGACACCCTGCCCGTCCCGTCGGTCTGGCAGCTGCACGGTTACGACTTCCCGATCTACGTCAACATCACCTACCCCTGGTGGGGCGCCAACGGCCTGGGAGAGGAGCCGCAGCCCCCGGCCGCGCCGACCCGCTACAACCCGGTCGGCCAGTACCGGCGCACCTTCACGGTCCCCAAGGACTGGGCGGGCCGGCGGACCTTCCTGCACTTCGAGGGCGTCAAGTCGGCCCACTACGTGTGGATCAACGGCGAACTGGTCGGCTACCACGAGGACTCCTTCACCCCGGCCGAGTACGACATCACCGAGCACCTGAAGCCCGGCACCAACCAGATCGCCGTGGAGGTGTACCGCTACTCCGACGGCGACTGGCTGGAGGACCAGGACATGATCCGGCTGAGCGGTATCTTCCGCTCGGTCTACCTGTACTCCACCCCGGCCGTGCACCTGCGCGACTTCAAGCTGGACACCCCGCTGAGCGACGACTACACGGCCGCCGAGCTGTCGGTGACGGCGAGCGTGCGGGCGTACGGCACTGCGGGCGGCGGCCGGTACACCGTCGAGACGCAGCTGTACGACGACCGGGGCCACGCCGTCTGGTCCCGGCCTCTGCAACAGACCGTCGATGTCGGCGCGGCGGGCGAGGATGCGACCGTACAGGCTCAAAAGGCCGTAGCGGCACCGGAGTTGTGGTCGGCGGAGCACCCGAACCTCTACACCGCCGTCCTGCGGCTGCGCGACCGGGCCGGAAAGGTGATCGAGACCCTTTCCCACCGCGTCGGCTTCCGCGAGTTCGCGCTCAAGGACGGGCTGATGCGCATCAACGGCAAGCCCGTCTCCTTCCGCGGCACCAACCGGCACGAGATGCACCCGGCTCGCGGCACCGCGCTCACCCGAGCGGACATGGTGCTGGACATCGAGGTCATCAAGCGGATGAACATGAACACCGTCCGGACCTCGCACTACCCGGACAACCCGCTCTGGCTCGAACTCGCCGACGAATACGGCCTGTACATCGTCGACGAGACCAACCTCGAAACCCACGGCATCCGCGACGAATACCCGGGCAACCACGCCGACTGGAGCGAGGCCTGCGTGGCCCGCGCCCAGAACATGGTCCACCGGGACAAGAACCACGCGTCGGTCGTCATCTGGTCGCTCGGCAACGAGGCGGGCGCCGGCAGCACCTTCGTCAACATGCACAACTGGATCCGCTCGTACGACACGACCCGCGTCATCCAGTACGAGGGCGACGACCGCCCGGGCGTCAGCGACATCCGCTCCGAGATGTACGACAGCCCGGCGCGCGTGGAGGCCCGTGCGAAGGACACCGCCGACACCCGGCCGTACGTCATGATCGAGTACTCGCACGCGATGGGGAACTCGAACGGCAACTTCAAGAAGTACTGGGACATCGTCCGCCGTTACGACGTCCTCCAGGGCGGCTGGATCTGGGACTTCATGGACCAGGCCGTGTCCTGGCCCACCCCGACGCGCAAGCTGTTCACCGACTCCGGGCCGAAGAAGCTGAAGGGCGAGATCCTCGCGCCCAGCGGCACCTTCGACCGTGACAAGGGCGTCTATGGCGGAACCGTTTTCGCCCGCGACGCCTCCCTCGACCTCACCGGCTCGCTCACGCTGGAAGCGTGGATCACCCCGCACGTGACCGGTTACCACCAGCCGATCCTCGCCAAGGGCGACACCCAGTACGCGCTCAAGCAGACCAACAAGAACATCGAGTTCTTCATCCACGGCGGCGGTCAGTGGATCACGGCCAGTTGGCCGGTACCCGCGGACTGGACCGGTAAGGAGCATCACGTCGTAGGCGTTTTCGACGCCGATGCGGGCACCGTCACCCTCTACGTCGACGGCGAGGTGCGGGCCACCCGCACCACCACCCGCAAGCCCAGCAGCAACACCGCGCCGCTCTCACTCGCCACCGACGCCGACAACTGGTCCCGCGAGTTCAGCGGCACGATCCGCCGCGCCCGTGTCTACGCCCGCGCCCTCACCGCCGCCGAACTCGCCTCCGGCAGCCGTGGCCCCGGTGACGAGGGCGTGCGGTTCTGGTTCGACGCGGCCACGGTCGGCTTCACCGAGAAGCGGTCGCCGGAGAAGACCTTCTTCGCGTACGGCGGCGACTGGGGCGACAACCCCAACGACGGGAACTTCGTCGCGGACGGCATCGTCACCGCCGACCGGGGCCACACCGGCAAGGCCGCCGAGGTCAAGCAGATCTACCAGGCGATCCATGTCACAGCGAGCGGCGGCCCGGGAGCGGTGACGCTCATCAACGAGAACCTCTTCACCAACCTCCGTGAGTTCGACGGCAGTTGGACGCTCATCGGCGACGGAAAGGTCGTCCAGCGGGGGAAGCTGACCCGCGCGCAGCTGGACGTACCGCCGCTGTCCGAGAAGAAGATCACCGTGCCGGTGCGGCTGCCGGCGAACCCGGCGCCGGGCGCGGAGTACTTCCTGCAGCTGTCCTTCACCACCAAGGAAGCCACGAAGTGGGCGAAGGCCGGCTTCGAGGTGGCCAAGCAGCAACTGCCCCTGGACGCGGGCAGTCCGGCCGTGACACCGGTGCCGCTGGCGAGGGTGCCCGAGCTGCGTCACCAGGACGGAACCGCTTCCGTAAAGGTGACCGGCCAGGGCTTCTCGGTCACCGTCGACAAGAGCAGCGGCCTCATCACGTCGTACGAATCCCGGGGCACCCGGCTCATCAGCTCCGGGCCCGTGCCGAACTTCTGGCGGGCGCCGACCGACAACGACAAGGGCAACGGCCAGCACACCCGCAACCAGACCTGGCGGGACGCGGGCGCGAACCGCAAGGTCACGGACGTCGGTGTGCGTGAACTGCAGGGCAGGGCCGTCGAGATCAAGGTCAGCGGCACCCTGCCGACGTCGGTCGAGTCGACGTACACCACCACCTACACCGTTTTCGGGAACGGCGAGATCAAGGTCGACCACACGCTGCACCCGGGCGCGTCGAGCCTGCCGTACATCCCGGAGGTCGGCACCCTGCTGTTCCTGCCGGGGCGGCTGGACCGCGTGCACTACTACGGGCGTGGTCCCGAGGAGAACCACTGGGACCGCAACAACGGCACGGACGTGAGCCTGTACTCCGGGACCGTCGACGGGCAGTGGACCCCGTACATCCGGCCGCAGGAGAACGGCAACAAGACCGACGTCCGCTGGTTCGCGCTGACCGACCGGCGCGGCAACGGGCTTCTCGTCAGCGGCGAACCCCTACTGGAGGTCAGTGCCTCGCACTTCACCCCGGAGGACCTGTCGGTCGGCGCGCGCCACGACTACCAGCTCACCCCGCGTGAGGAGGTCGTCCTGCGCGTGAACCACCGGCAGATGGGAGTGGGCGGCGACAACAGCTGGGGCGCGCACACGCACGACGAGTTCAAGCTGTTCGCCAACCGGGACTACGCGTACACCTATCGGCTGCGGCCGATCAGCGACGTGGCCGGGGCGACGGCGGCCTCGCGGCGGCCCACGGCGACCCAGTAGCCGTCGAGCAGCCGTCACAACCGGATACGGGCGGCGACCGGCACATGGTCGCTGCCCGTGTCCGGCAGCGTCCAGATGCGGGTGACCGTCGCGTCCCTGGCCAGGATCTGGTCGATCCTGGCCAGCGGGAACGACGCGGGCCAGCTGAAGGCGAGCCCCCTGCGCGGTGCGCTCACGTGTGCGCGCACCGGGTCCAGCCCGCGGTCGTCGACCGTGCTGTTGAGGTCGCCGAGCAGGATCACGTCCGGCAGCCGCTCCGCGTCCAGTGCCCGGCCGAGCAGGGCCGCGCTCTCGTCCCGGAGTGCGGTGTCGAACCCGGCGCCGAGGCGGACGGAGGGGAGGTGCGCGACGTACACCGCGACCTCGCCGGACGGGGTCGCGGCGGTGGCCCGCAGTCCGCGGTTCCAGTCCGTCCCCACGCCGGTCGGCCTGATGTCGACGGCACGGACGTCGGTGAGCGGGTATCTGGACCACAGGCCGACCGTGCCCACGACGGCGTGGTGCGGGTAGTCGAGCGCCGCCGTGAACTCCCTTGCGTGGGACGGCGTCACCTCTTCGAGGGCGATCAGGTCGGCGTCGGCCCGCAGCAGGGTGCGGGCGGTTCCGGCCGGGTCCGGGTTGACGTCGCTGACGTTGTGCTGCACCGCCGTGAGGTCGTACGCCCCGTCCGACCGGGGGAGCAGCGGCCCGCCGAAGAGAGCCAGCCACGCCACCAGCGGCGGCAGGACCGCGGTGAGGGCGCCTGGTGACCGCCGCAGCAGCGCCACGCCCGCCAGGACCGGGACGGCCAGACCGAGCCAGGGCAGGAAGGTCTCCAGCAGACTGCCCAGCCGGCCGACCCGGTTGGGCACGACGGCGTGAAACGTCAGCACACAGGCGACGAGCACACTCGCGACCCACGCGCCGCGCGGTCGGAACCAGGTGCTCAGGGCCTGCCGCGCAGGGCTCACAGGACTCGCAGGACTCGCAGGACTCTCAGGGCTCATAGGTCTCGTACGACGCCCAGCCCGGCGATCTCAGTTCCCCAGCGGAACTCCCGTCGCCAGCGCCGCCGTCACCGGATGGGACGGGGACGCGAACAGCTGTGCCGTCGGCCCTGACTCGACGGCGTGACCGTCGGACATGACCACCAGCCCGTCCGTCCGGTCGGCGACCAGGCGCAGGTCGTGGCTGACCAGGACCAGGGACAGACCGCGGCTCTCCCGCAGTTCCGCCAGCAGGTCCATGACGGCGACCGCCGTGTCCCCGTCGAGCGCGGAGGTCACCTCGTCGCACATCAGCACGTCCGGGTCGGCCGCCAGGGCGCGGGCGATGGCGGCGCGCTGCCGCTGGCCCCCGGAGAGTTCGTGGGGGTAGCGATCGGCGAAGGCCGCCGGGAGGCCGACGCTGTCCAGGAGTTCCAGGACCCGGTCGGGCGCCCCGGCCCGGTCCGCGCGGCCGTGCAGCAGCAGGGGGCGGCGCAGGGTGGCCCCGATGGTGCGGCTCGGGTTGAGCGTGCCCAGCGGGTCCTGCGGGACGAGTTGCAGACGGCGCCGCTGTTCCCGGGAGCGGCGCCGGGCGGTGGGGCCCAGACGGGTGCCGTCCAGGGTGACGCTGCCCGCGGTGGGGCGGTGCAGGCCGACGAGCGTGCGCAGCAGCGTGGTCTTGCCGGAGCCGGAGGCCCCGACGACGCCGATGCTGGTTCCGGCCGGGACGGCGAGGTCGATGCCGTGCAGGACGGGCGTACGGCGGCCCCGGTGCGCGTAGGCCGCGTGCAGGCCGGAGACGGTGAGCACGGCCGGGGCGTCGGACGGCACCGGATCGCGCGGGGTCGCGTCCGGGCGCGGCGGCTTCGTCGGCCGTGCGCCCGTCAGGTCCACCACGTCGTCCGCGAGCCGGTCGACCAGGCCGGGGTCGTGGCAGGCGAGGGCGACGGCCAGCCGGTGGCTCTCGGCGAGGTGCCGCAGCAGATCGGCGATCTCGTCGCGCAGCGCCGGATCGAGACCGGCGGTGGGCTCGTCGAGCAGCAGCACGGCAGGGCGGCGGGCCAGCGCCCGGGCGAGCGCCACCCGGCGCTGCTGACCGCCCGACAGCCCGCCGATCCGTCGGTCCGCCAGCCCGTTCTCCAGGGGCAGCCTGACCTCGGTGAGCAGCGCCTCGATCGCCTCCTTGCCGCGCTCGACGGCGACTTCGGCGAGCAGGCGGCGCACCTTCATCCGCGGGTTGAGGGCGGAGGCGGGGTCCTGGCCGACGTAGGCGAGACGGTGTCGGCGCAGGTCGCGCAGGTCGGGGGCGGACAGGGCGAGGGGGTCGCGGCCGAGGACGGTGACGGTTCCGGCGGTGCGGCGCGCGCCGGGCGGCAGGGCGCCGGCGACGGCCCGCAGCAGGGTGGTCTTGCCGCAGCCGGAGGGGCCGGTGACGGCGGTGATCCGGCCGGGGCGTATGTCGAGGCCGGCGGCGTCCAGCAGATGACGGCCGTCGCGGGCGGCGACGGTCAGGCCGCTGACCCGGACCGCGAACTCGCCCTCTTCGTCCGGGACTTCGGGATACCAGTCGGGCATGTGGTTCACAGCGCGGGCACCGCCTTCCGGCCGGTCTGGGGGACGAGGGCGGCGGCTGCCAGGTTGACGCTCATGGCGAGCAGGCCGATGCCGATGCTGGGCGCGAGCACGGCCCAGGGGTTGAGCAGGATGCCGCCGGAGTTCTCGCGGATCATCAACGCCCAGTCGGCGGCGGGCGGTTGGGGTCCCACCTGGAGGAAACCGGCCGTCGCGACCAGATAGACGGCGGCGACGAACCGCAGCCCGAACAGCGCCAGCAGGGTGGCCCGCAGATTGGGCAGCACCTCCCGCACGACGAGATACCAGAGCCGTTCACCGCCGACGGTCGCCGCCTCCACATACCCGGACGCGGCCACCGGAGCCGCCGCGCCCGCGACCAGCCGCACCGCGTAGGGGACGCCCAGCACGACCGACGCGGTGACCACGGCGAGCCGTCCGCCGTTCGGCCAGGACAGCGTGACGAGCAGGATGCCGAGGACGGCGGGCAGCAGCATCAGCACGTCCGCGACCCGCTCGATGATCCGCCCGACGGCCGGGCGCAGCACGCTGACCGCACCCAGCAGCGCCGCCGCACCGGTGACGAGGACCGCGACGAGCAGCGAGGTGACGACGAGTTCACGTCCCCCCGCGAGGATCCGGCTCAGCACGTCCCGCCCCAACTGGTCGCCGCCGAGCGGGGCGGCACCGCCGGGCTCCGCGTACGGGGCGGTGATGGGGGCGTCGATGGCGTGCGGGGCGAGCCAGGGCCCGGCGAGGGCGAGGGCGGTGAGCAGCAGCGCGGGCAGCACGCGCAGGACGACCGGACGGCGCCAGGCGGTGATGGTCATGTCCGGCCTCCCGAGGCCCAGGCGCGGATGAGGTCGGAGAGCAGCAGCACGCCGGTGATGACGACCCCCGTGACGGCGACGACACCCGCGATGACAGGGCTGTCCCGGTCGGCGACAGCTCCGGCCAGGACCGAGCCGATACCGGGGTAGTTGAAGATGGTCTCCACCACGACCGCACCGCCCAGCAGCATCCCGGTCGAGGTGGCGAGTCCGGCGGCGATGGTGGGCAGCGCCCCGGGCAGCAGGTGATGCGTGAAGACACGGTGCCGCGGGAGTCCGTCGAGGACGGCGGTCTCGATGTGCGGCGCCTTGGCCTCGTCGGCGAGCGCCGCCCTCACGATCCGGGTGTTCCAGCCGATCTGCGGGATCGCCAGCGCCAGCACGGGCAGCACGAGCATCTCCCAGGAGGCGGGCGAGCCGTCGGCGTCGGTGAGCGTGACCGCGGGCAGCCAGTCCGTCCACAGCGCGAACACCAGCACCAGGGCCACCGCGACCACGAACTCGGGCAGCGCGAGGATCCCGGTGGCACTCGCCGACACCGTACGGTCCACCGGGCCCTCGGGTCTGGCGGCGGCCCAGCAGCCGAGGGCGACCGAGGCCACCAGCGTCACCAGCAGCGCAAGACCGCCGAGCAGCAGCGTGTTGGGGAACGGACGGGAGAGCAGGTCGGCGACCGACTCGCCCCGCGCGGACGTGCCGAGATCCCCGGTGGGCAGGCCGCTCATCCAGTGCCAGAAGCGCTCCAGGACCGGCTGGTCCAGGCCCAGCAGCCGACGCCGCTCGGCGATGCCGGCCGCGCTCTCCCCGCGCTCGGAGGTGGCGTCCGCCGCGTTGCCCGGCAACAACTCCACGGCGGCGAAGACGAAGGCGAGCAGCAAGGCCAGCAGCAGCGCCCGGCGGGCGAGCACCCCGGCCACCGCCGTGACCGTACGCAACACGGCCGGGGCCGTCCGGGGCTCGCTGCCCTGGGACGGCCCGCTCCGTGTCGCCGGGATCAGCGAGCCAGCCATGCCGTCTCGAGCTGGACGCGCCCATAGCCGGGCAGGGTGGGCAGGTCACGCACGGCAGCGGCGGCGAGATCGATGCCGTCGGCCATGCCCCACAGCAGATAGCCGGACTCGTCGAACTCGATCTGCTGAAGCTCGTGCAGCACCTTCGCGCGAGCGGCCGCGTCCTTGGTTCCCATGGCCTTGCGGTACGAGGCGTCGAACTCGGCGTTCTTCCAGCCCGCCTCGTTCTGCCCCGAGTCGGACACCATGGTCTTGCTGGCGAAGAACACCACGGAGTCGTTGGTGCCCCAGTACGTGCTGTACAGGTCGCCCTTGAGCCAGGTCTTGTCCCAGAACGTGGCCGACTCCTGCTTGGTCACCTTCACCTTCACCCCGGCCTCACGGACCTGGGAGGCGAAAAGGGTGGCCGCCTCGGCGAGGCCCGGGATGTCCTCGGTGGTCAGCAGCTCGTACGTCTTCGACAGGTCGAACTCCGCCTCCGCCAGCAGGGACTTGGCCTTGGCCAGATCGCGGGTGCGCTGCGGGATGTCCTTGGCGTAGACGGGGTCGCCGGTGCCGAGGATGTCGTTGGCGACCGTGCCGTAGCCGGACAGCACCTGCTTGACCATGGCCTCACGGTCCACGGCCAGCCGCAGCGCCTCCCGCACCTTCGCGTCCGCGAACGGGCCGTCGGCGGTACGCATCACGATCGGCATCGCCATGTCGTTGGGCCGCCGGACGATCTGGATGTCCCCCCGGCTCTCGGCCGTACGGGCCGCCACCGCACCGACGTTGGACGCGACGTCGATCTGCCCGGCCAGCAGAGCGTTCGCCATCGCCTGCGGGCTCTCGAAGATCTTGACCTCGATGGCGTCGAGGTACACGTCACCGCCGTACCAGTCCTCGTTGCGCACCAGGCGGGCGTTGCCGGAGCGGAACCAGTCCAGCTTGAACGGGCCCGTGCCGGGCGCCTTGCCGAGGTCCTTCTCCGCGGTGTCCTTCTTCAGGACGAACGTCGTCAGGCGCAGCAGCAGCGGCAGTTCGGCGTTGGCGTAGTCCGACACGAGTACGACGGTGCCGGTGCCCTCGGCCTTGATGTTCTCCGGCTTGATCCCGGGCAGCCGGGACGCGCCGGAGGGGGTGTTGCGCAGCCGCTTCAGCGACCAGACGACGTCCTCGGCGGTGACCGGGGAGCCGTCGTGGAACTTCGCACCCTTGGCGATGGTGAACTTCCACGTCTTGAGGTCGTCCGAGGGCTCCCAACGAGCCGCGAGCCGCGGCACGGTGTTGGGCTTGGTGCCGGGCACGGTGAGCGTGTCGTAGACCAGCGAAATGATCAGGTAGTCGCTCTCGTTGGCCTGTGTGCCGTGCGGATCACGGGTGATGGCCGACGCGCGGCCCAGTGCGCCGACCCGCAGGGTGCCACCGGGCCGCGGCTTTTCGTTCGCCTTGTCAGGCGAGTCGGACGAGGTCTCGTCATTGCCGCCGCAGGCGGCGAGAAGCACGGATGCGCCTATTCCGCCACCGGCAAGCAGCACTTGGCGCCTGTTCAGGTTCACTTTCGACCTCGTTCCACTGGAGTGGGGCATTTTGCTTAGGTGTGCCTACCCTAAGAAGATCCTTTTGGCAACCTGCGTGATGTCGTCGTTACGTGGTTTCGGGGGCGTCAAAGCCGCGCACAGAAGCACGTCTTGGCGCATGGGAGGTCAATGAGGTGATGCGGGGCACAGGGGCCCTAGTTAGGGTTGCCTTACCTAAATCGGGTTGGTATACGTTGCAGGCGCCGCTGCCACAGTCGATTCTCAGGTTGGCGCATCACGAGACCGCACCCCCCGCCCAGAGCCCCACTCCGCACCCTGAAACGGACGTCTCTGTCATGCCCTTGGGAGCCGCATCCCTGCGTCAGCTCGCCCCGCACGCCGTTGCCGAGCTGACCGAAGCAGCCCAGAAGATCCTTGCCGACTCCGGCGGTTCGACCGCCCGGCCCGAACTCCTCCGACGCGTTGCCCAGGCCTCGGCCGATCTTGACGAAACGATTCGTCACGCCTGTCGCCCCGTCGACACCGACGACGGTCTGTTCGTCCTGCGCGGCCTGACCGTCGACGACACCGAGATCGGCCCCACGCCCGCCAGTTGGGCCACCGCCGACGACACGGCCGCCGAGTGGGACGTACTCCTGCTGCTCCTCGCCACCGTGATGGGCCGGCCGATCGCCTGGGAGGGGCAGCAGGACGGCCGGTTCGTGCACAACATCGTGCCCGCGCCCGGCCACGAGCAGGAGCAGACCGGCGCCAGCAGCACCGTGCTGCTCAGCCCGCACACCGAGGACGCCTTCCACCCCGGCCGCGCGCATCTGCTCATGCTCGGCTGCCTGCGCAACCACGACGCCGTCGCCACCACCGCGGCCTCCGTCCGCAAGGTCCGCCTCGCCGAGGACGACGTCGCCCAACTGTCCCGCCCGGTGCTCCCGATCCTCCCCGACGACGCCTACACCGAGGCCCAGGGCTTCGCGGGCCCGCCGCCGAAGATCCCCGCCCTGTGGCAGTCCCCGGACGGCCCGACCCTGCGCTACGACCCCGCCTACACCCCACTCGACGACGCCCCCGCCGACCACCGCGCCGCCTACGACCGGCTGACCGCCGAACTGGAGCGTGTCTCGGTCGCCGTCAGCCTCGAACCCGGTGACGTCCTGGTCGTCGACAACGACCTGGTCGTCCACGGCCGCGTCCCGTTCCGAGCCCGCTACGACGGCACCGACCGTTGGCTGAAGCGGGCCTCGGTACGCGTCCCCGGCCGCCGCAGCCGCCCGCCCGCCGAGGCCGGCGAACACGGCTATGGGCAGGCCGTGTTGGTCGCCGACGTCTGATCACCGCCACGGAGGGAACAGCAGTGACCCAGAACCACATACCCGCACCCGACAAGAGCCTGCGCATCCTCAGCACCAGCGACCTCGCCGGCATCGACATCTCCCTCGCCGACGTCGTCGACGTGGTCGAGCAGGCCTACCGCACCCTTGCCGACGGCAAGTCGGCCAACCCGCGCAAGCTCACCGTCAAGCCCGAGGACGGCCACTCCGTCTCGTACGCCATGCTCGGCCGCGACGGTGTGCGGGGCGTCGTCGCGGTCAAGACGTCGTACAAGCACGGCCTGGACAAGGGCCGGGACGAGCAGCACTACTACACGACCCTGACCATCTACGACGACACCACCGGCCTGCCGGTCGCGATGATGGACTGCGGCCGCATCGGCTCGCTGCGCACCCCGGCCGTCTCCGCACTGCTCGCCCGCGAGTGCGCGGCCCTCGGCAGCCGCAGCGCCCTCGTCATCGGCACCGGGACGCAGGGGCGACTGGCCCTGCCCTTCCTGCTCACCACGCTGCCGCAGCTGGACCGGCTCATGGTGTACGGCACTCACCCGGAAGGTCTCGCGGCGGTGCGGGAGCGGTTCCACCACTACTTCCCGGAGCGGGAGTTGGAGGTCGTGGAGGACGTACGGGCCGCGGCTTCCGATGCCGATGTCGTGGTCGCCACCGCGGGCAACCACACCCCGGCCGCCGTGGAGTCCGACGACCTGAAGCCCGGCGCGCTGTCCATCCTGGTCGGCCACGGCATCGCGCCCTCCACCCTCCAGCGGGCGGATCGCGTCATCGCCACAAGCGAGGCCCAGATGAAGGTCACCGGCACCGACATGACCGACGCCAACGGCAACTTCCCGCCCGTCGACGCCGAGTTCCCCGAAGTCCTGGCCGGGCGGGCGCGGGGGCGGCACACGCCGGACGAGCGGATCTTCGCGTACAACAGCGGTCTGGTGGTCACCGACATCGCGCTCGGCCACCGGTTCGCACAGCTCGCCATCGAGCAGGGGCTGGGAACGCGGGTGTCGGTGTGGCAGTGAGCGCCTCTCCTGTGTCCGCATCCCTTTCGTCCGCTCCTCCCTTGCCCGCCCACCCGGACCCCGAGTTGGAGGCGATCCTCGGCAGCGGACTTCCGCACGAGCTGTCGTACGCCCTCGGCGGTCCGTTCCACCTGCTGCTGCCCGACCGCTTCGACGCCAACGCCGCCGCTTTCCGGGCGGTGTTGGCGGAGGCGGGCGTCGAGGGGCGCGTGTACTACGCGAAGAAGGCGAACAAGGCGGCGGCGTGGATCGAGCGCTGCGCCCTGACCGGCACGGGCGTCGATGTGGCCAGCGCCGGTGAGCTGCGGGACGCCCTCGGGTGCGGGGTTCGCGGCGAGGGCATCGTGGTGACCGGGCCCGCCAAGGCCGACGGGCTGCTGCGGGTCGCCGTGCTCCAGGGGTGCCTGATCGCGGTGGACGCCCTCGACGAACTGGACCGGATCATCGCCCTCGGGCGCCCCGCGCGGGTGCTGCTGCGGCGGCTTCCCCCTGCCCAGCCGCACAGCCGATTCGGGCTGGACGACGGGGAGTTGGAGACGGCGCTCGTACGGTGCCGGGAAGCAGGCCTGGTGATGGAGGGCTTCTCCTTCCATCTCTCCGGCTACGACCCGCAGGCTCGGGCCGAACTCGCCGCCGAACTGGTCGACTTGTGCCTCAAGGCACGGACGCTCGGCCTGCGCGCCGACCGGATCAGCATCGGCGGCGGATTCGCCGTCGACTACACGGACGCCGAGCACTGGGAGCGCTATCTGCGCGAACAGCGGCCCGAGCACTATCACGCGGGCAAGTCCTTCGCTCCGGCGGACTTCTACCCGTACCACTCGCCGGTGGCCGGTCCCGACGCGCTGCGCGCGGTGCTGGCCTCGGACGGCCTCGCCGGGCGGCTGCGTGAGGCGGGCGTGCAGCTGCTGCTGGAGCCCGGGCGGGCGTTGCTGGACCGGGCCGGGTGCACGGTGTTCCGCGTCCAAGGGGTGAAGGATCGCAGCGGGTACGGCATCGTCACCGTGGACGGCAGCAGTCTCAGCCTGTCCGAGCAGTGGTTCAGCAGTGAGTATCTGCCGGATCCGGTGCTGCTGCCGGTCGCTGGGGCCTCGGAGCCGTACGCCGCCTGTGTCGGTGGTGCCACCTGTCTGGAGTCCGACATGGTCACCTGGCGCAAGGTGCGCCTGTCTGCTCGCCCGGCCCTCGGTGACCTGCTGGTGTACCCCAACACCGCCGGATACCAGATGGACTCCAACGAGTCCCCGTTCCATGACCTCCCGCTCCCCCCGAAGGTCGTCCTCGACACCGCCGGCGATCGCGTCCGCTGGCGGCTCGACCGCCATCCACCCGCCTGACTCTCCCTACCCGAACTCTGGAGCCATCCGATGGACAAGGCGCTCTCGCGTCCCGCCGTGGTCAGCCGTGTCTCCGACCTCATCGGCCACACCCCGCTGTTCGAGCTGTGCCGCACCGGCGACGGCAGCCGACTGCTGCTGAAACTCGAGCAGTTCAACCCCACCGGCACCGCGAAGATCCGCATGGCACGCCAGATGGTCCTCGACGCCGAGGAACGCGGGCTGCTGGGCCCCGGCGGCCGGATCGTCGAGTCCACCTCCGGCAACACCGGCCTCGGTCTCGCCGTGATCGCCGCCGAACGCGGCTACACCTTCACCGCCGTCGTCGACCACCACGCCGCCGCCGACAAGCTGCGCGGCATGAAGGCGCTGGGCGCCGAACTCGTCTACGTCGCCGACGAGGGCGACGAGGAGCTGGCCACCGCCGCCCGCGAGGAGTTCGCCGAGAAGCTGGCCGCCGAGAGCGACAACGCCTACTTCACCGAGCAGCACAACAACCCGGCCAACGGCGTGGGCTACTACCCCGTGGCGCATGAACTCGACGCCGCCCTGGACGGCCGTATCGACATATTGATAGGCGCCGTAGGGACCGGCGGCGGGCTCTTCGGCACCGGGGGAGAGCTGCGCAGGACCGTGCCCGGGGTGCGGATCGTCGGGGTCGAGCCCAAGGGGTCGATCGCCTTCGGGCCGCCCGCCCACGACTACTACCAGTCCGGCACCGGCACGCCCGAGGGCGCCACCATCGGCGCCATGGTCGACTACGACCTGCTGGACGAGGGCGCGAAGGTCGGCGACGTCGAGGCGTTCGCCACCGCACGGGTCCTCGCCCGTCGCCTCGGGCTGCTCATCGGCGGCTCCGCGGGCGGGGTGGTGTACGAGGCGCTGACCCGGATGCCCGCGCTCGCCCCCGGCACGACTATGGTCGCCCTGATCAATGACGGCGGGGAGAAATACATGGACACCGTCTTCAACGACGACTGGATGAACGCCCGCCGGCTCATCGACCCCGACATCGAGCACGAGGTGGACGAGCTGCTCACCAAACTTCGCGAGAACTGACACCGATGCCGACACAGCTCACCGCTCTGCTGCGCGACAGCCGCGCCCTGGCCGCCCTGGCCGTACCGCTCGCCCTGACCCAGCTGGCCCAGGTCGCCCTCACCACCACCGACACGGTGATGATGGGCCTGATGGGCACCGAGGCCCTGGCCGGCGGCGGCCTGGCGATGGTCATCTTCAACCAGCTGCGCACCATGGGCGTCGGCATGGTCACCGCCGTCGGCAACCAGGTCTCCGCGGCCTCCGCCCATGCCGAGGACGAGACGCTCTCGCAGGAGGCGGCCGAGGAGGTCCGGGACGTCGTACGCGCCGCCCTCGCGCTCGCCACCCTCTCCGGGGTCGTCGGCGCGGTCGTCATCCTGCTGATCGGGCAGGCCGTCGCCTTCCTCGGCCAGGACCCCGAGGTCGTCGAGACCGCCTGGCCCGTGCTGCTCGCGCTCGCGCCCGGGCTGATCCCCTGCCTGTGGTTCCAGGTGATACGCCAGTTCACAGTCGGCATGCGCCGCCCCCAGGCCCTGCTGCAGATCACCATCGCGTCCGTCGCCGTCAACGCCGGCCTCAACTGGGCGCTCATCCACGGCACTTGGATACTGCCCGAGCTGGGCCTGCCCGGCATCGGCATCTCCACGTCCCTGGTGTACGCGCTGACCTGCGTGGCCCTGTACGCCTCCGCCCGCCGCGACCCGCAGCTCGCCCCGCTGCTGGACTTCCGCATCTGGAAGGCCCGCCCCGCGACCCTGCGCCGCCTGACCGGCCTGGGTGTCCCGATCGCCGCCACCTACGGCTCCGAGGCCGGGTTCTTCTCCGTCGTCGCCCTGCTGATCGGCACCTTCGGCAGCGCCGCGCTGGCCGCCCACACCGCCGTCAACCAGCTCATCTACATCGTCTTCCAGATCGCCGTCGGCCTGTCCCACGCCGCGTCCATCAACGTCAGCCGGGAACTCGCCCTCGACCGGGTCGACGCGGCGCAGCGCATCAAGAACACGGCGCTGGCGTGCGCGGCGGCGGTGATGGCGTTGGTCGGCGTGCTGTACCTGACCATCCCCGAGCTGGTCCTGCGCCCGTTCCTGGACGCGTCGTCCAACGCCGAGGACATCGCCACGAACCTGCTGCTCGTCGCCGCCGTCCTGCAGTTCTTCGACTGCGCGCAGAACATCGGCGTCGGTCTGTTGCGTGGCCTCGACGACACCAAGAGCGGCTTCCGTATCACCCTCGTCGGCTACTGGCTGATCGGGCTGCCCGCGGCCTGGATCTTCGGCAGCCTGGCGGGCTGGGACACGGTGGGTGTCTGGCTGGGGCTGCTGACGGGGCTGGCCGCGACGGCGATCCTGCTGCTACGGCGCTACAGCCGGGCCCTGTCCCTGCGGGTGAGCCGGCAGTCGGCCGCGGCATAACGGCATGTGATCCGCCCGGCCCCAGGGCACGCGAGGTCCATGTCGGATTCTCGCCAGCCAGGCGCCGGGCGGTGACCCATGCTGGAGGCTTGCAGAACGCGATGCACACCGACTGGGAGCGGTGCGTGCGCGCCGTCCAGTCCAAGGACGCGCGTTTCGACGGCTGGTTCTTCACGGCCGTCGTCACCACCCGTATCTACTGCCGGCCCAGCTGCCCCGTCGTGCCGCCCAAGCCGGAGAACATGACCTTCTACCCCAGCGCTGCCGCCTGCCAGCAGGCCGGCTTCCGGGCCTGCAAGCGCTGCCGCCCCGACACCAGCCCCGGCTCACCGGAGTGGAACCAGCGCGCCGACCTCGTGGCCCGCGCGATGCGCCTGATCGCCGACGGTGTGGTGGACCGCGAGGGCGTCCCCGGCCTCGCCGCCCGCCTCGGCTACAGCACCCGCCAGGTCGAACGCCAGCTCCTGGCCGAACTGGGCGCGGGCCCGCTCGCCGTGGCCCGCGCCCAACGCGCCCAGACGGCAAGGCTGTTGATCGAGACGACCCCACTGCCGATGGCGGAGATCGCCTTCGCGGCGGGCTTCTCCTCCATCCGCACCTTCAACGACACCGTGCGCGAGGTCTTCGCCCTCTCCCCGAGCGAGCTGCGCACCCGCGTGCCCATGTCTCGCGGCGCTCAGGGCACGCCGGGCGTGCTGACCCTCCGCCTCCCCTTCCGCGCCCCCCTCAACCCCAACAACCTCTTCGGCCACCTCGCGGCCACCGCCGTACCCGGGGTGGAGGAGTGGCGGGACGGCGCGTACCGCCGGACGCTCAGACTGCCGTACGGCCATGGCATCGTCTCCCTGGCTCCCGAGCCGGACCACATCGCCTGCCGTCTCACCCTCAGTGACCTGCGTGACCTGCCCGTCGCGATCAGCCGGTGCCGCCGCATGCTGGACCTGGACGCGGACCCGGTCGCGGTGGACGAGCAGCTCCGCGCGGACCCGGTCCTGACGCCCCTCGTCGACAAGGCTCCCGGCCGCCGTGTCCCGCGCACCGTGGACGAGGCCGAGTTCGCGATCCGCGCGGTCCTCGGCCAACAAGTTTCCACCGCGGCGGCCCGCACGCACGCGGCCCGCATCGTCACCGCCCA
This sequence comes from Streptomyces sp. DG2A-72, assembly GCF_030499575.1. NCBI lineage: Bacteria > Bacillati > Actinomycetota > Actinomycetes > Kitasatosporales > Streptomycetaceae > Streptomyces > Streptomyces sp. DG2A-72. The sequence goes on from NZ_JASTLC010000001.1 coordinate 8,684,046, forward strand.
CGGCGAGCAGGTGGACGACCCGGAGGGCGGCCTGACTCACCTGTTCCCGTCGCCTCAGGCACTGGCCGCGTTGGACCCGGAGTCGCTGGCGATGCCGCGCACCCGCCGTACCACCTTCACGACGTTGGTCCGCGAACTCGCCGACGGCAAGCTGCACTTGGGCGTGGACAACGAGTGGACGGAAACCCGTTCCCGCCTGCTGTCCCTGCCGGGCTTCGGCCCCTGGACGGTCGACGTCATCGCCATGCGCGCCCTCGGCGACCCCGACGCGTTCCTCCCCACGGACCTCGGAATCCGCCGCGCGGCCCAGGAGCTGGGCCTGCCTTCCACTCCCGCGGCACTCACGGCACGGGCGGCGGCCTGGGCGCCGTGGCGGGCGTACGCGGTCCAGTACCTGTGGGCGACCGACAGCCACCCGATCAACTTCCTTCCTGTCTAAGGACTTTGCAGTGAAGCAGCACACCGTGATCGACAGCCCGTACGGCCCCCTGACCCTCGTCGCCGACGACGGCACCCTCTGCGGCCTCTACATGACCGGCCAACGCCACCGCCCACCGGAGGAGTCCTTCGGTACGCGAGAGGACACCCTGTTCTCCGAAGCCGAGGACCAGCTGAAGGCGTACTTCGCAGGCGAGCTGAAGGAGTTCACCCTCGAACTCCGCCTGCACGGCACACCGTTCCAACGCACCGTCTGGGACCAGCTCCGCAAGATCCCCTACGGCGAGACTCGCTCCTACGGCGACCTCGCCGACGCCCTCGGCAACCCCGGCGCCTCCCGCGCCGTCGGCCTCGCCAACGGCAAGAACCCCATCGGCATCATCGTCCCCTGCCACCGCGTCGTAGGCGCGGGCGGCAGCCTCACCGGCTACGGCGGCGGCTTGGAACGCAAGCGGCGGCTGCTGGAGTTCGAGGGCGGGGCGGCGCTGTTCTGACCACCCAAGCGGCAGTCAATCGGTACCCACCGTGCGCAGCAGCTGTGGCAGTGCTGTGCCGATGGGCTCGCGGATGACGTCGTCGGCGAGTTCGTCGTACGGCGTCGGCTCGGCGTTGACGATGACGAGCCGTGCGCCGTGATCGGCGGCGACGCCGGCTAGTCCTGCCGCGGGCTGGACCTGGAGGCTGCTGCCGACGGCGATGAAGACCTGGCAGGCCTTGGTGATGGCGAGGGCCTCGCCGAGGACGACCGGGTCGAGCCGCTCGCCGAACATGACGGTGGCCGACTTGAGGATGCCGCCGCACTCCAGGCACGGCGGGTCTTCTTCGCCGGCCTCGACACGGGCGATCGCGTCCTCCATCGGGCCCCGGGCCTGGCACCCGGTGCACACGAAACTGCGCGCGCTGCCATGGAGCTCGAGCACCTTGCGGGCGGGCATTCCGGCGAGCTGGTGGAGCCCGTCGACGTTCTGCGTGATGACCCTGACCGGCACTCCGGACTTCTCCAGCTCGGCCACGGCCCGGTGCGCCGCGTTGGGCTCGGCCTTCAGCGTCCGGTTCTTGCGCCGCATCTGCCACGAACGGCGCCGGATCTCCGGGTCGCCCATGTAGTACTCGTACGTCACGAGCTTCTCGGCCTCCGGATCTCGCCGCCACAGCCCGTTGGGGCCGCGATAGTCAGGGATTCCTGAGTCGGTGGAGATACCGGCGCCACTGAGGATGGCGACGAGAGGCTTGGTCATGGCACCGAGAGTAGGACGGGGGCGCCGGTGGCGGCGACCGGGTATCGGGGGCGGTGCGTGAGGTGGACGCGAAATCCCGGGATGTCGAGGGCTGAGAGCCCGAGCCCGTCCCGTCCGTCAGCCCACGCGGTGGCCGTTCTCCAGTTCCGCCGTGCCCGAGCCGTCCGCCAGGACGTCCAGAGCGGCCAGGACGCGGCGGCCCAGGGAGCCCGGCAGATGGGCGGTGAGTTCCTCGCGGGGGACGAGGCGCCAGGACAGGAGTTCCTCTTCTTGCAGGCGGATGGACTTCAGGTCGTCCTCGCCGAGGACGCCGCCGTCGTAGAGGTAGGCCACGAGCGGAGGGTGGGCCGTGCCGTGCACCCAGTCCACCGCCAGCAGGCGGCCGAGTTCGACGTCGAGGCCGATCTCCTCGGCGGTCTCGCGGCGCGCGCCCTGCCGTGGGGTCTCCCCGTCGTCGGACTCGATCGTGCCGCCGGGAAGCGCCCAGCCCTCACGGTAGTTCGGCTCGACGAGCAGCACCCGGCCCTCGGCGTCGAGGAAGAGAGCGGCGGCCCCGGCGAGGACACGGGGCAGGCCCGCGATGTACGTGGCGAAGTCTGGAGTGGTCACGCAGGAAGGGTAACCAGCTGCCCAGCCGCGCCCCGGGCGCAAACCGGGTCGACAGCCTGAAGGCCGGCACGGCATACGCGGACGCCGCGCCCTGATCCTCACTCGCCGTCGGCCAACTGCACCGTCCGCTCCGCCAGTTCGCTGATCCGTACCCCGTCGAAGCCGAACACCGCACTGCGGACCGTGTCCTCCAGCGGCTCCTTCCACTGCTCCGGAATCGCGTCCGCACCGGTCAGCACACCGGCCACCGAACCCGCGGTCGCGCCGTTGGAGTCGGTGTCCAGGCCGCCGCGGACGGTGAGGGTGATGGTGCGGGTGAAGTCGCCGTCGCCGTACAGGAGCCCGGCGGTGAGCACCGCGGCGTTCGGGACGGTGTGGATCCAGCCCAGCCCGGCGGTCTCCTCGGACACGGTGGTGAGCGTGTCCTCCCAGGTCATCCGGGTGTCGTGCAGCGAGACGACACGGCGTACGGTGCGGGCCGTGCGGCTGCTCGCCGGGATCACGGCCAGCGCCTCGTCCACGGCGTGCCGCACCGTGGGCGCGGTGAACGCCGCCGCGATCAGCGCGGCCGCCCACATCGCGCCGTACACGCCGTTGCCGGTGTGGGACAGCACCGCGTCCCGGCGGGCGAGGGAGGCGGCGCGGCGGGGGACGCCGGGGCAGGTCCAGCCGTAGATGTCGGCGCGGATGAGGGCGCCGATCCACTCCTGGTACGGGTTGTCGACGGTGGCGGTCAGGGGCGGCTTGAGCCCGTTGGCGAGGTTCCGGTACGCCGCCCGCTCGGCCGTGAACGTCTGCAGATACGGCATGCGCAGCAGCCACAGGTCGCCGACCTGCTCGGTGCTGAAGCCGAAGCCGTGGGTCTCCAGGAGGTCGAGGCCGAGGATCGCGTAGTCGACGTCGTCGTCACGGCAGCTGCCGTGGATACGGCCCCGGACGCACTGGCGCCACTCGGGCCGCAGCTCGAAGCCGTCGCTCTCGTCGACCGGCTCGGGCAGATAGTCGGTGAGGGGCAGGGCGGCGGCCTGCCGCAGATATCGGTCGATACGGTCCCGCGTCCACAGATCGCCCTGCTCGACCGGCTTGCCGAGCATGTTGCCCGCGATCCGGCCCAGCCAGCCCCCGAGGATGCGGTCCGCGAGCTCGTGCTCAGTGCCCACAGGGGTCATAGGACCGGTCTACCCAATTCCGGGCGCGCCCGCTCGGGGTCGGGTGCTCGCACAGCGCGTTCCCAGCGGTGTCCCAGGCTCCGGTCGGGGCATGACGGCGGGGGGTTCCTCCGGTTAAGGTCACAGCGGCGCGACTGGCCTTGACATGTGCGAGGCCCGTAGAGCAAGGGGATGCAAAGGTGGCGAACGCTGCAGGCAGGGGGACCCAGAGGGTCCTCATCGCCGCGGACAAGTTCAAGGGGTCACTGACGGCCGTCCAGGTCGCCGAGCGGGTGACGGCCGGGCTGCGCAAGGTCGTGCCGAGCCTCCAGGTCGAGGCGCTGCCGGTCGCCGACGGCGGCGACGGAACGGTCGACGCGGCGGTCGCGGCCGGGTTCGAGCGGCGTGAGCTACGGGTCGCGGGCCCCCTCGGCAACGAGGTGACGGCCGCGTTCGCGCTGCGCGGTGACACCGCGGTCGTGGAGATGGCCGAGGCCAGCGGGCTGCAGCGGTTGCCGGCCGGCGTCTTCGCGCCGCTCACGGCATCGACGTACGGCTCCGGCGAGCTGTTGCGGGCCGCGCTGGACGCGGGCGCCCGCACGATCGTGTTCGGCGTCGGCGGCAGCGCGACCACGGACGGGGGTGCCGGGATGCTGTCCGCGCTCGGCGCGCGCTTCCTGGACGCGGACGGGGAGCCGCTGTCTCCGGGCGGCGGCGGACTGGCCGACCTGGTGTCGGCCGACCTGTCGGGCCTGGATCCGCGTCTCGGCGAGGTCGAGCTGGTGCTCGCCAGCGATGTCGACAACCCGCTGACCGGGCCGAAGGGGGCACCGGCGGTGTACGGCCCGCAGAAGGGCGCCTCCCCGGACGACGTACAGACGCTGGACGAGGCCCTCGCGCACTACGCCAAGACCCTGGAGTCGGCGATCGGCCCGAAGGCGGCCGAGTACGCCGCGTCGCCCGGCGCGGGCGCGGCCGGCGGCATCGGCTACGGCGCGCTGATCGTCGGCGCCCGCTTCCGCCCCGGCATCGAGGTCATGCTCGACGTCCTCGGCTTCGCACCCGCCCTGGACCGCGCCGACCTGGTGATCACCGGCGAGGGCTCCCTCGACGAGCAGACCCTGCACGGCAAGGCCCCGGCCGGGGTCGCCGCGGCGGCACGCGCGGAGGGCAAGGAGGTCGTCGCGGTGTGCGGCCGTCTCGCGCTTCCGCCGGAGGCGCTGGGGCGGGCCGGGATCCGCCGGGCGTATCCGTTGACGGATGTCGAGTCGGATGTGGCGAAGTGCATCGCGGATGCGGGGCCGATTCTGGAGCGGGTGGCTGAGTCCATCGCGCGGGACTTCCTGACCTGACCTCCACGATGAACGTGGAAGGCCCCGGATCCTGGGATCCGGGGCCTTCCACGTCATACGACCCTCAAGCAGTCGTCATACCGCCGCTAGGGGAGTTGCGCCGCCCGTGCCTCACGCCGGTTGTCGCGGAAGTTGTTCACCCGGCGGGCCGTGGCGAACAGCGGGATCACCGCGCCCATGACGAGCTGCAGGGCGCAGCCGGTCTGCAGGAGGAGCTGGCCGCTGGGGGCGTCGAACGCCCAGGCGGTCAGGAGGCCCATGGAGACGACGATCCAGGACAGCATCGCCACGGCGAGGCGACCCCGCGGCTTGGGGTACTCGACCCGGCTGACCATCAGCCACGCGGTGCCGAGGATCGCCAGCAGCGTCGCCACGAAGGGCAGCTCAAGGAGCACGATCGAGACCACCGTCAGCGCCCCGAAGGGGCTCGGCATGCCCTGGAACATGCCGTTCGTCGGTGTCACGCACGAGAAGCGGGCAAGCCGCAGCACCACCGCCAAGAGCACCACGACCGCTCCGACCGCGGCCACCTTCTGGTACGCGTCGTCCGCGACCATGCCGTAGACCAGGACGAAGTACGCCGGGGCCAGGCCGAAGCTGATCAGGTCCGAGAGGTTGTCCAGCTCGGCGCCCATGGGGGAGGAGCGCAGCTTGCGCGCCACCAGGCCGTCGAACAGGTCGAAGACCGCCGCGCACAGCATCAGGATGACCGCCGTGGCCGCGCTGTTGCGGGCCATGCCGGTTTCCTGGCTGTCGGTGAGGTGCGGGATCAGGATGCCGGTGGTGGTGAAGTACACCGCCATGAAGCCGCACGTGGCGTTGCCGAGGGTGAGGGTGTCCGCTATCGAGAGGCGGAGAGAAAGAGGCATCTCCTCCTCTTCGTCCACCACCTCGTCGGCCTCCGGCACCCAGCCTGCCTGTGTCTCAGGATCAATCACGGTCAATGCGAGTCACCCCAGCCACGGTCTTCTGCCCGACCTCGACCGAGACCTCCACGCCCTCGGGCAGGTAGATGTCGACACGCGAGCCGAAGCGGATCAGGCCGATCCGGTCACCCTGCTCGACCTTCGTGCCCTGGGGCACGTACGGCACGATGCGACGGGCGACCGCGCCGGCGATCTGGATCATTTCGATGTCGCCGAGTTCGGTGTCGAAGTGCCAGACTACGCGCTCGTTGTTCTCGCTCTCCTTGTTGAACGCCGGAACGAACCCGCCGGGGATGTGCTCGACCGACGTCACGGTACCGGCGAGCGGAGCACGGTTGACATGGACGTTGAGCGGGCTCATGAAGATCGCGACGCGGGTACGCCCGTCCTTCCACGGCATGATGCTCTGCACCACACCGTCGGCCGGCGAGATGACCCGGCCCGGGGCGATCTCGCGCTCGGGGTCGCGGAAGAACCACAGCATGCCCGCCGCGAGCGCGGTGGCGGGTACGGCCACGGCCCTGGCGGCGCCGGAGCGGCGCGCGCGGGCCAGGCTGAGGGCTGCGGTGGCGACGGTCGGGAGAAGCCACGGCGATGCTCCGCGCGCGAGGCGTACGCCTGCCAGGCTGTCGCGTGGTGCAGAGGTTTGGCTGTGGGGCATGGATGACCTTCGTAGCGGATGATGCCGCGCTGCGTGAGGGGGACGGCGGCTTTCACGCGATCGTACCGGTCGCGGGCTACAACTGGGCAAGCCAGGAAGCCGAGTCGGCGGCCGAAGAGTGTTGACGGGGTGTGATCTCCTTCGCGAAGAAAACACCCCCAACCCGGACATCTAGCCCTGGAGTCGATACTCTTCGAGCAGCCTGCGACCGATGATCATTTTCTGGATCTCGGCGGTACCTTCACCGATCAGCAGCATCGGAGCCTCTCGGTAGAGGCGCTCGATCTCGTACTCCTTGGAGAAGCCGTAGCCGCCGTGGATCCGGAAGGCGTCCTCCACGACCTCCTTGCAGTACTCGGAGGCGAGGTACTTCGCCATCCCAGCCTCAAGGTCGTTTCGTTCTCCGGAGTCCTTTTTGCGTGCCGCGTTCACCATCATCGCATGCGCGGCCTCGACCTTGGTAGCCATCTCGGCCAGCTTGAACTGGATCGCCTGGTGCTGGGCGATCGGTTTGCCGAAAGTGTGACGCTGCTGGGCGTACTGGACGCCGAGCTCGAAAGCACGCTGAGCGACACCGCAACCACGTGCCGCCACGTTGACGCGGCCGACCTCCACGCCGTCCATCATCTGGTAAAAACCCCGGCCGGTCTCGCCGCCGAGCACACGGTTGGCCGGAATCCGCAGGCCATCCATGATGAGCTCGGTCGTGTCGACGCCCTTGTAGCCCATCTTGTCGATCTTCCCGGGGATGGTCAGGCCGGGGCGGACCTCTCCGAAGCCGGGCTCCTTCTCGACGAGGAAGGTCGTCATCGACTTGTGGGGGGCGGTGCCCTCAGGGTGTCCTTCGTCACTCTTCACGAGGACGGCGACCAGAGTCGACGTACCGCCGTTCGTCAGCCACATCTTCTGGCCGTTCAGGACGTACTCGTCGCCGTCCTTGACCGCCTTCGACGTGATGGCCGACACATCGGAACCCAGCGCCGGCTCCGACATCGAGAAGGCGCCGCGGATCTCACCGGCCGCCATCCTCGGCAGGAAGTAGTCCCTCTGCTCGTCGGTGCCGTGCTGCTTGAGCATGTACGCCACGATGAAGTGCGTGTTGATGATGCCGGACACCGACATCCAGCCGCGTGCGATCTCCTCGACACACAGGGCGTACGTCAGAAGGGACTCGCCCAGGCCGCCGTACTCCTCCGGGATCATCAGGCCGAACAGGCCCAACTCCTTGAGGCCGTCGACGATCTGCTGCGGGTACTCGTCGCGGTGCTCCAGCTCGGTCGCGACCGGGATGATCTCCTTGTCCACGAAGTCGCGGACGGTGGACAGGATCTCCTGCTGGATGTCCGTCAGACCGGCGGTCTGGGCGAGTCGCGCCATGGCTACTTCTCCTGCTGCTTCAGGTCCGGGCGGCCCGGCTGCTCGCCGCCGCGCTCCTTGATGTACGTCTCGGTCGGCACCATGACCTTGCGGCGGAACACGCAGACCAGCGTGCCGTCCTGCTTGTAGCCCTTGGTCTCGACGTGGACGATGCCGCGGTCGTTCTTCGACTTGGACGGCCACTTGTCGAGCACCGTCGTCTGGCCGTAGATCGTGTCGCCGTGGAAGGTCGGCGCCACGTGCTTGAGCGACTCGATCTCCAGGTTGGCGATCGCCTTGCCGGAGATGTCCGGCACGGACATGCCGAGCAGGAGGGAGTAGATGTAGTTCCCGACCACCACGTTCTTGCCGAAGTCCGTCGTGTTCTCGGCGTAGTTGGCGTCCATGTGGAGCGGGTGGTGGTTCATGGTGAGGAGACAGAACAGGTGGTCGTCGTACTCCGTGACCGTCTTGCCCGGCCAGTGCTTGTACGTCGCCCCGACCTCGAACTCCTCGTAGGTGCGTCCGAACTGCATGGCGCTCAGCCCTCCGGAATCTCGAACTTGCTGGTGCGCCGCATGCCGGCCGCGCGGCCCTTGCCGGAGATGACCAGCGCCATCTTGCGGCTGGCCTCGTCGATCATCTCGTCGCCGAGCATCGCCGAGCCCTTCTTGCCGCCCGCCTCGGACGTGTAGTGGTCGTACGCGTCCAGGATCAGCTCGGCGTGGTCGTAGTCCTCCTGCGAGGGCGAGAAGATCTCGTTGGACGCCTCGACCTGGCCCGGGTGCAGCACCCACTTGCCGTCGAAGCCGAGGGCGGCGGCGCGCTGGGCGACCTCGCGGTAGCCGTCGATGTTGCGGATCTGGAGGTAGGGGCCGTCGATCGCCTGGAGGTTGTTGGCGCGGGCGGCCATCAGGATCTTCATCAGGATGTAGTGGTAGGCGTCCGCCGGGTAGCCGGGCGGCTGCTCGCCCACGACCAGCGACTTCATGTTGATCGACGCCATGAAGTCGGCCGGGCCGAAGATGATCGTCTCGACGCGCGGGGAGGCCTGCGCGATCTCGTTGACGTTGTTCAGGCCCTGGGCGTTCTCGATCTGCGCCTCGATGCCGATCTTGCCGACCTCGAAGCCCATCGTCTTCTCGATCTGCGTCAGCAGCAGGTCCAGGGCGACGATCTGCTGGGCGTCCTGGACCTTCGGCAGCATGATGCAGTCCAGGTTCGGGCCCGCGCCCTCGACCACCGTCACGACATCGCGGTACGTCCACTCGGTCGTCCAGTCGTTGACGCGCACGACCCTCGTCTTGCCCGTCCAGTCGCCCTCGTTGAGGAACTTGACGATGGTGTGCCGCGCCTCGGGCTTGGCGAGTGGCGCGCACGCGTCCTCTAGGTCGAGGAATACCTGGTCGGCGGGGAGGCCCTGCGCCTTCTCCAGGAAGCGCGGGTTCGAGCCCGGTACGGCCAGGCAGGAGCGCCGCGGGCGAAGGCGGTTGACGGTCGTCATGCGGGGACCTCCAGGGGGTCGAGCTTGTTCGCTTTCCGGATCTCGTCGACGATGCGGCCGATGATTCCGGTGATGTCGAAGTCCTTCGGGGTGAAGACGGCGGCCACACCCGCCGCCCTCAGCTGCTCGGCGTCGCCATTGGGGATGATCCCACCGGCGATGACAGGTATCTCTGTGGCACCGGCCACATGGAGGCGTTCCAGCACGTCCGGCACCAGCTGAGCGTGCGACCCGGAGAGGATCGACAGGCCCACCGCGTGCACGTCCTCGGCGAGGGCGGCGTCCACGATCTGCTCCGGCGTGAGCCGGATGCCCTGGTACACCACTTCGAAGCCGGCGTCACGCGCGCGTACGGCGATCTGCTCGGCGCCGTTGGAGTGCCCGTCCAGGCCCGGCTTGCCGACCAGGAAGCGGAGCTTGCCGACACCGAGGTCACGGGCGGTCTCGTCCACCCGGCGGCGGACGAGCGCCATCGCGGTGCCCTCCTCGGCGGTCACCGCGACCGGCGCGGAGGACACGCCCGTCGGTGCCCGGAACTCGCCGAACACCTCGCGCAGGGCCCCGGCCCACTCGCCGGTCGTGACCCCGGCGCGGGCGCACTCCAGGGTGGCCTCCATGAGGTTGGCGGTGCCCTTCGCGGCCTCCTTCAGCTTCTCCAGCGCCTTGCAGGGGCGCGGGTGGTTGAAGGGCGGCTGGTAGCGGGTGTCACGCCAGTGCGCCAGGGCGTTCACGACGCGCGCCTCGACAGCGGGGTCGACCGTATGGATCGCGGCGTCGAGGTCGGCCGTGAGCGGGTTCGGTTCGGTCGACTCGTAGATGTTGACGCCGACGATCTTCTCCCGGCCGGACTCGATACGAGCACGGCGCTCCGCGTGGGACGCCACGAGCTGCGACTTGAGATAGCCCGACTCGACGGCGGCCATCGCGCCGCCCATCTCCTGGATCCGGTCGATCTCCGCGAGGGACTCCTCGACGAGCTTCACGACCTTCGCCTCGATGACGTGCGAGCCCTCGAAGATGTCCTCGTACTCCAGCAGGTTGCTCTCATGGGCGAGCACCTGCTGGATGCGCAGCGACCACTGCTGGTCCCAGGGGCGGGGCAGACCCAATGCCTCGTTCCAGGCGGGGAGTTGGACGGCACGCGCGCGTGCGTCCTTCGAGAGGGTCACGGCCAGCATCTCCAGCACGATCCGCTGGACGTTGTTCTCCGGCTGCGCCTCGGTCAGGCCGAGGGAGTTGACCTGGACGCCGTACCGGAAACGGCGCTGCTTGGGGTTCTCGATGCCGTACCGCTCGCGCGTGATCTCGTCCCAGATCCGGCCGAACGCCCGCATCTTGCACATCTCCTCGATGAAGCGGACGCCCGCGTTCACGAAGAAGGAGATACGGGCGACGACATCGCCCATGCGTTCCTGCGGCACCTGGCCGCTGTCGCGCACGGCGTCGAGCACGGCGATGGCGGTGGACATCGCGTACGCGATCTCCTGCACCGGCGTGGCGCCCGCCTCCTGCAGGTGGTAGCTGCAGATGTTGATCGGGTTCCACTTGGGGATGTGGGAGACCGTGTACGCGATCATGTCCGTCGTCAGGCGGAGCGACGGCCCCGGCGGGAACACATGCGTCCCCCGCGACAGGTACTCCTTGACGATGTCGTTCTGGGTCGTCCCCTGGAGCTGGGTGATGTCGGCACCCTGCTCCTCCGCGACGACCTGATAGAGCGCCAGCAGCCACATGGCGGTGGCGTTGATCGTCATCGAGGTGTTCATCTGCTCCAGGGGGATGTCCTGGAACAGCCGGCGCATGTCACCGACGTGCGACACCGGGACCCCGACCCGGCCGACCTCGCCACGGGCGAGGATGTGGTCCGGGTCGTAGCCGGTCTGCGTCGGCAGGTCGAACGCCACCGACAGACCCGTCTGGCCCTTGGCGAGGTTGCGCCGGTACAACTCGTTGGACGCCTCGGCGGTGGAGTGACCGGCATAGGTCCGCATGAGCCACGGCCGGTCCTTCTGACGCTCAGTCATGTGCCAACCTCAGATGTTGCGGAAGCGGTTGATGGCGTCGACGTGCTGGGCGCGCTTCTCGTGGTCCCGCACGCCCAGGCCCTCCTCGGGCGCCAGGCACAGGACGCCGACCTTGCCCTGGTGGAGGTTGCGGTGCACGTCGTAGGCGGCCTGCCCGGTCTCCTCCAGGGAGTAGACCTTCGACAGCGTCGGGTGGATCTTGCCCTTCGCGATGAGCCGGTTGGCCTCCCAGGCCTCGCGGTAGTTGGCGAAGTGCGAGCCGATGATCCGCTTCAGGGACATCCACAGGTAGCGGTTGTCGTACTCGTGGTTGTAGCCCGAGGTGGAGGCGCAGGTGACGATCGTGCCGCCCTTGCGGGTGACGTAGACCGAGGCGCCGAAGGTCTCCCGGCCCGGGTGCTCGAAGACGATGTCGACGTCCTCGCCGCCGGTGAGTTCCCGGATGCGCTTGCCGAACCGCTTCCACTCGCGCGGATCCTGGTTGTGCTCGTCCTTCCAGAACTTGTAGCCCTCGGCGGTGCGGTCGATGATCGCCTCGGCGCCCATGGCACGGCAGATGTCGGCCTTCTGCTCGCTGGAGACGACACAGATCGGGTTGGCGCCGCCCGCGAGCGCGAACTGCGTGGCGTAACTGCCGAGTCCGCCGCTCGCGCCCCAGATCAGGACGTTGTCGCCCTGCTTCATGCCGGCCCCGTTGCGGGAGACCAACTGCCGGTAGGCGGTCGAGTTCACCAGACCCGGAGCGGCGGCCTCCTCCCAGCTGAGGTGGTCCGGCTTGGGCATCAGCTGGTTGGACTTGACCAGCGCGATCTCGGCGAGGCCGCCGAAGTTGGTCTCGAAGCCCCAGATGCGCTGCTCGGGGTCGAGCATGGTGTCGTTGTGGCCGTCGGAGGACTCCAGCTCGACCGACAGACAGTGCGCGACGACCTCGTCACCGGGCTGCCAGGCGTTGACGCCCGGGCCGGTGCGCAGGACGACGCCCGCGAGGTCGGAGCCGATGATGTGGTACGGCAGGTCATGGCGCTTGGTGAGCTCGGAGAGCTTGCCGTAGCGCTCCAGGAAACCGAAGGTCGACAGCGGCTCGAAGATCGAGGTCCACACCGAGTTGTAGTTGACCGAGGAGGCCATCACGGCCACCAGGGCCTCACCCGGGCCGAGCTCCGGCACCGGAACGTCGTCCAGGTGGATCGACTTGCGGGGGTCCTTGTCGCGGGTGGTGAGCCCGGCGAACATCTCCGTCTCGTCCTTGTGCACGGTGATCGCGCGGTACGACTCGGGGAGCGGCAGAGCGGCGAAGTCGGCCGGAGTCGAGTCCGGCGACTGGATCGCTTCCAGGATGTCCTTCACGGTCACGGTTTGCCTCCGGCGGTACGCGTCCTGAGGGAGGGACGCTGGGGGTTACGTCGGTGCTGCTGAGGGTTTTGTTGGTTGCCGTCGGTTCGGCGGTGGTGCTTCGGCAGCGCTTTGTGGCGCGGGAGGTTGCCTGTGACGCAGGCGTCCGGGCGCGCAGGCCGGAGGGGCTTGCGGGGACAGCCGACGTACGAAGGGTCTCTGCACGCCGGCCGCCCGGACAACTTCAACGTATGACACCGCGTGTCACCTCGCAAGGCACTGAGTGCCAGAAGTTGCTCTCAGGTGAAATCTTTACGTAACAAATGAGCGATGATCGATCGAATGCCCCATGAAATCTGCTCGAAAAGGGGCTCTGACATGCCAAAACGGCCACCCCGTGGGGTGGCCGTCGTCACGGTGGCGAAGGGGCTCAGTGCTCCTTGAGGGCCTGCTCGATGGTGCGCATGACTTCGTCCAGCGGTGCGTCCGTGCGGGCGACCGTCACCAGCACCTCGCCCTGCGTGGACACCGTCGCGGCGGCAGGCTTCGTGGTCGTGCTGCGCCCGGCTCCGATGCCCGTGCCGAACGTCCTCCGTACGATCGCGAAGGCGTGGTCCAGCTGTGCCTCGACGTCGCCCTGGGCTCCGGCCCGCAGCCAGCGCCGCAGCACATGGTTGTGGGCGGTGACGACGGCGGACGCGGCGACCTCCGCAAGGAGCGGATCGTCGTTGGCGTCGTCGTCGTGCGCGTGCTCGTCGAAGTGGCCCAGGAGATAGCGGGTGAACAGACGCTCGTAGCGGGCCACCGAGGCGATCTCCGCCTCACGCAGGGTGGGCACCTCGCGCGTGAGCTTGTAGCGGGCGACCGAGATCTCCGGCCGGGCCGCGTACATCCGCATGACTTCCTTGATGCCGCGGCACACCGTGTCGAGCGGGTGCTCGTGCGCCGGCGCGGCATTGAGGACCGCCTCGGCACGGATCAACGTGTCGTCGTGGTCGGGGAAGATCGCCTCTTCCTTGGAGCGGAAGTGCCGGAAGAACGTACGGCGGGCGACCCCGGCCCGGGCCGCGATCTCGTCGACGGTGGTCGCCTCGTACCCCTTGGTCGCGAACAGCTCCATCGCCGCGGCCGCCAGTTCCCGGCGCATCTTGAGCCGCTGGGCCGCGGCACGGCTGCCCGCGGCACTCTCCGGCGCGTCGGGCGGCGTGGCTGGTGTACGTGAGGACTTGGCGGGCTGGGGCATGACCCGAACGTACTGCATGTGCGCAGCTTGATGCGCATGTCCCCGGCTTCTCCCGCCCGCCCGGCCCTGGGTTCCCCCGCCCTGGACGAGCGGGGGAACCGCGGCGGGATCGAGCAGGCCGCCCCAGTCCTCGGCGTCCCTGAACCAGTCGCCGGGACGATCAACGCCGGGCATATTCGCGGAAGCCGCGGCCCGTCTTGCGGCCGAGGCAGCCCGCGGCCACCAGGTGCTCCAGGAGCGGCGCCGGGGCAAGGCCCGGGTCGCGGAACTCGCGGTGCAGGACATTCTCGATGGCCAGCGAGACGTCAAGCCCCACGACGTCCAGCAGCTCGAAGGGGCCCATCGGGTAGCCGCCGCCCAGCTTCATCGCCGCGTCGATGTCGTCAAGAGACGCATAGTGCTCCTGCACCATCTTGATCGCGTTGTTGAGGTACGGGAAGAGCAAGGCGTTGACGATGAAGCCGGCTCGGTCGCCGCAGTCCACCGCATGCTTCTTGATCTTGACGCAGACCTCGTGAACCGTCGAGTGGACGTCCTCGGCCGTGAGCACCGTACGGACCACCTCGACCAGCTTCATCGCCGGTGCCGGGTTGAAGAAGTGCATGCCGATCACGTCCTGCGGGCGCGAGGTCGCGCGGGCGCAGGCAACGACCGGCAGTGAGGAGGTCGTCGTCGCGAGGACCGCGCCCGGCTTGCAGACCTTGTCCAGCGTCGCGAACAGCTGCTGCTTGATCTCCAGGTCCTCGGCGACCGCCTCCACGGCCAGGTCGACATCGCCGAAGGAGTCGTACGAGCCCGCCGGGGCGATCCGGTCCAGGGTCTGCGCGGCGGCCTCCGCGGTCATCCGGCCCTTGTCGACAGAGCGCGAAAGCGACTTGCCGATACGGGCCTTGGCGGCCTGTGCCTTCTCCTCGCTGCGGGCGGCGAGGACGACCTCGTACCCGGCCTTGGCGAAGACCTCGGCGATACCGGACGCCATGGTGCCGGAACCGGCGACACCGACGGAACGGACCGGTCGGCCTGGGGTGTCCAGGTCGCCGGTCAGCGGGGTGAGCGTGTCGCGCACGACGCTCGCGCTGCCCTCAGCCTCGTAGGTGTAGAAGCCGCGGCCCGACTTGCGGCCGGTCAGGCCCGCCTCGCTGAGCTGCTTGAGGATCGGGGCGGGGGCGTGCAGGCGGTCGTGGGAGGCGGCGTACATGGCCTCCAGGACCGTACGGGCGGTGTCGATGCCGATCAGGTCCAGCAGCGTGAGCGGGCCCATCGGCAGTCCGCAGCCGAGCTTCATCGCGGCATCGATGTCCTCGCGGGAGGCGTACTTGGCCTCGTACATCGCGGCGGCCTGGTTGAGGTAGCCGAACAGCAGCCCGTCCGCGACGAATCCGGGACGGTCGCCGACCGCGACGGGCTCCTTGCCGAGGTCCAGGGCGAGGTTGGTGACCGCGTCGACGGCGGTGGGCGCGGTCAGCACGGACGAGACGACCTCGACCAGGCGCATCGCCGGGGCCGGGTTGAAGAAGTGCAGGCCCAGCACGCGCTCCGGGTGGGCCGAGTCGGCGGCCAGCCGGGTGACGGAGAGGGCGTTGGTGCCGGTCGCCAGGATCGTCTCGGGCCGGACGATCCCGTCGAGTTCACGGAAGATCTGGTGCTTGATCTCGTACGACTCCGGAGCCACCTCGATGACCAGCTCCGCGTCGGCCGCGGACCGCAGATCGGTGGAGGTGCGGACGCGGGCCAGGACATCGGCGCGCTCCTGCTCGGTCAGCCGGCCGCGCTCCACCGCGCGGGCGGTCGAGGACTCCAGGGCGGCGACGGACCGGGCGGCCGCGGCCTCGCTGATGTCGATGCCGACGACCTCGCGGCCGGCCTTGGCGAGGACCTCGGCGATGCCGGTGCCCATCGTGCCGAGGCCGATGACGGCAATGGTCTTGAGCGGGGACAGAGGGGTGTCGGACAGGGGAGTGGCCATCGCGGGACTCCAGGTGAGGGTGACGACTGGGAGTGCGACCGGGTGCGCCAAGAGGCGCACGCCGGTTGCCGGTTGAGGAGTGCGGGTGTTGCCGGGCTGCGAGCGCACACGCCCGGTGCCGTCACCGCGGGCGTGCACACGCCCGGGGAGCGGCGGATCGACCGGCCCTGTCCCGGAGCCGGGTCGTACTGAGGTACGCGATGTACCGAACCGACCAGCACTCACGACGGCTGCGTCACCAGGCCGTCATAAGCAAGTCCGCGAGTGGGTAACTCGCTCGTCTGAGCTTAACCCGTGGGTAACGAGCGCGCCAGCCCCCCGAGTTTGTGATGTAGGTCCCGGCGCGACGGCGGCGCGTCTACGCTCGGCCTCATGGACGAAGAGTTGCGATCAGTCACGGAGCGCTTACGGCAGGAGTCGGCGGCATCGGCGGCGTACGAGCACCTCGTCGTCACCGACGACCACGACGAACTGGCCGGTGTGCTCACCGCGCCCGGACAGCCGCTGTGGGCCAGGGAGTTGGCGGCCTTCCGGCTGGGGCTGGCCGGTGATCGCCGCGCCTTCGAGGCTCTCGTCCTCCTTCTCAACCACCGCGACCCCCAGCGCTGCGCCTCCGCCGCCCACGCCCTGGCCCGCCTCGGCGACCCCCGCACCGCCCGGGCGGCAGCCGCCCTCGCCACCAACGAACTCCGCGTCGCCTACGCCCTCCACCCGGTACGCCTCCTCACCGCCCTCCGCGCCCCCGAATCCGTACCCGCCCTCATCACCACCCTGGAACGACGCCTCCGCCCTCACGACCCCTACCGCAGGGTCGCCCTCGCCTGCGTAGACGGCCTTGGCACCCTCGGCGACCCCCGCGCGAGACCCGTCCTGAAAGAAGCCCTGGCGCATCCCGCCCTCGCGGAGGCGGCGGTACGGGCGCTGGCACGGATCCCCGAGGAGGGGTGAGCCGTCAGCCCGCAAGCTCCTTCACATACCGCACTTCGGGTACCGCGACACCGGCCACCTCGAAGGGCTCCGCGGAGCCGTCGGTAGAACCGCTGGGCGCGGACGTTGCCCCGGAGGACCCGGAGGAGCATGCGCCGGTACCCGGCGGCTGTGCATCGGCGTACCGACTCCCGGAGAAGAGCCTGCCCGATGCCGGTGCCGAAGGACTGGGAGTCCACGTAGAGCGCGTACAACTCGGCGTCCTCGGTGCGGACTTCGCCGTCCCGGTACGGGCCGTGGCAGGCCCAGCCGGTGATCGCAGAACGCGCGACGGCGCTCGGCGTCCTCCTCGGCACTCAGACCGTCGAGGTGCGACTGGGGCATCAGTCCTCGGTACGCCGTCTGCCGGCCGCGGATGCGGACCTCCGCCACGCGGTCGCAGTCGGCGGGTGTCATCTCTCATAACCGCAGGTCGGTCACGCGGGTATCACTGCGAACGCCTCGATCTCCAGCAGGAATTCGGGCCGGACCAGCGAGGCGACCTGCACGGCGGAGGCGGCCGGGAGGCCGTCGTCGGGTATGTGGGCGGCTCGGGCCGCGCGGATTGCGGGCATGTGGGCCATGTCCGTGACGAAATAGGTGAGTTTGACGACGTCGTCGAAGGTCGCGCCGGCGGCGGCCAGGCAGCGGCGGAGGTTCTCGAAGACCTGGAGGGCCTGGGCGGCCGGGTCGCCTACGCCGACGAGCCTGCCGTCCTCGTCCAGGGCGACCTGGCCGGAGATCGCGACGAAGCGG
Source organism: Streptomyces sp. DG2A-72 (assembly GCF_030499575.1). Taxonomy (NCBI): domain Bacteria; kingdom Bacillati; phylum Actinomycetota; class Actinomycetes; order Kitasatosporales; family Streptomycetaceae; genus Streptomyces; species Streptomyces sp. DG2A-72. The sequence goes on from NZ_JASTLC010000001.1 coordinate 8,701,565, forward strand.
CCGGTGCCCAGGACGACGTGGCTGTACTGGGTGGCGGGGGCGACTCCGTCGGGGGCGGGGATCCTGGTCAGCTCGGTCATGTGTCCATGGTGGACCATGGGTCTGACAACGCCCGCCCCCGACGGTGCGCTCAGCCGCGGAAGCCGAGCATGCCGTGCAGTGTCGCGCCGCGTGATGCGGTCGACTCCGAGCTCAGCGGCTTCGGATCGGGCAGCGCGGCGCACACCGCGTCGACCTCACCGCCGCTGCGCGGCACCGTGCCGTCGGTCAGATACGCCGCCAGATGCTTGTCCAGGCATGCGTTGCCGCTCAGCGAGATGCCGTGGTTTCCGCCGCCCTGCTCGACCACCAGGCTGGAGCCGCGCAGCAACCGGTGGACCCTCACGCCGCCTTCGTACGGGGTGGCCGCGTCGTCGGTCGCCTGGAACAGCAGCACCGGCGGCAGCTTGTCGTTGGTGACGTCCACGGGGGCCGGCGAGTCCGTCGGCCAGAACGCGCACGGTGCGTTGTACCAGGCGTTGTTCCAGGTCATGAACGGCGCCTTCGCGTACACCGCCCAGTTGTCCTTGCGCCACTGGCTCCAATCGCGCGGCCAGTTGGCGTCACGGCACTGCACCGACGCGTAGATGCTGTAGCCGTTGTCCCCCGCGGGGTCGATGGCCGCGAAGTTCTCGTACGCCTCGACCAGCGGGTCGGCGTTCTTGTCGTTCACGTAGGCCGCGAACGCCTCTGCCAGATAGGGCCAGTAGCCGTTGAAGTAGCCGCCCGGAAGGAAGGTGTCCTCCAACTCGGAGGCGCCCACCTTCCCGTCGGCCGGCTTCTTGGCCAGCGCCGCCCGCATCGCGTACCACTTGGCCTCGATCCTGGCCGGGTCGGTGCCGAGCTTGTACGTCGAGTCGTACTTGGCGACCCACGCCATGAAGGCGCGGTGACGGTCGTTGAAGGCGTAGTCCTGGTCGAGGTTGTTGTCGTACCAGACGCCCGTGGGGTCGACGATCGAGTCCAGGACCAGACGCCGTACGCGCTCCGGGTAGAACTTGCCGTAGACCGCGCCCAGATAGGTGCCGTACGAGTAGCCGAAGTAGTTGATCTGCTTGGCGCCCAGGGCCCGCCGGATCGCGTCCATGTCCTGCACGGCGCTGACCGTGTTGATGTACGGCAGCACATCCGCGTACTTCTGGCCGCAGGCCTTGGCGAAGGACTTGGCGCGGACGAGGTTTGCCTTCTCGATCGCCGGTGAGCTGGGCACGGAGTCCGGTCGCACCGGGTTGAAGTAGCCGGGCGAGCAGTCGAGGGCGGGCTTGCTCTCGCCCACCCCGCGCGGGTCGAAGCCTATGACGTCGTACTGGGCCGAGACCGCCTTGGGCAGTGCGGAGGCGACGAATCCGGCGAGCGTCAGACCACTGCCGCCGGGGCCGCCGGGGTTGACCAGCAGCGGGCCCTGGTACTTCTTCGCGGTGTGCGGGACACGGGACAGGGCGAGGGTGATCTGCCGCCCGTGCGGGTTCGCATGGTCGAGCGGCACCTTGAGGGACGCGCACTGGAGCGTCGGATAGTCGGTGGTGCCGCATTTCTTCCAGGTGAGTTTCGCGGCGAGTGCGGTGTCCGCGGTCCGCGGGGCGCTCGCGTCGGCGGGGACGGCCGTGACGGTCCCGGCCACCACGACGGCGGCGCCGCACAGCACGGCTGCGCGTTTTCTCATGGAGTCCTCCCAGGACGGAGGGGTTTCGGACCGCGAGGGTCACGGTCCACGCCGCATCGTCCCGGAAAGCGCCCCCGGAAGAACGCGTTCTGGCAAGACTCGACCCAATCGGGTCGCGAGAAGCGCCAGAACGCTCCTAAATCAGCGAAAGTTGGGTCGGTTCGGACAGATTCGGTCCTACGGGCTCAGGTTCCCGGATCCGTCGCGGCATGCCCCCGTGCGCGGGGCCGATGCCGTACTCCTGGGCCAGTTCATGGACCTGACGGGTGATCCGGCGCTGGTACCACTTCGGCGCATACGCGCCGGCCGCGTACAGCCGCTCGTAACGACGCACCAGATACGGGTGGTGCCGGCCCAGCCAGGTCATGAACCACTCGCGTGCGCCGGGGCGCAGATGCAGCACCAGCGGCGTGACCGAGGTGGCCCCGGCGGCCGCGATCGCCCGTACGGTCGCCCGGAGCCGGTCCGGACGGTCGCTCAGGAACGGAAGCACCGGCGCCATCAGGACCCCGCACCCGATGCCGTGCTCGCCCAGGGTCCGTACGACGTCCAGCCGGCGCTCCGGCGCGGGCGTGCCCGGCTCGACGGTGCGCCACAGCTCGGGGTCGGTGAAGCCGACCGAGACGGAGATGCCGACGTCCGTCACCCGGGACGCCTGCTTGAGCAGTTCGAGGTCGCGCAGGATCAGCGTGCCCTTGGTCAGGATCGAGAAGGGGTTCGCGTGGTCGCGCAGGGCGGTGAGGATGCCCGGCATCAGGCCGTACCGTCCCTCGGCGCGCTGATAGCAGTCGACGTTCGTGCCCATCGCGATGTGCTCGCCCTGCCAGCGGCGTGAGCCGAGCTGACGGCGCAGCAGCTCAGGGGCGTTCACCTTGACCACGATCTGGGAGTCGAAGTCGATCCCGGTGTCGAGGTCGAGATAGGTGTGCGTCTTGCGGGCGAAGCAGTACACGCACGCGTGCGTGCAGCCCCGATAGGGGTTGACCGTCCAGTCGAAGGACATGCGGGAGACCCCCGGCACCCGGTTGATGATCGAGCGGGCCCGCACCTCGTGGAAGGTGATCCCGCGGAACTCGGGCGTGTCGAAGGTGCGGGTGACCACAGAGTCCGCGCCGAACAGCGCGGCGTCGGTCTGGCTGCCGCCGGACTTCACTGTGAGGTTCTCCCAGCGCATGACGCCTCCTCGGTAGCGGTGCGTCCCGATTGAAACACGTGTTCGAATTATCGGGCAAGGGCAGTTTCTGATCGCTTCGGACGCCCGGGGGCACCCCGATTTGGGCAGCCGGGGAGCGGGGTGGTTGGCTTGCCCCCGCCCCCGAAAAACCAGGTCCTGGAGGAAGTCAATGGCGCAGGTCGAGGCCACTACGGAGCGGATCGTCGCGGCGGACGCGGAGAAGGTGTTCGACGCCCTCGCCGACTACAGCGGCACCCGCGCGAAGCTGCTGCCCGAGCACTTCAGCGAGTACGAGGTGCGCGAGGGCGGCGACGGCGAGGGCACCCTCGTGCACTGGAAGCTCCAGGCCACCAGCAAGCGGGTGCGCGACTGCCTCCTGGAGGTCAGCGAGCCCACCGACGGCGAGCTCGTCGAGAAGGACCACAACTCCACGATGGTCACCACCTGGCGGGTCACCCCGGCCGGCGAGGGCAACTCCCGGGTCGTCGTGCACACCACCTGGAAGGGTGCCGGCGGTATCGGCGGCTTCTTCGAGAAGACCTTCGCACCCAAGGGCCTCGGCCGGATCTACGACGCGGTGCTCGCCAAGCTCGCCACCGAGGTCGAGAAGTAGCTGAAAGTCGAGAAGTAGTTCAAGACGCAGGCCTGTAAAGGCCGTTGGCGTCTCACCGGTTCGAGTGGAACTCCTGACCGGCCGGCATGATGCCGTAACTCGTCGCGCTTGCTCGTAGTTGTCGATTTACGCAGGGATTTGCGTAAAAGCGTGCAGCAGCGCGACGAGGGGAGCGGTACGTGGGCGGGACGAGTCTGGTGCAGGACGAACCGGCCCTGGCACCCCCGCAGACGCCCGCGCCGCCACCGCCTCAGGCGGTCGAACTCAGCCCCCGCCGTGTGCGGTTGGTCTTCCTCGGGCTGCTGCTGGCCCTGCTGCTGGCCGCCCTGGAGCAGATGATCGTCGCCACCGCGCTCCCGAAGATCGTCGGTGAGCTGCACGGCCTGGACAAGATGTCCTGGGCGATCACCGCCTATCTGCTCACCTCCACCGTCGGACTGCCGATCTACGGCAAGCTGGGCGACCTCCTCGGCCGCAAGAGCGTCTTCCAGTTCGCGATCGTCGTCTTCGTCGTCGGCTCCGCACTCGCGGGCCGGGCCGGGACCATGGATCAGCTGATCGCCTACCGCGCCGTCCAGGGCGTCGGCGCGGGCGGGCTCATGATCGGCGTCCAGGCGATCATCGCCGACATCGTGCCGCCCCGGCAGCGCGGCCGCTTCATGGGCCTGATCGGCGCCGCGTTCGGCCTCGCCTCCGTCGCCGGACCGCTGCTGGGCGGCTACTTCACCGACCATCTCTCCTGGCGCTGGTGCTTCTACATCAACGTGCCCTTCGGACTGGTCACGCTGGTCGTCGTCGCCGTCGTACTGAAACTGCCGAAGCCCCAGGCCAAGCCCCGGCTCGACATCCTCGGCTCGCTGCTGCTCGCCACCGCCTCCACCTGCCTTGTGCTGCTGACCAGTTGGGGCGGCACCGAGTACGCCTGGGACTCCCGGGTCATCCTCGGCCTGGGCGCGGGCGCCGCGGTCGCCTCCCTGCTCTTCCTGGTCGCCGAGCACTTCGCGCCCGAACCCCTCATCCCGCTGCGGCTGTTCAAGGACTCCGTCTTCAACATCACCGGCCTGGTGGGCCTCGTGGTCGGAGTCGCGCTGTTCGGCGCCGCCAGCTATCTGCCTACCTTCCTGCAGATGGTGGACGGGGCGAGCGCCACCGAGTCCGGGCTGCTGATGCTGCCCATGATGGGCGGCATCGTCATCGCCTCGATCGTCTCCGGACAGCTCATCAGCCACACCGGCCGCTACAAGATCCACCCGATCCTCGGCGGTGCCCTCTCCGTCGTCGGCATGTGGCTGCTGTCCCGGCTCGACATCGACACACCCCGACTGCACTACAGCATCTGGATGGCCGTCCTCGGCGCCGGCATCGGCATGGTGATGCCCGTGCTGATCCTCGCCGTGCAGAACTCCGTGCGCCCCGCCGATCTCGGCACCGCCACCAGCGCCAACAACTACTTCCGGCAGATCGGCGGCAGCGTCGGCGCCGCCGTCTTCGGCACGCTCTTCGCGGACCGCCTCACCGACTCCCTGACCGGCCGCCTCCCCGCACACGCGGGCGCCGGACTGCCCGACCCCGAGTCGATCACCCCGCAGCTCGTCCACGCGCTGCCACCGGAGCTGCGCGACGCATACATCCGGGCCTACGCCGACGCCATGCCGCGGATCTTCCTCTATCTGGTGCCGGTGCTCGTTCTGGGCCTGTTCATCGCCCTTTTCCTCAAGGAGAAACCCCTGGTGTCCCACAACGCACCCGCCACCGAGACGGAGCCTCCGTACGTGCACGCCCCCGTCCCGCAGGCCCGTTCCCCGTACGCCGCCGGAATCCCCGTCTGCGGCACGGTGCAGCACCCCGACGGGACCGTCGTCCCGCGCGCGGCGCTCACGCTCATCGATGTCGCCGGACAGCAGATCGGGCGGGGCGCGAGCGGTGAGGACGGGCGGTACGCGCTGTCCACGCCCGGGTCGGGGTCGTACGTCCTGATCGCGGCAGCGGGCGGGCATCAGCCGCAGGCCGTCTCCGTGACCGTCGGCGAACGCCCCGTCGACCTGGACGTCGTCCTCGGCGGCGCCGGACGGCTCGCCGGCAGCGTGCTCACCGCCGACGGCACGCCGGTGCGGGAGGCCACCGTCACGCTGACCAACGTGCACGGCGAGGTGGTGGCCAGCACCCGCAGCGGACGCGAGGGCGGGTACGTCATCGGCGAACTGGTCGCCGGTGAGTACACCCTCGCCGCCAGCGCACCCGCCTTCCGGCCCACCGCGCTGCCCGTCACCGTCCAGGCCGCCCGCGAGACCCGCCAGGACATCGAACTCGCCGGCGGTGCCGTGCTGCGCGGCACCGTGCGCGCGAGCGGCGGACGTCCCGTCGACGACGCGCGCGTGACGCTGCTCGACGCGGCGGGCAACGTCGTGGACACGCTGACGACCGGAACCGACGGAACGTTCCGGTTCGTGGACCTGTCGAGCGGCGAGTACACCGTCATCGCCGCCGGCTATCCGCCCGTGGCCACCGTGCTCCAAGTGGCGGGCGGGGGACGGACGGAGCGGGACCTTCAGGTGGGGCACGAGGACTGAAACGTCCGACGGGCGCGGGCCCGTGCGCCGGGGCACTCCGGTTTCGTCAATTCGCGTATTGCCGCACATCGTGAGCGGTCACCGCCGTACCGTGGTGACGGCGGCACAGATCTTGCGGAGCCGTGGGGAGAGAGGGCCGGGGACATGGACCGTGGCACCGAGAGGGATGTACCTCTCAGCCGCGGAGCTGAGGACGGCGCGGCGGAGCCCGCCGCTGCCGGACGTATCCCCCTGGCCGTGGTCGTCGTGGACCGTGACGGTCTGGTGTCGCACTGGAGCACGGGCGCACGGCGGCTGTTCGGCGCCGCCAAGGAGGACGCGATCGGCCGTCCCGCGCTCGACCTGCTCCCCGTCTCCGGCGCCCTCCCCGAGGAGGACGACGTCACCCTGTACGGGGCCCGTGCGGCGGCGTACGACGGACTCGGACCCGATCTCGAATCCTCCCTCGACGGGCGGCTGTCCTACCCCGCCTCGGGCCGCGCCCGCCTCGCGGTGGCCACGGACGAGCGGGCGGACGTCCTGTGGTGGGCGTACCCCCTGGTGGGCCCGGGACGGGAGAAGCTGCTGGTGCTGGCGGCCGACGCGGCGGGCCTGCACCACGACGACGAGGACGCGGTCTTCGAGCGGATCGCCCCCGGCTTCGCCCTGCACACCGACTTCCCCGGCGCCGAGGATCTCGCCCGCCGGCTCCCGGAGATCCTGCCCAGCATGAGCGTCGGCGAGGGCGCCCGGATCGTCGCGCAGATCCTTGAACTGGGCTATCCCGTCCTGGAGTTCAGCCAGAACGACCGGGTGCCTGTCACGCCCGACTGGGGTGTGCCCCGGCGGGCCGAGCGCAAGGCGCGCCGCGAGCGGGCGGCACGGGCGCGGGCCGAAGGTCTGCCGGTGCCGAAGGAGTTCGCGGACGAGGTCGAGGACCTCGAGTACACCGCCGTACGCGAGCGCCTGGAGTTCCTCAACGAGGTCAGCGGTCGCATCGGCACCTCGCTCGACCTGGCGAAGACCATCGTCGAGGTCAGCCGGGCCGTGGTGCCCCGCTTCACCGATGTCGCCGGCACCTATCTGCGGGAACAGGTCGTCGCAGGCGAGGGGTTCCCGGACGGTGTGCCGGACACGACGACCATGTGGCACCGGGTCGCCCTTGAGCACACCGACGAACCGGGCCGCTGGGACGACGTGGTACCCGTCGGCGAGGCCATGCCCTTCCCGGCGCACACCCCGTTCTTCCAGTGCATGACCAGCGGAGAGCCCGTCCTCGTGCCGCGCATCAGCGAGCAGATGGGGCACGCCATCGCCTCGCAGTTCGAGAAGCGCGACATCCGGCCGCTGATCACCGGCCGCTCCATGCTGGTCGTACCCCTGAAGGCCCGCAATGTGGTCCTCGGCTTCATGATCCTGCTGCGCCACCCCGAGCGTGTCGAGTTCAACGACATGGACCGGGTCACCGGCGCCGAACTCGCCGCCCGCGCGGGCCTCGTGCTCGACAACGCACGCATGTACACCTACCAGGAGAGCGTCGCCGAGACCCTCCAGGACAGCATGCTGCCGCACATCCCGCCGCGCATGGCGGGCTGCGACATCGCCACCCGCTATCTGCCGGGCACCCTGCTCGGCCGGGTCGGCGGCGACTGGTTCGACTCGGTGAAGCTGCCCGGCGCCCGCACCGCCCTCGTCGTCGGCGACGTCATGGGCCACGGCCTCAACTCGGCCGCGATGATGGGCCAGTTGCGTACGGCCGTCCAGACCATGGCCGCCCTCGACCTGCCGCCCGCCCAGCTGCTGCGCAACCTCGACGACCTCGCCCAGCGCCTCGGCGACACCTACCTCGCGACCTGTCTGTACGCCGTCTACGACCCGATCGCGAGCGAACTGCACATCGCCAACGCGGGCCACATCCCGCCCGTGCTGGTCCGTGCCGAGGACGGGCACAGCGAACTGCTCGACCTGCCGACCGGTGCGCCGATCGGCGTCGGCGGGGTGCCCTTCGAGGCGGTACGCGTGCGCGTGGAGCCCGGCGACCGGCTGGTGATGTGCACCGACGGCCTGGTCGAGGTGCGCGGCGAGGACATCGGCGTAGGACTCGCGACCCTGTGCGCGTCGGCCGCCCACCCGGCAGCCTCCATGGACGACGCCTGCGACACCATCATCCGCGCCCTCGCTGTGACATTTTCAGAAGCGGGCCGCGGTGGCCGCAAGGACGACGTGGCTCTGCTGATGGCCCGCCTGAACGGCATCGAGCCCGACGACGTGGCCGAATGGCGGCTCGCCCTCGACCCGCACGAAGTCGGCCGGGCGCGTGCCGCGGTCCGCGAACAGCTCCACGACTGGGGGCTCGCCAAGCTCGCAGACCCCACAGCGCTGATGGTCAGTGAGCTGGTCACCAATGCCGTACGGCACTCCCACAGCCGCCCGATCGAGCTGCGCCTCGTGCGCGGGGACACCCTGCTGTGCGAGGTGGACGACGACGACCACGAGCTGCCGACCCTGCTGAACACGGGCCCGGGCGACGAGTTCGGGCGCGGTCTGCGCGTGGTCAGCACGCTCGCCCGGGAGTGGGGCACCAGCCGGACCAAGGCCGGCAAGACCGTCTGGTTCGAACTGACGTTGCCACGTGCTCCGCTGGGGACGCGGTAATTCACCTGCGGGCCGGTGGGGGCTGGTCGCGCCCACGCGGCGGAGCCGCATATCGATACAGCCCCGCGCCCCTTCGGGGCGCACGTCGTTCGAATGCGGCGTGAAGGAATGCGCCACGCGCTTGATGCCTTGACCAGGGCACGATAGACCGTACTCGCCTGTCACTCGCGACGGGCGGCCGTCGCATCCTGGGGAGTTGGGCATGAGCGTGACGAGTCGGTACCGGGAAGCCTGGGAGGGCTTCTGGCGCGAAGCTCCTGAGGAGCAGGGCGCCGTGTTCTGGGACGCGGAGCCCACGCTGACGGTGGGTGTCCATCTGGCGATCTTCGAGCCGCAGCTGCCCGACCCCAACCTGCCGATGGTGGACCTGGGCTGCGGCAACGGCAGCCAGACACGCTTCCTCGCCGACCGCTTCCCGCACGTCATCGGTGCCGACCTGTCCGAGGCGGCCCTCGACCACGCCCGACGCGCCGACCCCGCCGGGCAGGCGACCTACCGGCTGCTGGACGCCTGCGAGAAGACCGAGGCGGAGGCGCTGCACGCGGAACTCGGCGACACCAACGTCTATCTGCGAGGCGTGCTCCACCAGGCCGAACCCGAGGACCGGCAGACCCTCGTCGACGGTATCGCCGCGCTCGTCGGGGAACGCGGCCGGGCCTTCCTCGTGGAACTCTCCGAGGCCGCCCGGCCCGTCCTGATGAGCCTCGCCCAGAGCCCCGCGGGCCCGCCGCCCAAGCTGGCCCCGGTCTTCCGGCACGGCATCGCGCCCGGCGAGGTCGCCGACGACGCGGTCCCCGTGTATCTGCACGCGGCCGGGCTCACGGTCCTGGCCAGTGGTGAACTTCCGCTGATCACCACGGAGTTCGCCTCCGACGGCACCCGGATCGAACTGCCGTCGAGGTGGCTGTCGGCGGGGCGTACGGCCTGACGGGCGGTCAGCCGTCCCGCCCGGCATCCGGTCTGACCGCCAACTGTCAGACCGATGTGGCATGATCCGCTGCCATGTCGTCGGTACGTGCACGCGCGTGGTGGTCAAGAGCCGGTCGCCGTCTGCTGGTTGCCCCGCTTGCCTTGGTCGTGGCAGCGGGCGCCACCGGTGCCGGTGCCGCCACGGCACCGGCACCGCCACCAGCACCCAAGGCCAAGGCCGCGACGCCCGATCGGCTTCGCTACGACGTGTCCCTGCGCGGCGACGCCGACGGCTCCCGCTGGACGGGCCGGCAGCGGGTGTCGTTCCGCAATGCCTCCGATCGACCCCTGCGTGAGGTGTACGTACGTCTGTGGGGCAACGGCGACGACAAGTGCGGAACGCCGGGCAAGCCGTCCCCCGTCAAGATGTCCAAGGTGCGCGGTGGCACTCCGGGCCGCCTCACCGTGAACTGCACCGCGCTGCGCATCACCCTGCCGAAGCCGCTCTCGCGCGGCGAGCGGACGGCCGTCTCCTTCGACGTGTCCATCACTGTGCCCCAGCGCAACAACCGCTTCGGCCGCGAGGGCGCGTTCCGCTTCCTGGGCAATGCGCTGCCGGTGCTCGCCGTGCACGACGCGAAGGAATGGCACCTCGATCCGTATGTGTCGACCGGCGAGAGTTTCTACGCCCTGGCGAGTGACTTCCGGGTGCGCATCGACCACCCGTCGGCCCTCAAGGTCCCCGCGACCGGCCGCACTTGGACCCGCCACGGCATGTCCGGGCGCACGGTCACGCACAGCGTCGCGCACCGGGTGCGGGACTTCGCGTGGGCGGCGGGCCCGTTCCGCGTGGCGAGCGAGACCTCGCCCGGTGGTGTGCGCGTGAAGTCGTACTGGGCGCCGAACACGCCCGCGGCGGGTGTGCGCCTCAACCGCAAGGACGGCGTCGCCGCCGTCGACCGGTTCGGCAAGGAGTTCGGCCGTTATCCGTACGGCGAGATCGACTTGGTGATGACCAAGGAGTTCGGCGGCGGTATGGAGTACCCCGGCCTGGTCATCCTCGGCACCGCCGAGGACGGCAGCGCCGTCGTCCACGAGGTGGCCCACCAGTGGTGGTACGGCATCGTGGGCAACGACGAATACGGCGCCCCCTGGCTCGACGAGAGCTTCGCCCAGTACGCCAACGCGCGCTTCTACGGCTGGGACACCCGCGACTGCTGGTCGGACGACGACTGGCCGAGCGACCGGACCGCGCTCACCAACTCGATGGCCTACTGGGCCGAGCACCGGGACGAGTACCACGTCGTCTACACGGCCGGCTCGTGCGCCCTGGCGAACCTGGAGCGCACCCTCGGCGCCGACACGATGGCGCGACTCCTCAAGGGATACGCCCGCGACCACTGGTACGGCGTCTCCACCACCGCGGACTTCAAGAAGGCCGCACAGTCCGTGACGGACACCGACCTGGACCCCTTCTGGAAGAAACACCGCATCCGGTGAAACCCCGGTTGTCGCCTCCGGTGCAAGGCCGGTGCCGGCTTCGCCGTGGCGGAGCCCGCTCGACCTCCTCTCCGCTTCGTAGGAAGTTGCCTCGCCGACGCGTAACGTGATGCGGTATGAAGATCCTCATCAGCGCCGACATGGAGGGCGCGACGGGCGTCACCTGGCCGGCCGATGTGCTGCCGGGGACGCCGCAGTGGGAGCGGTGCCGGTCGATGTTCACCTCGGATGTGAACGCCGCCGTGCTGGGCTTCTTCGACGGCGGCGCGGACGACGTGCTCATCAACGAAGCGCACTGGACGATGCGCAATCTGCTCCTCGAACGGCTCGACGAGCGGGCGGAGATGCTCACCGGGCGGCACAAGTCCCTCTCCATGGTGGAGGGCGTGCAGTACGGCGACGTGGACGGCATCGCGTTCGTCGGCTATCACGCGGGCGCCGGCATGGAGGGCGTCCTCGCCCACACCTACCTCGCCAACTCCATCACCGGGGTGTGGGTCAACGACGTACGGGCGAGCGAGGGGCTGCTCAACGCGCACGTGGTCGCCGAGTACGGGGTGCCCGTCGTCCTCGTCACCGGCGACGACGTGGCCTGCGAGGACGCGCTGGGATACGCCCCGCAGGCGCTGAAGGTCGCCGTCAAGGACCATGTGTCGCGGTACGCGGCCGTGTGCCGTACGCCGGCCAGGACGGCCTCCGAGATCCGGGCCGCGGCCAAGGAGGCGGCGGCGCTGGCGGTGCGTCACGAACCCGTCGTCGGGGGGCCGTTCACCGTGGCCCTGGAGTTCGATGCCGAGCACCTGGCGATGGCGGCCACCGTCGTGCCGGGTGTGGAGCGGATCGGGGAGCGGAAGGTGGCGTACACCAGCGACACCATGTATGAGGGGGTCCGTACCTTCAAGGCGGTCACCACGATCGTCTCGGCCGCGGTGGAGGAGCAGTATGGCTGACCAGCAGGCGCTGGACGAGGTCGTCCGGTTCACGTCGGACCTCATCCGCATCGACACCACCAACCGCGGAGGTGGCGACTGCCAGGAGCGGCCCGCCGCCGAGTACGCGGCGGAGCGGCTGGCCGGGGCGGGCCTGGAGCCGACGCTGCTGGAGCGCACCCAGGGCCGTACGAACGTGGTCGCCCGGATCGAGGGCGCGGACCCGTCCGCGGACGCGCTCCTCGTCCACGGTCATCTGGACGTCGTACCCGCCGAAGCCGCCGACTGGAGCGTGCACCCGTTTTCCGGGGAGATCCGCGACGGCGTCGTCTGGGGACGCGGCGCGGTCGACATGAAGAACATGGACGCGATGATCCTCGCGGTCGTGCGCGCCTGGGCGCGCGAGGGCGTACGGCCCCGACGGGACCTCGTCATCGCGTTCACCGCCGACGAGGAGGCGAGTGCGGAGGACGGTTCCGGGTTTCTCGCCGATCGGCACCGGGGGCTCTTCGAGGGCTGCACCGAGGGCGTCAGTGAGTCGGGGGCGTTCACCTTCCACGACGGCGGCGGACGCCAGATCTACCCCATCGCCGCAGGTGAGCGCGGTACCGGCTGGCTGAAGCTCACCGCGCGCGGGCGGGCCGGACACGGCTCCAAGGTGAACCGGGAGAACGCGGTGACGAGCCTCGCCGCCGCCATCGCCCGGATCGGCGGCCACGAGTGGCCGCTCCGGCTGACCCCGACCGTCAGCGCGGCCCTCACCGAACTCGCCGCGCTCTACGGTATCGAGGCCGACCTCGACGACGTGGACGGGCTGCTGACGAAGCTCGGCCCGGCGGCCGGGCTGGTCGAGGCCACCGTACGCAACAGCGCCAACCCGACGATGCTGGAGGCCGGTTACAAGGTCAATGTCATCCCCGGGGAGGCCGTCGCGTACGTCGACGGGCGCTATCTCTTCGGCGCCGAGGACGAGTTCCGCGCGACGCTGGACCGGCTCAGCGGACCGGACGTGGACTGGGAGTTCCACCATCGCGAGGTGGCCCTCCAGGCGCCGGTCGACTCGCCGACGTACGCGCGGATGCGTGCCGCGGTCGAGGAGTTCGCGCCCGAGGGGCACGTGGTGCCGTACTGCATGTCCGGCGGCACGGACGCCAAGCAGTTCTCCCGGCTCGGCATCACCGGCTACGGCTTCACTCCGCTGAAGCTCCCCGAGGGCTTCGACTACCAGGCCCTCTTCCACGGAGTCGACGAGCGGGTCCCGGTCGAGGCGCTGCACTTCGGCGTCCACGTCCTGGACCGCTTCCTGCGGACGGCCTAGCGGCATGGAGCTGGCATTCGGCTCATGGCCGTCCCCGATCGACGCGGCTCTCGCCGCCGCGCACGACGGGCATCCCGAGTACGTCGGCTTCGTCGGCGACGAGGCCTGGTGGACCGAGCCACGGCCCACCGAGGGCGGCCGGCGCACGCTCGTCAGGCGCCGCGCCGACGGCACCGCGGAGTCCGGGCTGCCCGCGCCGTGGAATGTGCGCAGTCGCGTCATCGAGTACGGCGGACAGCCCTGGACCGGTGTCGCCGGACCGCTCGTCGTGTTCGTGAACTTCGCCGACCAGCGGCTGTACCGGTACGAGCCCGGCACCGATCCGCGTCCGCTGACGCCGGCCGGACCACGCTGGGCCGAGCCGCAGTTGCGCCTGGACGTCGGTGAAGTGTGGTGCGTGATGGAGGAGTTCACCGGCGACGCGCCCACGGACGTACGCCGGGTGCTCGCCGCGGTGCCGCTGGACGGCTCGGCGGCCGGGGACCGGGACGCCGTACGCGAACTGACCGACGACCGGCACCGGTTCGTGACCGGACCGAGGATCTCGCCCGACGGGCGGCGTGCGGCCTGGCTCGCCTGGGACCATCCGCGGATGCCGTGGGACGGCACGGAACTCGTCGTCGCCGAGGTGGACGGTGTCTTCCGTGCGGCGCGCACGGTCGCCGGCGGCCCTGAGGAGTCCATCGCGCAGGTGGACTGGGCGCCCGACGGCTCCCTGCTGTACGCGAGCGATCGCTCCGGCTGGTGGAACCTCTACCGCGACGGCCGACCGCTCTGCCCGCGCGAGGAGGAGTTCGGCGGCCCGCTCTGGAAGCTCGGGCACCGCTGGTTCGCCCCGCTGGAGAGCGGACTGATCGCCGTCGTGCACGGACGCGGCGCCACCGCGCTCGGCATCCTCGACCCGGAGACCGGCGAGGTCGTCGACGCCGCCGGTCCCTGGACCGAGTTCGCGCCCACGCTCGCGGCGCACGGCGAGCGAAGCGAGATGGGGGTCCCCCCGCCCGAAGGGTGGGGGAGGATTGTCGCCGTCGGAGCCAGCCCGCGCACCGCGTACGAGGTGGTGGAACTGGACGCCCGTACCGGACGGGCCCGGGTGATCGGCGCCGGGCACAAGGACTCGGTCGACCCCGCGTACTACCCCGAACCGCACATCCGCACCTTCACCGGCCCGGCCGGACGCGAGATCCACGCGCACATCTACCCGCCCCACCACCCCGCCTGCGTCGCACCCGGCGACGAGCTGCCGCCGTATGTCGTCTGGGCGCACGGCGGGCCCACCAGCAGGGCACCGCTCGTGCTCGACCTGGCGATCGCCTACTTCACCTCGCGCGGCATCGGGGTCGCCGAGGTCAACTACGGCGGCTCGACCGGATACGGGCGGGCCTACCGGGACCGGCTGCGTGAGCAGTGGGGCGTGGTCGACGTCGAGGACTGCGCGGCCGTCGCGCTGGCCCTCGCCGACGAGGGCACCGCGGACCGTGACCGGCTCGCCGTCCGGGGCGGCAGCGCGGGCGGCTGGACGGCCGCCGCGTCGCTGGCCACGACGGATGTCTACGCCTGCGGCACGATCATCTACCCGATCCTCGACCTGACCGGCTGGGGATCGGGGGAGACCCACGACTTCGAGTCCCAGTACCTGGAGTCGCTGGTCGGGCCGCTCGCCGAGGTGCCCGCGCGGTACGTGGTGGGGGCACCTCCCAGGCCCTTAAGGCACTGGGGGAGCTCGCCCGCCGAGCACGCCGAACGGATCACCGCGCCCTTCCTGCTGTTGCAGGGCCTGGACGACGTGATCTGCCCGCCCGCGCAATGCGAGCGCTTCCTGGCCCGCATGGAAGGCCGACGCGTGCCGCACGCCTACATCGCCTTCGAGGGGGAGGGACATGGATTCCGCCGGGCCGACACCATGATCCGCGCCCTGGAGGCCGAACTCTCCCTGTACGCACAGGCCTTCGGGCTGCACCCGCCCGACATTCCCACCCTGGAGCTCACCCATTGAGCCCTCCCCCAGCTGAGGCAGGGGGATTCCTGGCTCACGTCGCCTGCGGACAGGCGGTCAACAGGTCTTACACGATCAACACCAGCCGGGTTGGAACCAGCCCGGTTCGGTACCGCAGAGCAAAGGAGTTGCTTGTGAACCCGGTGAAGCAACTGGATCGTCCGCCCCGGCTCGCCCCCGGCGCCCGCGTGGCCGTCGTCGCGCCCAGCGGACCGGTGGCCGAGGAACGACTGCAGGCCGGACTCGACGTGTTGCGCGGCTGGGACCTCGAACCGGTCGTCGCACCCCATGTCCTCGACCGGCACGGCGAGCTCGACTACCTCGCCGGCACCGACGCGCACCGGGCCGCCGATCTGCAGAACGCCTGGTGCGATCCGTCCGTCGACGCCGTGCTGTGCGCCCGCGGCGGCTACGGCGTGCTGCGGATGGTCGACCTGTTGGACTGGGACACGATGCGCACGGCCGGGCCGAAGGTGTTCGTGGGCTTCAGCGACATCACCGCGCTGCACGAGGCGTTCGCCACGCGGCTGGGGCTGGTCACGCTGTACGGGCCGACGGCCGCGGGCGTCGACTTCACCAAGAACACCCGGGCCCAGGAGCACTTGAGGGCGACCCTCTTCGCCCCCGAGACGGTCCGCACCATCGAGTCGCGGGGCAGCGCTCTGGTCCCCGGGCGGGCCCGGGGTGTCACTTACGGAGGATGCCTCTGCCTCCTCGTGTCCGACCTCGGCTCACCCCACGCCCGCACCGATGCCCGTGGCGGACTGCTGATGATCGAGGACGTCGGCGAGCAGCCGTACCGGATCGACCGGATGCTGACCCAACTCCTGCGCGCGGAACGGCTCGACGGCGTCACCGGGATCGCGCTCGGCTCGTGGAACGAATGCGGTGCCTACGACGCACTGCGCGCCGTGTTCGCCGACCGGCTCGGCGGACTGGGCATCCCGGTGGTGGAGGAGTTCGGGTTCGGCCACTGTGACGGGGCGTTGACCATCCCCTTCGGACTGGAGGCCGAACTCGACGCCGACAACGGCACGTTGACGCTCGACGAACCCGCTCTGCGCTGAGCGAGACCTACTGAAACCGTCAAAACCACTCGTCACAGCGATTGACCTGCGCCTGACACGTGTCACACCATGATTACCGGCCAGTACCTACTGGCCGGTATCCCGGGTTGTCCTCAGTGTGGAGGTCTACGTGTCCCGACGTGTGCCCAGATCCCGCGTCCCGCTCGTCCTCGCTCTCGGCGCCGCCCTCACCACACCCCTCGCACTCACCTCACCCGCCACCGCGACCGGCCAATACGCCGTCACCGCACTGAAGTTCACCGTCCAGGCCGGCGGCCGCACCTGCACCGTCGACGCCGACCTGTACCGGCCCGCCGACGTGGACGCCGCCCACCCCGCACCCGCCGTGCTCGCCACGAACGGCTTCGGCGGCAGCAAGAACGACGGCTCGACCAACGCCATCGGCAAGGCCTTCGCCGAGCGCGGCTATGTCTCCCTGGTCTACTCGGGGCTCGGCTTCGGCCGGAGCGGCTGCCTCATCTCACTGGACGATCCGGCCATCGACGGCCAGGCGGCCTCGCAGCTCGTCGACTTCCTGGCCGGGAAGCGGGCCGCCGACGACGGTACGAACGCCGACTTCGTGACCCAGGACGGCCCCGGCGATCCCCGGGTCGGCATGATCGGCGGCTCCTACGGAGGCGCCATCCAACTGGCGACGGCCGCCGTGGACCACCGGGTCGACGCGCTCGTACCGATGATCACCTGGAACAACCTCGCCTACTCCCTCGACCCGAACAACGCCGTCGGCAGCGGCAGCGTCCCCGGTGTCTTCAAATGGCAGTGGACCAACGGCTTCTACCTCATAGGAGAGGGCCAGACCCTGCTGGAGCCCAGCCTCGACCCGTCCCGGATCAACTCCCTCGCCTGTCTGCACTTCGTCACCAAGGCCTGCGACACCGTCCGCACCCTCAACTCCGGCAGCTACCCGGCCGACAAGACCGCCGAACTGCTCGACTACGCGCACAGCGTGTCCCCGGTGTCGTACCTCAGCCGCGTCGAGGCGCCCACGCTGCTGGTCCAGGGGCAGGCCGACAGCCTGTTCAACCTCAACGAGGCGACGGCGACGTATCGGACGCTCAAGGCGCAGGGCACGCCCACCAAGATGATCTGGCAGTCCTGGGGGCACAGCGGCGGCCTCACCGACCCGGCGTCCGGCGAACTCAACCTGAGCCAGGGCAACCTGGACTCCTCCTACGTCGGCAAGCGGATCCTCGCCTGGTTCGACCGCTACCTCCACAAGCAGCGCGACGTCGGCACGGGACCCGCCTTCGCCTACTACCGCGACTGGATCACCGACCCGAACGGCACCTACGCCACGGCTGCCCAAGTCCCCGCGCTCAGCCAGAAGATGTACCTCTCCGGCGACGGCAAGCTCGTCGACAACCGCAAGAAGGTGGCGCGCGGCAGCCGTACCTACACCAACTGGCTGATCCCCACGAGCCATTCGGAGAACTCGCTGACCGGGATCATCGGGCTGCCCGACCCGGCGCCGTACGACACCAGGGGCACCTACCTGGGGTGGACCAGCGAGCCGCTGGCGCGCACGGTCGATGTCGTGGGCGCGCCGAGGGCCACGCTCAAGGTGGTCTCCCCGAAGGCCGAGCGGACGCAGGATTCGGGAAACGCCGCCGACAAGCTCGTCCTCTTCGCCAAGCTGTACGACGTCGCGCCCGACGGCACCAAGACGCTGGTGCACCGGCTGGTCGCGCCGGTCCGTGTTCCCGACGTCACCAGGAGTTTCACCGTGACGCTGCCGGGGATCGTGCACCGGTACGAGAAGGGGCACCGGCTGCGGTTCGTGATCGCGGCGAGCGACGACGCGTACTTCGGGAACCGGGGGATCAAGCCGGTGACCGTGGTCAGCGCGCCTCAGGACACGGGGGTGCTGGAGCTGCCGGTCGCATGAAGGGCGGGTGCGGACCATGCTGGTCGTATGAGTCCGACGACATCGGAGAGGGGCGGCAAGGCGCGCGGTCATCGGCGCGCTGTGTGGTGCCTGTTTCATGAAGCGGCGACAGTAGCCCGGCGACCGGAGGCCCGGCATAGGGTGGCGGGATGCCGCACACCGCATCCCGCTATCTCGCCGAAGGCCCTCGTGTGGGCATACGCCACTTCACCTACGACGACGCCGCCGAGTTCAGCGCGCGCGCCCGGGAGAGCAAGGACCTGCACCATCCGTGGCTCTTCCCGCCGGACAGCCCGCAGGCGTACACCACCTACGCGGGCCGGCTGATCGACGACCCCACCAAGGCGGGCTTCCTGGTCTGTGAGAAGGACGGCGGGGCCATCGCCGGGTTCATCAACATCAACAACATCGTCCAGGGCGCCTTCCTGAGCGGCGCCCTCGGCTATGGCGCCTTCGCGCACGCGGCCGGGCGCGGGCTCATGCGCGAAGGCCTCGACCTCGTCGTCGGCCACGCCTTCGGCCCGATGCGGCTGCACCGGCTCGAGATCAACGTCCAGCCCAGCAACACCGCGTCCATCGCCCTGGCCCGCGCCTGCGGATTCCGCCGGGAGGGCTTCTCGCCGGACTTCCTCTACATCGACGGCGCCTGGCGGGACCACGAGCGCTGGGCGATCACCGCGGAGATGAGGGCTTCCGGCTCTGCACAATCCTGACCGGTAGCGCCCCTGGTCACCTCCGCGGTGTCCGCCTTCGCGAAGGGGATGAGGTGATCGGGCGGTTGTGGGATCGGATCAGCGATGAGCCGGTGCCGGAGCGCCACGATTTCCGGATGTGGCCGCCCGCGACACCGTGAGGCGTCAGCCGCGGCGGTCCACGTACTCGTAGATCGCGCCGTCCGGATGCATCACGATCATGTTGCGGCCCACCGGCGTCGTCACCGGACCGGCGACGATGTGCGCGCCCAGCTCGGTGAGGACCTTGTGGGCCTCGTCGACGTCCGTGACGGCGATCGTCGCCGCGACCTTGCGCAGCACTTCCAGCTCCGCTTCCGGCCCGCTCATCAGCAGGAAGCAGCCGACGGCGGCCACCTGGACGCCGCCACGCTCGAAGCGGAGGGCTTTGCCGCCCGCGAGGCGTTCGTAGAAGGGGACCGCGGTCTCCAGGTCGTCGACGCAGACGCGCAGCGTGGCTCCCAGAATGTCCATGCGCACGAGCCTAGTTGGGACGGCCGGGACGCGGAGATCGTTTCGCCCGATCTCCCCGTCCCGGCCACCAAGTCAGCCCATGGCCTTGCGTACGGCGTCCCTGGTGCGGGCGAAGCGAGATGGGGGTCCCTCCGCCCGAAGGGTGGGGAGTGTGGGAGCGAGGGCCTCGGCGCGGGCATAGGGGTGGACGACCTCTTCCTCGGCGGTCTCGTGCACCGCGAGGAGCCGGACGAGATCATGGAAGCTCTCTTGACTTCCTTTTGCCGGCTTGCGCCTGTGGAAGGTGCGGGCCGGGCGGGTACCCGGCTCCCTGGGCGTTAGGCGCACGGGCCCGCGGGTACCCGGCGGCCATGGACCGCTTGGATCATCTGGAGCACTTGGACAAGGAGCTGGTCGACGAGCTGGCGCAGGTGGCGCGCGAGACCGTACGCGACGAACTGCGTCAGCAGACCCGCAAGCAGCGCCGCACGGCCGTCCTGTACGCCGCGTCCGGCGCCGTCGCCCTGTACGCGGGCGCGTCCCTCGCGCTCGCTCTGGGCCTGGCCCTCGCCACCGGACTGCCCAACTGGGCCGCCGCGCTGATCACCGCGGTGATCCTGGGCATCGTGGCCTATGTGCTGCGTGGTTCCGCCCGGCCGTCCGCGACCCGGCCGACGCCGGAGCGCGAGACCGAACTCGTCGCGGAACGTGAACGCGCCCTCGGCGGCATGCCGCAGGGCAGCGCGGGTGCGCCGCCCTATCCGCCGGTGCCGCCCGCCACGCCTGGCGCGCTCGGCGGGGCGGCCGGCGCACCGGCGACCGGCGTGCCGGGGGCCGGCATACCGCCCGCCGCGCCGCGCCCCGAGGACATCGACCCCGAGCAGCCGCACCACCGGGCGTGATGCGCGGTGCGTACGCCGTCGCGGATTTCGCTGTCGAAGGGCGGCAGGGCCGTCGTGGTCACCGGGGCCAGCGGCGGCGTGGGCCGGGCCACGGCTCTGGCCTTCGCCGCGCGGGGCGACCGGGTCGCCCTGCTGGCCCGGGGACGCGAGGGCCTGGCCGCGGCGGCCGATGAGGTGCAGCGCGCCGGGGGCCAGGCCCTCGTCGTCACCGTCGACATGGCCGACCCCAAGGCCGTGGAGGACGCCGCGCAGCAGGTCGTCGACGCCTTCGGGCGCATCGACGTATGGGTCAACAACGCCTTCGCCGGGGTCTTCGCGCCGTTCACGGAGATCACCGCGGACGAGTTCCGGCGGGTGACCGAAGTGACGTATCTGGGCTGTGTGTTCGGTACGCGGGCGGCGCTGCGGCACATGCTGCCACGGGACCGGGGGACCATCGTGCAGGTCGGTTCCGCGCTCGCCTACCGGGGGATTCCGCTGCAGTCCGCGTACTGCGGTGCGAAGCATGCGATTCAGGGGTTCAACGAGTCGCTGCGGTGCGAGTTGCTGCACGAGGGGAGCCGGGTCCGCACCACGATGGTGCAGCTGCCTGCCGTCAACACCCCGCAGTTCGACTGGGTGTTGAGCCGGATGCCGGGGCGGGCGCGGCCCATGCCGCCCGTTTATCAGCCGGAGGTGGCGGCGCGGGCGATCGTGCATGCGGCGGGGCACGGGCGGCGGCGGGAGTACTGGGTGGGGGGTTCTACGGTGGCCACGCTGGTCGCCAACGCGGTGGCGCCGGGGCTGCTGGACCGGTATCTGGCGCGGACCGGGTTCGAGGCACAGCGGGACGAGGGCGAGCACCGCGACCCCGGCAACCTGTGGACCCCGGCCGACGGGCCGCACGGGCGGGACTTCGGGGCGCATGGGCGGTTCGACGCGGAGTCCCATGGGGACAGCTCCCAGGAATGGCTCTCGGCGCATCGCGGCCGTATCGGTACGGCGCTCACCGCGGGCGCCGGGATCCTGGCCGCGCGCAAACTGGCCCGCCTTGTCGCCGTCAGGCGACCCTGAACTCCTCCACCTCATCCGTCCGCAGCGTCAAGCCGTGGCCCACCCCGCGGAGCGGTCGTACTGAGCCGCCCGTCGGGTCCAGCGCGCCGTCGAAGAACATGTCCTCGATGCGGACGTGGTCGTGGAACCACTCGATGTGGCGGAGGTTGGGGATCGCGGCGGCCGCGGCGGCGTGGGCGTGCGGGGCGCAGTGGGTGGAGACCTCCAGGCCGTGGGCATGGGCCAGGGCGGCGGCGCGAAGGAATTCCGTGAGGCCGCCGCAGCGGGTCGCGTCGACCTGGAGGCAGTCGACCGCGCCGGCCGCGATCATGCGGGCGAAGTACGGGAGGTCGTAACCGTATTCGCCTGCGGTCACGTCACTGACCAGCGCGTCGCGGACCAGGCGCAGACCGGTCAGGTCGTCGGAGGAGACGGGTTCCTCGAACCAGCCGACGCCGTGCTCGGCGAGCGCGTGGCCGACCCGGATCGCCTGCTTGCGGGTGTAGGCACCGTTCGCGTCGACGTACAACTCGGCGTCGCCGCCGATCACTTGGCGGGCGGCGTGGACGCGGGCCAGGTCGCGGGTGACCGCCCGGCCCCAGCTCTCGCCGATCTTGATCTTGACCCGCGGGATGTGCTGCCCGTGCACCCAGCCGTTCAACTGGGCGGCCAGATGGGTGTCGTGGTACGTCGTGAAGCCGCCGCTGCCGTAGACCGGGACCCGCTCACGGGCGACGCCCAGCAGCCGGGCCAGCGGGAGTTCCAGGAGCCGGGCCTTGAGGTCCCACAGGGCGATGTCGACCGCGGAGATCGCGCAGGCGGCGATGCCGGGTCGTCCGGCGTTGCGCACGGAGCGGCACATCGCGCAGTGCACGGCGGGGATGTCCAGGGCGCTGCGGCCCTCGACCAGCGGAGCGAGGTGCTTGCTCAGGAAGTCGCCTACCGCCGCCGGGCCGTAGGTCCAGCCCGTGCCGGTCGCGTCGTCGGTCGTCACCTCGGCGATCACCACGGTCGTCGTGTCCCACGCCAGCGTGCCGTCGGCCTCGGGTCCGTCCGTCGGCACCGTGTACACCGACACCACGGGCCGGTGGAGTTTCATCGCTGACTCGCCCCCGTACGGATCAGTGGCCGGCCCGCTGGAGCTGCGGCAGCACCTTGGTGCGGTAGAAGTCGAAGAAGCCGCGCTGGTCGGGCCCGATCTGGTTGACGTAGATCCGGTCGAAGCCGGCCTCGTCGAACGCGGCGAGCGCGGCGACATGTTCGTCGACGTCGTCCCCGCACACCGACTGCTCGCTCACCATCTCCTCGGTGATCAGCGGCTCCAACTGCTCGAAGTGCTTGGGCGAAGGCAGGATCTGGCCCATCTCGCCGGGCAGCAGCTGGTTGGACCACAGCCGGCGGACGGTGCGTACGGCCTCGTCGCGGTCGATGCCGTAGCAGACCTTCGTGCCGCCGCTCACCGGCTTGGTGCCTCCGCCGCCCTTGCGGAAGTTCTCCACGAGTGCCTGGTCCGGCATCATCGTGATGTAGCCGTCGCCCACGCGGGCCGCGAGCGCGGTCGCCGCCGGTCCGAAGCCGGAGATGTCGATCGGCATGGGCTCGTCGGGGACGGTGTACAGGCGGGCGTTCTCGACCTTGTAGTGGGTGCCGTAGTGGCTGACCTCCTCGCCCGAGAACAGCCGGCGCATCACCTGGATCGCCTCCTCCAGCATCTCCATCCGGACACTGGCCGGCGGCCAGGTGTGGCCGACGACGTGCTCGTTCAGGGCCTCACCGGTGCCGACGCCGAGCCGGAAGCGGCCGTTCGTCATCACCGCGCTGGTCGCCGCGGCCTGGGCCACCACCGCCGGGTGGATCCGCACGGTCGGGCAGGTGACGGCCGTCTCGACCGGCAGCGACACGGCCTCGGAGATCGCGCCGATCACCGACCAGACGAACGGGCTCTGGCCCTGGGCGTCGTTCCACGGGTGGTAGTGGTCCGAGATCCACAGCGACTGGAATCCGGCCTGCTCCGCCATCCTCGCCTGCTCGACGAGGTCTGCGGGGCCGAACTCCTCGGATGCGAGGAAGTAGCCGTACTCGGGCATGTGAGGGGACACCTCCGGGCGGGGGCGGGGCTGGTCACTCGCCGGGTATCCCTGGCCATGGGGGCGAAACGCTCGTGCGGGCCGCGTTTGGGGCCACTGACCAGGGGGACGCGGAAAACCTCGTACGAGCGAAAGCGCCGGAGGCGAACCGTGAGTCGACCCCGCATCGTGATCGTCGGTGCCGGTTTCGCCGGGTATCAGGCGGCCCGCACGCTGTTCCGGCTGACCCGGCACCGCGCCGAGGTCACCCTGCTGAACCCGACCGACTACTTCCTGTATCTGCCCCTGCTGCCCCAGGTCGCCGCCGGCATCCTGGAACCGCGCCGGGTCACCGTCTCCCTGTCGGGCACCCTGCCCCGGGTGCGGCTGGTGCTCGGCGAGGCGGACGGCGTCGACCTGGACGCGCGCACCGTGCACTACTCCGACCCCGAGGGCGGAGCCGGCACGCTGCCGTACGACCGGCTGGTGCTGGCCGTCGGCAGCGTCAACAAGCTGCTGCCGATCCCCGGCGTCGCCGAGCACGCGCACGGCTTCCGCGGGCTGCCCGAGGCGCTGTATCTGCGCGACCACGTGACCCGGCAGGTGGAGCTCGCGGCCGGCGCGGACGACCCCAAGAGCTGCGCCGCCCGGTGCACCTTCGTCGTCGTGGGCGCCGGATACACCGGCACCGAGGTCGCCGCGCAGGGGCAGCGGTACACGGACGCCCAGGTGCGGGGGCATCCGCTGCGGGACGGAATGCGCCCGCGCTGGCTGCTGCTGGACATCGCGCCGCGCGTCCTGCCCGAACTGGACGAGCATCTCTCACGCACCGCCGACCGTGTCCTGCGGCGGCGGGGCGTCGAAGTCCGCATGGGGACCTCGGTGAAGGAGGCCACGCACGACGGAGTCCTGCTGACCGACGGGGAGTTCATCGAGACACGGACGCTGGTGTGGTGCGTGGGCGTGCGGCCCGATCCGCTCGTCGAGGGCATCGGGCAGCCCCTGGAGCGCGGGCGGCTGATCGTCGACCCGTACCTCCAAGTGCCGGGCCGGCCCGAGGTGTTCGCCTGCGGTGACGCGGCCGCCGTGCCCGACCTGAACAAGCCCGGCTCCTTCACACCGATGACGGCGCAGCACGCCTGGCGGCACGGCAAGGCCGTCGGCCACAACGTCGCGGCCTCCCTCGGCATCGGCGAGCGGCGCGTCTACCGCCATCGCGACCTGGGGTTCGTCGTGGACCTGGGCGGCGCGCAGGCCGCCGCCAACCCGCTCGGTGTGCCGCTGGCCGGCCCGCTCGCCGGGGCGGTCACCCGCGGCTACCACCTCGCGGCGATGCCCGGCAACCGCGTGCGGGTGGCCGCCGACTGGCTGCTCGACGCCGTACTGCCGCGCCAGGCCGTCCAGTTGGGGCTCGTACGGTCCTGGTCGGTGCCCCTGGACACGGCCTCACCGGAACTGGCGCGAGTGCCGGGCGGGGCGGAGCAGCGGGAGAAGCCGCAGACGCCGGAGAAGCCCGAGACGGCGACGGAGTCCATCGAGGCACCGCACAGCTCCGGGCACCCCGAACCACCCGGCCCCGTCAAGCGTTCCGAAGACCCCGCGGAAGGAGCCTCATGAACACCGGTGAACTCCAGGAACTCGCCCAGCAGCTGCGCGTGGACAGCGTCCGTGCCGCTGCCGCCGCGGGCTCCGGGCACCCCACGTCCTCGATGTCCGCGGCGGACCTGATGGCGGTCCTGCTCGCCCACCACTTCCGCTACGACTTCGACCGCCCCGCCCACCCCGCCGCCGACCGCTTCGTGCTCTCCAAGGGACACGCCTCGCCCCTGCTGTACGCCATGTACAAGGCGGCCGGCGCCCTCGACGACGACGCACTGCTCACCTTCCGCAAGCTGGGCAGCAGGCTCGAAGGACATCCGACGCCCCGGCGGCTGCCGTGGGTAGAGACGGCCACCGGCTCGCTCGGTCAGGGACTGCCCGTCGGCGCCGGCATCGCGCTGGCCGGCAAGCGGCTGGACCGCACCGGATACCGGGTGTGGGTGCTGTGCGGCGACAGCGAGCTGGCCGAGGGTTCCGTGTGGGAGTCCGCCGAGCAGGCGGCGTACGAGCATCTGGACAACCTCACCGCGATCGTCGACGTCAACCGGCTGGGCCAGCGCGGCCCCACCCGGCACGGCCACGACCTCGACGCCTACGCCCGCCGCTTCCAGGCCTTCGGCTGGCACACCGTGGAGCTCGACGGACACGACGTCGACGCGATCGACCGCGCCTACGGCGAGGCACTGTCGACCACCGGCCAGCCGACCGTGATCCTCGCCCGCACCCTCAAGGGCAAGGGCGTCGAGGCCGTCCAGGACCGCGAAGGACTGCACGGCAAGCCGCTGCCGGAGGCCGACGAGGCCATCGCCGAACTCGGCGGACGACGCGACCTGCGCGTCCACGTCCAGGAGCCGCCCGCCGCCCGGATGCTGCACTCCGTGGGCACCGGGCAGCTCGAACTGCCGCGGTGGGACAAGGGTGATGAGGTCGCGACCCGGGACGCCTACGGTCAGGCGCTCTCCGCGCTCGGCACCGCGCGCGAGGACGTCGTCGCCCTCGACGGTGAGGTCAGCGACTCCACGCGGGCCGAGTTCTTCGCCAAGGAACACCCCGACCGGTTCTTCGAGTGCTACATCGCCGAGCAGCAGATGGTCGCCAACGCGGTCGCGTTCGCGGCGCGCGGCTGGGTGCCGTACGCGTCCACGTTCGCCGCGTTCCTCACCCGCGCCCACGACTTCGTCCGCATGGCCTCCGTCAGCGGTGCCGGCATCAACCTCGTCGGCTCGCACGCCGGTGTCGCGATCGGGCAGGACGGGCCCTCGCAGATGGGCCTGGAGGACCTGGCGATGATGCGGGCGGTGCACGACTCGACCGTGCTGTACCCGTGCGACGCCAACCAGGCCGCCCACCTCGTCGCCTCCATGGCGGGCTGCGACGGCATCCGCTACCTGCGTACCTCCCGCGGCAAGAGCCCGGTGATCTACGGCCCCGACGAGGAGTTCCCCGTCGGCGGCAGCAAGGTGCTGCGCTCCTCCGATGAGGACCGGATGACGCTCGTCGCGGCGGGCGTCACCGTGCACGAGGCGCTGGCCGCCGCCGACGCGCTGAAGGGGGAGGGCATCGCCGTACGGGTGATCGACCTCTACTCGGTCAAACCCGCCGACCTGCCCACTCTGCGCAAGGCGGCCGAGGACACCGGCTGTCTGCTCACCGTGGAGGACCACCATGAGGAGGGCGGCATCGGCGACGCCGTCCTCGCCGCGTTCCTCGACGGCCGGCCCGTGCCGCGGCTGGTGCGGCTCGCCGTACGGTCGATGCCGGGCTCCGCGTCGCCGGAGGAGCAGCTGCACGCCGCGGGCATCGACGCCGAGTCGATCGCGGCGGCGGGGCGGCTGCTGGTGGAGGAGGCGGTCGTGCGATGAGCGGCGACGACGTACGGACGGTGCGCGCGGGGCGCCGTACGGTCGAGGTGCACCGCCCCGGCAAGGTGCTCTTCCCCGGCGACGGGGACGCGAAGGAGTACACCAAGGGCGACCTCGTCGACTACTACCGTGCCGTCGCCCCGTTCATGCTGCCCCATCTGCGCGGGCGCCCGCTGATGCTCCAGCGGCAGCCCGACGGGCTCGACGGTCCCCAGTTCATGCAGAAGAACACCCCGGACCACTACCCGGAGTGGATCACCCGGGTCGAGGTGTCCAAGGAAGGCGGCACCGTCTGCCACACCGTCTGCGACGACACCGCGACCCTGGTGTACCTCGCCGACCAGGCCTGTCTCACCCTGCACCGCTGGCTCTCGCGCACCGACAGCCTCGACCGGCCCGACCGGATGGTCTTCGACCTCGACCCGGCCGAGGACGACTTCGAGACGGTGCGGGAGGCCGCCCGGCTGCTCGGCGGACTGCTGGACGAACTGAAGCTGCCCTCGGCCCTGATGACCACCGGCTCCCGCGGACTCCATGTGATCGTGCCGCTGAACGGACATCACGACTTCGACGAGGTACGGGAGTTCGCCCGCGACCTCGCCGACACCCTCGCCGGCGCCCACCCCGACCGGCTCACCACCGCCGCCCGCAAGAAGGACCGCGGCGACCGGCTGTACCTGGACGTCCAGCGCAACGCCTACGCCCAGACCGCCGCCGCGCCCTACACGGTCCGCGCCAAGCCCGGCGCGCCCGTCGCGACGCCCCTCACCTGGACCCAGCTGGACGACCCGGACCTCGACGCCCGCCACTGGACCATCGCCGACGCCGTCGAGCAGGCCCGCACCGACCCCTGGAGCGGAGCGATGAAGAAGGGCCGCGCCCTGGGACCGGCCCGGCGCAGGCTGGACGCGCTGCGGGACTGAAATACGCGGTGCCGTGGGTTTGGCGAACGCGTCTTTGGCCACTCGCCGTTCGAGGCGCCCATGACTAATTCACAGAACGAACCCACATCATCCAGACGACAGGGCGGGGCGGACGACCGGCCGACCCCCATGGAAGTGCTGCGCCAAGGAAGCACCCAGCTCGCCGAACTCACCGGCATGACCGCGGAGACGGTGTCGTCCTTCGAACAGACCGAGGACGGCTGGACGTTGGAGATCGAGGTCCTGGAACTGGCCCGCGTCCCCGACACGATGAGCCTGCTCGCGAGCTACCAGGTCGATCTCGACCCCCACGGACAGCTCACCGGCTACCGGCGCGTTCGCCGTTATGAACGCGGGCGGTCCGACGCACACAGGCCCGCCGGCCGCTAGGCCGCCCGCCCACCACATCCCAAGACAAGGAGGAACGGTCGGCATGACCGTTGTCCCGGCACAGCAAGCCGGCGGAGGAGGCGGCACCAGCGGCCTCTACGACGTCCTGGAACTCGTCCTCGACAGGGGACTCGTCATCGACGCGTTCGTGCGGGTCTCCCTCGTCGGCATCGAGATCCTGAAGATCGACGTCCGCGTGGTCGTCGCCAGCGTCGACACCTATCTGCGCTTCGCCGAGGCGTGCAACCGGCTCGACCTGGAGGCGGGGCCGCGCAAGAGCCCCGGTCTGCCCGACATGGTCGGCGAGATCACCGAGTCCGGCGCGCAGGGCAAGTCCAAGGGGGCGCTGTCCGGCGCCGCCGAAACCATCTCCGACGCGTTCAAGCAGGCCCGCCAGGAAGGGGAGGCCGAGCCGAGGCCGCGCGCCCGCAAGTCGACCGCGGCACGCCGGAAGGGGGAACAGGAGTGAGCACGTACGTGTACGGCATCGCCGCCGCCTCCCATCCGTCCCTGCCCAAGAAGCTGTCCGGCGTCGGCGACCCGCCGCGCCCCGTCCGTGTCCTGACCGCGGCCGACCTCGCGGCCCTTGTCAGTGACGCGCCCGAGGGGCTGCGCCCCAAGCGCCGGGATCTGCTGGCGCATCAGGCCGTGCTCGCCGAGACCGGCGCCGCCGGGTGTGTGCTCCCCATGCGCTTCGGCAGCGTCGCGCCGGACGACGAGACCGTCACCGGTGTGCTCGCCGAGCGCGCCGACCACTACAAGGAGCGGCTGCGGGCGCTGGACGGCAAGGTCGAGTACAACGTCAAGGCGGTGCACGACGAGGAGGCCGTCCTGCACCGGCTGCTCTCCGAGAACCCGGAGATCCGGGCCATGACCGAGGCCAACCGGAAGGCAGGAGGCGGCAGTTACGAACAGCGGCTGCGGCTCGGCGAGACGGTGGTCGCCGCGGTCAAGGCCCGCGAGGCCGAGGACGCGACCGAGGTGCGCGCCGCCCTGGAACCGGCCGCGGCAGCCGTGAGCGTGGGCCCCGAGTCCACCGGCTGGCTGGCCAATCTGTCGTTCCTGGTGGAGCGGGAGACGGCCGAGACGTTCGTGACCGGCGTGGAGGAGATCCGCAAGGCCTTCCCCCACCTCGAACTCCGTCTCAACGGCCCGCTGCCGCCGTACAGCTTCGTCGAGCCCGGCCCGGCCCAGCCGGCGGGCAGCGTCCTCGGCGCCGACGCCGCCGAGGAGTGAGGCATGGGACTGATCGGAGAGATCCTGCTGCTGCCGTTCGCCCCGGTGCGCGGCAGCGCCTGGGTCATGAGACAGGTACTGAGCGAGGCGGAGCGGATCTACTACGATCCGGCCGCCGTCCGGGCCGAACTCGCCTTGCTCGAAGACCGGTTGGAGGCAGGTGAGATCGGCGAGGAGGAGTTCGACCGCCGGGAGGACGAGCTCCTCGACCGGCTGGAGACAGGCCTGCGCGGCAGCGCGGGCACTGGCAACGGGACGGCGCGATGAACCGAGCGGGACTGGGCCTCGCGATAGGGGCCGGATACGTCCTCGGACGTACGAAGAAGATGAAACTGGCGTTCGCCGTCGGCACGTTGGTGGCCGGCAGGCGGATGCAACTCGGCCCGCGGGCGCTCGCGGACCTGGTGACCCGGCAACTGGCGGACAACCCGCAGTTCAAGGAGATCGGGGACCAGCTTCGCGAGGACCTGCGAGGCGTCGGCAAGGCGGCATCGGGCGCCATGGTCGAGCGACGGCTCGACGCCATCGCGGACCGGCTGCACGGACGTACCGAACAGGTCCGTGACCAGCTCGCGGGCGTGGCGCCCGAAGCACCCGACCTCGGCTTCGAGAGGAATGGGGAGGACGAGGAGCCCAGTGGGCCCGAGGAGGCCGAAGAGGCGGAGGGCTACGAGGAGTTCGAGGACGTGGAGGACGTAGCGGGCGCCGAGGATTCTGAGGGTGCCGAGGACTACGACGATGGAGAGCCGGAGCTGCGGCGGAGCGAAGCGGCGAGGAAGGCACCGGCCAAGAAGGCGGCCGAGAAGCCGCCCGCGAAGGCCGAGAAGCCGCCCGCGAAGAAGGCCACCACGAAGACCGCGCCGGCCAAGAAGACGACGGCGAAGAAGACGACGGCGAAGAAGACGACGGCGAAGAAGGCGGCAGCGAAGAAGACCGCTGCCGCCGCGCGGAAGAGCACCACCGGAGCCAGGAGCGCCACCCGCGGTGCCCGGTCCCGGCTGCCGAAGGGGGGCGGTGAGTGATGACCGAGACCCTCGGATCCGCACGCTCCGCCACGCGCGGAGCGACCCCGAGCCCGCTCGGCGACCTCGCCCACAGCGAAGCCGCCGACCGGCTCCGGGCCGAACTGCAGGAGTACCTCGCTGCCCAGGCCCAGCGCCTGCTGGTCGGCGTCGGCCGCAAGCTCGGCGAGACCACGCTCAAGCTGAACGACATGGCCGAGGGCCGGAGCCCCGGCTTCGCCAAGCTCGCCCTGGACGGTGGCCGCAAGCTCGCCGAGGGCAAGGGGCCGCTGCGCAGCGCCCTGGAACTCGGCGCCGCCCGCGCCAAGGACAACGTCGTCGGCGCCGGCAAGAAGCCCACCGTCATCATCGAGTACGCCGACGTCGGCGTACCGCTGCGCACCGCCTACGATCAGTGGACCCGCTACCAGGAGACCGACGACACGCAGCTCTTCGACGACCGCATCGCGTGGACGTCGGAGGGCACCAAGGGCGCGATGAAGGGCGTCGTCTCCTTCCACCCCCTCGCCGACACCCTCACCCGTGTCCTGCTGGTGATCGAGTACTACCCCAAGGGCCTGTTCCAGAAGACCGGCAACCTCTGGCGTGCCCAGGGCCGCCGGGCCCGCCTCGACCTCAAGAACTACGTTCGCTACGTCACCCTCGAGGGAGAGGCGTACGAGTACGCCGACGGCGGGAGCCGCCGATGACGACGCCCAGCCGGGTTCCCGAGCCCTACGGCCCGAACGGCGGCGCCAACCTCGCCGACATCCTGGAGCGCGTGCTCGACAAGGGTGTCGTCATCGCCGGCGACATCCGGATCAACCTGCTCGACATCGAGCTGCTCACCGTCAAGCTGCGGCTGATCGTCGCTTCCGTCGACAAGGCACGCGAGATGGGTATCGACTGGTGGGAGGACGACCCGTCGCTGTCCTCACGTGCCCGGCGCGACGAGCTCGCCCGTGAGAACGCCGAGCTGCGGGAGCGGCTGGCCGCTCTGGAGCCCGGCCGAGGGCAGGAGGAGATCCCATGACCGGCCTGCGTTACGTCTACGCCGTGTGCCGTCCCTTCCGGTCCGCGCTCCAGGCCCAGCTCAAGGGCGTCGCGGGCGAGCCGCCGAAACAGCTGACGCACCACGGCCTGGTCGCCGTCCTCAGCACGGTGCCGGAGCGAGACTTCGCCGAAGAACCGCTCCGTGCCCATCTGGAGGACCTGGACTGGCTCACCGAGACCGCCCGCGCCCACCAGAGCGTGATCGACGCGCTCACCGCGGTCACCACGCCCCTGCCGCTCCGGCTCGCCACGGTCTTCCGGGACGACAGCGGCGTACGGATCATGATGGAGGCACGCGAGGCGGAGTTCCGCCGCACCCTGGACCGGCTGGAGGGGCGGGTGGAATGGGGCGTGAAGGTGTACGTCGACACGGAGCCCGCGGAGACCGGCCCGCCTGCCGGGACGGGGACGGCCGCGTCGGGCCGGGACTATCTTCGGCAGCGGCGTTCGCGGGTCCGTGCGCACGAGGGCAGGTGGCAGCAGGCGGAGAGGTTCGCGAGCAGACTGCACGCGACGCTTTCCGCCCGTGCCGAGGATTCCCGGCTGCACGCCCCGCAGAGCACCTCCCTTTCCGGCGCCTCCGGACGGAATGTGCTCAACGCCGCCTATCTCGTGCCGCGCGCCGATTCGGAGGGCTTCGTCGAAATGGTGGACCGTACGAAGGACGAGGAAACGGGAATTCGCGTCGAACTCACCGGGCCCTGGGCGGCCTATTCCTTCGTCGGGGAGGAGGGCGCGTGACCGTCATCGAACGCCGTGAGGTCGCCCTCGTGGACCTGCTCGACCGGCTGCTGGCCGGCGGCGTCGTCATCACGGGAGACATCACTCTGCGCATCGCGGACGTCGACCTCGTCCGCATCGACCTGAACGCGCTGATCAGCTCCGTGAACGCACAGGTGCCCTCGCCCTTTCAGGAGCTGACATGACCCCGCGCAACCGGCTCGACCTGGAGCCCGACACGGTCGAACGCGACCTCGTCAAGCTCGTCCTGACCGTCGTGGAGCTGCTGCGCCAGCTCATGGAGCGACAGGCGCTGCGCCGCTTCGACGAGGGTGGTCTGACCGAGGAGCAGGAGGAGCGGATCGGGCTCACGCTGATGCTGCTCGACGACCGGATGACCGAACTCCGTGAGCGCTACGGACTGCGGCCCGAGGACCTCAATCTGGACCTCGGGCCGCTCGGACCGCTGCTCCCCAGGGACTGACCAGCGGCCAGGGGATGACCGGGGCCAGGGATTGACCGGGGGCCAGGGATTTACCGGGGGAGCAGATTCACCACCTGTACCAGCGGCCCCTGCCACCGGCTGCCGTCGTGCCTCGCATCAGGAATCCCAGCAGCCACAGCACCAGCACCGCCAGCGCGATCCACCACAGCAGCTTTACGGCGAATCCGGCACCGAAAAGAACCAGCGCCAGAAGTAGTACCAGCAGAATGGGAACCATAATTCGACCTCCTGCTGGCCGGGTTTCCAGGAATCCGGCTTTCAGGCTTTCTTTCTCAGGCTTTCTTCCGGCAGAGGATCTCCCCGTGCAGCACGCTGAACCAGCCGTCCTCCCGCGTCCCCCACTCCCGCCAGGCGGCCGACACGGCCCGTAGTTGCTCGGGGGTCGCGTGAGCGCCGGCCGTGGCGCGCTCGGCGTACGCCGACGCCAGGGTGCGGTCCGCCCACAGGCCGCTCCACCAGGCCCGCTCGTCCGGCGTCGAGAAGGTCCAGGTGCTGGAGGTGGCGGTGATGTCGGTGAGGCCCGCCGCCAGCGCCCAGGACTTCAGCCGGCGTCCCGCGTCCGGCTCGCCGCCGTTGGCGCGG
This sequence comes from Streptomyces sp. DG2A-72, assembly GCF_030499575.1. Lineage (NCBI taxonomy): Bacteria > Bacillati > Actinomycetota > Actinomycetes > Kitasatosporales > Streptomycetaceae > Streptomyces > Streptomyces sp. DG2A-72. The sequence goes on from NZ_JASTLC010000001.1 coordinate 8,734,938, forward strand.
GCCACCCGCCGGTACAGGTCCAGCCAGTCGTCCAGGCCCGAAGACGCGGGATACCAGGTCATCGCCGCGTAGTCCGAGTCGCGGACGGCGATGAACCCGCCCGGCTTCGTCACCCGGGCCATCTCACGCAGCGCCCGCACCGGATCGCCGACATGCTGGAGCACCTGGTGGGCGTGGACCACGCAGAACGTGTCGTCCGGGAAGTCCAGCGCGTGGACGTCGGCCACCGCGAAGCCGGTGTTCGTCAGGCCCCGCTCGGCGGCGGTGTCCCGGGCCCGCTCCAGGATCTCCGGCGCCCGGTCGACGCCGGTGACGTGCCCCTCGGGGACCAGCGCCGCCAGGTCGGCCGTGATCGTGCCCGGGCCGCATCCGATGTCCAGGATCTTCATATGCGGCTTGAGTGAACCGAGCAGGTAGGCGGCGGAGTTGGCGGCGGTCCGCCAGGTGTGCGAGCGCAGCACGGACTCGTGGTGGCCGTGGGTGTAGACGGCGGTTTCCCGGGTTTTCCCCTGCGGTTTCGACATGCTGACACGGTACGTCGGCATGTCGAATGATGAGACTGGCGTTTTACTATGTGGACATGGCTGGGGCTGTCTATACGGACTTCCCGTTCAGCGGGCGGTACACCGTGAGCGCCTCCGGCAGCTTCTCCACCGTCACCTCGCCCGCCACCTCCGTGACTTCGCCGTCGTGGGCGAGCAGGGTCCCCGGCGCGACGCCGGCCACCCGCAGCCGGCCCACCTGGACCGCCGCGTGGGCCGGGGAGCGGGTGAGCGGGCCCGCGAAGGCCGCCGCGAGCAGCCGCAGCGCCGGTTTGCGGCCGCCGTGCACCACCCGTACGTCGAACCGTCCGTCCGCCAGATCCGCACGCCGGCCCGGCACCAGGCCCATCCGGTGGTAGGTGCCGTTCCCGACGAACAGCAGCCACAACGGGCGTGCCCGGCCGCCGAGTTCGGCCTGCAGTGGATGGCGGTCGGCGTTCAGCACGCGCAGTGCCGCGAGGACGCCCGCCGGCCAGCCGCCGATCCGGTGCGACCAGCGGTCCCGTTCGCGCACCAGCTCCGGGTAGACGCCCAGGCTGCAGGTGTTGAGGAAGATGCCGTTCCGCTCGCCGCAGACGAACCGGCCCACGTCCACCCGCACGGCCTCGCCGCCGCGGACGGCCCGGCTCAGATCGCGGACGTCCTCCACGCCCAGGTCGCGGGCGAAGTGGTTCAGCGTGCCGCCGGGCAGCACCGCCAGCGGCAGGCCGTGGCGCATCGCGATCCCGGCGGCCGTGTTCACCGTGCCGTCGCCGCCGCACACGCCGAGCACCCGGGCGCGGGCCGCCGCCTTCACCAACTCGTCGTGGATCTCCGCCGATTGGCACTGCACGATCTCCGCCCGCGGCAGCGACTGGGCCAGCGCGTTCACGCGCTCGGCGGTTCCCGCGGCCTTGTTGGCCACGACGACCAGGCCCGCGCCGTCCGGCAGGGCGGGGACGTCCGCACGGGGCCGGGCAGGCGTGCCCTGGGGGCGGGTCGGCACCAGGCCCTGTACGGCGTACGCGGCACCCGCGCCCAGGGCGGCGCCCGCGAGCACGTCGCTCGGGAAGTGGACGCCGGTGTAGACGCGGGACAGGACGACCGACCACGCGACCGGTGCCACCGCCGCGCCCCAGGCGGGGGACTCCAGGGCGACGCCGGTCGCGAAGGCCGCCGCGGACGCGGAGTGACCGGACGGGAACGATGTGGTGATCGGCTGCCGCTTCAGCTGCCGGACCAGCGGTACCGGGTCGAGGACGGGGCGCGGGCGGCGCACACTGCGTTTGCCGAGCGTGTTGATCGTGGCCGAGGCCAGGCTGAGGGAGGCGACGCCGCGGGCCGCGGCACGGCGGCCCCGGGGCGTCCGGCTCGCCGCGATGACGGCCGCCGTGGCGAACCACAGCACACCGTGGTTCGCGCTCCGGCTCAGCTTCGGCAGGATGCGCTCGGCGCCGGGCCAGTGGCGCTCGGCGGCGAACTCGAAGAGCCGGTTGTCCAGCGCGAGCAGCCAGTCACGCAGCACATGGTGGCCGGGCTTCGGGACGGTGAGATCGACGTCTGGGCTCATGCGGAGCCGGGTACCCTGAAGCGCCCGTTTCTTGTGCGGCGGGACGCGAACCACACCCGGAGGACCCCGTACATGCGCCTGCTCCTCATACGCCACGGCCAGACTCCCTCGAACGTGGACCATCTGCTGGACACGGCGGTTCCCGGCCCGGGGCTGACCGCGCTCGGCGAGCGTCAGGCGGCCCTGCTGCCCGAGGCACTCGCCGACGAGGACATCGAGGCCCTGTACATCTCCACCCTGATCCGCACCCGGCTCACCGCCGCCCCGCTCGCCGCCGCCCGCGGCCTCGACATGATCGTCCGCGACGGCATCCGGGAGCTGACGGCCGGTGATCTGGAGATGCTGCCCGGTGACGGGGAGCACGGCCGGACCTACATGGAGACCGTGTTCGCCTGGGCGGCGGGCGACGTGGAGCTGCGGATGCCCGGCGGCGAGAGCGGCACCGAGGCGCTGGCCCGCTACGACGCCGTGGTCGCCGAAGCCGCAGGCAGCGGGGCCGGTACCGTCGCCATGGTCAGCCACGGCGCGGCGATCCGCATGTGGACGGCGGCCCGCGCGGACAACGTCGACATCTCCTTCGCCGCCGCCCACCACCTCGACAACACCGGCGTGGTCGTCCTGGAGGGCTCCCCGGCCGACGGCTGGAAGGCACTGTCGTGGGCGGGCGCCGTCGTGGAGGCCACCGGACCCGGCACGGAGAGCGGCCCGACCGGTCAGCCCCTGTAGGCGGCCGGGCAAGGCCCGATAAGCGTTTGCCCGGACTCCTCCGCGGCCCGCAGAATGCGTCCTCATGGGACATCTGGAAGCCGCGCATCTCGAGTACTACCTCCCCGACGGGAGGGCGCTGCTCGGCGATGTGTCGTTCCGGGTCGGCGAAGGCGCCGTCGTGGCCCTGGTCGGCCCGAACGGCGCGGGCAAGACGACCCTGCTGCGGCTGATCTCCGGCGAGCTGAAGCCGCACGGCGGCACGGTCACCGTGAGCGGCGGCCTCGGCGTGATGCGCCAGTTCGTGGGCTCCGTACGGGACGAGACGACCGTACGGGATCTGCTGGTGTCGGTCGCGTCGCCCCGTGTCCAGGAGGCGGCGAAGGCCGTCGACAAGGCCGAGCACGCGATCATGACCGTCGACGACGAGGCCGCGCAGATGCAGTACGCGCAGGCCCTGTCCGACTGGGCCGAGGCCCACGGGTACGAGGCCGAGACCCTGTGGGACATGTGCACCACGGCCGCGCTGGGCGTGCCGTACGAGAAGGCGCAGTTCCGTGAGGTGCGCACACTGTCCGGCGGCGAGCAGAAGCGGCTGGTGCTGGAGGCGCTGCTGCGCGGCACGGACGAGGTGCTGCTGCTCGACGAGCCGGACAACTACCTCGACGTGCCCGGCAAGCGCTGGCTGGAGGAGCGGCTGAAGGAGACCCGCAAGACGGTCCTCTTCGTCTCCCACGACCGGGAACTGCTCGCCCGTGCCGCCGAGAAGATCGTGTTGGTGGAGCCTTCGCCGGCGGGCGCCGACGCCTGGGTGCACGGCGGCGGGTTTGCCACCTACCACGACGCCCGGCGCGAACGCTTCGCCCGCTTCGAGGAGTTGCGCAGGCGCTGGGACGAGAAGCACGCCCAGCTGAAGAAGCTGGTGCTGAACCTGCGCCAGGCCGCCTCCATCAGCCATGAGCTGGCCTCCCGCTACCAGGCCGCCCAGACCAGGCTGCGCAAGTTCGAGGAGGCCGGTCCGCCGCCGGAGCCGCCGCGCGAGCAGGACATCAGGATGCGGCTCAAGGGCGGCCGTACCGGCGTAAGAGCCGTCACCTGCAAGCAACTTGAGCTGTCCGGCCTGATGAAACCCTTCGACCTGGAGGTCTTCTACGGCGAACGGGTCGCCGTCCTCGGCTCCAACGGCTCCGGCAAGTCGCACTTCCTGCGGCTGCTGGCAGGGGAGACCGTCGCGCACACGGGGGAGTGGAAGCTGGGTGCGAGGGTCGTCCCGGGCCACTTCGCCCAGACGCACGCGCACCCCGAGCTGACCGGGCGCAAGCTGCTCGACATCCTGTGGACCGAGCACTCCCAGGACCGCGGTGCCGCCATGTCCCGGCTGCGCCGCTACGAGCTGACGAACCAGGCCGAGCAGAGCTTCGACCGGCTCTCCGGCGGCCAGCAGGCCCGCTTCCAGATCCTCCTGCTGGAACTGGAAGGCGTGACGGCCCTGCTGCTCGACGAGCCGACCGACAACCTCGACCTGGAGTCCGCCGAGGCACTCCAGGAGGGCCTGGAGGCCTTCGACGGCACGGTCCTCGCGGTCACCCACGACCGCTGGTTCGCCCGCTCCTTCGACCGCTACCTGGTCTTCGGCAGCGACGGCCGGGTCCGCGAGACGGCGGAGCCGGTGTGGGACGAACGGCGGGTGGAACGGGCGCGCTGACCCGTGGAGTGTTCGTACAGTGGATGCTGAAGCCAGATCCGGCGGGTACTCGAACCGTATGGACGACCACGACGAGCGGGGCACCACCATGACCGGAGTCGACCCGGGCCGGCTGGACGATCAGCAGCTCATGAAAGAGCTGGAGACCATCCACCGCACACGCCACGACACGCTGCTGTACGGCTCGAACGACGCGCTGCGCGCCCACAACGATCGGATGGCGCAGCTGGAGGGCGAGTATCTGCGCCGCAACCCGCGGCGTCCGGTGGCCGCGGGTCGCACACGCGAAGGGGCCCGGGAACGGGGCTGCGCGGATTCGTAGGCCCGGCGCGGGTCAAACCGTCTGCCGGGCGCAGCTCACACCGTCTGCCGGGCGAACACCTCGAGGAAGGCCTCGTCGAACGCCTTCAGGTCGTCCGGCTTGCGGCTGGTGACCAGCGGGTTCGGGCCCTGGTCGTCGATGTGCACCTGCTCGTCGACCCAGGTACCGCCCGCGTTGCGGATGTCGGTCCGCAGGCTGGGCCACGAGGTGAGCGTCCGGCCCCGTACGACATCCGCCTCGACCAGCGTCCACGGGGCGTGGCAGATCGCGGCGACCGGCCTTCCCCGCTCGAAGAACGCCTGGACGAACGTGACCGCGAGCTCGTCCATCCGCAGGAAATCCGGATTGGCCACGCCACCGGGCAGCACCAGCCCGCCGAACGACTCGGCCGGCACCTCGCCGACCACCTCGTCCACGGCGAAGGTGTCCGCCTTGTCGAGGTGGTCGAAGGCCTGCACCCGTCCGGGTTTCGTCGACACCAGCACCGGCTCGTGCCCCGCCTCGACAGCCGCCCGCCACGGGTCGGCCAGCTCGATCTGCTCCACGCCCTCGGGCGCCGTCAGAAACGCGATGCGCATCGTCCTTCACCGTCCTTTCTCGGCACGCCAGTGGGCCTCGTCACCCCTGGCGCGCTTGGTGTTCCGTCGGGCCGCGCGTCGGCAGCGCAGCAGTGCCTTCACCTGTTCGGCGTGCAGACACATCAGCGAGGCCGGCGCACCGAACGGCAGCGACTCCAGGAAGCTGTGGATGTGCTGCTCCAGCGGGTGGTGACGTCACCGACGTCCACGGTGACGCCCGGTGGCGCTGATCTCGGCGGCCTGGTCCCGGCTCACCCGGGTCCCTCGCGGTCCGGTGCGGCCCGGCTGATGTCGGCCAGAGCCGAATCGGGGTCCTCCTCCTCGGCGAGGTCGCCGAGGGTGACGATGCCGACCGGCAGGCCGCTCTCCACGACCGGCAGCCGGCGTACCGCGTGCTCCCGCATCAGGGTGATCGCGTCGGACACCGGGTCGTCGGGCGCGACCATGACCGGATCGGGCGTGCACACGGTCTGGGCGCTCACCGTCAGCGGATCGGCGCCCTCCGCGACGGCGCGCACCGCGATGTCACGGTCGGTGAGCATCCCGACGACCCGTGAACCGTCGGCCACCAGCACATCGCCGATGTCCTGTGTGCGCATCAGCTGCGCCGCTTCGACGAGCGAGGCGTCCGGGCGGACCGCGACCACGCCCGGCGTCATGACATCCCTCACGAACTCAGCCATCATGGTGGCCCTTTCCTCCGTTCCCCGGCCGGTGTGAGCACCACGGCGCCGGGCCGGTACGACGCCGTCCGCAGTACCCCGGGCCGGGTCGGCTATGCCTGCTTCTGAGGCCCTGACAGGCCTTGGCCCCTTCAGGGGCGCGGGGCTGTATCAATATGCGGCTCCGCCGCGTGGGCGCGACCAGCCCCCACCGACCCGCGGATGAATCACCGCGCTCCCAGCGGAGCGCTCACGTCCGGGTCAGGGCCTCCGCCAGTTCCTGGACGTTGGCGTAGCGCGCCGAACGCGGCAGCCGTTCCACCGCCTCGGCGAGGGTGTCCGGCGCGTACCGCCGGCGCAGCTCGCGGGCAAGTTCGCGCGGGCCCGCCGGGAAGGCGCCACGGCCGAGCAATTTGGCCAGCTCCAGCCGGACCGCGGCCAGGGAGGCCCGGGTGCGCCCCGGCGCCACCGGCCCGCCCGCGATCTCCGGGTCGTCCTCGGCAGTCGGCTCGGGGTCGTGCCACTCCTCGGTCCTCGTGGGGTGCCCCGACCTCAGCAGACCCTGCAGTTCATGCTTCATCTCGTCGTCACGATGGACGCTCAGCCGATCACTGCCTCGCTGCATGACTCCCTCCAGATCTTCGGGGGTGAGGCTCCGCGTACCCGAAGAGCGGCGGGCGACACTCGGCTACTTCTTCTCCCGCCCGGGCAGGAACTCCTGCACCTTCGCCTTGAAGCCCTGCTTGATCATCGAGCCCCGGTCCGCGTCGCCCTTCATGATCGATGCGGCCGTGGCCTCCATCTGGTCCCAGGTGGCGTGCGGCGGGATCGGCGGCACGGCCGGGTCGGTCAGGAACTCGATCACCGCGGGCCCGTCCGCCTCCAGCCCGGCCCGCCAGCCCGCCTCGACGTCCTCCGGCTTCTCCACCCGGATGCCCGTCAGGCCCAGAGAACGGGCGAAGGCGGCGTACTGCACGTCGGGGATCTCCTGCGAGGGCAGGAAGGACGGGGCGCCCTCCATGGCCCGCATCTCCCAGGTGACCTGGTTGAGGTCATGGTTGTTCCAGACGCCGACGACCAGCCGCTTGTCCTCCCAGCGGTCGGCGTACTTCGCCGCCGTGATCAGCTCCGCCAGCCCGTTCATCTGCATCGCCCCGTCCCCGACCAGCGCGATCGCGGGCCGGTCCGGGTGGGCGAACTTCGCGCCGATCGCATACGGCACCCCGCAGCCCATCGTCGCGAGCGTGCCGGACAGCGAGGCGCGCATGCCGGGCCGCATCGTCAGGTGCCGCGCGTACCAGTTGGCCACCGAGCCCGAGTCGGAGCTGATGATCGCGTTGCCCGGCAGCAGCGGGTCCAGCGCCCGTGCCACGTACTCCGGGTTGATCGGGTCGGCCGACAGCCCGGCCCGCCGCTCCATCACGTCACGCCAGCGCGTCACGTTCGCGCACACCGTGTCGTACCACTCCCGCCCGCGCTCCTCCGTCCCCAGCAGCGGGATCAGCTGCTGAAGGGTCGCCTTCGCGTCGCCGACGAGATTCACCTCGTACGGATAACGCATCCCGACCATGTGCGGATCGATGTCGATCTGCACACCGCGCGCCTTGCCGAAGTCCGGCAGGAACTGGGTGTACGGGAAGGACGACCCGATGGTCAGCAAGGTGTCGCAGTCCCGCATCAGCTCGTACGACGGTCGGGTGCCCAGCAGCCCGATCGCGCCGGTGACATACGGGAGTTCATCGCTGAGCGCGTCCTTGCCGAGCAGCGCCTTGGCCACGCCGGCGCCGAGCAGTTCGGCGATGCGCTCCACCTCGGGCTGGGCGCCGGACGCGCCCTGGCCGACCAGGATCGCCACCTTGTCACCGGAGTTGAGGATCTCGGCCGCCCGCCCGAGGGACTCCTCGGAGGGGATCGCCGTCCAGGAACTGCGGTCCAGGCTGGAGGGCACCATCTTGAACTCGTGTGTGGGCGGCGAGTAGTCGAGCTCCTGCACATCGCCGGGGATGATGATCGCCGTGGGGGAGCGGCGCGCGTACGCGGTGCGGATCGCCCGGTCCAGTACGTTCGGCAGCTGCTCGGGGACGGTGACCGTCTCCACGAAGTCCGAGGCGACGTCCTTGAACAGGGTGTGCAGGTCCACCTCCTGCTGATACGAGCCGCCCATCGCGGTGCGGTGCGTCTGGCCGACGATCGCCAGCACCGGAACGTGGTCGAGCTTGGCGTCGTACAGGCCGTTGAGGAGATGGATCGCGCCGGGGCCCGAGGTGGCCGCGCACACGCCGACCCGGCCGCTGAACTTCGCGTAGCCGACCGCCTGGAACGCGGACATCTCCTCGTGCCGGGACTGGATGAAACGGGGCCGGTCCTCGGCGCGGCCCCAGGCGGCGAGCAGCCCGTTGATGCCGTCGCCGGGATAGCCGAAGACGTGCTCCACACCCCATTCGCGCAGGCGGGCGAGGACGTGGTCGGAGACCTTGGTGCTCATGACGGACCTCCCGGACTCGGGATCGACAGCAGCAGCACCGCCCGAGTCACCCGCCGGGCCTGCGGAAAACCTGCCCGGTGTTTGCGGCCGGGGGAGGAGGGCAGGCGAAGAACCAGTGCTTCGGACAGGAGGCACGTCCGTGGGAGCAGCGCTCTCGCCGCCACGGCCGCGTCTGTCCGACGTGCGGCCGCGCTCCCACGGTGACCGTCCAACCCAGAGCACAACCAAGGGAGTTGTGGCGCATCATGCCCACTCAAGTGAGCGCGAAGCACCACCCGCACGACGACGCACCCGACACGGCCGAGGCCTTCCGCAAGCTGGCCACGCTGCCGCCGGGGCCGCAGCGCGACACGCTCCGTGACGAGATCGTCGAGGCCTGGCTGCCCATGGCCGACCGGCTCGCCGGACGCTTCCGCAGCCGCGGCGAGAGTTTCGACGACCTGCGTCAGGTCGCGGCCCTCGGCCTGGTCAAGGCCGTCGACCGGTACGACCCCGCACGCGGCAACGCCTTCGAGAGCTATGCCGTACCGACCATCACCGGCGAGATCAAGCGGCACTTCCGCGACCACATGTGGACGCTGCACGTGCCGCGCCGGGTCCAGGATCTGCGCAACCGGGTCCGGTTCGCCTGCCAGGACCTGTCGCAGACCGTGTCCGGCCAGCGGCCCACCGTGGCCGCGATCGCCGAGCACGCGAACATGAGCGAAGAGGACGTGCTGGTGGGCCTGGAGGCCCTGGAGAGCTTCACGGCCCTGTCCCTGGACGCGGAGCTGCCCGGCAGCGAGGACGGCTACTCCCTGGGCGACGCCCTCGGCTCGTCCGACCCGGCACTGGACACGGTCGTGGACCGTGAGGCCGTACGGCATCGGCTGGCGGCGCTGCCGGAGCGGGAGCGGGCCATTCTGTACATGCGGTTCTTCGGGGACATGACGCAGAGCCGGATCGCCGAGCGGCTCGGTATCTCGCAGATGCATGTGTCCCGGCTGATCAGCCGGTGCTGCACGCGGGTGCGGGATCAGGTGCTGCAGGATGTGGCCTAGTTCCGGGTTTCGCCGTGGGGGTGCGGTGGTTCGCGGGCTGCAGCTTCGTTGTGGTTGCTCGCGCAGTTCCCCGCGCCCCTTAGGGCGTTGTCGTGAGCCTCAGTGTTATGTGGCGGGACATCGTGTCCATCGCTTGCGCCTCGGCCATCGAGAAGGCCAGGCGGGCCCCGCAGCGCAGCAGAGTGAGGACGCCGTGCACGGTGCCGTCGGTGGTCAGGGGCACGCACAGCAGTGAGGTGACGTTCGCCTGTACGAGGACCGGGGCGCCGGACGCGTCCCGGCCCAGGGCGTCCGGATCCTCGGGGCGTACCTGGAGCGCCGGGGCGCCGCCCCGCGCCGCCTCGGCGACCAGGGGAGAATCGGCCGGATCCAATGCCATCAGCGCGGCCGCCTCCTTCTCCGACGGGGCGAACACCGCCGTGCGGGACAGTCGGGCGGCCCCCGCGTCGGCGACGACCCAGTCGGCGAACCGTCCATGCAGTACCTGACCCGCCCGGTGAAGGACTTTGCCGGGCGGGGCCGTGAGCAACGCCGTGGTCATGGCGTCCACCAGGTCCATCAGTGACGCGTGCCGGGTGGTCTCGGTGAGGTCCGGGACATGGCCCGCGGCGCCGTGGTCCGGTCCCGGCGCGGCGGGCACGCCCAGTCCGCCGGGCTGTAGGAGGACGAGCACCGTGGGGCGTGGCTCGCCGGTCGGTCGTACGGCGGCCAGGGTCACGTGCACCGGCTCGGCCGGGCGTCGTTGGAGGTGGACGGTGAGGCTGCGGTCGCCTTCGCCGCGGGTCACGGCCGCGGCCTGGGAGCGGAACGCCGCCCGGTCGGCGTGGGCGAGGAAGCCCGTCAGGGGCCGGCCTGTCGCGTACCCGGCGCGGACGCCGGTGAAGGCGGTCGCCGCGAAGTTCAGCCGGCGCACCACGGTCTCCCGGTCCACCAGCGCGACCGGCAGCGGCAGGCGCTGGAACACCGTCCGCAACAGCTGCTGTTCCTGGCGGTCGGCGGGGGCCGGGCGGGAGCCGCCGACGGTGGACAGCCGCTCGTACCACGGCCACAACTGGTCGGCCACATGGTCGAGTTCGAAGATCGCCGCATCCAGTACGGTGGGCAGGTCGCCGCCCGAAGCGGACCGCGCCGCCTTCAGCTCTGCGATGCGGCGCACGAAATCCGCGAGCTCTTCACCGAATTCCTCCGTCTGCGCCATGCGACGAACCTAACGCGCGGTACGGCTTCCCGGGTCCGCCGGAGTCCGACGAGCGGCACGCTCCGGCTTCGCCCGCTGTTTCCCGGCCAACTCGACGGGGCAGCCGACGGGAAGAGGAGGACTGCACAATGCCGGACACTCAGGACACCGGCCGCTGGGGCGCGGAGTCCGCCGAGTCCACGCTACCCGGCCGACGGCTGTCCGAACTGGTCGAGCAGGCCGCCCGCTGCACCGCCGACTGCTGCGGAGCGAGCGGCACCGTCAGCGAGGGCAGTCCCGAACGACCGGCGGCGGTCACCCATCCCGACCTGGCCGCGCTCGTCGCGGTGCAGATGCACTCCGGGGAGGGGCCCATCCCCGCCGCCCTCGAACGCGGGGAGCCCGTCGACTCGACGGATCTGCTGCACGATGAGCGATGGCCGCAGTACCGCGCCCTGGCGCTGGACTCGGGGGTGCGATCCTGCGTGACGTTCCCCTTCCGCCGGTCCGGGCTGACGGTGACCCTGAGCCTCTACAGCTTCCGCCCGGGCACCCTTGAGGACGCCTCGCACGGGCCCGCCCGGGCGCTCGGTGACTTCGCCGCGGCGTGCCTGGTCCGCGACCAGTCCTACCGGGCCGCGCTCACCGAACTCGACCAACTCGGCACGGCCCTGCGCTCCCGCCCTGTCGTCGACCAGGCGTGCGGCATCGTCATGCATGTCCTGGGCTGCGACGCGGACGCCGCGTTCGGCATCCTGCGGCGTATCTCCCAGACCACGAACCGCAAGCTGGCCGATGTCGCGTCGGCGGTCGTGGACCGGCGGGGCCGGGGGCTGGAGGGGGATCTGGCGGCGCTGCTGAACTAGGTGCTCCGCGGGAAGTGGGGTGATTGGCCGTCGATCATCCGCGGGCCGGTGGGGGCTGGTCGCGCCCACGCGGCGGAGCCGCATAGTGATACAGCCCAGCGCCCCTTCGGGGCGCTGGCAAACCCTTCATCACCCGGTCGGGCGAGTCCGTCCCGCGAATGGGGTCCTGCCGCGCGCGGTGTGTGGGTGGGCGGGCTGTGATGGCGGTGGGGGCACGATCATCGCGCCCCCGCAGCCGTCGGCCGAAGGAGTGCACCCCATGCGCCGCACCGTCCGTGCCCTGTCCGTCGCCGCTCTGGCCGGGATTCTTCCGGTCGTCGCCGCCGCGGCCGCCTTCGCGGATCCGGCCGCGGAGGTCAGCCCGGGACAGGTGGCCCCGGGCCGCAGCATCACCGTGTCGGTCTCCTGCGACCCCCTTGAGGGTCCCGCACCAGCTGCCGTCGACGCCACATCGATGGCCTTCGAAGAGGGCACCGTCCAGTTGCGCAGGGTCGCCGGCAACGAGGACGAGGCATCCGGGCCCGCCTACTCCGGCACGGCCCGTATCGCTCCGGCCGAGGACCTGGAGGACGACGAGGGTGTCGGCCCCGACACCGCGTGGACGGTCGACGGCACCTGCCCGGCCGCTCCCGGTGGGGAGGGCACGCCGTGGAGCGCCACGTTCACGGTGGCCCGCGGTGGCAGCAACGGCCCGTGCGCCGACCCGCTCGACCCGGCCTGCGCCACCAGCGAGCCCTGCGTCGATCCGCTGGACACGTCGTGCGCCACCAGCAAGCCCTGCCCGGTGCCGACCGCCACCCCCTGCCACACGAGCAAGCCTTGCCCGGAGCCGACTGCCACGTCCTGCCAGACCAGCAAGCCCTGCCCCGACCCGACTCCCACCGCCTGCCACACCGGTCAGCCGTGTCCCTCGCCGGACCCTTCGTGCCACACGAGCAAGCCCTGTCCCGACCCGCACGACACGACCTGCGGCGGTGCGGTGATCGAGCACGGCGTGCATGCCGGTGACGGCGGCGCCTTCAACGACTCGGTGCCCGCCCTGGTGGCCGGGGGTGTGCTGATCGTGGGCGCGTTCGGCGGTGCCGTGTACCGGCTGTGGCGCAAGGCACCCGCCGAGGACGGCTGACGCGCCTCACCATCCCCGTGTGACCGGCACAACCCGAGCGATCCTCCATGGCTCACCGGCACCCTGGGTACGTAGAGCCCAGGGACGACAACCGCACCCGCCCATGGACGACGGGCGACCCAGGGACAGCGAACCGGACGGGAGGGACCATGTCGCGGACGGATCCGGAAGGTCACGGCCCCGTCCGCTACGGGCCGCCGATCCCGGACGACGGGCTACCCGTACTGCCCGAACTCTCCGACGTACTCGCCGAGGCCGCGACCCGCGCCGCCAGCGAGCCGATCGGCGGCGGCCCGGCGCTGCTGGACGCCGCGTGCGGCTACTGGGAGCGGCGGGGCCTTGCCGCCGGTCCCGAGCGGGCCGTCGCCGCGCCGGGCGCACCCGCGCTGCTGCTCGCGCTGACCTTCGCCATCGGCGGCGACGTGCTGGTGCCCCGGCCGTGCGCGGCCTGGTGGGCGCCGTACGCACGGCTGTTGGGCAGACCCGTCTTCCATGTGGCGACATCGGCCGAGTCCGGCGGTGTCCCGGATCCGTACGCCCTCCTGGAGACCGTGCGCCGGGTCCGTGCCGAGGGCGGCGACCCGCGGCTGCTCGTACTGTCCGTCGCCGACGACCCCACCGCCACCGTCGCGCCTCCCGAGGCGCTGCACGAGACCGTCGAGGCCGCCCAGGGCGAGGGGCTGCACCTGGTCAGCGACGAGACCTGGCGCGACACCCTGCACGCCCCGCACGACACCGTGCTGCTCAGCCCCGCCGAGATGCTGCCCGACCGGGTCACCGTCGTCACCGACCTGGCCGGCGCGCTGCTGCCGCCCGGCTGGCCCGCGGCCGTCGCCCGCTTCCCGGCCGGCGAGACCGGCGACGGCCTCCACGCGCGCGTGCTCGACGTGCTCACCGCTCTCGGCGCCCGCGTCGCCGGACCGGTCGCCGCCGCGGCCACGTACGCGCTGACCGAACCCGAGCCGGTGTCCCTACGGATGTCCGCCGCCGTACGCCTGCACGCGCGCGTGGCCGCCGCCGCGCACGCCGTCGTCGTCGCCGCGGGCACCCTCGCCCGCCCACCGCAGGCAGGCCGCCATCTCTACGCCGACCTGGGCCCGTTGCGCCCCGCGCTCACCGCACACGGAGTCGGCGACGCCCAGGAACTGGAGGACTTCCTCGCCGCCCGGCTCGGCATGCCCGCACCCGGCGGCCACCGCTTCGGCGACGAGCTGGGGGCGCTGCGCGTACGGCTGTCCACGGGGCCGTTGCTCGGCGGAACGGACACCGAGCGCGCGGAATGCCTCAGTTCACCCTCGCCGTTGGAACTGCCACATGTGCACCGTGCGTTGATCCACTTGAAGTCGGTCTTCGACGATCTCCGCGACGACGCTCAGCGAGGGGAGCCTCCGCGATGACGCAGCAGTCCGAGTCACCCACGTCGACCACCACGAGTCCGCCCACCCGGGAAGCCGACGTTCCGGCGACCCCGTCCCCCTTCGCGCCTCCGTTCCCGCCCCTCGCCGAACCCCGCCCGCTGGGCGAACGCCGCGTCTGGCCGCGGACGTTCCACGACCGGCTGACCGCCCCCCTGCCCGGCCTCAAGTCCGTCGCCCGCTTCGCCCGGGAGGGCGCTGTCCGCCCGGACAAGGAAGGCCTCGCCGACATCCCGCGCCTGCCCTTCGAGCCCGCCCCGCTGCCCCGGGCCGACGCGCGCACGGTCGCCGTCTCCTGGGCGGGACACGCCAGTTGGGTCGTCCAGATCGGCGGACTCACCGTCCTCACCGACCCGGTCTGGTCCCGCCGTATCCTCGGTACCCCGGCCCGCGTCACCCCGGTAGGCATCGACTGGGACGCGCTGGGCCGGGTGGACGCGGTCGTCATCAGCCACAACCACTACGACCACCTGGACGCCCCCACCCTGAGCCGCCTCCCGCGCGACACCCCGGTGTTCGTACCCGCCGGCCTCGGCCGCTGGTTCCACCGCCGCCGCTTCACCTGCGTCACCGAGCTCGACTGGTGGGAGGCCGCCGAACTCCGGGGCACCCGCTTCGACTTCGTGCCCGCCCACCACTGGTCCAAGCGCACCCTCACCGACACCTGCCGCTCCCTGTGGGGCGGCTGGGTCCTCACCGCCCCCGACGGCCACCGCATCCACTTCGCCGGCGACACCGGCTACGGCCACTGGTTCACCCGCATCGGCCGCCGCTACCCCGGAATCGACCTGACCCTCATGCCCATCGGCGCCTACAACCCCCGCTGGTGGCTCAGCGACGTCCACTGCAACCCGGAGGAGGCGGTCCGTGCAACCCAGGATCTGGGGGCGCGACGGATGGCCCCCATGCACTGGGGCACGTTCGTACTGTCGGCGGAGCCGGTACTGGAGCCGCTGACGCGGGTGCGGGTGGCGTGGGAGAAGGCGAACTTGCCCAGAGAGGACCTATGGGACATCCCGGTAGGAGGATCAAGGGTGCTGAGCAACTAGGGGCGCGGGGATCTCCCCAGGGGCGCGGGGAACTGCGCGACAAGCCCCCACACACCCGCACTCCGCAACGCGCATCACTTGGCAGCCCGAACCCGCTTCCACACCCCCGGAGCCGCACTGATCACCAAGGTCAGCACAACCGCCGCAACCACACCCTCCCAAGGCTCCTTGAACAGCGAACCTCCCAGAATCCCGATCAGCTGATACGTCACCGCCCAGGCAAGGCACGCCGGGAAATTCCCGCGGGCAAACCGCCGCACCGGCCACTTCGCCACCAGGCACGCCAGCATCACCGGAATGCGACCCGCCGGCATCAACCGGGACAGCACGAGCACCGCAAGCCCATGCTGGGCCAGCCGTTCCTGCGCCTGCGCAAGCCGCTCCTCCGGCGCGCGCGAGCGAATCGCCTCCAACCACCGCGACCCGTTCTTCGACCCCATCCCCCGCCGCCCCAGCCAGTACAGGGCGATATCCCCGAGAAACGCGGCCAGAGACGCCGTAACAAACACCAGCGCCAACGCGAACGGCGCCGTCTGATGAAACGCCACCACCGCCGCCGAACTCACCAACGCCCCCGTCGGCACAACCGGCACCAACGCCCCGATCAGCACCAGCAGAAACAGCGACGGATACCCGATCGCCTGCTGCGTGGACTCGGCCGGCGGAGGCGTCGCCGCAGCGGCGAGCCACATCACCGCGCCACCTCAAGCCGCACGCTCTCCCCGTGCCCGAGCAGATGCACCGCCACCTCGGGCGCGACGCCGGCGGCCAACCGCACGAACTCCGAGCCCGGGGCGTGGAATTCGTGCGGGCGCACCGCGTCCATCCCGATCGGCCAGTACGTTCCGTAGTGCACCGGCACCGCACTGCGCGGCGCCAGCCGGACCAGCGCCTCAGCCGCCCGCCCCGCGTCCAGATGCCCCTCACCGAGATACGGCCCCCAGCCACCCACCGGCAGCAGTGCCACGTCGACCGGCCCGACCTCCTCGGCCATCGAGTCGAACAGTCCCGTGTCCCCGGCGAAGTACGTACGCGCCTCGCCCTCGACGACATAGCCGAGCGCGGGAGAGCGGTGCGGCCCGACCGGCAGCCGCCGCCCGTCGTGCCACGCGGGCACGGTCCGTACGACCAGGCCGCCGATCACCGTCTCGTCGCCGGGCGCCACTTCACGGATCTCCAGGTGCCCGAGCCGGCGCAGTCCCGGCACCGCCCTGGACGCGCCCCGGGGCACGAGCAGGCGGGTGCCCGGGGCGAGCGAGGCGAGCGAGGGAACGTGCAGGTGGTCGACGTGCAGATGGGAGACGAGCGCCACGTCCGCGTGCCGGGCCCGCGACGGGGGCACCGCGCCCCGGCGACGGCGCAGATGCGCGAGCCGGCGCGCGAACAGGGGATCGGTGAGCACGCGTACGTCCGAGTCCGCGACCGTGCAGGTGGCGTGACCCCACCAGGTGATCTCCACCGGCACCTCTTTGCCTCCTTCGCGCGACTCCCCCGAAGCCTACGACCAGGAGTAGTCTCGGCGCCTGAAACCCGGAGGTGAGGGGGACGCCATGGGACCGGTACGGGTCACGACCATCGCGAGTCTGACGCCGCTGGAGGAGCTGGACGACGACCCCTTCCTGGTGGACTCCCGCGGCCAGCACGCCATGTGCGCCCGCTGGGCCGCGGAGCAGGGCTACACCGTGAGCCGGGAACTGCTGGTCCGTGGACTGCGGCCCGACCACTGCGTGCTCTGGGACGGCGTCCGCCCCGGCGTCGACCTCTTCGTGGCCCCCAGCCGCCGGGTCCTGGAGAGCGCCCTGTCCTCCGCCGACGAGTTCACCGCCGAGTGCGCCCGACGCGGGGTACGGGTGGAGACGGTAGGGGTAGCGGAGCCCGCGTACGACTCCCAGATGAAGGCCCGAGTCCACCGCCGACTGTCGATGCCGACGGCAGGCTACGACGGCCGTTGAACGCCCTTGGCCTACTCGGAGACGGTTCGAAAGCGCCGGTAAAGGGGCGCGGGGAACTGCGCGACCAGCCACGACGGCCCCGCACCCGACCAACGACCCCTCGCCCCGAAACCCGGTATGCCACGCTGGAAGCGCCCCGCATCGACGACGAGCCGAGACGTGAGGTGAGCGGAGCGTGCGCGGTGGGCGTTGGCGGCGGGTCGTCAGTCAGGGCGGCCGAAGCGTCGCCGTGTGGGCGGTCTCCACGGTCACCATGCTCGTGCTCGCCGGCCTCCTGCCCGACTTCCAGCTGCGGTCCGCGGACGGTGACAGTGCCACCGACATAGCGGTGACCGCGGCGTTCGGCGCGGGCGCCTTCGGCGTGCTGTCGGCCGTGGTGTGGCCGCTGCTCGTCCGGCTCCTGCTGCTGGTGCCCGCGCTGGTCCTGGGGCTGCTGGTGTTCTTTCTCAACGGCGGGCTGCTGCTGGTGGCACTGCGCCTCAACCCCACCGAGCGCGGCGCCGTCGCCTGGGAGACCGGCGTCGTGGTCGCCGCCGTGATGTCCGCCGTCGCGTCCGCCACCGGCGGTGCCCTGGCCGTGCGCGACGACGACGCCTACCGCCGCCGCCTGTACCGTCTCGCCGACCGCCGCCGCGGCTCCGGCTCGCCCTGCCCCGCCACCCACGGCACCGTCTTCCTGCAACTCGACGGCGTCGGCCACGACGTCCTGCTGGCCGCGGTCGGCAAGGGCCTCATGCCGACCGTCGCCCGCTGGCTGGGCACCGGCGACCGGGCCAGGCCCACCCACCGGCTCACCCCGTGGCGCACCGACTGGTCCAGCCAGACCGGCGCCAGCCAGCTCGGCATCCTGCACGGCAGCAACCACGACATCCCCGCCTTCCGCTGGTACGAGAAGGACCGCCGGGAGGTGATGGTCAGCAACCGCCCGACCAGCGCCGCCGAACTCCAGCGCCGCGCCGTCGAGCGCACCGGCGACGCCGGACTGCTCTGCGCCGACGGCGCCAGCCGCGGCAACCTGTTCAGCGGAGGCGCCGACGAGCAGGCCCTCGTGCTGTCCATCGCCACCAAGCGGCGAGGCCGGGAGAACCGCTCCCGGGCGGGCTACTTCGCGTACTTCTCCGACCCGGCGAACGCCGTGCGCACCGCCCTGTCCTTTCTCGCCGAGGTCGGCCGCGAGATCGGCCAGTCCACCCGGGCCCGCTTCTGCAAGGTCCGCCCGCGCGTCAAACGCGGTGGCCTCTACCCCTTGATCCGCGCCTTCGCGACCGTCGTGGAACGGGACGTGGTGGTCGCCGCGGTGATGGGCGACATGCTCGCCGGGCGCACCGCCGTCTACGCGGACCTGGTGGCGTACGACGAAGTGGCGCACCACTCCGGGCCGATGAGCCGTGACGCCGAGAAGGTCCTCGAACGTCTCGACCGCGCGCTCGCGCTGATCGAGAAGGTCGCCGAGCACGCCCCCCGGCCGTACAGGATCGTCGTGCTGTCGGACCACGGGCAGAGCCCTGGCGAGACCTTCCGGGCCCGCTACGGCCTCTCCCTCGGCGACCTGGTGCGGGCCGGCTGCGGGCTGCCCGTGCCGCGCAAGGCGCAGCGCACCCACAGCGGCGCAGAGGCCCGCGCCGCGGTGCGTGCCGCGCTGCACAGGCCGGTCGAGGAGGGCGGCGAGCAGCACCGCCCGTCGCGCCGCTCGGAGCCGCTGGTGCTGGCATCCGGCAATCTCGGCCTCGTCTCCTTCCCGGACGTCCCGCACCGGATGAGCAAGGAGGAGATCGACGCCCGCCACCCCGCCCTGCTGACCACGCTCGCCAACCACCCCGGCATCGGCTTCGTCCTCGTCCGCAGCGAACAGCACGGCGGCGTCGTGCTCGGCCCGTACGGCACCGAGATCCCGCTGGACCGACTCGACGAGGACCCGGGCCCCCTCAAGGACTTCGGCCCGGGTGCGGCGGACACGGTCCGCCGCACCCACTCCTTCCCGCACACCGCCGACATCATGGTCAACTCCTGGTACGACCCCGCCGACGGCGAAGTCCTCGCCTTCGAGGAGCAGATCGGCTCGCACGGCGGCCTCGGCGGCGCCCAGGCGAAACCCTTCCTGCTGTCGCCCGTCGCCCTGTCCGCCCCGGTCGACGACACCCAGGAACTCGCCGGCGCCGAGCACATCCACCACGTCCTGCGGCGCTGGCTGCGTGAGTCGGGCGGGCCGCAGGTACCGCTGGATGCTGAGCCGGAGGAGCGGGCCGCCTGAAAACCGGGTGCGTCAAAACGGTCGTACACACACACTGTTCACAGTCGAACCTGCTCGAACAGACTTGAGGAGCCCCCTGCTTTGCAGGCTGCCGTAACCGTCACTCCCGCCCGTATACCCGAGCTGCTGCTCGGTCTCGCGACCGTCCGCCCGGTCTTCCTCTGGGGCGCCCCCGGCATCGGAAAGTCCTCCCTGGTAAGGGAGTTCGCCGAATCCCTGGGACTCGAATGCGTCAGCCTGCTGGGCACCCAGCTCGCCCCCGAGGACCTCATCGGCGTGCCGCAGATCCGTGACGGGCGGTCGGTGTTCTGCCCGCCGGAGGCGATCGCCCGCGACGAGCCGTACTGCCTGTTCCTGGACGAGCTGAACGCGGCGACGCCCGATGTGCAGAAGGCGTTCTACTCGCTGATCCTGGACCGCCGTATCGGCAACTACGAGCTGCCGAAGGGATCGATCGTCATCGGCGCCGGAAACCGCGCCACGGACAACGCGCTGGCCCGCCCGATCGCCTCCGCGCTGATCAACCGCCTCGCCCACGTCCATCTGGAGGCCTCCGCGAAGGACTGGCTCGCCTGGGCCGCGGGCAACGGCATCCACCCCTGGATCCTGGACCACCTCACCGACCGCCCCGACCACCTGTGGTCCAAGCCGCCCAAGACCGAGGAGCCCTTCTCCACGCCCCGTTCCTGGCACATGCTCTCCGACGCGATGCACTCCTTCGGCGCGGAGCTCGACGAGGCGACCCTGAAGATCGTCGCGCACGGCACGCTCACGCCCGCGCACGCCGTCGCCTTCTGCGGCTACGTCAAGATCGTGCGCAGCCAGTACGGCATCGAGGCGATCATCAAGGGCGACGCACGCTGGCCGCACCGGATGCAGGACCGCGACCTGCTCTACTACCTCGCCGAGTCGTTCCGCGGACGGCTGGTCAAGGAGCTGCCGGCGAGCAAGGAACACCTGTCGGCGAGCGGGCAGCAGATGGCGTACCGCGCCAAGTCGCTGCTCGTGCAGCTCGCCGAGATCTCGGTGGAGGTCGCGCAGAGCGTCATCGCCCCGGACACCGACGGCAACCCTCTGCTGCCGGCCTGGTTCCTCGTCGAGGCGGCCCGCGACATGCCCCGCCTGGTGGAGGCGCGGCAGTGAGCGGAACGTGCGGTGCGAGGGGCCGAGAGACGGGTGGCCGCGGGGTGAGCCGGCCCTGTGCCGCGCCGCCGCGGAAGCAGCGGCTACGTGAGGAGTCGCCGCGGAAGGGGCCGCCGCGGTGAGCCGTAACCGCGCTTCCAAGCCGCCCAAGAAGGACCTCGCGGCCGAGGCGTTCGCGGAGGGCATGCGGCTGGTGCGGGCCAACCGGGCGCTTGCCGCCGTCGGGTTCAGCACCTGCCGCAAGGAGGACTGCCCGCTCGCGCCCACCTCCGGGCTCGTCCGCGTCGACTCCGACGGCATCCTGCATGTCCACCCCACCCGCCGAGCCGACCCCGCCGACTGGGCCTGGGCGATCGCCCACGGCATCATCCACCTCGGCTTCGGCCACGTCCCGGCGAAGGAGGGCCGCCGTACCCAGCCCGACCGGTACGAGCTCGCCGCCCGCTGCGCCGTCGTCAACCGCTTCCTGCTCGGTTTCTCCATCGGCCGCACCCCCGACGCCCTGCCGCCCGCCTACCCCGACGGCGACGAGGAGCAGCTCGCCGCCCGCTGGCGCCGCGACGGCATCCCGGGCCCGTACGAGCACTGCGGCACGGCCGGCGGCGACCCGGACCAGCTCCTGGTGCCGTGGGACACCTGGATGGGCGGCACCCCGACGAACTGGCAGCTGGACTTCGCGCACGCCCTCACCCGCACCGTGGCCACCGCCATGGACGTGGCCGGTGGCCGCCGCGACTCGATGCGCGGCGGACCCACCCGGCTCCAGCCGTGGGAGCGGGCCCTGAGCTGGTTCGTCTCCTCCTACCCGCTGCTCGGCGGGATCGCGGCCGGCATCACCCTGGTCGCCGACGCCGAACTCGCCCGCGCCCACGGCATCTCCGTCGCCGCCGTCGACGCGGAGGCGGCCGAGATCTACCTCAATCCCCTGCGCGAACTCGACGACGAGGAATGGCGGTTCGTCCTCGCCCACGAGATGCTGCACGCCGCCCTGCGCCACGGCGACCGCCGCGGCCCCCGCGACCCGTATCTGTTCAACGTCGCCTGTGACTACGTCATCAACGGCTGGCTGGCCGAGATGCAGATCGGCACCATGCCCGACGGACTGCTCCACGACCCCGGACTCACGGGCCTCTCCGCCGAGGAGGTCTACGACCGTATCGCCGGCGACGTGCGCCGGATGCGCCGTCTGTCGACCCTGCGCGGCAAAGGCGTGGGCGACATCCTCGGCGGACCGCTCGGCAGCCCGCGCGACTACGTCGACCTGGACGAGTTCTACCGCCGGGGCCTGTGCCAGGGCCTCGACCTGCACCAGCAGCAGGAGCGCGGCTTCCTGCCCGGCGGCCTGGTCGAGGAAATTCGCGCACTGAGCCATCCGCCGCTGCCGTGGGACGCACAACTGGCCCGCTGGTTCGACGAGTTCGTCCCCCGACCGGAGCCGGTACGGTCGTACGCCCGGCCCTCGCGTCGGCAGTCCTCCACCCCCGACATCCCGCGCGCGGGCCGCTACTTCCCGCCCGAGGAGATCGCCCGCTGCACCTTCGGCGTCGTCCTCGACACCTCCGGCTCCATGGACCGCACACTGCTCGCCAAGGCGCTCGGTGCCATCGCCTCGTACGCCGAGGCCCGTGACGTACCGGCCGCACGCGTCGTCTTCTGCGACGCGGCCCCGCACGACGCCGGATTCCTGCCGGTCACCGAGATCGCCGGGCGGGTGCGGGTGCACGGCCGCGGCGGTACGGTCCTCCAGCCCGGCATCGACCTGCTGCACCGGGCGGACGACTTCCCGCCGGGCGCCCCCATGCTGGTGATCACGGACGGCGACTGCGACACGCTCCGGGTGCGGCGCGAGCACGCCTATCTGATTCCCCAGGGCGCCCGACTGCCGTTCACCGCACGTGGTCCGGTGTTCCGCGTGCGGTGAGCCGGAATGTGATCGGATGGTCCACGGAACCCCGCAACGGGACCCCATGCGAAAGGAAGAACCGTGGCAACCACGCGCTCCGCACACACGGTCTGGGAAGGCAACCTTCTCGAGGGCAACGGCGTCGTCACCTTCGACTCCTCCGGAGCCATCGGCGAGCAGCCGGTCACGTGGGCTTCGCGCGCCCAGGACGCGAACGGCAAGACCAGCCCCGAGGAGCTGATCGCCGCCGCCCACTCCAGCTGCTTCTCCATGGCCTTCTCGAACATGCTCGCCAAGGCCGGTACGCCGCCCACCAAGCTCGTCACCTCGGCGGACGTGTCCTTCCAGCCGGGTGAGGGGATCACCGGGATCCACCTCACCGTCGAGGGCACGGTTCCGGGCATCGACAACGACACGTTCGTCGCCACGGCGGAGGAGGCGAAGGTGGGCTGCCCGGTCAGTCAGGCGCTCACGGGTACGACGATCACGCTGTCGGCGAAACTCACCTGACGCTTCGCTGAGGGGTGCGGGGAGGGCAGGTGCCGCCGCTGGGTCCGTTGTCGGCTGCGGCGCCGTCGTGGCTTGTCGCGCAGTTCCCCGCGCCCCTTAGGGCGTTGCCCTACCCCCTCCGAAGAGCTGAGCGGGTGCTCAGTCCGTGATCCGGATGCCTCTCTGGGTACCCGTCCCATTGACAACAGCGCGCTCAAGTTTTGTGCTGGAGTGCGGGAGCGGCCCTGGCGGAAGGGGACAGCGATGGCACGTGCGGTCGGAATCGATCTCGGGACCACGAACTCGGTGGTCGCCGTCCTGGAGGGCGGCGAACCCACCGTCGTCGCCAATGCGGAGGGGGCCAGGACCACACCATCGGTCGTGGCCTTCGCGAAGAACGGCGAGGTGCTCGTCGGTGAGGTGGCCAAACGGCAGGCCGTGACGAACGTGGAGCGCACGGCTCGCTCCGTGAAACGGCACATGGGCGACGGGAACTGGCGGTTCCCGGACCAGGGCGACATCGACGGCACCCGCTACCGGGCCCAGGAGCTGTCCGCCCGCGTCCTGCAGAAGCTGAAGCGGGACGCGGAGTCCTACCTCGGCGAGGACGTCACCGACGCGGTGATCACCGTACCGGCGTACTTCGACGACGCCCAGCGGCAGGCGACCAAGGAGGCCGGGGAGGTCGCGGGCCTGAAGGTGCTGCGGATCATCAACGAGCCGACGGCCGCCGCGCTCGCCTATGGCCTCGACCGCGGTGAGGAGCAGACCGTGCTGGTCTTCGACCTCGGCGGCGGCACCTTCGACGTGTCGCTGCTGGAGATCGGCGACGGCGTCATCGAGGTCAAGGCCACCAACGGCGACACACACCTCGGCGGCGACGACTGGGACCAGCGGGTCGTGGAATACCTGGTCAAGCGGTTCAAGGGACAGAACGGCATCGACCTCGGCAACGACAAGATGGCGCTGCAACGGCTGCGCGAAGGCGCCGAGAAAGCCAAGATCGAGCTGTCGTCGTCCACCGAGACCACGATCAACCTCCCCTACATCACCGCCTCCGCCGAGGGACCGCTCCACCTCGACGAGAAGCTGACCCGCGCCCAGTTCCAGGAGCTGACCGCCGACCTCCTCGACCGCTGCAAGAACCCCTTCCACCAGGCGGTCAAGGACGCCGGCATCAAGCTCTCCGCGGTCGACCATGTGATCCTCGTCGGCGGCTCGACCCGGATGCCCGCCGTGACCGAACTGGTCAAGGAGCTGACCGGCAAGGACCCGCACAAGGGCGTCAACCCGGACGAGGTCGTGGCGGTCGGCGCCGCCCTCCAGGCCGGTGTCATCCGCGGCGACGTCAAGGACGTCCTGCTGCTCGACGTCACCCCGCTGTCCCTGGGCATCGAGACCAAGGGCGGCATCATGACCAAGCTCATCGAGCGCAACACCACGATCCCGACCCGGCGTTCGGAGATCTTCACCACCGCCACCGACAACCAGCCCTCGGTCGGCATCCAGGTCTACCAGGGCGAACGCGAGATCGCCGCCTACAACAAGAAGCTCGGCGTCTTCGACCTCACCGGACTGCCGCCCGCCCCGCGCGGGGTCCCGCAGATCGAGGTCGCGTTCGACATCGACGCCAACGGGATCATGCACGTCTCCGCCAAGGACCTCGCCACCGGCCGCGAGCAGAAGATGACCGTCACCGGCGGCTCGGCCCTCCCCAAGGACGACATCGACCGCATGATGCGGGAGGCCGAGCAGTACGCGGAGGAGGACCGCAACCGCCGCGAGGCCGCGGAGACCCGCAACCAGGCCGAGCAACTCGTCTACCAGACCGAGAAGTTCCTGCGGGAGAACGAGGACAAGGTCGCCACCGACACCAAGTCGGAGGTCGAGTCCGCGATCACCGAACTCAAGGAACTCCTGGAGCGCAACGCCGAGACCAACGAACTGCGCACCGGCGTCGAGAAACTCGCCTCCGTCAGCCAGAAGATGGGCCAGGCCATGTACGCGCAGGCCCAGCAGACACCGTCGGAGGACGCCGGACAGCAGACCTCGTCGCCGGACGAGGAGGGCGTGGTGGACGCGGAGATCGTCGACGACGAACGGGACCAGAAGGGCGGCGCTGCCTAGGAGCTGGCGAGCCCTCAGAACCCCGCCCGCTCCCAGCCCCGCTGCTCCGGACGGGGGCCCAGCTGCTTCGGGTCGCGGCTGCGGTAGACGATGTACGGCCGGAACAGGTACTGCACCGGCGCGCTGAACATATGCACCAGACGGCTGTACGGCACGAACGCGATCAGGGCCATGCCGATCACCGCGTGGATCTCGTCCAGCACGGGCACGCCCGCCATGCGGGCGGTGTCGGGCTGGAGGGTGAACAGGCTGCGGGCCCAAGGGGCGATGGACGCACGGTAGTTGTAGCCGTCGCCGGAGGCGTGGCTCAGCTTGGCGACCATGCCGAGCACGATCGCGGCGAGCAGGACGACGTACATGACCTTGTCGTTGGCCGTCGTCGCGCGGAACACCGGCGCGTTGGTGCGGCGGCGGTGGATCAGGAGCACGATTCCGGCGATCGTGAGGAGACCGGCCGCGGTGCCGCCGTACAGGGAGACCAGGTGGTACGAGCGCTCGCTGACGCCGATCGCGTCGGTCCACGACATCGGGATGAACAGGCCCACGAGGTGGCCGACGAGGACGAACAGGATGCCGTAGTGGAAGGCGGGGGAGGCGATGTTGAGCAGCTTCGACTCGTAGATCTGCGAGGAGCGTGTGGTCCAGCCGAACTGGTCGTAGCGGTAGCGCCAGACCAGGCCGGCGACCAGGAGTGCGAAGGCGACGTACGGCAGGACGCCCCAGAGGAAGACGGTCATGAGCGGGCTCCGGTGCGGACGGGCGGCAGGGTCGCGCACACGGCGTCCAGGACGCAGGCGTACGGGGTGCCGAAGTCGGTGAGACGGGAACGGAGTTGCTCCAGACCGGCGCGGTGGTCGGTGAGCAGGTCGGTGTTGCCGGTACGGGAGGCGAACTCCAGCACCGCGGGCAGGAAGTCCGGCAGCTCCTCGCCGGTGAACTCCAGGCCGTGGGCGCGGTAGACCTCCTTGAAGCGGACCAGGGACATGCCCCTGCGCCGGGTGTCCCCGTCGTGCCACCAGCTCAGGTACAGGCTGTGGCGGTTCTTGAAGTCGAAGACCTCGACGTAGTGCGCGGCCAGTTGCTGCGGGTCGGTCACCGCCGCGTGGTCGGTGAACTCCCGCAGCTGCGGGGCGGCTTCGCGCAGCAGCGGCAGCCGGGCGCGGAACTCGTCGTCGGGGTAGGTGAGACAGAGCGCCGCCGCCTGGTACAGCACCTCGAACGTGGGCATCAGGTCTCCTCCTCCTTGTCCGCGGTCTGCCGGTGGCGCAGCGCGTGGAAGTTCTCCACGGACACGAGCGGCAGATGAGTACGGCCCCCGGAGTCCTGGCCGAACGGCCCGTCGCCGCCCATGCCCGGCCCGCCGTCGTAGTCGAGGCTGCACCCGCCCGGGAGCGCCGACTCCTCCAGCCGCCGCGCGTCCGAGACAGCCGCCGTCGGGATCACATACCGGTCCTCGTACTTGGCGATCGCCAGCAGCCGGTACATCTCCTCGATCTCGGCGGCCCGCATGCCGACGGCGCGCGCGACCGACGGATCGGGCTCCTCACCCAGGTTGATGGCACGCATATGGGAGCGCATCGCGGCGAGCTTCTCCAACGACGCCCGGACCGGGGCGACATCGCCCGCGGTGAAGAGCTCCGCCAGATACTCCAGCGGAATGCGCAGGGTGTCGATCGCGCCGAACAGGTTCCGCGCGTCCTCTCCGTCGTGCCCGGTCTCCGTCAGCGCCTCGACCACCGGCGACAGCGGCGGGATGTACCAGACCATCGGCATGGTGCGGTACTCGGGATGCAGCGGCAACGCCACCCGGTACGTGCTGATCAGCGCGCGCACGGGCGAGTGCCGGGCCGCCTCCACCCAGTCGTACGGGATCCCCGCCTCCGCACAGGCCCGCCGCACCCCGGGATCCTCGGGGTCGAGAAAGACACCCAACTGCGCCGCGTACAGCGCCTGTTCGTCGACCACGGAAGCCGCGGCCGTCACCCTGTCCGCGTCGTACAGCACCACCCCGAGATAGCGCAGCCGCCCCACGCACGTCTCCGAGCAGACCGTCGGCAGCCCCACCTCAAGGCGCGGATAGCACAGCGTGCACTTCTCGGCCTTGCCGGTGCGGTGGTTGAAGTAGACCTTCTTGTACGGGCATCCGGTCACGCACATCCGCCAGCCCCGGCAGCGGTCCTGGTCGACGAGGACGATGCCGTCCTCCGCCCGCTTGTACATCGCGCCGGAGGGACAGGAGGCCACGCAGGACGGGTTGAGGCAGTGTTCGCAGATGCGCGGCAAATAGAACATGAAGGTCTGCTCGAACTCGAACCGCACCTTGTCGGCGGCCTGTCGGCGGACCCGCTCGACCATCGGATCGAGGTCGCCGTGGGCGGGGGCGCTCGCGGAGAGGTGCTGTGCCACCGGGTGGTCGTCGCCGAGCGGGGCGTCAGTGACGTTCCTGTGGTCGTAGGTCCAGGGCTCGTAGTAGTCCTTGTAGTCCTTGATCTCCGGGAGTCTCGGATTGGAGAAGATGCCCGCGAGCCTCTTGAAACGGCCGCCGGCCTTCAGCTTCAGCGCGCCGCGCCGGTTCAGCTGCCAGCCGCCCTGCCACGTCTCCTGGTCCTCGTAGCGGCGCGGATAGCCCTGGCCGGGGCGGGTCTCGACGTTGTTGAACCAGACGTACTCCATGCCCTGGCGGTTGGTCCACGCCTGCTTGCAGGTCACCGAGCAGGTGTGGCAGCCGATGCACTTGTCGAGGTTCATCACCATCGCGATCTGGGCCATGGGGCGCATCAGTACTCGACCTCCTGGCTGCGGCGGCGGATCACCGTCACCTCGTCGCGCTGGTTGCCCGTGGGGCCCAGGTAGTTGAACGCCCAGGAGAGCTGGGCGTAGCCGCCGACCAGGTGGGACGGCTTGAGGAGCAGCCGGGTCAGGGAGTTGTGGATGCCGCCGCGCTGCCGGGTCGTCTCCGTCTTCGGCACGCCCACCGTGCGTTCCTGCGCGTGATGCGTGTAGACGGTGCCGTGCGGGATGCGGTGCGAGACGACGGCGCGGGCGACGACCACGCCGTTGCGGTTGACGGCCTCGATCCAGTCGTCGTCCTTGACGCCGATCGCGTCCGCGTCCTGCGGGGACATCCAGATGTTCTGGCCGCCGCGGGACAGCGCCAGCATGAAGAGGTTGTCCTGGTACTCGGAGTGGATGGACCACTTGTTGTGCGGGGTGAGGTAACGGACCGTCACCTCGCTTTGGCCGTCGGGCCCGAGGCGGGGTTCGCCGAAGAGCCGGTTCATGTCCAGGGGCGGCCGGTACACCGGCAGAGCCTCGCCCAGCTCGTGGATCCAGTCGTGGTCCAGGAAGAAGTGCTGGCGGCCGGTGAGGGTGTGCCAGGGCTTGAGATGCTCGGTGTTGAGCGTGAACGCCGTGTAGCGGCGCCCGCCGGACTCGCTGCCCGACCACTCCGGCGAGGTGATCACCGGCACGGGAGCGGCCTGCGTGTCCGCGTACGTGACCCGCTTGCCCTCGTGCTCGGCGGCCAGGTGGGCCATCGCCTGCCCGGTGCGCGCCTGAAGGGTGCGGAAGCCCTGGGTGGCGAGGCGCCCGTTGGTGGTGCCGGACAGGGCGAGGATCGTGTTCGCGGCCTTCACCGCCGTGTCGAGACAGGGGCGGCCTTCGTACGCCGTGCCGTTCAACTGCCGTAGATCCTCCACCTCCTCGGTCGGCATCAGGGCGATTCCCTTGGCGGGCAGACCGAGTTGCTCCACGAGTGGGCCGAGGGCGGTGAACTTCTTGCCGATCGCCGTGTAGTCACGCTCCACCACGGTCAGGTGGGGCATCGTCCGCCCGGGCACGGGGTCGCACTCCCCGCGCTTCCAGTCCCTCACGACCCCGCCCGGCTGGGCGATCTCGCCCGGCGTGTCGTGCTGGAGGGGCGACGCGACCAGGTCCTTGCGCACCCCGAGATGGCCGACGGCCAACTCGCTCAGCCGCTCGGCCAGTGCCTTGAACGTGTCGAAGTCCGTGCGCGCCTGCCACGGCGGGTCCACGGCCGGGGTGAAGGAGTGCACGTAGGGGTGTATGTCCGTGCTGGACAGGTCGTGCTTCTCGTACCAGGTCGCGGCGGGCAGGACGACATCCGACAGCAGCGTCGACGAGGTCTGCCGGAAGTCCAGCGACAGCAGAAGGTCGAGCTTGCCCTCGGGCGCCTCGTCCCGCCAGGTCACGTCCCTCGGGCGCTCGCCGGGCTCGGCCTCCCGCGCGCTCAGCGACGACTGCGTGCCGAGGAGGTGCTTGGTGAAGTACTCGGCGCCCTTCGCCGACGAGCCCAGCAGATTGGCCCGCCACAGCGTCAGCACGCGTGGCCAGTTCTCCGGCGCGTCCGGGTTCTCGCACGCGAACTTCAGGGTCCCGGCGCGGAGTTCGGCCACCACCCGCGACACCGGATCGCCGAACGCCCCGCCCAGCTCCAGCGGATTGCGGTCGAAGGTCGGATACGACGGCATCCACCCCGAACGCGCCGACAGGGCAAGGCAGTCCGCGCCGGTCATCCCCGCGAACCGGCCCTCACCCAGCGGCGAGGCGAGCACGTCGGCCGTGAACCGGTCGTAGCGCCACTGGTCGGTGTTGAGGAACCAGTACGCGGTGCCGATCATCTGGCGCGGCGGACGCGACCAGTCGGAGGCGGCGGCCAGCGTCGCCCAGCCGGTCACCGGGCGGCACTTCTCCTGGCCCACGTAGTGCGCCCAGCCGCCGCCGTTGCGGCCCTGGCAGCCGGTGAGCTGGAGCAGGGCGAGGAAGGCGCGGTAGATCGTCTCGGAGTGGAACCAGTGGTTCGTCCCCGCGCCCATCAGGATCATGCAGCGGCCCTTCGACCGCTCGGCCGTCCGCGCGAACTCCCGGGCGATCTTCACGCACTTGGCCGCGGGGACGGACGTGTGCGCCTCCTGCCAGGCGGGCGTGCAGGGCGCGTCGGCGTCCTCGTAGGAGGCGGGCCAGCGGCCGGGCAGGCCATGGCGGAAGATGCCGTACTGGGCGAGGAGCAGGTCGAAGACCGTGGTGACCAGGGGGCCGTCGGCGCCGCCCAGCCGGGTCGCCGGGACTCCCCGGCGCACGACGTCCCCGCGCCCCTGTCCGTGCTCGCCGCCCTCGGTGTCGAAGCGCGGCAGCAGCACCGCCACCCCTCCGGCCGCCTGATGGCCGTACAGGCTCAACTGCGGCTCGATCGGCCCGAGTTCGAGGTTCCAGCGGCCCTTGCCGGAGTCGGTCCAGCGGAAGCCGAGCGAGCCGTTGGGGACGACCGCGCGTCCGCTCGCCGCGTCCAGCACGACCGTCTTCCACTGCGCACCCTCGCCCTCGTGCCCCAGGTCGGCGGCGCGCAGGAACTTCCCCGGGACGTAGGCGCCGTCCCGTTCGGTCAGGGTCACCAGGAAGGGCAGGTCGGTGAACTTCCTTACGTAGTCCGCGAAGAACGGCGTCTCGCGGTCGACGAAGAACTCCCTGAGGATGACGTGGCCCATCGCGAGCGCTAGGGCGCCGTCCGTGCCGGGGTGCGGATGCAGCCACTCGTCGGCGAACTTCGCGTTGTCCGCGTAGTCGGGGGCGACGGCCACGACCTTCTGGCCGCGGTAACGGGCCTCCGCCATCCAGTGCGCGTCGTGTGTGCGGGTCACCGGGACGTTGGAGCCCCACATCATCAGATACGCGGCGTCCCACCAGTCGCCCGACTCCAGTACGTCGGTCTGGTCGCCGAAGACCTGCGGCGAGGCGACGGGCAGGTCCGCGTACCAGTCGTAGAACGACAGCATCGGGGCGCCGATCAGCGAGTGGAAACGGGCGCCCGCCGCGTGCGACACCATCGACATCGCCGGGATGGGGGAGAAGCCGGCGACGCGGTCGGGGCCGTACGCCTTGATGGTGTGGACATGCGCGGCGGCGACGATCTCGACCGCCTCGTCCCAGGTGGCGCGGACCAGGCCGCCCTTGCCGCGGGCCTGCTGGTAGCGGCGGCGGCGCGCAGGGTCCCGCTGGATGTCGGCCCAGGCGAGGACGGGGTCCCGCAGGCGTTCCTTCGCCTCCCGGTACATCTGCAGGAGCACACCGCGGACGTACGGATAGCGCACACGGGTGGGGGAGTAGGTGTACCAGGAGAAGGCGGCGCCCCGCGGGCAGCCGCGGGGCTCGTACTCGGGGCGGTCGGGGCCGACGCTCGGACAGTCGGTCTGCTGACTCTCCCAGGTGATGATGCCGTCCTTGACGTACACCTTCCAGCGGCACGAGCCGGTGCAGTGCACGCCGTGCGTGGAGCTGTGCAGGTCGGGGGAGGGCGTGCCGGAGCGGAAAAACCGCCCGGTGCGCAGCAGGAACGCGGCCGGCTCGGCGGGCGGCATCTGCGTGTCGGTCACATGCGCTCCCTTGCTTGCCCTGGCCTCAAACCTAGGGGCGAGCAGGGGAGCGCACCTGTTCACGGCGCCCGTACGGGTCAGGCCTTACGGGCGACTCCCGCGTACAGGGGCACGATGCCCTCCGCCTGTGCCGCCACGTCCTCCGGCCCCGGCCGCCACCCGGTGGCCGGAATCACGCCGGGACCCAGCAGCTCCAGGCCGTCGAAGAAGCGGGAGATCTCGGCGAGCGACCGTGGATGGAACGGAGTGCCACTCTTGCGGAAGTGATCGGCGACCTTGGCGATCACTTCCGGGCTCAGGTCGGGGGTGACCTGGGAGAGGATCAGGTAGCTGCCCGGGGCGAGCTCGGCGACGTACCGCTTGAGCAGGCCGTAGACGTCGTCGCCGGCCGGCTCCTCGTCCAGGTAGTGGGTGAGCGCGACCAAGGACAGCGCGACGGGCTGCGAGAAGTCCAGGGACTCCGCGGCCAGCCGCAGGATGGTGTCCGGCTCGCGGAAGTCGGCGTGCACGTAGTTCGTGGCGCCCTCGGGCGTGCCGTGCAGCAGCGCCTCGGCGTGTCTGAGAACGATCGGGTCGTTGTCCGCGTACACGACCTTCGCCTCCGGGGCGACCTCCTGGGCCACCTGGTGGAGGTTGGGTTCGGTGGGGATGCCCGTGCCGACGTCCAGGAACTGCCGCATCCCGGCCTCGGTGACGGTGCGGACGGCCCGGTGCATGAACCGGCGGTTGGCGCGCGCCGAGCGCACCGCCGCCTCGTCCGTGGCGGCGATCCTGCGGGCCAGCTCCTCGTCCACCGGGTAGTTGTCCTTGCCGCCCAACCACCAGTCGTAGACCCGGGCGGGATGCGGACGGCTGGTGTCGATGCGGGCGAACTCGGCCTCGGATCCGGTCATGCGGTGTCTTCTCCTACGACTTCGGGTCGGGGGTGGCTCAGCAGTCCACGCGGTGGTCCCGCAGGATCTTCTTGGTCTGCTCGGCGGACGCGGCACGCGCCGTCATGTGGTCCAGCACCTCCAGGTGCGTGGAGACCTCCGTGCGGGAGTCGAGATACAGCGCACCGGTCAGGTACTCGGTGAAGACCATGTTGGGCAGCTCGGGCTCGGCGAACCGGAACAGCGTGAACGGCGCGTACGTCCCCGGGTGCGGGCCCGCCCTGAACTCGGCGACCTGGAGGGTGACGCGGTCGCGCTCGGCGAACTCCAGCAGCTTGTCGATCTGGTCGCGCAGCACGGAGCCGTCGTCGCTCACGGGACGGAGCAGGACCGTCTCATCCATGATCACCCACAGGTGGGGGCGGTCGTCGCGCTCCAGGAGCTGCTGCCGGGCCATGCGCAGCGACACATGCCGCTCGATGGTCTCCGGACCGGCCTGCCCGATCGTCCCGGCCTCCAGCACGGCCCGCGCATACGCCTCCGTCTGCAGCAGACCGGGCACGAAGTGCGGCTCGTAGGAGCGGATGATCCGGGCGGCGCCCTCCAGGCTCACGTACAGGCTGAACCAGTCCGGCAGCACATCGTGGAACCGTTGCCACCAGCCCGGCTGGTTGGCCTCCT
This sequence comes from Streptomyces sp. DG2A-72, assembly GCF_030499575.1. Classification (NCBI taxonomy): domain Bacteria; kingdom Bacillati; phylum Actinomycetota; class Actinomycetes; order Kitasatosporales; family Streptomycetaceae; genus Streptomyces; species Streptomyces sp. DG2A-72. Next base: position 8,767,966 of record NZ_JASTLC010000001.1, read on the forward strand.
CGGCGAGCGAGACGAACGCCGCCGCCTCCTCCTCGGGCACGCCGTACGCGCTGAGCAGCAGCTGGACGTACGGGATCTTCAGCGCGACATCGGCCATTTCCATGCGCCGCACGGTCGCGGGGGCCACGCGCAGGACCTGTGCGGCCTCCTCGCGCTTGAGGCCGGCCGCCTCGCGCAGCTCCTGCAGCCGCTTGCCGAGCACCACCTGGCCGACGGTGGGCGCGGGTCGCCGCTCGCTCACGCCACGCCTCCCCTACGTGCCGAAGTTCGGGAGCAGTGTGTCATGTTCGGGTGCGTGTCGGACAGGAACGGTGGTGAGTCTCACCACGGGGCGCTTCCCCGGAGGGCGCGTCAAGGCAGCTGCGACTGAAGGTACTTGAGTGTCGCCGGGTCGGCCGGGAGCAGGGTCTCGATGGCCAGCTCGGCGACGGTCACGTCCATCGGGGTGTTGAAGGTGGAGATGGAGGAGATGAAGGACAGCACCCGGCCGTCGTGCTCGATGCGCATCGGGAGCGCGAAGTACGGGACGGGCTCGGCCGGTTCCTCTGCCGTCTCCCGCACCTGGTACGCGGCGACCTCCTCGTACAACTCCCGCAGCTTTTCGGAGCGTTGCAGCGCGATCTGCCGTTCCATCTGGGCGAGCAGATGGCCGCGCCACTCCCGCAGATTGTGAATCCGGGGCGCGAGGCCCTCCGGGTGGAGGGTCAGCCGCATCGCGTTGAGCGGCGGCACGAGCAGCGACTCGGGCAGGCCGTCGAGCAGAGCCAGGATGCCCCGGTTGGCGGCCACGACGTTGTACGTCGCGTCCACCACGAGGGCGGGGTAGGGCTCGTAGCCCTGGATCAGCTGCTCGATTCCCTCGCGCAGCGTCTCCAGCGCCGGGTCGTCCAGCGGGGTCTCCCGGTAGCGCGGGGCGTAACCGGCCGCCAGGAGCAGGGCGTTGCGCTCCCGCACGGGCACGTCGAGATGCTCGGCCAGCCGCAGCACCATCTCCTCGCTCGGCCGGGAGCGGCCCGTCTCGATGAAGCTGATGTGCCGGGCGGAGGAGTCGGCCCGCAGCGCCAGCTCCAGCTGGCTGACCCGCCCACGCTCCCGCCAGGACCGCAGCAGGGGGCCGACGCCTTCGTCGGCGTGGAGTGCGGCGGCGCCGGACGCGGGAGTGGTCATACGACGACCGTAGTCCAGGGGCGCGCAAATGTGTCCGGAACAGATCTCCGGGCACCTGTCTGACCAGGGCGTCAAGTGTGCGGCTGTGGCACGCTGAAGAAGAACCGCGACACCTTGGAAGGAGCGAGGCCATGCCCCTCGAACCGCTGTCGCAGAAGGAGATCGAGGAGCGGCTGGCGGAGCTGCCGGGCTGGTCCCTGGACGGGGACCGTATCGCCCGCTCCTACCGGCTGCGCTCACACCTCGCGGCCACCGCGATGGTCGTCCACATCGCCCAGGTCCAGGAAGAGCTCGACCACCACTCAGACCTCACCCTCGGCTACAACACCCTGTCACTGAGCGTGAACACGCACACCGTGGGTGCGGTGACCGAGCGGGACTTCAAGCTGGCCCGCCGGGTGGAGGAGCTGGCGCCGGGCCACGGGGCGAAGTGACGCGGTGCTGGACTACGACAAGGAAGCCGACGCCTACGACGTCACACGCGGCGGCGAACCCCGGGCCGCCGCGGCTGCCGACGCCGTCCTGGGCCTGCTGCCCGGCGTGACCGGCCGCCTCCTCGACGTGGCCTGCGGCACCGGCATCGTGACCCGGCGGCTCGCGGCGGCCCGGCCCGGTCTGCGGGTCACGGGCGCGGATCTGACGTACGGGATGGCCCGGATGGCTGCCGGCCGCCTGCCCGGCGCGGTCGTGCTCGCGGACAGCCGGCGGCTGCCGTTCCCGGACCGGGCGTTCGACGCCATGACCAGCGTGTGGCTGCTGCATCTGCTCGACGAACCCGACGACGTGCGTGCCGCCGTCGCCGAATGCGCCCGGGTGCTGCTGCCGGGCGGTGTGTACGTCACCACCGTCGACAAGGCCGCCGCGCACGACGTGGGCAGTGACATCGATGCCGTGCTCGCCCCGCGTCCACGCCGCCCCGCCCGGGACGCGGCGGCGGCCGTGGAGTCGTACGCCGCCGAGCAGGGACTGCTTCTCGCCGGGAAGGCCCGCTTCCCGGGCGTGGGTCAGGGCCGCAGCCCCCGGCGGACCGCCGCCGACCTGCGGCGCGGCTGGTTCACCCAGCTGCCGCCCGGCGAGCCGCGCACCGAACGGTTCGCCGAGCTGCTGGCGACGCTCCCCGACCAGGACCGGCCGCGCCCCGACCCCGTGTTCTCCCTCCGGGCCTTCAGGAAGCCGCCCGACGACTGAACTCCATGATCCAGTTGGTCAGCCAGGTCACCCCGTCGTCCATGGAGAACGCCTGTTCCCAGCGGGCCGCGGTCTGAGACATCCCCGACCAGACGAACCGGACCCGGACGTCCTTCCCATCGTGGGTGTCGTCGCCGTAGAACTCGCCGCGGTCGCCCTCGAACCGCCCGAACACCGGCGGGAACAGCTTGCCGGTGCTGCTGGAGGACCAGTTCAGCGACCAGGTCTTCGTCTCGACGTCGAACAGCCGCAGCGTCAGCCCCTTGGAGCCCAGATACGGCATGTCGATCTCGTCGATGTTCGCCGCGCCGTCGAACAGGGGCCAGCAGCGGTTGACGGCCGGGAACTCCACCCAGTCGCTGTCCGGGTCGAGGAAGTCGGTGCGGCGGCGGTTGACCACCGCCCACGAGCCGTGGAAGAAGTCGAAGTCGTGCGGGCTGCTCATGAGCGGTCTCCAGTCGTTCCGGCGGGCAGGGTGTCCGCCAAGTAGGCGTCCAGGTCGGGCAGTTCGGGCGCGAGCATGTGCCGTACCCAGGCGTCCCGTTCGTGCAGGATCGGCGGCAGCTCCCAGACGCAGCCGATCCACGGCTTGTCCGGCGTGATGAAGTGCGTGGGATCGTTGTCCGGGCAGCCGAGCATTGGCTGGCCCGCCGAGGCGCCGCGGAAGTGCAGGACGTTGTCCCACACCCAGCTGTACGCGTTCAGATACGCGCCGTCGTCACCGCCCCGGTGCAGCACGACGAACGTCGCCGGCGCAGTGCCGTCCGGCTCCGGCAGCAGCTCCGGCAGGATCGCGTACGCCGCCTTCTCGACGTCGGGTGCGATGCCCGCCGGGTCGGCGGTGACGTGGTAGCGCTTGATGTGCCGCCCGGCCACCTCGATCGGCGGCGGCACGGTCAGCAGTTTCTCGGTGAAGCTCATGGCAGGACGCTAGGACCGCTTCACTGACATCCTGTGTCAGTGAAGTCCAGCCGACTCGTCTCGATCCTGCTGCTCCTCCAGACCCGGGGCCGGATGACCGCCGCCCAGCTCGCGGAGGAGCTGGAGGTCTCCGTCCGCACGGTCTACCGGGACGTGGAGGCGCTGAGCGCGGCCGGTGTCCCGCTGTACGGCGACGCGGGCCACGACGGCGGCTATCGGCTGCTGGACGGCTACCGCACTCGCCTCACCGGCCTGACCGCCGACGAGGCCGAGGCGCTGTTCCTCGCCGGGATCCCGGGACCCGCCGCCGAGCTGGGCCTCGGCTCCGTACTCGCCGCCGCCCAGCTCAAGGTCCGCGCCGCACTGCCAGCGGAGCTGCGGGCCCACGCCGACCGGATCAGCGGCCGTTTCCACCTCGACGCCCCCGGCTGGTACGCGGACGGCGAGCAGGCCCCGTATCTCCCGGCGGTCGCCGACGCCGTGTGGAACAGCCGGGTGCTGCACGTCGTCTACCGGCGCTGGCGCGAGCCCACCGACGTGGAGCGCCGCCTGGAACCGTACGGACTGGTCCTCAAGGCGGGCCGCTGGTATGTGGTCGCCGGTCCCGGGCCGCGCACCTTCCGGGTCGACCAGATCCTCGAACTCACCGCGTCGGACGAGGAGTTCACACGTCCCGGCGACTTCGATCTCGCCGCCTACTGGGAGGCGTACCAGAGGGACTTCCACGACCGGCTGTACCGGGCGGAAGCGGTGGTGCGCCTGGCGCCGTCGGCGACGCTCTCCGGCCCGCTCGCCAGCGCGGTGGCGACGAACGGCCGTACGGACGAGACCGGTTGGATCCGGGCCACCGTCCCCATCGAGTCCGTCGACCACGCGGCGGGCGAGTTCCTGCGCCTGGGCACGGACATCGAGGTGCTGGAGCCGCCCGAGCTACGGGCGAAGATCGCGCGGACGACCGCCGAACTGGCCGCAAGATACGGCAACTTCGAGGTGCACGGCGACCACTGAGAGGCCGGAACCCGTCCGTCCTCCAGGAGGTACGTCTCGTGCAGCACCCGCACAAGCACCGCAGACGAAGGGTCGTCCTCTCCGCGCTGGGCGCCACGGCCGCGCTCGTCGCCGCCCAGCAGCGGCAACCTGGTCAGCTGGCGCTGGCTGGGCACCGACCCGGGCGACGTCTCCTCCAACGTCTACCGCGCCGGTACCAAGGTCCACGCGACCCCGATCACCGGCTCCACCAACTACTTCCACTCCGGCGCGCCCGACCAGGCCGACTCGGTCCACGCGATCCAGTTCCGCGCCGGCTACAAGGACGTCCCCATCTCCCCGCCCGCGGGCGGCACCACACCCGACGGCGTCGCGTACACCTACGAGGCCAACGACGCCTCCGTCGGCGACCTCGACGGCGACCTCGACCGCGTCCTGAAGTGCCAGCCCACCAACAACACGGCCCTGCGCATCTACTCGACCCCGGTCGAGACCAGCACGAAGATCACGACCCTCCTGCACGACCCGATGTACCGCACGGGCATCGCGTGGCAGAACACCGGCTACAACCAGCCCCCGCACCCGAGCTTCTTCATCGGCAACGGGATGCCGACGGCGCCCAGGCCGACCGTCTACACCCCATGACCCGTCCCGGCTTGTAGCCCTGACGAGTGATTCCAGGCGGCTTTCCGCATCGGCGGGCAGCCGCCTCCGTCGTGGGCTGAAGCAGGGAAGAGCGGCACCTCAGTAAAGCCAATTCTGATCGGCCGTCACTCCTCCCTCACCTGCACTGATCACCTGACGTCGTGTCTTGCCAGTTTCCGTCGTGGGATGGCACGGTGTGCTATGAAGCACGGTGACTCATCCTCAAGTGAGGTAAGGCAAGGGTGAGTAAGGCTTCTTGGGTTAGCGCCCGCCGACATGAGGCATCAAGGGGCGGCCGAGGAGGTATGCATGCACATCAGGTCCATCCAAAGTGAAACCGAAGGAGTGGTGTGTCATGGCCGAAAACCCCATGTACTCGAGGCAGCGGCTGGCTCGGCGGCTGCGGAAGGGGCGCGAGGACTCCGGCCTCACCCAGCAGCAGGTGGCGGAGGCGTTCGGCTGGTCGCCGTCGAAGGTGATCAGGCTCGAAGGCGGGACCAAGCCGGTGAGTGTGCCGGACACCATGGTGCTGCTGGCGAAGTACGAGATCGCCGGAGAAGAGGCAGAGCAGCTGATCGAGCTGGCGAAGGTGGCCCGCCAGCCCTCCTGGTACGCCAGCTACCGAGAGATCATGTCACCCGAGTTCGAGGCCTACTTGGCCTATGAGGAGTCGGCGTCCATCATCAGGGATTTCTCCCGGAACGTCGTTCCGGGTCTTCTCCAGACCGAGGAATACGCCGACGCCCTCTTCGAGGCGTTCGGCGTCCGCGAGGCAACCCGCGAGATGCGGGTCGAGTTGCGGCTGAAGCGCCAGAAGGTGCTGGACACGGACGCGCAGCTCTACTTCATTCTGGACGAGGCGGCGCTCCGCCGGCAGGTCGGCTCCGACACGATCATGAGGCATCAGCACGAGGCGCTGGTCAGGGTGAATGAGCGGCCGAACGTGACGGTCCTGTACGTGCCTTTTCGAGCCGGCATCTATCCGTTGTTCCGGAGCCCTTATGTCATCTTCGAATTCCCGGACAGCGACGACTTGGTGACGTATTTGGAGAAGCCCGAGACGGAAGAGTTGCTGAGTGAGAAGACGCCCAAGTCCGGTCAGCAGAGTCCGTCGGACTATTTGGATGCCTTTTGGAAGCTGGAGCACTCGCTGGCGTCGGACGTCGCGCAGGCCTTCGCGTAGTTGGGGTGATGATGTACGGCTCGTATGAACGCCGCCCACGACACCGTTGCGTAGGTGAGATGTCTGCGGTCGGGACTTTTCGAATCCCTGACGGCTATCGCGGCGTCTCGGAGTATCTCCACGCAGGCTTCGCCGGCCCCGGAGTAGGAGCTCTTCTGCCATCGGCCGACGCTCTGGAACTCCACATCCACCCCCTGTGCGAGCCAACGATGCCGCTTGCACATCATGGGCGACACACCTTTGCTTCAACAAGGTGTGTTTTCCGACGTCATCAGCCGAAGAGGGGGATGTGTATGGCGTCCTGAGAAAAGGAGCCCCTGGGCCTTGCCGGCAAGCATCCGGCCCGGGGCTCCCCTGGAAGAGCGCTCCCTCACGATCACGAAGGGCACCCTATGGAGCGTAAGTCTAGCGATTCTTCTGGCGGAACTGTCACGAAGGTCGCGCGTAAACATTGGAACAGCTGGGGACGGACTGTCGCAGGCCACGGCCTGCGAGGAGCCAGCTCGGCGGCCGGTACCGCCCTCATCTCCTTCATAGTTTGGTGGGTCAGGTACAGGTAGGCCGTCTTCGGACATTGGTAGGTCAGCTCCCGGGCCGGTGATCCGGCCCGGGAGCCCGGCCGTCACCGCACCGTGCAGGTCTGCTCACCCAGCTTGAACGCGATCGGCTTCGCGTTCGCTCCCGACCAGCTCCCCGTGAACCCGAAGCTCACGGACGAGCCCGCCGCCACGGTGCCGTTCCAGCCCAGGTTCTTCGCCGTCACCGCTGAACCCGACTGCGTGTGATCGGCGTTCCAGAGCTGGGCGATGGTCTGGCCGTTCGGGAAGGTCCAGTTGAGCGACCAGCCCGACCAGGCACTCGTCCCGGTGTTGCTCAGCTGGACGTCCGCCTGGAAGCCGCCCGACCACTCGTTGGTCACCTTGTAGGTGACGGCGCAGGCGCCCGTCGGTGTGGGCGTCGGGCCGGTGCCGCCGCTGTCGGCGGTGTCGCCGTAGATGACGCCGCGGCCGTTCGTCGCCACGTACACCCGGCCGTACACCCGAGGGTCACCGGTGATCGCCGCACCCGTCCAACCCCACTGATGGGCGTCGTCGTTGATGCGGGTCCAGGTCGCGCCGCGGTCGGTGGAGCGGAAGATGCCGCGTACGCCGCCGATCTTCGCGCTGGTGTAGAGCGTCTGGTACGTCGCTCCGGGCGCCGCCTTGCCGAAGCCGATGGTGTCGGCCTGCTCGACGTCGGACAGCTTGGTGAAGGTGGCGCCGGAGTCGGTGGAGTGCCACAGGCCGTACGCGCCGTCGCTCGCGCCGCCCGCCAGCCATACGTCCCCCTTCGTGCCGGGCAGCGCCTTGAAGCGGACGGTGTCGCCGGAGGGGAGTCCGGTCGCTGCCGACGCGGAGAAGGTCGCGCCGCCGTCCGTACTGACGTAGAACTTCCCGGACTTGAAGCCGTAGAAGGTCATCGGGTCGACCCGGTCGGACTCGACGATCGCGCCCGCCGGGATGCCGCTCGACGCCGACCAGGACGTGCCGAAGCCCCTCGCGTAGTGGACCCCCGTGCCCTGCGGACTCCACACGAACCGGCTGCCGTCGGCCGCCGCAGCGACTGTGCCGCCACCGCTGACGCCCGAAGGGTCCGTTCCCGCGAACCAGTTGGCGCCGTTGTCCGTCGAGAACGCGATATGCGGTCCCGAGTCCAGATTGCCGGCGCGGACCACGGTGTTCGGGTTGCTCTCCGCGAAGTCCAGGCTGGTCGTCGAGGTGAAGTTCGGGGAGGTGTACATCATCGGCGGGACCTTGGTGAGATCCGTGTGCCGGAAGCCGCCTATGTCGCCGAGCGCGCTGAGCAGGGGAGCGCCCGAGGGCGGCGACGCGAGGTCCAGGACGGCCGTCTCCTCCAGGCCCCGCACCATCGGCTTGATGGTGAACTGGCCTCCGCTGTCCCACTTCGACAGGTCCTCGGTGCCGTAGATCGTCGCACCCGTCCCGTACATCATCCGGTTCGAGTCGAACGGGTCGATCTCCAGCGACTCCGTCATCCAGCCGAGTTTCGGGGTCTGTTCGGGCGGCGCCGGATTCGCGCCCCAGATCAGCCAGGGCGACGAGGAGACGTCCATCGTGTAGCGGTTCGAGCGGTTGGGGTACGAGGTGTAGTCCCAGGCCTTCGTCCAGGTGGAGCCGCTGTCCGTCGAGCGGAAGATCTGGGTGTCCGGCCACCAGGAGCTGTACCCCGTCGCCATCACCGTGCCGGGCCGTTGCCGGTCGACGGTGAGACCGCTGAAGCCGTAGTACGTGTCGGCCTCCGTCACCGGGCTGATGTCCGTCCAGGTACCGGTCGCGGTCGCATACCGCCACAGCCGGCCCTTGCCACCGTCGTACGGACCGCCCTTGTCGCTGTAGGCGAGGTACAGATAGCCGTTCGTCGCGTCCAGCACGCCCTTGTGGGCCAGATAACCGGTCGGCTGCCCGGCGACACGGGACCAGGTCGCCCCCGCGTCCGTCGAGCGGTACACCGCGTTGTCCTTGTCGGCGACCCCGACGTAGATCGTCCGTGTGGCGCTGCCCGCCGTACCGGTCGACTCGTCGAACGTGACCCAGACGATGCCCTGATTGTCGGAGGCGTAGCCGCTCGTGTCGCTCGGATCCTGCGCGTAGTTGCCGACGTTGGGGAAGTTGGTCACCTGCGACCAGGTGGCACCGGAGTCCGTCGACCGCCACAGCCCCTTGCCGCTGGGCGCCCCCAGATACAGCACGCTGTTCCTGTTCGGGTCGACGGCAAGCCGCTCACCCATGCCCCGGCCCGGCATGTTCCCGCCCAGCTTGAACGGCAGCTCGGCCTTCTGCCAGCTGGCGCCCCGGTCGGCGGAGCGCAGCACCGCCCCGTTCCCCGGGTCCCAGCTGTTGGTGTACGTCCCGACCGCCGCGTACACCCTGTCCGGGTCGACGGCGTCGGAGGCCAGACTGACGACGCCCGTGTGCCCCCAGTCGTCCCAGCCGACCGAGTCCAGCAGCGGCGTCCAGGTCTTCGTCGACTCCTGCCAGCGGTAGGCACCGCCGATGTCGGTACGGGCGTAGGCGAGGTTCTTCTCGGCGCGGTTGAAGACGATGCCGGGGACGAAGCCGCCGCCGTCGATGCGCGCGTTCTTCCAGGTGTAGCTGTCGGCGGCGATCGACACCTTCTTCGCGGCGATGGCGTCGGAAGCGAGTGCGGGCGGGGTGCCGGCGAGGAGACCGGCTGCTAGGGCCAGGACGGCCGTGAGGATGCGGGTTCTTCGCACGGGGGGTCCTTTCCTGGTGGGGGGAGCGGTCGGTAAGCGCTTTCCATCCAGTACGAGAGTTGCCGGGCGGCCCTCATTGCGAGAGAGGGCCGCCCGGCCGGTCGGTCTCGCCGTCAGGTGACGAGACCACGCACGCGGAGCTTTTAAGCGGTTCCGGAGAAGAGCGGTGCTACCGCGCCCCGGCAGGGGCGCGGGGAACTGCACGACCAGCCACAGCGGACCGGCAGCCGAACACGGCTCAACCCGCGGAGCGCCCGGCGGGGACTATTCGAGAAGCTCCGCGTACGAGCCCATGGCCAGGGCGATGTCCGCCTGGGCCCAGAACCGGTGGTACGTGAAGGAGGGCGCGGCCCCGCCCGCCAGATACGCCTCGATCTTCGACCAGGCCGGGTCGTCTTCGTAGAACGAGCGGATCGAGTCGAAGGTCGACGACGAGTTGATCACGTCACCGTTCGGCATGGTGCCGCTCCAGCCGGACGGGACGTACACTCCGTCGTCGAACCGGCTGTAGTCCGCGCGGGTCTCCGGGACGGCGATGCCCAGCGCGTCCTGATGGTTGCCCCACATGCCGTCGAGCAGAGCCTTCGCCGTCGCCGCGGCCTCCGTGTCACCGGAGCGGTCCGCGTAGTACGTCAAGGTCTTGGTGTACGCGGCGGCCACGCCGACATCGTTCGTGTAGTCGGCGACGGTGACATGAAGTCCGTTGTTGGCGCCCGGACTTGACGGGTTCCACGTGTCGGGCTGGCCCGACCACTGAAGCGTCGACGGAATCTGGTACGTGCCGTCGGGATTGACGGTCGTCTCGGACAGCGCCCAGTCGACCCACTTGTCGAGGACCGCCTTGGCCTCCGCGTTCCCCGTCTGCTGGTAGTACTCGGCGACCCGCTCCATCGACCACGCCTGGAAGCCGAACCACTGGTTGGACGGCGGGTCGTGGTAGACGGGCTGCTGGTCGTAGTACATGCCGTAGAACGTCGACTTCCCGGCCGGCGGAGTCGCGTACCGGCCCGCCCAGCTGTTGGTCGCGCCACCCGCGATCGCGCCCTCGGACGACTGCAGCCAGCGGTAGAACTCCAGCTGCCGGTCGAGCGAGGTGGCCCAGTCCTGCTGGCCCGTCGCAGACTTGGGCTTCAGGTCGGCGTAACTGCTGAGCGCATACGCGGCGAGGGGATTCTGGTAGCCGCCGTGCGCATGGCTGGAGCCGATGCGCCAGGACCAGCCGGCGGAGGTGTCGGTGGCGCCGCCCCACGCGTAGTACCAGGACAGCAGGTAGTGCGAGGAGTCCTTGCCGGTACCGGCCGGGCAGGACGAGGGCCCGACACAGTTGCCGACTTTCTTGAAGTACTTGTCGTACATGGCGTAGCGCAGATAGTCGCCCATCTTCGCCGCCTTGCCGACGGTCGCCGAGACGTCCGAGCCCTTGCCCTGCTCCTCGGCCCAGATGTCCGCCCAGTACGCCGCCTGCACCGCACGTGCGTCGGCGTCGGGGGCGTTGGTGAACTTCCACTGCTTGGCGTAGGACGAGTCGCCGGTGAACAGGTCCAAGTACCCGTTCGGGCCGCCGTACTTGAACGCGTCACAGGTCGGCTGCGGCACCGTCTCCCACACCGACTCCTGCGCACCGCGCTGGAAGGTGTTGATGTACGACGGACCGGTGTCCGACGGCCCCGCCTCGCACTTGCCGGGCGAGTTGCCGAAGCCGTAGACGTTGTCGACGTCCTGCAGCCAGTGCATGCCGTACACGTCGTCCGTGCCGTACGCGCTCTTCAGCTCGGCCGCGATCGGGTCGGAGCCGACGGAGACCGACGGGTCGAGCCGGGCCGGGTACTCGTTCGGAGTGTCCAGCTCGGGCGCGTAGGTCGCCGGCTTCGACGCGTTGTAGAAGGAGTTGGTCGGCTGGTCGGCATGGGTGGGGATCATGTACTTCTCCATGATTTCCCAGGCGCCGTTGAACTTCGACCAGTCGCCGGTCACCTTGCCGTACATGGCCTGGAGCAACAGCAGATAGCTGTACGCCTCCGACGTGGTCTCATGGCCGTGGTCCGGCGCCTCGACGATCAGCGTCTCGACCGAGTGGTACGGGATGCCCTCGGGGGAGAAGTAGCCGTTCGCCGGGTTGGTGATCTTGCCGTAGAGCTCCAGGAAGCGGGCGTCGTACTGCTTCGTCGCCGCGATCTGCGTGACCGTGACAGCGGCCTTCGCATGCCCGGTGGCGGACGACTCGAACGTCGCCGAGCCCGTGCCCGACGAGTCCGCCGTCACCGTCACCGACTGCGCGGTGTTCCAGTTCGACGGAGTGAAGGTGAGGGACGCCCCACCGGTCACCGACAGACCCGAGTTGCCGCCCGTCCGGGCCGTCGTGACGGTCACATCGGCGGACGGCTGAGTCGACAGTTTCACCTGGTACGTGCCCGTCTTGCCCTGCTGGACGGCCAGTTGGTTGGTCGAGGCCACCACGGCGGGACCCGAGGCGACCGTGATGCCGACCGGCGTGGAGCTCGCGGACGCGCCCAGGCTGTCGTACGCCTTCGCCACCAGCGAATGACTGCCCACGGTCAAACTTGAGACCGAGAGCGAGTACGGCGCGCTGGTGTCGGTGCCTAGCAGCGTGGTGTCGTCGTAGAACTCGACCTTGCTGATCGTCGCGTCGTCGGCCGCCGCTGCGGTGGCCGCCAGCGGGACGGCGTCACCCTGCGAGTAGACGGCGCCCGCGGTCGGGCTGGTCAGCACGGTGATCGGCGGCTGATGTGCGCCTGTGCAGGGCGTGCCGTTGATCGCGAAGTTCGTGGGCGCCGTGTTGGTGCCGCTGTAGGTGAACTGCGCGCCGGTCGAGGCGGCGGCTCCCGCCGCGATCGTCGCGTTGTACGAGGCGCTCTGCACGGTGACCGTCCGGCCGGACTGGGACCAGGTGCCGTTCCAGCCGTTGGTCAGCTTCTGGTTGCCCGAGTACGCATACGTCAGGGTCCAGCCGCTGATCGGATCCGTGCCGCGGTTGGTGATCGTCAGGTCCGCGGTGAAGCCGGAGCCCCAGTCGTTGGTCTTGTAGTCGACGCTGCACTGAAGTGCCGCCGCCTGGGCGGGTGTTGATCCTGTCGACAGCATCGTGAAAGGGAGTGCGAGGGCCGCCACGACGGCGGTCCATAACCGCCGCGCGGTGCGGCGTCTCCTTTTGGGGGGCATGTGCTGGTTCCTCCTTGCGGCTCGGGAAAGTCAAGGCTTGAACCAGTGGGAGCGCTCCCATAGTGGGGATGGGCGTCTAGGGGGTCAAGGTGCTTGAAGAGTCGAAAAGATTCGATGGATTCAGTTGAGGAAAAGTCAAGCGCATCCTCTGTTCTTTACCGTTACTTGGCGCTACCTTCCATCACACAGTGGGAGCGGCTCCATCAGTCGACGCGTCCGTCCGACGCGCCCGAACTGCAAGGACTCGCTCATGCGAAACCCCCCGCGTTCAGGACTTTTACTCGGCTTATCGCCCGCGTGCACCAACAACACGGCTGCGGTGGGCAGTTGGCGTGTCGGCTACGAGGTCGCCGGTGCGCAGGACCTCGTCGACGCCGTCCGGGGCACCGGCGCGCGGAACCTGGACCTCGAACACGTGGAAGCGCAGCTCCGGTCCGGCGCTGATGCGTGATCACTTGCGCGCCCTCAACGGATAACACCTCCTATCTCCGACCGAGAGGGAAACCCGCACTCATGAGTCGTACCAGAACAGCGATGCTCGCCGCCCTGGCGCTGGTCGCCGGAGCCTCCGGGACGGCGTTCGCCGTCGATACCGGCGGCATGGAGGCCGCCGCCGTCCCCTGCACCGTCGACTACAAGGTGCAGAACCAGTGGGACACCGGCTTCACCACCGCCGTGACGGTCACCAACAACGGCGCCGCCAAGTCCGCCTGGGCGGTCAAGTGGTCGTACGCCGGAAACCAGAAGATCACCAACGGCTGGAACGCGAAGTTCAGCCAGAGCGGGGCCGCCGTCACCGCCGCCAACGAGTCCTACAACGGGACGCTGGCGGCCGGCGGTTCGATCAGCTTCGGCTTCAACGCCTCGTACAGCGGGAGCAACGCGCTGCCGACGAGCTTCACCCTCGACGGCGTGACCTGCAACGTCGACGACGGTGGCGGCCCCACGGGCCCGACCGGACCGAAGGTCGACAACCCGTACTCCGGCGCCAAGGTGTATGTGAACCCGGAGTGGTCCGCGAACGCCGCCGCCGAGCCGGGCGGCAGCCGGATCTCCAACCAGCCGACCGGTGTGTGGCTCGACCGGATCGCCGCCATCAACGGAGCAGGCGGCAAGATGGGTCTGCGCGCCCACCTCGACGAGGCCCTGACGCAGAAGGGCAGCGGCGAGCTCGTCGTCCAGCTGGTGATCTACAACCTGCCCGGACGCGACTGCGCGGCCCTCGCCTCCAACGGTGAGCTCGGCCCGACGGAGATCGGCCGCTACAAGACCGAGTACATCGACCCGATCGCCGCGATCCTCGCCGACCCGAAGTACGCCGCGCTGCGGATCGTCACCACCGTCGAGATCGACTCGCTGCCCAACCTCGTCACCAACACCGGAAGCCGCGAGACGGCCACCCCGGAGTGCGATGTGATGAAGGCCAACGGCAACTACGTCAAGGGCGTCGGCTACGCGCTCAGCGAGCTCGGTGACGTGCCCAACGTCTACAACTACGTGGACGCAGGGCACCACGGCTGGATCGGCTGGGACGACAACTTCGCGCCGTCCGCCCAGCTCTTCAGGGAGGCGGCGTCGGCCGAGGGCGCCACGGTCAACGACGTCCACGGCTTCATCACCAACACGGCCAACTACAGCGCCCTGAAGGAGAACAACTTCACCATCAACGACAACGTGGCCGGCAAGTCCGTCCGCGAGTCCGACTGGGTCGACTGGAACCGGTACGTCGACGAGCTGTCCTTCGCCCAGGCCTTCCGCACTCAGCTGGTCTCGGCCGGCTTCAACTCGGGTATCGGCATGCTGATCGACACGTCCCGCAACGGCTGGGGCGGCTCCGCCCGGCCCGCCGGTCCCGGTCCGACGACCAGCGTCGACACGTACGTCGACGGTGGCCGCTACGACCGTCGCATCCACGTCGGCAACTGGTGCAACCAGTCCGGCGCCGGCCTCGGTGAGCGTCCGCAGGTCAACCCGGCCGCCGGGATCGACGCGTATGTGTGGATGAAGCCGCCGGGGGAGTCCGACGGTTCGAGCGAGTTCATCGAAAACCCCGAGGGCAAGGGTTTCGACCGGATGTGCGACCCGACGTACGAGGGCAACCCGCGCAACGGCTACAACATGTCCGGCGCGCTGCCCGACGCACCGATCTCCGGGCACTGGTTCTCCGCCCAGTTCCAGCAGCTGATGCAGAACGCGTACCCGCCGTTGTCGTAGTGCTATGACTGCGGCTGCGGGTCGTCCGTGGCTGGTCGCGCCCGCGCGGCGGAGCCGCATATAGATACAGCCCCGCGCCCCTTCGGGGGCGCGGTAGTCCGCCGGGGTTGGTCAGTTCTCTCTGGCCAGGCCCCGGCGGATTGCGAACTCCACTGCCGAGTAGTCGGCGTCGGGCCGCTCCAGTTCGATCGGCTTCGCCGTGTGCAGGGGTGGCTGGGCCATGAAGCGGGGGCGGGTGCCGTGGTGGGGCTGGGCGGCGTGGACGAGGAAGGGGTGGCAGAGGTAGACGTCGCCGGGGCTGCCGGTGGCGTGGGCGAGCGGGCGGTGTGCGGAGGCTTCGGCGACCTTCGGGCCGAGCTCCAGGTAGGAGGCGCCCGTCTCGCCGTACGGCGCCAGGACCGGCGGTACGTCGAGATGTGAGCCGACCCGGATGCGGGTCGGGGCGTTGCCCTCGGTGACCTCGCTGAACAGGAACAGCATCAGCAGCGCGCGGTCCTTCGAGCGCAGGTTCGTGTGGGGGTGCTCGGCGCCCTCGGGGACGTAGCTGCCTTCGATGTGCCAGCCCGCGTCGTCCGGTTCCTCCTCGTGCGGGAACCGCAGCGGGAAGCTGCCCAGCGAGTAGCGCGACTGCCAGCGGTCCTCACCCACCAGCAGGTCGAACGCCTCGTGCAGGGCGGGGGAGTTGGCGGCGGCCGCGAAGGGGCCCTGTGCCATGTCGTATACCCAGTGCACCGGGTCCTTCCAGGTGCCCGGATCCTCCGGGTCGTACCCGGTCTCCCGCCACAGCAGCCGTGCGCAGTGCTCGGCGACGCGCGGCGGGAAGGCGCCCTCGATCTTCACGAACCCGTCTTCGAGGAACCGTTCCACCATCACGTCGTCCATGGGGCCATCCTGGGCGACCGGCGGCAGGCGGCGCATCCGATTTTCGGCGCCGTGGTTTTTGCTGCGGCGGCAACTGCGATTGCCTGTTCGCGGTGCGTCGGCGCACGCTGGCCGTACGCGGACGAGAGGCTGACCACCATGGCGCACGACCACCAGCACCAGCATCAGCACCAGCACGACCACCGTCACCAGCACGATCACACCGACATCGACTGGGCTGAGATGGCCCCGCTGCTGGAGGCACAGGCGGAGCTGTACACGCCCCTGCACGAGCGCGCGCTCGCCTGGCTCGGCAAGAAACAGACCGAGCCGGGGCTGATCGTCGACGCGGGCAGCGGGCCCGGCGTCGTCTCCTGTCTGCTCGCCGACGCCTTCCCCGGCGCCCGGGTCGTCGCCGTCGACGGCTCCGAACCGCTGCTGGAGCGGGCCCGCGCGCGGGCGAAGCGGCTCGGCGTCGCGGACCGCTTCGGCACGCTCGCCGGTGAACTGCCGGACATCATGACCGACTTGGACTACCCGGCCGATCTGATCTGGGCCAGCCACAGCCTGCACCACCTCGGCGACCAGCGCGCCGCGATCGCGGCCTACGGCGAACGGCTGACGTTCGGCGGCACGCTCGCGCTGGTGGAGGGCGGCCTGCCCACGCGCTTCCTGCCGCGCGACATCGGGATCGGGCGCCCGGGCCTGCAGGCGCGCCTCGACGCCGTGCAGGAGGAGTGGTTCACGCAGATGCGGGCGGCGCTGCCGGGGAGTGTGGCGGTGCCCGAGGACTGGCCGGCCCTGATGACCGCCGCCGGCCTGAAGCCCACCGGCACCCGCAGCTTCCTGCTCGACCTGCCCGCCCCGGCCCCCGACCGGGCACGCACCGTCGCCGCCGCCACCCTCTCCCGCCACCGCGAGATCATCGGCGACAGCCTCGACGCCACCGACCGCGCCACCCTCGACCGCCTCGTCGACCCCGACGACAAGGCGAGCGTGCACCACCGCCCGGACCTGTTCGTCCTGTCGGCCCGCACGGTCCACACGGCCGTCCGGACCGGCTGAGGCGCGGCTCAGCAGCCGCCGGGCACAGAGCACTTGACTTCAAGAGCACTCCAAGTGATGGACTCCCCGCAGTTCACCAACGAACAGGGGGAAACCATGACTGACTCTCCGGTCACGCTCATCACCGGCGGTGGCAGTGGCATAGGCGCCGCGGTCGCCCGGCAGCTGCTCGGCGCCGGGCAGCGAGTGGCCGTCACCGGCCGCGGTGAGGCACGCCTGCGCGGCTTTGCCGAGGAACTCGGCGATCCTGAGGGCCTGTTGACGATCGCCGGCAACGCGGGCGACTACGACCAGATCCGTGCGGCCGTCGAGGTCACGCTCAAGGAGTTCGGGCGGCTCGACACCGTCGTCGCCAACGCCGGTTTCGCCACGCACGATTCGGTCGCCGAGGGCGATCCCGCCGGGTGGACGGAGATGGTGCTGACCAATGTGCTCGGCCCCGCGCTGCTCATCCGCGCGTCCATCGACGCGCTGAAGGAGACACGGGGCCGGATCGTCCTGGTCGGGAGTGTCGCCGGGTTCGTGCCCGGGCCGGGCAATATCTACGGGGCGACGAAGTGGGCCGTGACCGGGCTCGCCGAGAACACCCGGCGGCAGGTCACCGAGTGGGGCGTCGGCGTGACCCTGATCGCGCCCGGCCGCGTGGAGACCCCGTTCTGGGACAACTACGGCAGTCTGCCGCCCGGCCATCTCCTCACCGCGGACCAGATCGCCGACTCGGTCGTGTGGGCGATCCGCCAGCCGGAGGGAGTCGACATCAACACGGTCGTCGTACGACCGATCGGGCAGCCCAACTGACGTATGCGGGCCGCCCGACCGGTGCCGCTCAGGCTCCTTCGAACGTGGCCGGGTCCGGACCGATCCGCCGGTCCTCGTTGAGCGCGCTGATCGCCGCCAGGTCCTCGGTGTCCAGGGTGAAGTCGAAGACCTCGATGTTCTCCTTGATCCGGGACGGCGTCACGGACTTGGGGATCACCACGTTGCCCAGCTGGAGGTGCCAGCGCAGCACGATCTGGGCGGGCGTGCGGCCGTGCTTCTGGGCGATGGCCACGATCGCCGGGACCTCCAGCAGGCCCTTGCCCTGGCCGAGCGGCGACCAGGCCTCGGTGGCGATGCCCTGCTCCGCGTGGTACTCGCGGGCCGCGTGCTGCTGGAGGTGCGGGTGCAGCTCGATCTGGTTGACCGCCGGGATGACCGACGTCTCGCCGATCAGGCGCTCAAGGTGCTCCGGCAGGAAGTTGGAGACGCCGACGGCACGGACCCGGCCGTCGGCGAGGAGCTTCTCGAACGCCTTGTACGTGTCGACGAAGTTGCCGGTGGCCGGGCGCGGCCAGTGGATCAGGTACAGATCCAGGTGGTCCAGGCCGAGCTTGGCCAGGGACTCGTCGAAGGCGCGGAGGGTGGAGTCGTACCCGTGGTCGCTGTTCCAGAGCTTGGTGGTGACGAAGAGGTCCTCGCGGGGAACGCCGGAGGCGGCGATCGCCCTGCCGGTGCCCTCTTCATTGCCGTAGATCGCCGCTGTGTCGATGCTGCGGTACCCGGTCTCCAGCGCGGTGGTGACCGCCTGCTCCGCCTCGTCGTCCGGCACCTGCCAGACGCCGAAGCCCAGCTGGGGCATCTCGACGCCGTTGTTGAGGATGATCGGGGGGACCTTGCTGCTCACGAGCTCTCGATCCTTCGGTTGTCGTCAGGTGGTATTCATATCGTCAACGATCACGAGCCGTGATGCATTCCTGACCGGAGAATCCCTCGAAACTCCTTGCACGGGCGTCACGCCCGGTACAGCGCCTCGACCTCGTTGGCGTAGGCGTTCTCGATCGCCTTGCGCTTCAGCTTCAGCGACGGGGTCAGCAGCCCGTGCTCTTCGGTGAACGGCTGGGCGAGTATCCGGAATGTGCGGATCGATTCGGCCTGTGAGACAAGCGTGTTGGCGGCGACCACCGCGCGCCGCACCTCCGTCTCCAGGTCCGCGTCGCGCACCAACTGGGCCGGGGACATCTGGGGCTTGCCGCGCATCGACAGCCAGTGCTCGACGGCCTCCTGGTCGAGGGTGACCAGGGCGGCGATGTAGGGGCGGTCGTTGCCGACGACGATGCACTGGGAGACCAGCGGATGGTCCCGTACGCGTTCCTCCAGCTGGCCGGGCGAGACGCTCTTGCCGCCAGAGGTGACCAGGATCTCCTTCTTGCGGCCGGTGATGGTGAGATAGCCGTCCTCGTCGAGGGAACCCAGGTCGCCGGTGGCGAGCCAGCCGTCGTGCAGGGTCTCGTCGGTGGCCTTCTTGTTGTTGAGGTAGCCCTGGAAGAGGTTGGCGCCGTGCAGCCAGATCTCGCCGTCGTCCGCGATGTGCACCGTCATGCCGGGGATGGGCTGGCCGACGGTGCCGTAGCGGGTGCGCTCGGGCGGGTTGGCGGTCGCGGCGGCCGTCGACTCGGTGAGGCCGTAACCCTCGTAGATGTGCACGCCCGCGCCCGCGAAGAACAGGCCGAGCCGCCGGTCCATCGCCGAGCCGCCGGTCATCGCGTGCCGGATGCGGCCGCCCATCGCCGCCCGGATCTTGGCGTAGACGAGCTTGTCGAACAGCTGGTGCTGCACGCGCAGACCGGCCGAGGGGCCGGGCCCGATGCCCCAGGCCCTGGCCTCCACGGCGTCGGCGTACTTCACGGCGATCTCGACGGCCTTCTCGAAGGGCCCCGCCTTGCCCTCCCGCTGGGCCTTGCGGCGGGAGGCGTTGAAGACCTTCTCGAAGATGTACGGCACGCCGAGGAAGAACGTCGGCTTGAAGGCGGCCAGGTCGGGAAGGAGGGCGGCCGCGTTCATCTGCGGCTGGTGGCCGAACTTGACCTTGCCGCGGATCGCGGCGACCTGCACCATCCGCCCGAAGACATGCGCGAGCGGCAGGAACAGCAGGGTGGCCGCCTCGTCGCCCTTCTTCGAGTGGAACACCGGCTCCCAGCGCTCGATGACCGTGTCCGCCTCGTACATGAAGTTGCCGTGCGTGATGACACAGCCCTTGGGGCGGCCCGTCGTCCCCGAGGTGTAGATGACCGTGGCGACCGAGTCCGGGGTGACGGCCTGGCGGTGCCGGTGCACGATCTCGTCGTCGATGTGGGCGCCCGCGTCGTACAGCTCCTGCACGGCGCCGGAGTCGAGCTGCCACAGATGGCGCAACTGCGGAAGCCGGTCGATGACCGTGGCGATGGTCATCGCGTGGTCCTCGTGCTCCACGATCGCGGCCGTGCACTCGGCGTCGTACAGCATCCAGAAGCACTGCTCGGCCGAGGACGTGGGATAGACCGGGACCACCTGGGCGCCGATCGTCCACAGCGCGTAGTCGAAGAGCGTCCACTCGTAACGGGTGCGGGACATGATCGCGACCCGGTCGCCGAACCGGATGCCTCGGGCAAGCAAACCCTTGGCGAGAGCCAGCACTTCGTCACGGAACTCCGCGGCGGTGACGTCCCGCCACTGGTCCAGCTCGTCCTTGCGGCCGAGCGCGATGTGCAGCGGGTCTTCCTGGGCGTGCTGAAAGACGACATCGGCCAGACCGCCCACCGGCGGCGCCAACGCCAACGGAGGGTTGGTGAACTCGCGCAAACCCCGCTCCCCGCTCCCTCTTACCTGGTTCAGGTGACGCTCCGCACAGGCCGTGAAAGCTACCCCACGCGCGGGCGCGACGGGAGAGGGGCC
The DNA here is from genome assembly GCF_030499575.1 of Streptomyces sp. DG2A-72. NCBI lineage: Bacteria > Bacillati > Actinomycetota > Actinomycetes > Kitasatosporales > Streptomycetaceae > Streptomyces > Streptomyces sp. DG2A-72. The sequence continues at coordinate 8,788,341 of NZ_JASTLC010000001.1, forward strand.
AAAACGGAGTGACTCTCAGGTACGCCCTGGTCAGTGTCGGAAAATGCCCTCACATGGGGAAAGGGTCGGACAGTTTCCTTACGGTTGAGTAAGTTTCGGTGCCGTAATCTCCACCGAATCTGTACGACGCGATTACGGCACCGGACGGGGTATCAGTTCCGGTGCGCGGCCTCCTCCTCCGTCAGCGTCCGCGCGGGCGCTTTCGTCACTCCGCCCGGCGCACTGACCAGGGCGAGGACAAGCACTCCGGCCGCCGTCGCCACACAACCGGCCACCCCCGCGGCCGAGTTGAGGCCCGCGGCGAACGCCTCGTGCAGGGTGTGCTCGGGGAACGCGCCGCGCAGCGCTCCGGCGCCACCCCGTCCAGCATCATGGTGACGTCGGTCGTGAGGAACAGCGCGGGACTCCACGACTGCTTGAGCGGGCGCCTGGGCCACCTCCCCGGCGTCCAGCACGTGGAGGCGTCGCCGTTCCTGCGTCGGGTCAAGCAGCTGACGTATCAGAAGCCCTTCCGCTGACGGCGGTGCAGCCGGTCGCCGCCCGCCAGGATCGCCGCGGCGAGGGCGTCCGCCGCGCCCTGGGCGGAGGTGCGGCGGCGGCCGTGGACGAGGACGAAGTCGACCTGGCCCAGTTCCGGCAGGCCCGCCCGGTCCGGTACGCGGACCAGGCCGGGCGGGATCAGGCCGCGGGAGTGGGCCATCACGCCCAGGCCCGCGCGGGCTGCCGCGACGAGGCCGTTGAGGCTGCCGCTGGTGCAGGCGATGTGCCATGCGCGGCCCTGTCGCTCCAGGGCCTCCAGGGCCAGGGCGCGGGTGATGCCGGGCGGCGGGTACACGATCAGCGGGACCGGGCGGTCGGGGTCGAGCCGCAGGCGTTCCGCGCCGATCCACACCAGGCCGTCGTGCCACACCAGTTCTCCGCGCGGGTCCTCGGGGCGCCGTTTCGCCAGGACCAGGTCGAGCTTCCCGGCGGTCAGCTGCTCGTGCAGGGTGCCCGACAGCTCGACCGTCAGCTCCAGGTCGACCTCGGGGTGGTCGTGCCGGAAGCCCTCGAGGATCTCCGGCAGCCGGGTCAGCACGAAGTCCTCCGAGGCACCGAAGCGAAGCCGGCCCCGCACCCGGGTACCCGTGAAGAACGCGGTCGCCTGCTCGTGCACCTCCAGGATCCGGCGCGCGAAACCGAGCATCGCCTCGCCGTCCTCGGTCAGCTCGACGGAGTGGGTGTCCCGGGTGAACAGCTGCCGCCCGGCGGCGTTCTCCAGCCGCCGCACATGCTGGCTGACCGTCGACTGGCGCAGCCCGAGACGCCGGGCGGCCTGCGTGAAGCTCAGGGTCTGCGCCACCGCCAGGAAGGTGCGCAGGTGGGAGGGCTCGTACACACGGAACACGGTAGCGCTTTATCGCGGAACGCGATGACAGTCAGAGCAGTATGACGGATTCCCGATCACGGTGTCGTGGAGGACGATGGAGAGGGGCCCTCTTGGCCCCACACCGCCCGAGAACCAGAGTTAGTGGAGCACCGTGAAACGCCTGCGTTGGCCCCGTTGGATGCCGATCGACCCGTACATCCTGCTCCTGCTCGGGACGGTCGGCTTCGCCGCTCTCCTGCCCGCGCGCGGGACGGGCGCGGACGTCGCCTCCGGTGCCTCCACGGCCGCGATCGCCTTCCTGTTCTTCCTGTACGGGGTGCGGCTGTCGACGCGCGAGGCCCTGGACGGGCTCAAGCACTGGCGTCTCCATGTCACGGTCCTGGCCTGCACCTTCGTGATCTTCCCGGTGCTCGGTCTGGCGTCCCGCGGCCTGGTCCCGGTGCTGCTGTCGGAGCCGCTCTTCCAGGGCCTGCTCTTCCTCACGCTCGTCCCGTCGACCATCCAGTCGTCGATCGCCTTCACCTCGATCGCCCGCGGCAATGTGCCCGCAGCGATCTGCGCCGGCTCCTTCTCCTCGCTGGTGGGCATCGTCGTCACTCCGCTCCTTGCGGCCTCCCTGCTGGGCGGCACCGGCGGTTTCTCCGCCGACTCGCTGATCGAGATCGTGCTGCAGCTGCTGGTGCCGTTCCTCGCCGGGCAGTTGCTGCGCCGCTGGATCGGCGGGTTCGTCGCCCGGCACAAGAAGGCGCTCGGACTGGTCGACCGCGGGTCGATCCTGCTCGTCGTCTACACCGCGTTCAGCGAGGGCATGGTGCAGGGCATCTGGCACCAGGTGAGCCCGGCCCGGCTGGCCGGTCTGCTCGCCGTGGAAGCGGTCCTGCTCGCCGTGATGCTCGCGCTGACCTGGTACGGCGCCAAGGCGCTGCGCTTCGACCGGGAGGACCGGATCGCGATCCAGTTCGCCGGCTCGAAGAAGTCCCTGGCCGCCGGACTGCCCATGGCGAGCGTCCTGTTCGGCGCACAGGCCGCGCTGGCCGTACTGCCGCTGATGCTCTTCCACCAGATGCAGCTGATGGTGTGCGCGGTGATCGCCAAGCGCCGGTCGCACGACAAGGTGCTCAGCGAGCCGGCTCCAGCCGAAGAGTCACGAATCGCGGTCGGTACAGGGACACGTTCCGGCTGAGCTGCGCCGCCGCGCCACCATTGGTGTCCAGCCAGTTGACGTCGTAGCTGAGCACCAGCCGCCCGTCGTCGCTCAGCTCGGGGTGGACCTGGGGGTTGTACGCGGCGACCTGACCGTCGGGCAGCGCGGGGCTGAAGTCCCGCGTCGGCCCGTGCCAGGGCCCGGTGGGGGAGCAGGCCCAGTACGAGGTGATCGTCGTCAGCCCCTCGGCACCCGCCGCCATGGTGAACAGCACATACGTGTCGTCCTCGCGCACCACCGAGAACGCGCTGCCCACGCCGTCGCCCAGCACCGCGCGCGGGACACCACGGGCCGCCCACCCGGACCCGTTCCAGTACTGCCAGGCGCCCGGCTCGGCGAGCCTTCCCTCGGGCACGCGCGCCACGTACGCCGACGAGGCGGGGCGGGACGCGGCCTGGGCGTCGTCGCCACCGAAGACGTATGTCCAGCCGTCCCGTTCGACCAGCGTCGTGCCGAACAGGACCCGCCGGGAGGGATCGGGGACGAGTTGCTGGTCCAGCACCGGGACGACCGACTCGACCCGCAGATCGGGCAGGGACAGGGTGGCGACCTCGGTGGCGGTGGGCACGCCGTAGATCCAGGGTGACGGGCCCGCCGTCCGCACCCACAGCACCACCCGTACGACCTGCTCCGGCGAACCGGGAGAGCGGGGCTCGACCCGCGCGGCGACCGGCCACCGCCACTGGTTCGGGGCCGGGTCGGGGAACAGGGGCGCAGGGAGGGTGCTCTGGAGCCGGCCGTCCCGCATCACCACCGCCGAGTTGCGGACCAGCGGCGCCGCGGTGTCCCGCCAGGCGTGCGACTCGCCGACCGGGTTGGGCGGCGCGTACACCTGGCCGAGAAAGGTGTCCGAGAACAGCCACAGCAGCCGGCCGTCCGGCAGCCGCACCGAGTGGGTGCCGTCGCCGCCGGTCCAGTCGTCCGCGCGGGACGCGTCGTCGCCGTAGCGGGCGAACTCGCCGGTCAGCCCGCGGTCCGCCGACCAGGAGCCCACCGTACGGGCCGGGCACGCGCCGCCGCCCTCCCGGTCGCCGTCCGGGAGGGCGGTGAGCAGCACGGCCCCGAGCACCAGGGTCAGCAACAGGCCGAGCCCGGTCCCCGTCCGCTGTCGTGCTCGTGCGTCGTCGGGCACGCCGCGACGTTAGTCGCTGCCGTTCACCTGGTCCATGGGCAGCCACACCACGGTGTCGAGGACCGGCCCCGTGCCGTCCGTACGGACTTCGCCGATCTCCGCGTCGGTCAGCGCCCGGTCCCAGACGCGGACGTCGTCGATCGCGCCGGTGAAGAAGGCACGACTGTCCATGCGCTCGCCGATGTGCACCCCGAAGGGCGAGTTGCGGCTCACCGAGCCGGGCACATCGGCGGCGCTGATCGCCTTGCCGTCAAGAAACAGGGTCAGTGCCCCGTCGCCGCGGCGCAGCGCCAGATGGTGCCAGCGGCCGTCGTTGTACGCGCCATCGGTGCTCACGGACGCCTTGCGCACGGTCGTCGGACCCTCCCGCGCGGTCATCAGGGCCTGCACACGGTTGCTGGCGGGCTCGCCGCGCAGCGTGATGTGCGGCTGGCCGGTCGCGACGCCGCCCATCGACAGCAGCGGCTGCTCGCCGGACGTGGCGGTGTGCCGGAACCAGAGGGAGGCGGTGAAGTCCTTGGTGCCGAGCGGGAGCCGGTCGTGGTACGGCAGGCGCACGGCGTCGTCGGTGCCGTCGAAGGCCAGCGCACCGTCGAAGGCGCCGTCCGTCACCGTGGCACCGCCGAGGACGGAGGCCGACGGGGCGAGCAGGGCCTGGTCGGCGGTGGTGGGGTCGGAGCCGCGCCGCGGGGCGAGCCAGTCCTCGTTGAACCGGGCGAAGCGGATCTCGTCGCGGGCGTCGACGGTCCCCGCCTCGTACATCAGGCCCGTGGTGGTGCCGGTGATGTGCACCAGATCGGAGTAGCCGGACCAGTCCCGGGTGACGACCGTGCCGCGGTCGACGCTGTCCCAGGTGGCGCCGCCGTCGTAGGAGGAGCGGATCATCATGGTCCGGCGGCGGTCGGGGTCGCCGGGGCAGGCCAGCAGCATGCGGCTGCTCACCCGCAGCATCGAGCACTGCACCTGCGGGGCGTACAGGTCGGGAAGGTTCTGGAAGGGCGTGCCGAAGCTGTCGCCGCCGTCCTCGCTGACGGCCTGGGTGCGATGGCCGACGTTGGTGCCGTCCTGCTCGCGGCCGCTGACCAGGATCGTGCCGTCGGTGCGCTCGGCCAGCGTCAGCTCGCCGTTCTTCTGCTCGAAGGTGCCGTCCGCGGCGACTTCCGAGGAGTCGGTGGCGCCGAGCCGCCAGTGGTCGCCGCCGTCGTCGCTGATGATGAGCGCCGCATGGTTCGCGGTGACCCGACTGCCGTTCCACGTCTCGCCGTTGACGCTGATGACGATCCGCCCGGCGTTCAGGCCCCGGGTGAGCTGGATGCCGTGCACGGGCCCGGTGGCGTACCAGGAGTTCCAGTGCTCGGGCAGGATCTCGGCGCTCAGGTCACGCGGCTCGGACCAGGTGCGCCCGTCGTCGTCGCTGTACTGCAGATACGGGCTGCGTTTGCAGGGTACGTCGCAGTTCCCGCTGTCCGAACGGCCCTTGTTGTACGTCTCCGCCAGCAGGATCCGGCCCGTGGACTGGTCCACGACCGGCGTCGGATTGCCGTGCGTGTCCCCGGCGCCCTCGTTCACCACCTGGAGCGGGCCCCAGGTACGGCCGCCGTCGGTGGAGCGCTTGACGACGATGTCGATGTCCGTGGCATCACCGCAGTTGAGGACGCGGCCCTCGGCGAACGCCAGCAGTGTGCCCTGGTTGGTGCGCACGATCGCCGGGATCCGGTAGCAGGCGTAGCCGGGGTCCTGCGAGGCCTTGAACAGGACCTGCTGCTCGAACTGGGGCGCCTTGGTGGCCGGTTGGGCGTGTGCGGGGCTCGGCAGCGCGGCGGCCGCCGTACTGACGGCGGCCGCGGTGAGAGTGTGTCTCAGAGCTCGGAGGGGGGATCTAAGACGTGCACGAAGACTTGGCGGCATGGCATGACCTGCCCTTCAGGCATCTGGACATCTGACCGTCTGGACGTCCCACGTCCAACATGCGTGCATCAGACGGTAGTTATGGCGTCGGCAGTTCACGAGAAGCGGGTGGGGGCCCGTGGGAGCGCTGAGGGGAGTGCTGCCGGTGATGCGCGCCCCGTCAGGGCCGCAGCACCACCTTCCCGAGATTGCTCCGCGCCTCGATCAACGCGTGCGCCCCGGCCGCTTCCTCCAGCGCGAACTCCCCGTGTACGGCGGGCCTCACGGAACCCTCGGCGAACCACCGCCACAGCTCCCGACGCCACGACTCGTACAACTCCGGCTGCTCGCGGGCTATTCGACCCAGCTGAAAGCCCGCCATGATCTTGGCGCCCACAAGCAGGTCGTACGCCCGTACCGACCCGCCACCCGAGCTGAACGCCACGAGCCGCCCACCAGGGGCGAGCGCGGCCAATGCCGGGGTGAGCAGCTCGCCGCCCACCGCGTCGAGCACATAGTCGACCGGCTCGCCCCAGTCGTCGCCGTAGACCACCACCTCATCGGCACCCAGCGACCGTACGAATCGAGCCTTCGCTGGGTCGGAGACGGCCCCCACAACCCTGCGCGCACCCCGCAGCCGAGCGACTCGAATGGCCACCTGACCCACCCCGCTCGCCGCGGCCGTCACCAGAGCCGCCTCACCCGGCCGCGGCTTCGCCGCCTCCAGGGCACCGAGCGCGACCAGCCCACTGCGGACCAGCGCGACCGCGTCGACGGGGCAGGCACCCTCCGGCACAGGGGAGGCCATGCCCTCGCCCAGGCAGGCAAAGTCGGCGTAGGCGTGCCCGAAGCACAGCCCCGTCACCCGGTCGCCGACCCGAAACCGCGTCACACCGTCGCCCACGGCCACGACCTCCCCGGCGATCTCACCACCGAGTGCAACCGGCTCAGCCGCTTCCCTCACCTTGCGCACGACCGGGAGGGTCACACCGACCGCCTCGCACCGGACGAGCAGCTCGCCGGGGGCCGGTTCCGGGATCGGGGCCTGCTCCAGGAACAGGGGGCCACCAGGGGCGTCGTACCGGACGCGACGCATCGATCGCACCTCCAGGGGGTTCGTTGGGAGTCCCAACGATAAGCAGATGATCGTAGGGAAGTCCAACGACAATTCACCTAGTGTGTTGCCATGGCCGAAGCTCCCCTGCTCGCGATACGCACCCTGCCCAGCTGGCTCCTGGGACGCGCCGCCGCCCGGGGCCGCGCCCTGGTGGCCGCCGCCCTCGCAGAGGAGGGCATGAAGATGTGGCACCACGTCGTACTCTCGGCCGTCCGCGACCTCGCCCCCGTGGCCCAGGCCGACCTCGGCAGAAGCGTCGGCCTCGACCCCAAGGACGTCGTAGGCATCCTCAACGACCTGCAGTCCGCAGGCCTGGTCGTCCGCACCCCCGACCCGACGGACCGCCGCAAGAACGCCGTGTCCCTCACCCCGGACGGCGCCCGGCTCCTGACCCGCTGCGAGAAGGCGGCCCGCGCGGCGAACGACGACCTCCTCGCGCCCCTCTCCGAGGCGGAGCGCGCCCAGTTCATGGGCCTGTTGACCCGGATCTCCGGTACGGACGGCTGACAACGGTCTGACGCCGCCGCGTCGTGCCTCCCTGCCCAGCCCGGCACCGGGCAAGGGCCCACCAACCAGCACTGGTCCGACGCGCCGGCACAAAGCGCCCCCGGAGGCGACCGAGCAATACAGCGGGGCCCCTAAATGGCGCAGGGGCGCTCCCCGCCGTTCGGGGCCCCGCCGCCGTGTCGCGGGGAACCGGTCAGCCCTGGGCGGCCGCGGCCCGCAGGGCGATACGGTCCTCGCCCGCGTACACGTTCATGGAGCTGCCGCGGAGGAACCCCACCAGGGTCAGCCCGGTCTCGATCGCCAGGTCCACAGCGAGGGACGACGGAGCCGACACGGCCGCGAGCACCGGAATCCCGGCCATCACCGCCTTCTGCGCGAGCTCGAACGACGCCCGCCCCGACACCAGCAGGATCGTCCGCGACAGCGGCAGGCTCCCGTTCTGCAAGGCCCGGCCGACGAGCTTGTCCACCGCGTTGTGCCGGCCGACGTCCTCCCGTATGTCGAGCAGTTCCCCGTCCTCGGTGAACAGGGCCGCCGCGTGCAGCCCCCCGGTCCGGTCGAAGACCCGCTGGGCCGCGCGCAGCCGGTCGGGGAGGTCGGCCAGCAGTTCGGGTTCGACCCGGACCGGGGGAGTGTCGGCGATGGGCCACCGGGCCGTCGTACGGACCGCGTCCAGGCTGGCCTTGCCGCACAGACCGCAGGACGACGTGGTGTAGACGTTCCGCTCCAGCGTGATGTCCGGGATCACCACGCCCGGCGCCGTCTGCACGTCCACCACGTTGTACGTGTTGGACCCATCCACCGTCGCGCCCGCGCAGTACACGATGTTCTGCAGTTCCGAGGCGGCGCCCAGCACCCCCTCGCTCACCAGGAACCCGGCGGCGAGCGCGAAGTCGTCTCCCGGCGTTCGCATGGTGATCGCGAGCGCCTTGCCGTTCAGCCGGATCTCCAGCGGTTCCTCGGCGACGAGTGTGTCCGGGCGGGAGGAGACCGCCCCGTCCCGGATCCGGATCACCTTGCGTCGTTCCGTGACTCGTCCCATGTCCTGATCAGCCCCGGTTCTGTACGTGCTGGTAGCCGAAACGGCCCTTGATGCAGAGGTTGCCGTGGGTCACCGGGTTGTCGTGCGGTGAGGTGACCTTCACGATCTCATTGTCCTGCACGTGCAGCGTCAGGTTGCAACCCACTCCGCAGTACGCGCACACGGTCGTCGTCTCGGTCTGCGCCGACTCGTCCCACGTACCCGCCGCCCGCATGTCGAACTCCGACTTGAACGACAGCGCGCCGGTCGGGCAGACCTCGATGCAGTTCCCGCAGTACACGCAGGCCGAATCGGTCAGCGGAGCGTCGTGCTCCACCGCGATCCGCGCATTGAATCCCCGCCCCGCCACCGAGATCGCGAACGTGTTCTGCCACTGTTCACCACACGCGTCGACGCACGTGTAGCAGAGGATGCACTTGTCGTAGTCGCGCACATACAGATCGTTGTCGACCTTGGGTTCCTCGTTGAGGCGGGCCGCGTCCGGGCCGAAGCGGTCCGGCTTCGCCTCGTACTCCTTGATCCACTCAGCCACTTGAGGCGTGGTCGACAAATCGACCGACGAGGCAAGAAGCTCAAGCACGACCTTCCGACTGTGCCGCGCACGCTCCGTGTCGGTGCGGACCTCCATGCCGGGCTCGGCCCTGCGGGAGCAGGCCGGGACCAGGGTGCGGGAGCCCTCCACCTCGACGACGCACACCCGGCAGGCGTTCTTCGGGGTGAGCGTGTCACCCTCGCACAGGGTCGGGATGTCCTTGCCCGCCGACCGGCAGGCATCGAGGATCGTGGAGCCCTCCGGCGCCCGCACCGGCTCCCCGTCGATGGTGAATTCCAGCAGCCGGCGCGGGATCCCCAGCGGTGTCACGGTCATTCGTACGCCCCCAGACGGTCGATGGCGGATTCCACGGCGTTCCACGCGGTCTGCCCGAGACCGCAGATCGAGGCGTCCCGCATGGCGCGGCCGACCTCCCGGAGCAGGGCGATGTCGTCGGCCGCGGCGGCACCGGTCCGCTCCGCGATCCGGTGCAGCGCCTCCTCCTGCCGCACGGTCCCGACCCGGCACGGCACGCACTGCCCGCAGGACTCGTCGCGGAAGAACTCGGCGATCCGCAGCAGCAGCCGCGGCAGCGGAACCGTGTCGTCGAAGGCCATCACCACGCCCGAGCCGAGCGTCGTCCCCGCCTCCCGGGTGCCTTCGAAAGTGAGCGGGATGTCCATCTCATCGGCCCGTACGAAGCCGCCCGCCGCCCCGCCGAGCAGTACGGCCCGCAACCCGTCCCGCACCCCGGCCAGCTCCAGCAATTCGCCCAGAGTGGCACCGAAGGGCAGTTCGTAGATCCCGGGCCGGTCCACCGTCCCCGACACACAGAACAGCTTCGGCCCGGTGGACCTCGCCGTCCCGATCGCCGCGTACGCGGGCGCGCCCATCTTAAGGATCGGCAGTACGTTGACCAGCGTCTCCACGTTGTTCTCGACCGTGGGCTTGCCGAAGAGGCCCTTCTCCACCGGGAACGGCGGCTTGGAGCGCGGTTCGCCGCGGTAGCCCTCGATGGAGTTGAACAGGGCCGTCTCCTCACCGCAGATGTACGCGCCCGCGCCCCTGCGGATCTCGATGTCGAAGGCGTACCCCTGGCCGAGGACGTCGTCGCCGAGCAGCCCACGCGCGCGTGTCTGCACCAGCGCATGCTCCAGACGCCGCAGCGCCCGCGGATACTCGCCGCGCAGATACAGATAGCCCTTGTGCGCGCCCGTCGCGTACGCCGCGATCGTCATCGACTCGATCAGCGCGTACGGGTCGCCCTCCATGATCACGCGGTCCTTGAAGGTGCCCGGCTCGGACTCGTCCGCGTTGCACACCACGTAGTGCGGATGGTCGGGCTGGGATGCCGTGGCCTGCCATTTGCGGCCGGTGGGGAAGGCGGCGCCGCCACGTCCGACCAGGCCCGAGTCGGTGACCTCACGGATCACCCCGGCGGGGCCAAGCTCGAAGGCGCGGCGCAGGGCGGTGTAGCCGCCATGGGCGCGGTAGTCGTCCAGGGATGCCGGGTCGACCACGCCGACGCGGCTGAGGAGGATCAGGTCGCTCGAGCCTGCCTGGGGCACCGCGAGCGCCGCCGACGGCTCCTCGGGCGCCGAGTCCGGAGCGGTCGCGGCGAGGACGGCCTCGCGGACGGTCGCCGGCGCCGACACCGCCGTACGCACCGGATCCCCGGCCCTGATCGCCAGCGCGGCCGGAGCCCGCTCGCACAGACCCAGGCAGGGGCTGCGCTCCACGTGGACCCCGGGACCGAGTCCCGCCTCGATCCCGGCGCACAGCTCGGACGCCCCGGCAGCCGCGCACGCCAGGTCGGTGCAGACGTGCAGCACCGTCGCCGGACGCGGCTTCACGGAGAACATCGCGTAGAAGGTGGCCACCCCGTACGCCTCCGCCGGCGGCACCGTCAGCCGGCGGCACAGGTAGTCCAGGGCGCCGTCGCTGATCCATCCCACCCGGTCGTTGATGGCGTGCAGCCCCGGCAACAGCAGGTCGCGGCGGTCCCGGGCCTCGCGTCCGCCGCGCGCCCACCTGAGGTCCGCGTCGGAGCGGTCGGCGCCCTCCCAGGAGGACTCGGGCGGGCCCAACAGGGCGTCGACGGCCGCCCGTTCGTCGTCCGTCGGCTTGCTGTCGCCGAAGTGCAGGTCCACTTACGTCACCTCACGATGGTCGCGACGGGGAGCTTCTCGATCCGGATCGCCGACGCCTTGAACTCCGCCGTCCCCGCGATCGGGCAGTTCGCCTCGATCGTCAGCTGGTTGGTGTCCACCTCGTCGGGAAAGTGCATGGTCATGAAGGCCAGACCGGGACGGAGCGCCGGGTCCACCCATACCGGAGCGACGACCGCCCCGCGCCGCGAGGTCACCTGGACCTCCTCACCGACCACCACCCCGTACCGCTCGGCGTCCTCCGGGCACAGCTCGATGTACTCCCCGCGCCGCAGCGGGGAGGCGAAACTCCCGCTCTGCACACCGGTGTTGTAGGAGTCGAGCCGCCGCCCGGTCGTCAGCCGGATCGGGAACTGGTCATCGGTGAGGTCGACCGGCGGATCGTGCTGGACCAGCCCGAACGGCGCCGGCATGCCCCGCATCGCCGGGTCGGCATCCCACAGCCGGCCGTGCAGATACGTCGGTTCGAGCTGCTCGGTGCTCGGGCACGGCCACTGGATGCCCTGGTGCTCCTCCAGGCGTTCGTACGTCATCCCGTAGTGGTCCGGCGAGACCGACCTGAGCTCGTTCCAGACGGCCTCGGAGTCGGCGTACTTCCAGTCGTGGCCGAGGCGTGCCGCCAGCTCGCAGATGATGTCGATGTCCTCGCGGGCCTCACCGGGCGGCGTGACCGCACGCCGTACGCGCTGAACTCGGCGTTCGCTATTGGTAGTTGTCCCGTCGGTCTCGGCCCACCCGGCGGTGGCGGGCAGCACCACGTCCGCCAGCTCGGCCGTCTTCGTCAGGAAGATGTCCTGCACGACGAGGAAGTCGAGCGCCTGCATACGCCGTACCGCCTGCTCGCTGTCCGCCTCCGACTGCGCCGGGTTCTCGCCGATGCAGTAGACGGCCTTGAGCGTGCCCTCCTCCATCGCCTCGAACATCTCGGTGAGGTTCATCCCGTAGTGCGGCTCGATGACGGTGTCCCAGGCCGACTCGAACTTCAGCCGGGTGTCCGGGTCGAGGATGTCCTGGAAGCCGGGGAGGCGGTTGGGGATGGCGCCCATGTCGCCGCTGCCCTGCACGTTGTTCTGGCCGCGCAGGGGCTGCAGCCCGCTGCCGTAGCGGCCCACATGGCCCGTCAGCAGCGACAGGTTGATCAGCGCGCGGACGTTGTCCGTGCCGTTGTGGTGCTCGGTGATGCCCAGGGTCCAGCACAGCTGGGCGCGTTCGGCGCGGGCGTAGGCGTGCGCCAACTCCCGTATGGCGGCGGCCGGTACGCCCGTCACCTTCTCGGCGAGCGACAGCGTCCACGGCTCGACCAGCTTCTTGTACTCCTCGAAGCCGCTCGTCGCCCGCTCGATGAACGCCTCGTTGGCCAGCCCCGCGTGGATGATCTCGCGGCCGATCGCGTGCGCCATCGGGATGTCGGTCCCGACGTTCAGTCCGAGCCAGCTCTCCGCCCACTCGGCCGTCGACGTCCGGCGTGGGTCGACGGTGTACATCCGGGCGCCGTTGTGGACCCCCTTCAGTACGTGCTGGAAGAAGATCGGGTGCGCGAAACGGGCGTTGGAACCCCACATCACGATGACGTCGGTGTGCTCGATCTCCTCGTACGACGACGTCCCGCCGCCGGAGCCGAAGGCGGCCGACAGGCCTGCCACGCTCGGGGCGTGGCAGGTGCGGTTGCAGGAGTCGACGTTGTTGGTGCCCATGACCACGCGGGCGAACTTCTGCGCCACGTAGTTCATTTCGTTGGTCGCGCGGGCGCAGGAGAACATGCCGAACGCGCCGTGGGCGGCTTGCAGACCGCGGGCGGCACGGTCCAGTGCCTCGTCCCAACTCGCTCGGCGGAAAGGCTCGTTGCGGGAATCCCGTACCAGGGGGTGGGTGAGTCGGGTGTAGGTCTTCGGTTCGCGCTTCTTCGTGCTTTTCATGCGGCGCTCCTCAGCGCGAGCAGGTCCGAGATGGCGTGCACGGTGCGCAGGGTGGGCACCTCCACGCCGGTGATCTCCGCCAGTTCGACGACCGCGGCGAGCAGTACGTCGAGTTCGAGCGGCTTGCCACGCTCCAGGTCCTGGAGCGTGGAGGTGCGGTGGTCGCCCACGCGCTCGGCGCCGGCGAGACGGCGCTCGATGGAGACGCCGACCTCGCAGCCGAGAGCCTCGGCGACCGAGAGCGTCTCGGTCATCATGATCTCGATGACCTTGCGGGTGCCGCCGTGCAGGCACATCTGCCGCATGGTGGCGCGGGCCAGCGCGCTGATCGGGTTGAAGGAGATGTTGCCGAGCAGCTTGAGCCAGATGTCGTTGCGCAGATCCGGCTCGACAGGGCACTTGAGCCCGCCCGTCTGCATGGCCTCGCTGAGCGCGAGACACCGCGTGGACACGCTGCGGTCGGGCTCGCCGATGGAGAACCGGGTGCCTTCGAGATGTCGTACGACTCCTGGTTCCGCCAGTTCTGTGGCCGCGTACACGACGCAGCCGATGGCCCGTTCGGGCGCGAGCACCGCACTGACCGCGCCGTCCGGGTCCACACTTTCGACGCGGTGGCCGTCGTAGGGGCCGCCGTGCCGGTGGAAGTACCACCAGGGAATGCCGTTCTGGGCGGCCACGACCGCCGTGGTGTCGTGCAGCAAAGGCTCGATCAGCGGCCCGCACGCCGCGTACGAGTTGGCCTTCAGGCCCAGGAAGACGAAGTCGGCCGGGCCGATCTCGGCCGGGTCGTCGGTGGCATGGGCGCGGGCGGTGAAGTCGCCGCGCGGACTGAGCACCCGCACCCCGTGCTGCCTCATGGCCGCGAGATGCGGTCCACGGGCGACGAGGTGCACTTCGGCGCCGGCGCGGTGGAGCGCGGCACCGACATAGGCGCCGATCGCACCGGCGCCGAGGACTGCGACTTTCATACGGGGGAGCTCCGTTCGGTCGAGGGTACCGAGGAACTGACGAAACTCTGTCGACAGAATATTGTCTACAGTATGGAACTTGAGGCAGCAAGGGTTCGCGCAAGAACCAGAACCGGCCACCCCGCGATCGTTGATCTGCGACCGTTCATCGCGCCCTGGATACCGCTCACCGCATACGGTCGACCTGCCGCCTTTTCAACCACCCGCGTTCTTCCTACCGTTCGGGATCATGAGTCCCCCAGTCGCCCCCGCGGGCTGGAGCCGCTGGCTCGTTCCCCCAGCCGCGCTCTCGGTCCATCTCTCCATCGGCCAGGCCTACGCCTGGAGCGTGTTCAAGCCGCCGCTCGAATCCGCGCTCGGCCTCAGCGGCACCCAGAGCGCGCTGCCCTTCCAGCTCGGCATCGTGATGCTCGGCCTGTCGGCCGCGTTCGGCGGCACGCTCGTGGAGCGCAACGGACCGCGCTGGGCGATGACCGTGGCGCTGGTGTGCTTCTCGTCCGGTTTCCTGCTCTCCGCGCTCGGCGCGGCGACCGAGCAGTACTGGCTGATCGTCCTCGGCTATGGCTTCGTCGGCGGGATCGGCCTCGGCATCGGCTACATCTCGCCCGTGTCGACACTGATCAAGTGGTTCCCCGACCGGCCGGGCATGGCCACCGGTATCGCCATCATGGGCTTCGGCGGCGGCGCGCTGATCGCCTCGCCGTGGTCGGCGCAGATGCTGGAGTCGTTCGGCAGCGACAGCTCCGGGATCGCGCTGGCGTTCCTGGTGCACGGACTGTCGTACGCCGTGTTCATGCTGCTGGGCGTGCTGCTGGTGCGGGTGCCGCGCACCGAGAAGCCGGTCGAGGGGGCGCCGAGCGCCTTCCAGGGACCGCAGGTCTCCGCCAACAGCGCCATCCGCACCCCGCAGTTCTGGTGCCTGTGGGTGGTGCTCTGCATGAACGTGACCGCGGGCATCGGCATCCTGGAGAAGGCCGCCCCGATGATCACGGACTTCTTCGCGGACACCTCGACGCCGGTCTCGGCGACGGCCGCCGCGGGCTTCGTGGCGCTGCTGTCGGCGGCCAACATGGCGGGCCGCATCGGCTGGTCGTCGACCTCCGACCTGATCGGACGCAGGAACATCTACCGCGTCTATCTGGGCGTCGGTGCGCTGATGTACGCGTCCCTCGCGCTGTTCGGCGACTCCTCCAAGCCGCTGTTCATCCTGAGCGCGCTGGTGATCCTCTCCTTCTACGGCGGCGGCTTCGCGACCATCCCCGCCTATCTGAAGGACCTCTTCGGCGCGTACCAGGTCGGCGCGATCCACGGGCGGCTGCTGACCGCCTGGTCGCTGGCCGGAGTGCTCGGGCCGCTGATCGTGAACTGGATCGCCGACCGGCAGGAGGAGGCCGGCAAGCACGGCTCGTCCCTGTACGGGCTGTCCTTCGTCATCATGATCGGGCTGCTCGTCGTCGGCTTCATCGCCAACGAACTCGTCCGGCCCGTCCACCCCCGCCATCACATCCCCGAACCCATCAGTCAGGAGGCCGTCGATGTCGAACGACAGCAGCCAGAGTCCGCCTGACCGGCGCGGTCTGATCGCCTTCGCCTGGGTATGGGTGGGGGCGCCGCTGGCCTACGGGCTGTACGAACTCGTTCAGAAAGCGACGCAGCTGTTCACCGGGTGACTGTTCGAGAAGTGTTCGGGCGTCCGGGAACCTGACGGAAGCCGACAACCGGGGCGAGCGTTTCCTGTGGCTTCACCTGCCGCCGTACCGGTGAGTCACTGATCAGACTGGTGGATCCCGTAACCCGAAGCACCGAGGGGGACCACCCATGAACGGCTCGCGGATCGCCGCCGTCGGCCATTACCAGCCCGCCAGGGTACTCACCAACGAGGACCTGGCGGGCATGGTCGACACCAGCGACGAGTGGATCACTAGCCGGGTGGGCATCCGGACACGCCATATCGCCGGGCCCGACGAGCCGGTGGACGAGCTGGCCGCGCACGCCGCCGCCAAGGCGCTCGCGACGGCGGGCCTGGCGCCCGCCGACATCGACCTGGTCCTCGTCGCCACGTCCACGGCCGTCGACCGTTCACCGAACATGGCCGCCCGGGTCGCGGCCCGGCTCGGTATCCCGTCGCCCGCCGCCATGGACGTCAACGTCGTCTGCGCGGGCTTCACCCACGCGCTGGCCACGGCGGACCACGCCGTACGGGCGGGAGCTGCCGTACGCGCCCTGGTCATCGGCGCCGACAAGATGTCCGACGTCACCGACTGGACCGACCGGACCACCTGCGTTCTCGTCGGCGACGGGGCGGGGGCCGCCGTCGTCGAGGCCGTGGACGAGCCCGGGATCGGGCCCGTGCTGTGGGGCTCGGTGCCGGAGATGGGGCACGCCGTACGGATCGAGGGCACGCCCGCGCGGTTCGCGCAGGAGGGGCAGAGCGTCTACCGCTGGGCCACCACACAGCTGCCGCCGATCGCCCGCAAGGCCTGCGAGAAGGCCGGGCTCGCGCCCGAGGACCTCGCCGCGGTCGTCCTCCACCAGGCCAACCTGCGCATCATCGAGCCGCTTGCCGAGAAGATCGGCGCGGTCAACGCGGTCGTCGCCCGCGATGTGGCCGAATCCGGCAACACCTCCGCCGCCAGCATCCCCCTCGCTCTCTCCAAGCTCGTCGAACAGGGCGCGATCACCACCGGCGACCCGGTCCTGCTGTTCGGCTTCGGCGGCAATCTCTCGTACGCCGGACAGGTCGTCCGCTGCCCGTGAGCTGCGCCGGCATCCGGGTGGGGACTCGGGATGGGGCTCGGGGTGGCTAGGATCGTAACTCCGGGTGTGACAAGGGCGACTCCGCGTTCCCCTGGCCCCGGAGCGCCGTAGACTGTAGACGAAAGACAATTCATACTCACGCTACGGCTGCTGTGCACGGCCCTGCCGAGGAGGGGGACCGCGATGTTGTCGACAGGACTGCCGCAGGGAGCTGTACCCAAGCTCGAACGACCCGGACCGCTGCGCGACCGTGTCTATGAGGCGCTGCTCGAACTCATCACCACCCGCGCCCTCCAGCCCGGCCAGCACCTGGTCGAGAGCGAACTCGCAGGCCATCTCGGCGTGTCGCGCCAGCCGGTGCGCGAGGCGCTGCAGCGGCTCAACACCGAGGGCTGGGTCGATCTACGGCCCGCGCAGGGCGCGTTCGTGCACGAGCCGACCGAGGAGGAGGCCGACCAGCTTCTCACCATCCGTACGCTCCTGGAGGCCGAGGCCGCCCGGCTCGCCGCCGCCAACGCGGGCAGAGCCGGCATCACCACGCTGGAAGAGCTGTGCGCGGAGGGCGAGAAGGCCGTAGCCGCCGATGACGTGGACGGTGCCGTCGCCATGAACGCCCGCTTCCACGCCAAGGTCATGGAGCTGGCCGGCAACGCGGTCCTCGCCGAACTCGCCGCCCAGGTCGACCGCCGCGTCCGCTGGTACTACACCCCGATCGCCCGCCAGCGTGGCCGGCAGTCCTGGATCGAGCACCGCGAGCTGATCGCCGCTATCTCCGAGCGGAACGAGGAGCGCGCCACCCAGCTGATGCGGGACCACACCGAGCACACCAGACGGTCGTATCACGCGCGGGCGAAGTCCTGAGGCCCGCTTACCCGTAGGTGCGGTTCGCCCGTATCCGGAACCCGCACGCCGACCTTTGTCCTGTGAGTGGAGAAAGTCGGCAGCAATCTCTGCACAGATTCTTCCCAGCGTCGACGACCGCTGCTACGTTCCCCTCGAAAGCCCGGCAACTGGTGGCCGATTGAGGCGGGGAGGGGCTCGTGAGACGCATGACGGCACGACCCGCGAACGCCCATCAGGCCCGTCTGCTCCTGCTGCTCAGGGACGGCGGCCCCAACTCACGGGCCCAGCTGGGTGATCAGGTCGATCTGTCACGGTCCAAGCTGGCCGTGGAGGTGGACCGGCTCCTGGAGACCGGTCTCGTCGTGGCCGACGGACTCGCCGCCTCGCGCGGTGGCCGCCGCTCCCACAACGTCCGCCTGAATCCGGGACTGCGTTTCCTCGGCGTCGACATCGGCGCGACCTCGGTCGACGTCGCCGTCACCAACGCCGAGCTGGAGATCCTCGGCCATCTCAACCAGCCCATGGACGTACGCGAGGGCCCGGTCGCGGTCTTCGAGCAAGTCCTCGCCATGGCCGCGAAGTTGAGGGCCACGGGGCTTGCGGAGGGCTTCGACGGCGCAGGCATCGGCGTCCCGGGGCCGGTCCGCTACCCCGAGGGTGTGCCGGTGGCTCCGCCGATCATGCCGGGCTGGGACGGCTTCCCGGTACGGGAGGCGCTCAGCCAGGAACTCGGCTGCCCGGTCATGGTCGACAACGACGTGAACCTGATGGCGATGGGGGAGCAGCACGCCGGCGTCGCCCGGACCGTGGCCGACTTCCTCTGCGTCAAGATCGGTACCGGTATCGGCTGCGGCATTGTCGTCGGCGGCACCGTCTACCGAGGTACCACTGGCAGCGCGGGCGACATCGGGCACATCCAGGCCGTGCCCGACGGCCGACCCTGCGCCTGCGGCAACCGGGGCTGCCTGGAAGCCCACTTCAGTGGAGCCGCGCTGGCCCGGGACGCCGTGGAGGCGGCCCAGCAGGGCCGGTCGGCGGAACTCGCCGCGCGCCTGGCGGCGAACGGCACCCTGACCGCCGTGGACGTCGCCGCCGCCGCTGCCGCCGGTGACGCCACCTCCCTCGACCTGATCCGCGAGGGCGGCAACCGCGTCGGCCAGGTCATCGCCGGACTCGTCTCCTTCTTCAACCCCGGCCTGTTGGTGATAGGCGGTGGAGTGACCGGCCTCGGCCACACGCTGCTCGCCGCGCTCCGCACCCAGGTCTACCGCCAGTCGCTGCCCCTGGCGACCGGCAACCTGCCCATAGTTCTGGGGGAGTTGGGCCCCACCGCCGGAGTCATCGGCGCGGCCCGGCTCATCAGCGACCACCTGTTCTCACCCGCGTAAGCAGCACCTTCGTCAGGCACCTCACGCACAGCGCCCCTGATCTGCCCTGCCCTGAACACGCATGCCCGCAAGCGCCCTGCAACCGGCCCGCACGCCCGCCGAGGGGAAGCCACATGGCACCAGAATCTCCGCTGCTCAGCATGTCCGGCATCACCAAGTCGTTCCCCGGAGTCCGGGCCCTGGACGGCGTCGACCTCGACGTCCAGGCCGGTGAAGTGCACTGCCTCCTCGGCCAGAACGGAGCCGGGAAGTCCACGCTGATCAAGGTCCTGGCCGGCGCCCACCAGCCGGACACCGGCACGATCCACTGGCGCGGCGAACCGGTCACGCTCCGCTCGCCCATCGCCGCCATGCGCCTCGGCATCGCCACCATCTACCAGGAACTCGACCTGGTGGAGCACCTGTCGGTGGCCGAGAACGTCCACCTGGGCCATGAACCCACGGCCGCCGGTTTCGTCGTACGACGCAAGACCGCGCGCGAGTCGACGGCCGCGCTGCTACGGCGGCTCGGGCACCCGGAGATCGATCCGGCGCGGCTGGTCGGGGAGTTGTCGGCGGCCCAGCAGCAGATCGTGTCGATGGCGCGGGCGCTCTCCCACGAGGTACGGCTCATCGTGATGGACGAGCCGTCCGCGGCGCTCGACCCCGACGAGGTCGACAACCTCTTCCGGATCGTGGGTGATTTGACCGCCGACGGGGTGGCCGTCGTCTATATCTCGCACCGCCTGGAGGAGATCCGCCGCATCGGCGACCGGGTGACCGTGCTGAAGGACGGGCGGGCGGTGGCGGTCGGGCTGCCCGCCAAGTCCACGCCGACACGTGAGGTCGTGGCGCTGATGACCGGGCGGAACGTCGAGTACGTCTTCCCGGACCGGCCTGTGCACGATGCGTCGGGGAGTCCCCTGCTGGAGGTGCAAGGACTGTCCAGGGAAGGCGAGTTCGAGCGCCTCGACCTGACCGTGCACCCTGGAGAGATCGTCGGCCTGGCGGGTCTGGTCGGCTCCGGCCGCTCCGAGATCCTGGAGACGATCTACGGCGCCCGCAAACCCGCCTCCGGTCAAGTCCGCGTCGACGGACGGGCGCTCAGGCCCGGCAGCGTGCGGGCCGCCGTCCGCGCCGGGCTCGGCCTCGCGCCCGAGGAGCGCAAGGCGCAGGCGCTGCTGATGCTGGAGTCCGTCACCCGCAATGTGTCGGTCTCCTCCATGTCCCGCTTCTCGCGCGGCGGCTGGATGGACCGGGGCGCCGAGCTGAGCGCGGCGCGGGCCGCCACCCGCGAGCTGTCGCTGCGCCCCGACAACCCCTCGGTGCCGGTGCGCACCCTGTCCGGCGGCAACCAGCAGAAAGCGGTCCTCGCCCGCTGGCTGCTGCGCGGCTGCCGGGTGCTGCTGCTCGACGAACCGACCCGTGGCGTCGACGTCGGCGCCCGCGCCGAGCTGTACGCGGTGATCCGCCGTCTCGCCGACGAAGGGCTCGGCGTGCTGCTGGTCTCCAGCGAGGTGCCCGAGGTGCTGGGCCTCGCCGACCGCGTCCTGGTGTTGCGCGAGGGGCGTGTCGTACACGAGGCGCCCGCCCGTGAGCTCGACGAACACCGTGTACTCGACCTCGTCATGGAAGGAAGTCCGGCGTCATGACGCAGCACGTCTCCCCGCCCCGGGGCGGCACCGACAAGACGGTCCCGGTGGGCGAACCCCCCGCCTGGCGAGGGATGTTGGCCCGCTCCGACGTCCGCACGCTCTCCCTGCTCGGCGTGCTCGCCGCGCTGATCCTGATCGGCGGCATCACCAAGCCCGAAGAGTTCCTCGACACCCGCAACCTCCAACTCGTCCTCACCCAGGGCTCGGTGATCGGCGTCGTCACGGTCGGCATGACCTTCGTCATCACCTCCGGCGGCATCGACCTCTCCGTCGGCGCGATCGTCGCCCTCGCCTCGGTCTGGGCGACCACCGTCGCCACCCAGGAGTACGGCTTCGCGGGCATCCTCTTCACGGCGGTGATCGTCGGAGTGGGCTGCGGCCTGGTCAACGGCCTGCTCATCGCGTACGGCGGGATGGTCCCGTTCATCGCCACCCTCGCCATGCTGGCCTCGGCGCGCGGGCTCGCCCTCCAGATCACCGACGGCAAGACCCAGATCGTCACGGTGCCCTCCGTCCTGGACCTCGGCGAGCGCGACGCGTACGTCCTCGGCATCCCGCCGCTCGTGATGGTGTTCGCCGTCGTCACGATCATCGGCTGGCTGATCCTGAACCGCACCACCTTCGGCCGCCGCACCGTCGCCGTCGGCGGCAACGCGGAGGCCGCCCGGCTCGCCGGCATCGACGTACGCCGCCAGCGGCTGTACCTCTATCTGCTGTCCGGACTGTGCTGCGGCATCGCCGCCTTCCTGCTGATCGTCCTGTCCGGATCGGGCCAGAACACCAACGGCAACCTGTACGAGCTCGACGCCATCGCGGCCGCGATCATCGGCGGCACGCTGCTGAGCGGAGGCCGCGGCACCATCGTCGGCTCGGTGCTCGGCGTTCTGATCTTCACCACGATCACCAACATCTTCGCCCTGAACAACCTGCAGAGCGACGTCCAGCAGATCGCCAAGGGCGCGATCATCGTCGCCGCCGTGCTGGTCCAGCGCCGTACCGCGAGCACGACTTGAGGAAAGGGTTCAGTGATATGTCACATCTCACCAGTCGCAGAGGACTGCTCTTCGGGGCCGCCGCCGTATCCACCGGAGCCCTCCTCGCAGGTTGCACGAGCAACGAGCCGAGCGGCGACGACGAGCCGGCCGCGAACGATCAGCCGGCCGCCGACGACAAGCCCGGCAAGCAGGTCACCATCGGCTTCGCCGGACCGCAGGCCGACCACGGCTGGCTCAACGCGATCAACGACAACGCCAAGAGCCGGGCAGAGAAGTACTCCGATGTCACCCTGGAGATCACCGAGGGCTCCAATGACACGGCCGCGCAGATCGGCCAGATAGAGACTCTGATCAACAAGAAGGTCGACGTCCTGGTGGTGCTGCCCGCCGACGGCAAGGCGCTCACCCAGGTCGGGTTGCAGGCGATGCGCGCGGGCATCCCGGTCGTCAACCTCGACCGGATCTTCAACACCCCGCAGGCGTACCGCTGCTGGATCGGCGGCGACAACTACGGCATGGGCCTCAATGCCGGTCACTACATCGGCGAGAAGCTCAAGGGGAAGTCGGGCGCCCGCGTCATCGAGCTGGCCGGCCTGGACAACCTGGAGCTGACCCAGCAGCGGACGCAGGGCTTCGACGACGCGCTGAAGAACTACCCCAACGTCAAGAAGGTGGCCCGTCAGGCGGCCGAGTTCACGGTGGAGTCCGGGCAGGCCAAGATGGCCCAGCTCCTCCAGGCCCAGTCGAAGTTCGACGCCCTGTGGAACCACGACGACGACCAGGGCGTGGGCGCCCTGCGCGCCATCGAGCAGGCCGGACGGGACGACTTCCTGATGGTCGGCGGGGCGGGCGCGCTCTCCGCCTTCCAGGCCATCAAGCAGGACGACGGCGTGCTGAAGGCGACCGTCCTCTACCCGCCGACCATGGCCGCGTCCGCGATCGACCTCGCCCGCGCCCTCGGCCAGAGCAAGGGCATCGGCGGCCTCGCCGAGTTCGAGATCCCGGCCTCGCTGACGCTGTACTCGGCCGTCGTCGACAAGACCAACGTCGACCAGTACATGTCCACCGGCTTCAAGTAAGCGCGCCCCGCACCCCCCCCCGGGTCCGGCCCGCGCACCGGGTCGGACCCCACCCCCCACCGCGCCACGACGACGAGGAGGACCACTCCATGGGACAGCCGAACCCGCCCGAGGGAGCAGAGGGAGCCGGGGGAGCCGAGCCCGACAAGCCGCCGCTGCGTGTCGGCATGGTCGGGTACGCCTTCATGGGCGCCGCCCACTCCCAGGGCTGGCGGACCGCGGGCCGGGTCTTCGATCTTCCCCTGCGCCCGGCGCTGACCGCGATCTGCGGACGGGACTCGGCCGCCGTACGCGCCGCGGCCCACCGGCACGGCTGGGCGTCGGCCGAGACCGACTGGCGGACCCTGATCGAACGGGACGACATCGACCTCGTCGACATCTGCACCCCGGGCGACAGCCACGCCGAGATCGCCCTCGCCGCGCTGGCCGCCGGCAAGCACGTCCTGTGCGAGAAGCCCCTCGCGAACACCGTCGAGGAAGCGGAAGCCATGACGGCAGTCGCTCAGGAGGCTTCGGAACGCGGCCAGTTGGCGATGGTCGGCTTCAACTACCGCCGGGTGCCCGCCACGGCGCTCGCCCGCCGGATGATCGCCGACGGCAAGCTCGGCAGCCTGCGCCACGTCAGGGTGACGTACCTTCAGGACTGGCTCGTCGACCCCGAGTTCCCACTCACCTGGCGGCTGCGCAAGGAGCTGGCCGGCTCCGGCGCCCTCGGCGACCTGGGCGCCCATATCGTCGACCTCGCGCAGTATCTGGCGGGGGAGCAGCTCGCCGGGGTGTCCGCGCTCACGGAGACGTTCGTGCGGGAACGCCCGCTGCCGGGCGGTGCCGTGAAGGGCCTGTCCGCGGTGTCGGCCGAGGGCACCGGCCCGGTCACCGTCGACGACGCCGCCCTGTTCACCGGCCGCTTCCCCTCCGGCGCCCTCGCCTCCTTCGAAGCGACCCGGTACGCCACCGGCCGCAAGAACGCCCTGCGCATCGAACTCAACGGCGAGCACGGCTCGTTGGCCTTCGACCTGGAGCGCCTCAACGAGCTCTCGTACTACGACGGTACGGAGCCCGGAACGCACGCCGGGTTCCGCCGCATCCTCGTCACCGAACCCGACCACCCCTACCTGGAGGCCTGGTGGCCGCCCGGCCACGGCCTCGGCTACGAGCACACCTTCGTCCACCAGGCCCGCGACCTCGTCCACGCCATCGCCGAGGGCCGCCGGCCGGAACCGTCCTTCGCGGACGGCCTCCAGGTGCAGCGCGTGCTGGCGGCGGTCGAGGAGAGCGCCGAGAAGAACTCCGTCTACACACCCATCGCCGTCTGAGGAGGCCTCTGTCCATGCCGCGGAACTTCACGCTCTTCACCGGCCAGTGGGCCGACCTCCCCCTCGAAGAGGTCTGTGGCCTCGCCCGCGACTTCGGCTACGACGGACTCGAACTCGCCTGCTGGGGCGACCACTTCGAGGTCGACAAGGCCCTCGCGGACCCGTCGTACCTCCAGTCCCGGCACGCACTGCTCGACAAGTACGGCCTCAAGTGCTGGGCGATCTCCAACCACCTCGTCGGCCAGGCCGTCTGCGACGCCATCATCGACGAGCGCCACCAGGCGATCCTGCCGGGCGAGATCTGGGCCGACGGAGACCCGGAGGGGGTGCGGCGGCGGGCCGCTGACCGTATGAAGGACACCGCGCGTGCCGCGTCCGCCTTCGGTGTCGACACCGTCATCGGCTTCACCGGCTCCGCGATCTGGCATCTGGTCGCGATGTTCCCGCCCGCCCCCGAGTCGATGATCGACCGCGGCTACCAGGACTTCGCCGACCGCTGGAACCCGATCCTCGACGTCTTCGACGCGGAGGGCGTGCGGTTCGCCCACGAGGTCCACCCCAGCGAGATCGCGTACGACTACTGGACAACTCACCGCGCGCTGGAGGCCGTCGACCACCGGCCCGCCTTCGGCCTGAACTTCGACCCCTCCCACTTCGTGTGGCAGGACCTCGACCCGGTCGGCTTCCTCTGGGACTTCCGCGACCGCATCTACCACGTCGACTGCAAGGAAGCCCGCAAGCGGCTCGACGGCCGCAACGGCCGCCTCGGCTCGCATCTGCCCTGGGGCGACCCGCGCCGCGGCTGGGACTTCGTGTCGGCGGGCCACGGCGACGTCCCCTGGGAGGACGTCTTCCGCATGCTCCACTCCATCGACTACCAGGGCCCCATCTCCGTGGAGTGGGAGGACGCCGGCATGGACCGGCTCCAGGGCGCACCCGAGGCCCTGACCCGCCTCAAGGCCTACGACTTCGAGCCGCCGTCGGCCTCCTTCGACGCGGCCTTCGGCAACTGAGCAGTTCACTTCTCCGGGGTGACGGCGTACCCCGGCGCAAGGCACCCGCATGGACAACCAGCCCCATTCTGGAGGCACCCGTGCACGCGAACGACCGCACCACCGGCACCGACAGAAACGAGACCCACGGACGACGCCGCCTGTCCTTCCGTAAGGCGGTCGCCCTGCTCAGCGGGACACTGCTGGCGGGCGCGTCCCTCACCCTCGTAGCGCCCCCTGCCGGCGCCGAACCCTCGGTGGCCGCCGAGGACTTCCAGCAGGTCACGCTCGCCAAGGGCGAGCCGGAGGTCGGCGAGCCCATGTCGCTCGCCGTCCTCCCGGACCGCTCGGTCCTGCACACCTCCCGCGACGGCGAACTCCGCCTCAGCGACGCGGCGGGCGCCACCAAGCCGGCCGGCAAGCTCGACGTCTACTCGCACGACGAGGAGGGCCTCCAAGGCGTGGGCGTGGACCCGGGATTCGCCGACAACCGGTTCATCTACCTCTACTACGCGCCCCCGATGAACACCCCGGCGGGCGATGCCCCCGAGACCGGCACCGCCGCCGACTTCGCCCCCTTCGACGGCGTCAACCGCCTCTCCCGCTTCGTGCTGAAGGCGGACGGCACCCTCGACAAGGCCAGCGAGACGAAGATCCTCGATGTCCCGGCCACGCGCGGCATCTGCTGCCACGTCGGCGGCGACATCGACTTCGACGCGGCGGGGAACCTGTACCTGTCGACCGGCGACGACTCCAACCCGTTCCAGTCCGACGGCTTCACCCCCATCGACGAGCGGTCCAACCGCAACCCGGCCTTCGACGCCCAGCGCACGGCCGGCAACACCAACGACCTGCGCGGCAAGATCCTGCGCATCAAGGTGAACGCCGACGGCTCGTACACCATCCCCGACGGCAACCTCTTCGCGCCCGGCACGGACAAGACGCGCCCCGAGATCTACGCGATGGGCCTGCGCAACCCGTTCCGCTTCAGCGTCGACAAGGAGACGGGGATTCTGTACGTGGGTGAGTACGGCCCCGACGCCGGAGCCGCCGACCCGGCCCGTGGACCCGCGGGCCAGGTCGAGTTCGCCCGCATCACCGAGCCCGGCAACTTCGGCTGGCCGTACTGCACCGGTGACAACGACGCCTACGTGGACTACGACTTCGCAACGGGCTCTTCCGGTGCGGCATTCGACTGCGCCGCCCCCAAGAACACCTCGCCGAACAACACCGGCCTGACCGATCTGCCCCCGGCGCAGCCCGCCTGGATTCCGTACGACGGCCCGTCCAAGCCCGAGTTCGGCGACGGCTCCGAGTCCCCGATGGGCGGCCCGGTCTACCACTACGACCCCGAGCTGGACTCGCCGGTCAAGTTCCCCGAGGCGTACGACGGTGACTTCTTCGCGGGCGAGTTCGGCCGCCGCTGGATCAAGCGCATCACCTCGGACGCCGACGGCACGGTGCAGTCGATCAACGACATCCCGTGGACCGGCACCCAGGTCATGGACATGGCCTTCGGCCCGGACGGCGCGCTGTACGTCCTCGACTACGGCGTCTCCTGGTTCGGCGGCGACGAGCACTCCGCCCTGTACCGGATCGAGAACGCGACCGACGGCCACTCCCCGGTGGCGCAGGCGTCCGCTTCCGTGACGTCCGGTCAGGCGCCGCTCAAGGTGCGGTTCTCGTCCGAGGGCACGAGCGACCAGGACGGCGACGCGCTCACCTACAGCTGGGACTTCGGCGACGGTCGTACGTCGACGGCGGCGAGCCCTTCACACACGTACAAGAAGAACGGGACGTACACGGCGACGCTGACCGCGAAGGACGCGAGCGGCCGCAGCGGCAGCGCGAGCGTGCAGGTCGTGGTGGGGAACACCGCGCCGAAGGTGACTCTGGAACTCCCGCAGGACGGGCAGCTGTTCAGCTTCGGAGACGCGATCCCGTTCAAGGTGAAGGTCACCGACCGTGAGGACGGCAAGACCATCGACTGCTCCAAGGTCAAGGTCACCTTCATCCTCGGCCACGACAGCCACGGCCACCCGCAGACCTCGGCGGGCGGCTGCACCGGCACCATTCAGACCAGCGCCGACGGCGGCCACGACCCGAACGCCAATATCTTCGGCGTCATGGATGCCGAGTACACCGACGGCGGTGGCGGCGGCCAGGCCCCGCTGACCACCCACGACCAGAGCGCCCTCCAGCCCAAGCACCGCCAGGCCGAGCACTTCGGCAACGGCTCCGGCGTCTCGGTCACCAACAGGGAAGCCGCCAACGGCGGCAAGACCGTCGGGGACATCCACAACGGCGACTGGATCTCCTTCACGCCGTACGTCCTGAGCAACGCCCGCAAGATGACCGCACGCATCTCGTCCGGCGGCGCGGGCGGCACGCTCGAGGTCCGCGCGGGTTCGGCTTCGGGTCCGCTGCTCGGCAGGGCGACCGTGCCGGTGACCGGCGGCTGGGACACATTCCAGGACGTCACCGCCCAGCTGTCTCGCGCGCCCCGCTCCACGACCACGCTCTACCTGGTCTTCAAGGGCAGCGGCACCGGCGCCCTGTACGACGTGGACGACTTCACCTTCACCACGGGCTGAGAGGAGGCGTGATGCGATCAACCAGCCGAATGACAACCGCGGTTGTGGGCGCGGCACTGGTCCTCGGGTGCGTCTCGGGGCCGGCCGCGTCGGACCCCGACGCGGACGCCGGGCGGGTGCTGGTCTTCTCCAAGACCGCGGGCTTCCGCCATGACTCCATCCCCGAGGGCGTGGCAGCCCTCAAGGAACTCGGCGCGTCGAGCGGCTACACCGTCGACGCGACCGAGGACGCGGGCGCCTTCACCCCGTCGAACCTGCGGCGCTACGACGCCGTGGTCTTCCTCTCGACAACCGGGGACGTCCTGAACGGCAAGCAGCAGCGCGCCTTCGAGGGCTACATCCGGCACGGCGGCGGCTATATGGGCGTCCACGCCGCCGCCGACACCGAGTACGACTGGGCGTTCTACGGCGGCCTCGCCGGTGCGTATTTCGAATCGCACCCGGCGATCCAGCGCGCGACGGTGCACGTCGAGGACCACGCGCACCCTGCGACCGCGGGTCTGAACGCCATCTGGGACCGGACGGACGAGTGGTACAACTACCGCTCCAACCCGCGGGATCGGGCCCATGTCCTCGCCTCGCTGGACGAGTCCTCGTACACGGGCGGCACGATGGACGGCGACCACCCGATCGCCTGGTGCCAGCAGTACCAGGGCGGACGCTCCTTCTACACGGGCGGCGGCCACACCAAGGAGTCCTACGCCAAACCGGCCTTCCGGCAGCACCTGTTGGGCGGGCTGCGCTGGACCGTCGGCGACGCCCGGGCCGACTGCCGTCCGGAGAACGGCTACCGCCCGATCTTCGACGGCACGTCCGCCTCTCTGGCCGACTGGAAGCAGGCGGGCCCGGGTTCGTTCGTCCTGAACGACGACGGCACGCTCACGACGACCGGCGGCCTCGGCATGCTCTGGTACGCCTCCAAGGGCTACGGCACCTACTCACTGAAGCTCGACTGGAAGGTGGACGGAGACGACAATTCCGGTGTATTCGTGGGATTTCCGCCCTCGGACGACCCGTGGTCGGCTGTCAACAACGGCTATGAGATCCAGATCGACGCCACGGACGTACCGGAGAAGACGACCGGGTCCGTCTACGGCTTCCAGTCCGCCGACCTGGCCGAGCGCGACCGTGCGCTGAACCCGCCGGGGGAGTGGAACACGTACGAGATCCGCGTGGAGGGCGAGCGCCTCCGCGTGTGGCTCAACGGCGTGAAGATCAACGACTTCACCAACACCGATCCGGCCCGGAGTCTGCGCGACGGACATGTCGGCATCCAGAACCACGGAGCCGACGACCAGGTGTCCTTCCGCGACATCCGGATCAAGGAACTGCCCGCGAAGGGGTCGAAGACCTCGGCCTCTCCGGGCGACTGAACGGCGGCGGGCGGGGGACGCCGGACTCCCGCCCGCCGTCTCCCACTTGTGCGTTCCCGGACGACGGCTCGTGCACGGCGTTCGCGCACGGTGTTCGCGTACGACAAGGAGGCTGCCCATGTCCGCGTCCCTTCCTCGACCGCCTCGTGTGGGGGTATGGCTGATCGGAGCCCGCGGCTCCGTGGCCACGACCGTCGTCGCGGGGTGCGCCGCCGTCACGGCGGGCCTGCATCCGCCCACCGGCATGGTCACCGAGACCCCCGACTTCACCGACTGTGGTCTGCCACCCCTGTCCTGCCTCGTCTTCGGCGGCCACGACACGGTCGACTGCCCCCTGCCGAAACGCGCCGAGGCCCTCGCGGCAGGCGGCGTCCTCCCACCCGGCCTCCCCGCGGCGACCGCCTCCGAACTGACCGCGGCGGACCGGGAGATCAGGCCCGGCGGCCCGGCTCCCGGCGACACCCGGGACGAGGAGGACCTGATCGCCGCCTTCACCGCGGACATCCAGGATTTCGTACGACGGTGTCGGCTGGAGCGCGCGGTGGTGGTGAACGTCGCCTCCACGGAACCCCCGGCCACCGGCGCCTCCCTGCCGCCGAGTTCCCTGTATGCCGCGGCGGCCCTCCGCGCGGGCTGCCCGTACGTCAACTTCACCCCGTCGACCGGCCTGCACCACCCCTCGCTCGCCGCCGCGGCCGAGGCGAGCGGTCTGCCGTACGCCGGCCGTGACGGCAAGACCGGCCAGACGCTGCTGCGTTCGGCGCTGGGCCCGATGTTCGCGCAGCGCGCCCTCGCCGTCCGGGCCTGGTCCGGCACGAACCTCCTGGGCGGCGGTGACGGCGCCGCGCTCGCGGATCCCGGTGCCGCGGCGGCGAAGAACGCCGGCAAGGAACGGGTGCTGGCGGACACCCTCGGCACCGTCCCCGAGGGCGAGGTCCACATCGACGACGTCCCCGCCCTCGGCGACTGGAAGACCGCCTGGGACCACATCGCCTTCGACGGCTTCCTCGGCACGCGGATGATCCTGCAGACCATCTGGCAGGGCTGCGACTCGGCCCTTGCGGCACCCCTCGTGCTGGACCTTGCGCGGCTGGTGGCCCGCGCCCACGAGACGGGTCTGTCCGGCCCGCTGTCGGAACTCGGCTTCTTCTTCAAGGACCCGGTGGGGGAGGGGCCTTCGGCCCTTGGTGAGCAGTTCGGGGTGCTGCGGGAGTTCGGAGTGCGGCTGAAGAGGGCGGGGGAGTCGGGCGGCGGGCCGAGGGCGGGGGCCCTGGGGGATTCAGGGGGCGGTTCGGGGGACGCGGCTGCGGGAGAGCTGCGGGACGGCTCGGTGGTCGCGACAGCGGGGGAGCCGAGAGACGGTTCGGTGACCGGGGCCGGGGAGGAGCGGTGAGCGGGGGCCGTGAGGGGGCTTGGCTGCGTGTCGTGGGTGACGGGGGGATGGGGGATCGAGCTGCTCGGGGGGATGGTTCGGGCCGTGTCGATGCCGGTGGTGTCGATGCCGGTGGTGTCGAGGCCGGGGGCCGAGGCGATGGCGGTACTGGTGAGGCCGTGCGCCGGGTTGGTGCCCGAATCGACCTGACCCCGGGCCAGGGCCACGCTCGGACTGCCGCCCCGAGCCGAGCCCGCGCCTGGGCCGAACTTCTGCGTCTTCCTGCCCTGTTCACGGTGCCCGGCGATGCCCTGGCAGGCGCCGCCGCGACCGGGGTGCACCCCAACCGCCGCACTCTGCTCGCCATCGGCTCCTCCGTCCTTCTCTACGAGGCCGGCATGGCCCTCAACGACTGGGCGGACAGGGACGAGGACGCCGTGGAACGCCCGCACCGACCCCTTCCCTCCGGCCGCATCCACCCCACCGCGGCCCTCACGGCAGCCTGCGCCTTCACCGCCGGGGGCCTCGTCCTGGCCTCCCGCGCCGGCCGCCCCGCCCTCGCGGTCGCGGTGCCTCTCGCGACGACCGTCTGGGCCTACGACCTCGCCGCGAAGCACACCCCCGCGGGCCCGCCCGCCATGGCCCTGGCCCGCGGCCTGGACGTCCTCCTCGGCGCCGCCGCGACCGCCGGCCGCACCCGCGAGGCCCTCCCGTCCGCCGCCGTCCTCGGCGCTCACACGCTCGCGGTCACGACCGTCTCCCGCCAGGAGACGCGGGGCGGCTCACCCTTGGTCCCCTTGGCGGCGCTGGCCACGACCGCGGTGCTGTCACGGCTGCTGACCCGCCCGAGCACGAGGCACGCCTCCGCGGAGCCGTCGGCGGAGTCCCCAGCCCGCACCAGCCGCACCCCGTTCCGACGGCCCCCGTCAGGTCAAGTGACCGCAGCCGTCCTCGGCCTGCCGGCCACCACGACCCCGGCCGCCAGGTCGAGCCCTGCCATGCCGCCCCCGGCCACCCCGAACCCCCTTCCCACAGCCCTCGCCACGGCCTACGCGGCAACCGCGGCCCGCCCCTACTTCCACGCCACGCTCAACCCGTCACCCCCACTCACCCAACGCGCCGTCTCCGGCGGCATCCGCGCGATGATCCCCCTCCAAGCGACCCTCGCCGCCCGCTCCGGCGCCCCCGTCACCGCCCTGCTGACCGCCGCCCTGGCCCCACTCGCCCGCAGGTTCGCAAAGAAGGTGACCATCACATGACCCAGGAATCCCGCCTTCCCGAGAACACCCGAGCATCGGCCGCCCCCACCTGGGGTGACGACAAGGCAGACCTCGCGCAAGCCGACCCGGCACCTGCCCCGGCCCGCAGCACCGCCGATTTCCGCCGCGCGCAGAGCCCTCCGGTATCTGACGCCGAGGCCCGCCTTGAGCAAGCTGTCCCGGCAACGCCTGAGGCCGGCGGCCCCGGCTCTCTCCGTTTCGGTTACGGGACCAACGGCCTCGCCGGTTTCCGCCGCGCGCAGAGCCCTCCGGTATCTGACGCCGAGGCCCGCCTTGAGCAAGCTGTCCCGGCAACGCCTGAGGCCGGCGGCCCCGGCTCTCTCCGTTTCGGTTACGGGACCAACGGCCTCGCCGGTTTCCGCCGCGCGCAGAGCCCTCCGGTGTCCGACGCCGAGGCCCGCCTTGAGCAAGCTGTCCCGGCAACGCCTGCGGCCGGCGGCCCCGGCTCTCTCCGTTTCGGTTACGGGACCAACGGCCTCGCCGGTTTCCGCCGCGCGCAGAGCCCTCCGGTATCTGACGCCGAGGCCCGCCTCGCACAAGCCGCCCCAGCAACCACCCCGGACTGCGGCCCCAGCCCCCTCCGTTTCGGCTACGGAACCAACGGCCTCGCCGACCTCCGCCTCGACGACGCCCTCGCCCTGCTCGCCGACCTCGGCTACGACGGAGTCGGACTGACCCTCGACCATATGCACCTCGACCCGATGGCGCCCGACCTCGCCGCCCGCACCCGCCGGGTCGCGCGACGGCTGGACGCGCTCGGGCTGGACGTCACCGTGGAGACCGGCGCCCGCTATGTGCTCGACCCGCGCCGCAAGCACGGCCCTTCTCTGCTGGACGCCGATCCGGCGGATCGGGCGCGCCGAGTCGACCTGCTGATCCGGGCCGTCCAGGTCGCCACGGACCTGGGTGCGCACGCGGTCCACTGCTTCAGCGGAATCACCCCGGCCGGAACGGACACGGACACGGCGTGGAAGCGGCTGGCCGAGTCGCTCGAACCGGTTCTGGACGCCGCCACCGAGAA
This sequence comes from Streptomyces sp. DG2A-72, assembly GCF_030499575.1. Taxonomy (NCBI): domain Bacteria; kingdom Bacillati; phylum Actinomycetota; class Actinomycetes; order Kitasatosporales; family Streptomycetaceae; genus Streptomyces; species Streptomyces sp. DG2A-72. The sequence goes on from NZ_JASTLC010000001.1 coordinate 8,820,827, forward strand.
CGACGTCCCGCTCGCCGTCGAACCCGAACCGGGTCACCTCCTCGCCACCCTCGCCGATTTCCACCGTCTCCGGGAGACCTTCGGTGACGCCGAGCACCTGGGCCTGACCCTCGACATCGGCCACTGCCAGTGCCTGGAACCCCTGCCGCCCGCCGACTGCGTACGCGCCGCCGCCCCCTGGCTGCGGCACGTCCAGATCGAGGACATGCGCCGCGGCATCCATGAACACCTCCCTTTCGGAGACGGCGACATCGACTTCCCACCGGTACTCGCCGCCCTCGCCGCCACCGGCTACCAGGGCCTGACCGTCGTCGAACTGCCCCGCCACTCCCACGCGGGCCCGCACCACGCCGAACTCTCCCTTCCCTTCCTCCAGCACGCCGCCGCCCAGCACACCCCGCCCGTCGCACCACCCCACGGCGAGCCCTCCGCCACCCCTGAAGGGAGCACCCCATGACGCAACCGCACTCCGCGCCGGAAACCCCCGCGGCCGGCACCCCAGGCGGCACCGCCCTCGCCCTCACCTCGCTGGACGAGCTGCACCGCCACCTCACGACCCGTCTCCCCGGCGCCGCCCGGGCCTGGCTGGACCAGGCTCTCGACGAGGCCGCCGCCCATCCCGGCGCACACGGCCCCATCTCCGTGTGGGAGCTGCGCCTCGCCGAGGCCGGCCGCCGCTGCGGAACCGACCACGCCGACGCCGCCCGCGTCCTGATCCTGCACGCGGCCCACGCCGACACCGACGCCCTCACCCGGGTCTACTCCCAGGGCACCGCCGCCGAACGCCGAGCCGTCCTGCACGCGCTGCCCCACCTCGTGCCGGGCCCGGACGCCCTCCCGCTCGTCGAGGACGCCCTGCGCACCAACGACACCAGCCTCCTCGCCGCGGCCGTCGGCCCGTACGCCGCCCGTCACCTCACCCCCCACCACTGGCGCCACGCGGTCCTGAAGTGCCTGTTCACCGGCGTGCCGGTGGACGAGGTGGCCGACCTGGAACGCCGCGCCCACGCCGACGCCGAACTCGCCCGCATGCTCGGCGACTACGCGGCCGAACGCAGCGCCGCGGGCCGTCCCGTACCGGAGGACCTGCACCGCGTCCTGGCCCTGACCGAGCCCGGACACCCACGGCACTCAGCTGCCGACCCCCACGGCAAGGAGTCCTGATGCGCATCTTCGACCCCCACATTCACATGACGTCACGGACCACCGACGACTACCAGGCCATGCACGCGGCCGGTGTCCGCGCCGTCGTCGAGCCGTCCTTCTGGCTCGGCCAGCCCCGCACCTCTCCTGCCACCTTCCTCGACTACTTCGACTCCCTCCTCGGCTGGGAACCCTTCCGCGCGGCGCAGTACGGCATCGCCCACCACTGCACGCTCGCCCTCAACCCCAAGGAGGCGAACGACCCGCGCTGCCTCCCCGTCCTCGACGAACTGCCCCGCTATCTCGTCAAGGACCAGGTCGTGGCCGTAGGCGAGATCGGCTACGACTCCATGACCCCCGCCGAGGACACCGCGCTCGCCGCCCAGCTCCAACTCGCCGCCGACCACGAACTGCCCGCGCTGGTGCACACCCCCCACCGCGACAAGCTCGCCGGTCTGCGCCGCACCCTCGACGTCGTCCGGGAGTCCGCGCTGCCCCTGGAGCGCGTCCTGGTCGACCACCTCAACGAGACCACCGTCAAGGAGGCCAAGGACAGCGGCTGCTGGCTGGGCTTCTCCGTCTATCCCGAGACCAAGATGGACGAGCAGCGGATGGTGGCGATCCTCCAGCAGTACGGCCCCGAGCAGGTGCTGGTGAACTCCGCCGCCGACTGGGGCCGCAGCGACCCCCTGAAGACCCGCAAGGTCGCCGACCTGATGCTGGCCGAGGGCTTCACGGAGGACGACGTCGACCGGGTGCTGTGGCGCAACCCCGTCGCCTTCTACGGCCTCAGCGGACGACTCGTCCTCGACGTCGCCGCCACCGACGCCACCCACGAGGGCAACTCCATCCTGCGCGGCGGGGAGTGAGCGATGCGCTTCCGCCACCCCGACGGCTCCACCGTCCACCTCGCCTACTGCACCAATGTCCACCCCGCCGAAACCCTCGACGGAGTCCTCGCACAACTCCGCGACCACTGCGAACCCGTGCGCCGCCGCCTCGGCCGCGACCGCCTCGGCATCGGCCTCTGGCTCGCCAAGGACGCCGCCAGCGCCCTCGTCACCGACCCGTCCGCCCTGCGCGGGCTGCGCACCGAACTCGACCGCCGCGGCCTCGAAGTCGTCACCCTCAACGGCTTCCCCTATGAAGGATTCGGCGCGGAAGAGGTCAAGTACCGCGTCTACAAGCCGGACTGGGCCGACCCGGAACGTCTCGACCACACCTTTGCCCTGGCCCGCGTCCTCGCCGCGCTGCTCCCGGACGACGTCACCGAGGGCACCATCTCCACGCTGCCCCTGGCCTGGCGCACCGCCGCCACCGAGGAGCGCACCGCGACGGCCCGCACCGCCCTGCTCGCCCTCGCCGAACGCCTCGACGCCCTGCACGAGTTGACCGGCCGCTCCATCCGCGTCGGCCTGGAGCCGGAACCCGGCTGCATCGTCGAGACCACCGCCGACGCGCTCGCCCCGCTGACCGCGATCGCGCACGACCGCATCGGCATCTGCGTCGACACCTGCCACCTCGCCACCTCCTTCGAAGACCCGCACACCGCCCTGGACGCACTCACCGAAGCCCGCGTCCCCGTCGTCAAGTCCCAGCTCTCCGCCGCCCTGCACGCCGAACACCCCCATCTTCCCGAAGTCCGTACGGCTCTCGCCGCCTTCGACGAACCCCGCTTCCTGCACCAGACCCGCACCGCCACCGCCGCCGGCCTGCGCGGCACCGACGACCTCGGCGAAGCCCTCAAGGGTGACGCCCTCCCCGACGCCGCTCCCTGGCGCGCCCACTTCCACGTCCCGCTGCACGCGGCCCCCGCCGCGCCCCTCACCTCCACGCTCCCCGTGCTCAAGTCCGTGCTGACCCGCCTGGTGGGCGGCCCGCACCCGCTCACCAGCCACCTCGAGGTCGAGACATACACCTGGCAGGCCCTCCCGCCCGAGCTGCGGCCCCGCGGCCGGGCCCAGCTCGCCGACGGCATCGCCGCCGAACTCACCCTCGCCCGCGACCTGTTGACGGATCTCGGCCTGAAGGAACTGCCATGACCCGATCCGAAGGGCCCACTCCTCTCCTCGTCCTGGACGTCGTCGGTCTCACCCCCCGCCTGCTGGACCACATGCCCCACCTCAAGACGCTCGCCCAGTCCGGCTCCCGCGCACAGCTCGGCACCGTCCTGCCGGCCGTCACCTGCGCCGCCCAGTCCACGTTCCTCACCGGCACCCACCCGTCCGAGCACGGCATCGTCGGCAACGGCTGGTACTTCCGCGAACTCGGCGACGTCCTGCTGTGGCGGCAGCACAACGGCCTGGTCGCCGGGGACAAACTCTGGGACGCCGCGCGCCGCGCGCACCCCGGCTACACGGTCGCCAATATCTGCTGGTGGTACGCCATGGGCGCCGACACCGACTTCACCGTCACCCCCCGTCCGGTCTACTACGCCGACGGCCGCAAGGAACCCGACTGCTACACCCGGCCCCCGGCCCTGCACGACGAACTCACCGAGAAACTCGGCACCTTCCCCCTCTTCCACTTCTGGGGACCCGGCGCGGACCTGGTCTCCAGCCGCTGGATCATCGACGCGACCCGCCACATCATGCGCACCAGGCACCCCGACCTGACGCTCTGCTACCTCCCTCACCTCGACTACGACCTGCAGCGCTTCGGCCCCGACGACCCGCGCGCCCGCAAGGCGGCCAGCGACCTGGACGCGGCCCTGGCCCCGCTCCTGGCCGACGCCCGCGCCGAAGGCCGGACCGTCGTCGCCCTGTCCGAGTACGGCATCACCCGGGTGAGCCGCCCGGTCGACATCAACCGCGCACTGCGCCGCGCCGGCCTGCTCGAAGTCCACACGCAGGACGGCATGGAGTACCTCGACCCCATGGCCTCACGGTCCTTCGCGGTAGCGGACCACCAGATCGCCCATGTCTACGTGCGCCGACCCGAAGACCTGGAGGCCGTCCGGCAGGCACTCCAAGATCTGCCCGGCATCGAGCAACTCCTCGACGACGAGGGCAAGAAGGCCCACCATCTCGACCATCCGCGCTCCGGCGAGCTGGTCGCCGTGGCGGAGCCGGACGCCTGGTTCACGTACTACTACTGGCTCGACGACGACCGCGCGCCCGACTTCGCGCAGCTGGTCGAGATCCACCGCAAACCCGGCTACGACCCGGTCGAACTCTTCATGGACCCGCTCGACCCCTATGTGAAGGTCAAGGCGGCCACCGCCCTGGCCCGCAAGAAACTCGGCATGCGCTACCGCATGGCGGTCGTGCCCCTGGATCCCTCACCTATTCGCGGCAGCCACGGCCGCCTCCCGGCGAGCGACGACGACGGTCCGCTCCTCATCTGCTCCACCCCCCGCGCTGTCGGCGACCGCGTCGCGGCCACCGATGTGAAGTCACTGCTGCTCCAACTAGCCGGTCTCACCTGAGGGGTGAGCCCCTCAGGTCCGACTGGTCACAAGTGAAGCACTCACCACTGACAACGCCCTCCCACCACGAGGAGTTCCAGATGAGCCGCACCCCTCGCACCGCCAGATCCAGCGGGGCGTACGACCCCGAACTGGCCCACCGCCTCAGCAGACGAGGCATGCTCGGCGTGGCCGCCGGCGCCACCGCCGCGGCGCTGCTCGGCGCCGCCTCCACTCCGGCCGTCGCCGCGACCGACGCGACTGCCGGCGCCCAGCGCCGCGGCCGTCCCGTCCTGCCCCCCGGCCGCCTGGGCATCCAGCTCTACAGCCTCCGCGACAAGGTCTCCACCCTCGGTTTCGCCGCCGTCTTCGCCGAACTGGAGAAGTACGGCTACGACGAGGTCGAGTTCGCCGGATACACCCAGGGTTCGGCGGGCCCGATCACGCTCGCCCAGCTCAAGCGGCTGGCGAGGAACCACGGTCTGAACCCGATCGGCAGCCACGTCGGCTACTACTCCAGCGACCCGAACGCCTACACCTTCGCGCAGAACCTCACCAAGGTCCTCGACGACGCCCAGGCCCTCGGCCTCAAGCACATCGGCACCGCCTCAGGCCCGTTCCGCTACGGCTCGACCGTCGACGCCTGGAAGCGTGCCGCCGAGGAGTTCAACACGTACGGGGCCGCCGCGAAGGCACGCGGCATGAAGTTCTACCAGCACAACCACTCCGAGGAGTTCTCCTTCGCCACCGACAACCCCAAGGTCCGCCTCTACGACGTGCTGCTCGCCGAGACCGACCCGGACCTCGTGTTCCTGGAGATGGACATCTTCTGGGCCTACTCGGGCCAGTTCCGCTTCTCCAAGCGGCCCGACGGCACGCCCGCCCCCTTCGAGCCCCTCGACTACGTACTCGAGCAGCCGGACCGCTACCCGCTGTTCCATGTGAAGGATGGCGAGAGCGACCCGTCGAACCAGTACGGCTACCGCATGACCGACGTCGGTGACGGCGACATCGACTACCAGAGGTTCATCTCCGCCGTGACCCGTCTGCGCGGCCACCGCCTGGCCCACCACTGGCAGGCCGAACACGACAACCCGACCGAGTCGTTCACGTTCGCCCGCCGGTCCAGTGCGCACCTGCACTCACTGCGTGAGAAGTGCTGAACGGCACACCTACACACGAGGAGGCCCCTCCCGAGGTCTGGGGGAGGGGCCTCCTCGTCCGCGCGCCGCCTTCAGTGCGCGGTCGCAGCCCGGCTGTCCCTTCCCGGCTGCCGCAGCAGCAGCGCAAGCGCCGCCGCCACCATCGACACGCCGCCAGCGAGGGCGTACGCGCCGTTGTAGCCCCAGGCCGCCACCACCATGGAGCCCAGGCCGCCGCCGAACAGACCGCTGACCAGCTTGCCGCTGTACACCAGGCCGTAGTTGGTGGCGTTGTAGTTCTCCCCGAAGTAGTCCGGGGTGAGCGCCGCGAACAGCGGATAGAAGGCGCCGCCGCCGAAGCCGGAGAGGAAGGCGAAGAACAGGAACAGCGCCTCGCTCCGCACGTCACCGGCCCAGATCACGCCGAACTGGGCGAGGCCAAGGACGACGATGACGAACACCAGGGTGGACTTGCGGCCCCATCTGTCCGACAGCCAGCCCACCACGCCGCGGCCGATTCCGTTGATGACCGCCATGACCCCCATCGAGGACGCGGCGACCAGCGGCCCGAAGCCGACCTCCTTGGCGAAGTCGACCTGGAAGGAGATTCCGAAGATCGACACGCCCGCGGTCATCACGACGGAGATCCACATCAGGGGCAGCATCCCCGTCCTGATCGCCTCCTTGGGTGTGTACTGCTTCACCGCGGGAGGGTTCTTGGCGAGCCCGGCGGCGTTCTTCCGGTCGCCGGAGAACGTCAGCGGGTCCACGTCCGCGGGCCACCAGTTCTTCGGCGGGTCCTTGAAGAAGAACGCGCACCCGAACACCACGACCACGATGTAGCAGCCGATGAGGTCGAGCACCCGGTGGTAGTTCGCCGTGTCGAAGCCGTAGTTGAAGATGAAGATGAACGGCAGCGACCCGTACGCGAACCCGCCGTTGACGAAGCCGGTCCGCGCGCCACGTCGCTCGGGGAACCACTTGCCGACCATGTTGATGCAGGTTGCGTAGACCAGGCCGGCCCCGACGCCGCCGACCACGCCGAACCCGAGGATCGCGAGCCAGACGTTGCTCATGTGCGACAGGGCGAGGAACCCGAAGAGGCACAGGACGGAGCCGATGTACATCGCTTTGCGGGCCGTGAGGATGCCCTTCTCCCGCAGCCAGCCCGCCGGGAAGGCGATGCCGGCCTGGAAGAAGACCCACACGCTGAGGATCCAGAAGGTGTTGCTCTGCGTCCAGCCGTGGGCGTGGGACAGGGTGTCCTCCGCCGAGCCGTACGCGTACTCGAAGACGCTGATGGCCATCATGGCGATCCATGGCAGATACACCATGAGCTTGCGGGAGTGACCCAGGATGTCCCGGTCGGTCTCGCCGACACGGTAGACGCGGCCGTGCGCGTCGGTCACTTCACGGTAGGGACGGTTCGCGGCGTCGGGTTGTGCGGGGTCGTTCGATGCGACGGGGTCAGCCGTCATGTCACGCAGTCTCCTCGCCGAGCGGGTGCGGGTTGGGCTTGATGAGACGCCCCTTGTAGTCGCGTCCGGGCGCCTTGAGGAACAGGGCAATGAAGAACGCTGCGAAGGAAAGGGCGCCGGCCAGCGTGAAGGCGCCATTGAGCCCCCAGGCCGTCACTGCGACGGAGCCCATTCCGGCGCCCAGGCCGGAAACGAGCTTGGAGCTGTACACCATGCCGTAGTTCGAGGCGTTGTTGTTCTCGCCGAAATAGTCCGCGGTCATGGCCGCGAACATCGGGAAGATCGCGCCGCCACCGAAGCCGGAGATCGCGGAGAAGATCAGGAACAGCGGCAGGTTCTTCATGTCGGCCGACCAGATGATGCCGAACTGCGAGGCCCCCAGGACGATACAGACGAAGAGCAGGCATTCCTTACGTCCGTACCGGTCGGAGAGCCAGCCGATGACTCCGCGGCCGGTGCCGTTGACGATGGCCTTCAAGGACATGGCCGTCGCCACGATCCCTGCCGCGAAGCCGGCGGACTCGCCGATGTCGACCTGGAACGAGATACCGAAGATGTTGACGCCCGAGGTGAAGGCGAGACAGACCCACATCACCGCGACACGGCCGGTCTTCCAGGCCTCCTTGGGCGACATCTGCTCGACCGCCGGCGGGTTCTTCTGCAGGGAGCGGGCCGCACGCGGGTCCTTCGGCGGGTTGAGTGGGTCGATATCCGCCGGCCACCAGTTCTTCGGCGGGTCCTTGAAGAAGAAGCCGGCGTACGCCACGGCTCCGGCGAGGAAGAGCCCCGCCGCGACCAGCACCCACTCGAAGTTGGTCACGTCCATGTAGCCGTGGAAGAGGAAGACGAACGGCACCGAACCGTAGGCGAACCCGCCGTTCACGAATCCGGTCTTGCCACCCTTGCGCTCCGGATACCACTTGCCGACCATGTTGACGCAGGTCGCGTACACCATGCCCGCGCCCATACCGCTGAACACGCCGAAGCCGATGACGGCCAGCATGACGTGCGGTGCGAAGGCCAGCGACAGGTAGCCGATGAAGGTACCGGCGGCGCCGAGCATCATCGCCCAGCGAGCAGGCAGCTTTCCGGACTCACGGAGCTTTCCCGCCGGGAAGGCGACCGCGGCCTGGAAGAAGACCCAGACGGTCAGCATCCAATAGATGCTGGTGCTGGACCATGCGTGCGCTTGGTGCAGGGTGTCCTCGGCGGACGCGAACGCGTACTCGGCGGAGGAGATGCCCATCATGCCGATCCAGGGCAGGATGACCATCCACTTGCGTTTACGGCCCATGATGTCGATGTCGGTTTCACCGATGCGGTACATGCGGCCGTTCTTGTCCGTCACCTCCCTGTAGGGGACGGACGTCGAGTAATCGATGGTTGTCATCTGGTCAAGCACTCCTTGCGTCGAAAGATCTGGCCAGCGCCCCCTGTCCAAATACCTCTCGTGCGCGCACGGGTCCCGGGACCGGCCGACGCGCACCGTCGGCCGTTCCCTGTGTTCGGTTACCTCATGATCCGCCCCCCAACAGCCGGGAGGCTCCGCACCGTTGCGGCGCGCTGCAGGCCCCCCACGTCAGATCACCCCGCTCGCCCGGAGTAGCGGCAACTCCTCGTCGCCCAGGCCGAGTTCGCCGATGAGGATTTCTTCGGTGTGTTGGCCGAGGAGGGGTGAGGGGGTGATGTGGGTGGGGGAGTCGGAGAGTTTGAGGGGGTTGCCGACGGTGGTGAACTCGCCGCGTTCGGGGTGGGGGACCTTCACGACGATGTCGTTGGCGGCGAGGGAGGTGTCCTCGATGATCTCTTTGGTGGAGAGGATGGGTCCGCAGGGGATGTTGTGGTTGTTGAGTTGTTCCAGGACCTGCCACTTGGGCAGGGTCGAGGACCATTCCTCGATGAGCTGGAACATTTTGGCGAGTTTGGGCAGGCGGGCTTCGGGGGTGGCCCATTCGGGGTCGTCGGCCAGTTCGGGCCGGCCGATGAGTTCGCTGAGCGGTTTCCAGCCGACGGGCTGGACGATGACGTAGACGTAGTCGTTGGGGCCGCCGGGTGCGCAGCGCACGGCCCAGCCGGGCTGGCCGCCGCCGGAGGCGTTGCCGGAGCGGGGTACCTCGGTCCCGAAGTCGGTGTTGGGGTATTCCGCGAGCGGGCCGTGGGCCAGGCGTTGCTGGTCGCGGAGTTTGACCCGGCACAGGTTGAGGACCGCGTGCTGCATGGCGACGTTCACGCGCTGGCCGCGCCCGGTGGTGGCGCGCTGGAAGAGGGCCGCGAGGATGCCGGCGACGGCGTGGATGCCGGTGCCGGAGTCGCCGATCTGCGCGCCGGTGGCCATCGGCGGGCCGTCCTCGAAGCCGGTGGTGGTCATCGAGCCGCCCATCGCCTGCGCGACCACCTCGTAGGCCTTGAAGCTGGTGTACGGGCCGTCCCCGAAGCCCTTGATGGAGGCGTACACGATCCTTGGGTTGATCTCCTTGATGCGGTCCCAGGTGAAGCCCATCCGGTCCACCGCTCCGGGCCCGAAGTTCTCCACCAGCACATCCGAACGGCGGATCAGCTCGGTCAGGATCTCCTTGCCCCGCTCGGTCTTGGTGTTCAGCGTGACACTGCGCTTGTTGCAGTTGAGCATCGTGAAGTACAGGGAGTCCACGTCCGGCAGATCCCGCAGCTGCCGGCGCGTGATGTCCCCGCCCGGCGCCTCCACCTTCACCACATCCGCCCCCAGCCACGCCAGAAGCTGCGTCGCCGACGGACCCGACTGCACATGCGTCATGTCCAGGACACGGATCCCCTCAAGAGCCTTCGTCGTCACAAGGTCACCTCGCTTGTCCGTTGCCTTGAGCATCCTGGCCGCGTCATCCCTGCGCCGCGTCCGGCACATTGCATACAGTCGACGGATACTGTATGAAGATTGTTATCCCGCATCAGGGTGGGTGATGTCCAGGGGTCGTGCACCACTTTTCAGACGCGACACTTCCAAGACGGGAGCCGAATCATGGACCTGTACGAACACCAGGCCCGAGGGCTCTTCGAAGAACACGGCATTCTGGTGCCGAGGGCGGAGGTCACCGACTCGCCCGAGGAAGCGCGCGAGTTGGCCCGCAGGTTCGGCGGCCGCGTGGTCGTCAAGGCGCAGGTCAAGACCGGGGGCCGGGGCAAGGCGGGCGGTGTGCGGCTCGCCGCCGACCCGGCCGCGGCGGAACTGGCGGCACGTCAGATCCTCGGCATGGACATCAAGGGCCACACGGTCGGCAAGGTCATGCTGGCCCAACCGGTGGACATCGAGGCGGAGTTCTACGTCTCGTACGTCCTCGACCGCGCGGCGGGTCGCTTCCTCGCCATCGCCTCCGCGGAGGGCGGCATGGAGATCGAGGAGGTCGCCGCCAGTCGACCGGAGGCGGTCGCCCGTATACACATCGACCCGACCGAGGGCGTCACCTCCGCGAAGGCGGGGGAGATCGCCGAAGCCGCCGGCCTTCCGCCGCGGACCGTCGACGTCCTCGTACGCCTGTGGCAGGTGCTGGTCCGCGAGGACGCCGTCCTCGTCGAGGTCAACCCGCTCGTCCGCTCCCGGCAGGGGCAGATCCTCGCCCTCGACGGCAAGGTCACGCTCGACGACAACGCCCGCTTCCGACAGGCGCGTTGGGGCGCGGAGGAAGAGGAGCACGACGACGCGCTGGAGGCGGTGGCCGCGGCCAAGGGCCTCAACTACGTGAAGCTCGACGGCGAGGTCGGCGTCATCGGCAACGGCGCGGGCCTGGTCATGTCGACCCTCGACGTGGTCGCCGGCTGCGGTGCCCGTCCGGCAAACTTCCTCGACATCGGCGGCGGCGCGTCCGCCCAGGTCATGGCCGACGGGCTGTCCGTCATCCTCTCCGACCCGGCCGTGAAGTCGGTCTTCGTCAACGTCTTCGGTGGGATCACCGCGTGCGACGCGGTCGCCGACGGCATTGTGCAGGCCCTGGACGCCGTCCAGTTGACCAAGCCGCTCGTCGTGCGCCTCGACGGCAACAACGCCGCCCGTGGCCGCGCCGTTCTCGACGCCCACGCCCATCCGCTGGTGCAGCAGGCCACCACCATGGACGGCGCCGCCCGCCGTGCCGCCCAACTCGCCACCGCAGCCTGAGGAGACGGCACATGGCGATCTACCTCACCAAGGAGAGCAAGGTCCTCGTCCAGGGCATGACCGGCGGCGAGGGCATGAAGCACACCCGGCGCATGCTCGCGGCCGGTACGAACGTGGTCGGCGGCGTCAACCCGCGCAAGGCCGGTCAGACCGTCGACTTCGAGGACCGGGCCATACCCGTATACGGGTCGGTCGCCGACGGTATACAGTCGACCGGCGCCGACGTCACCGTTGTATTCGTACCGCCCGCCTTCGCCAAAGCGGCGGTCATGGAGGCTGTCGACGCGGGGATCGGGCTCGCCGTCGTTATCACCGAGGGCATCCCCGTCCACGACTCCGTCGCCTTCACCGCGTACGCGAAGGAGAAGGGCACCCGGATCGTCGGCCCGAACTGTCCGGGCCTGATCACCCCCGGTCAGTCCAACGCGGGCATCATCCCGGCCGACATCGCCAACCCCGGACGCATCGGCCTGGTGTCCAAGTCGGGCACGCTCACCTACCAACTCATGTACGAGCTGCGCGCCATCGGCTTCACGACCTGTGTCGGCATCGGCGGCGACCCCGTCGTCGGCACCACCCACATCGACTGCCTGGCCGCCTTCCAGGACGACCCCGACACCGAACTCGTCGTTCTCATCGGGGAGATCGGCGGCGACGCCGAGGAACGCGCGGCCGCGTACATAAAGAAGCACGTCAGCAAGCCCGTCGTCGGCTACATCGCCGGCTTCACCGCGCCCGAGGGAAAGACCATGGGGCATGCGGGCGCCATCGTGTCCGGTTCCTCGGGCACGGCGCAGGCGAAGAAGGAAGCGCTGGAAGCGGTCGGCGTCAAGGTCGGAATCACCCCGACCGAGACGGCCCGCCTTGTGCTCGATCTGCTGGAAGCCGACCGTGACGCCACTCATGGTTGAGGCGGAGTGACTGCCGGAACCGTCCGGCGCCACTGCGTTCCTCCCTCTATACGCGACCACTGGTCGCACGGGCCTGCGCGCTGCGGTTCCGCAGTTGCCAGGCCCCTCCCGCCCCCGACTGTGCACCGAGAGCGGAGACACCCGATGACAACCACCCTCAACTCCACCTCACTCGTGGTGAAGTCCGGTACCACCTGGGAAGGCGCCTGGCAGCGCTGTCTGGCGGTCGCCCCCGAGGCGTTCCGGGACGATCGTGTCCTCAACCTCTGGAACTCCGCCTGGCGAGCGGACGGCCGGGCCCTGCCCGCCATCAGCCCCGTCGACGGCAGCCCCATCGCCGGCCCGCCGCGCCTGGACCGGCAAACCGCCCATCAGGCCGTACGCGCCTCCCTCGACCAGCACCGCGCCTGGCGGCACATCCCGCTCGAAGAGCGCCGTGCCCGCGTCGCGGCCACCCTCGACGTCCTCACCCAGCACCGCGAACTCCTCGCCCTGCTGCTCGTCTGGGAGATCGGCAAGCCGTGGCGGCTGGCGCAGGCGGACGTCGACCGGGCCATCGACGGGGTGCGCTGGTACGTCGACGGCATCGAGCCAATGGTCGACGGCCGGGCCCCGCTGGACGGCCCCGTGTCCAACATCGCCAGCTGGAACTACCCGATGAGCGTGCTCGTTCACGCCATGCTGATACAGGCCCTGGCGGGCAACGCGGTCATCGCCAAGACCCCGACCGACGGCGGTGTCGCCTGTCTGACCCTGGCCTGCGCGCTCGCCGCCCGCGAGGGGATTCCCGTCACCCTCGTCAGCGGCAGCGGGGGAGAGCTGTCCGAGGCGCTGGTGCGGGCGCCCGAGATCGGCTGCGTCTCCTTCGTCGGCGGTCGCGACACCGGCGCCGCGGTGGCCACGGCCGTCGCCGACCTCGGCAAGCGGCACGTCCTCGAACAGGAAGGACTCAACACCTGGGGCATCTGGAACTACTCGGACTGGGACGCCCTTACGGCGGTCATCCCCAAGCTCTTCGACTACGGCAAGCAGCGCTGCACGGCGTACCCGCGCTTCGTCGTCCAGCGGGAGCTGTTCGACGCGTTCCTGTCGGCGTACCTTCCGGCGGTGCGCACCCTGCGCGTCGGGCATCCGCTCGCCGTCGAGAAGGCCGACGACCCCTACCCGTCACTGGACTTCGGGCCGGTGATCAACGCGGCCAAGGCGAAGGAGCTGCACGACCAGGTCGCCGAGGCCATCGCCCGCGGCGCCGTCCCCCTGCACCGCGCCAGTGAGGCCGACGCCCGCTTCCTGCCCGGCCAGGACACCTCGGCGTACGTCCAGCCGGTCACCCTCCTGAACCCGCCCCCGTCCTCTCCGCTGCACCACGCGGAGCCGTTCGGCCCGGTCGACACCATCGTCCTGGTCGACACCGAGGCGGAGCTGCTGGCCGCGATGAACGCCTCGAACGGCGCGCTGGTGGCCACCTTGTCCACGGACGACCGGGCGACCTTCGACCGGCTCGCCCCGCAGATCCGCGCGTTCAAGGTCGGCCACGGCAAGCCGCGTTCGCGGGGCGACCGCGACGAGCTGTTCGGCGGGTTCGGCGCGTCCTGGCGCGGCGCGTTCGTCGGCGGTGAGCTGCTGGTGCGCGCGGTGACGCAGGGACCGGCGGGAGAGCGGCTGCCCGGGAACTTCCCGGAGTACCAGCTCATGCCGTGAGGTGAGTTCGGGTGGCGTCCCTGTCGGGGCGCCGCCCGACAGAGGCTTTTAACAATCTCATTCAGTATGCAATCTGCAGTATGAGATTTAGTGAGCGGTGGACCGCCGACGTGCGCACGATGACGCGAAGATGAGGTGGCGAGCATGGCTAAGGCTCTTGAGGGGATCCGTGTCCTGGACATGACGCATGTGCAGTCGGGTCCGTCGGCGACGCAGCTTCTGGCGTGGCTGGGGGCGGATGTGGTGAAGGTGGAGGCGCCGGGCGGGGACATCACGCGCCGGCAGCTGCGGGATCTGCCGGACGTGGACTCCCTGTACTTCACGATGCTCAACTGCAACAAGCGCAGTGTCACGCTGAACACCAAGACCGAGCGGGGCAAGGAGATCCTGACCGAGCTGATCCGCCGTTCGGATGTGCTGGTGGAGAACTTCGGGCCCGGAGCGGTGGACCGGATGGGCTTCACCTGGGACCGCATCAAGGAGATCAACCCAAGGATCGTGTACGCCTCCATCAAGGGCTTCGGGGACGGCCCGTACACCAGCTTCAAGGCCTACGAGGTGGTCGCGCAGGCGATGGGCGGCTCGATGACCACCACCGGCTTCGAGGACGGCCCGCCGATGGCCACCGGCGCGCAGATCGGCGACTCCGGCACCGGCATCCACGCCGTCGCCGGCATCCTCGCGGCCCTCTTCCAGCGCGCCACCACCGGGCGCGGCCAGCGCGTGAACGTCGCCATGCAGCACGCGGTCCTCAACCTGTGCCGGGTCAAACTCCGCGACCAGCAACGCCTGGCCCACGGCCCGCTCGCGGAATACCCCAACACCGACTTCGGGACCGAGGTACCCCGCTCCGGCAACGCCTCCGGCGGCGGCCAGCCCGGCTGGGCCGTGCGCTGCGCACCCGGCGGCCCCAACGACTACGTCTACGTCATCGTCCAGCCCGTCGGCTGGAAACCGCTCAGCGAACTCATCGGCCGGCCCGAACTGGCCGACGACCCCGAATGGGCCACCCCCGAAGCCCGCCTGCCCAAACTCGCCAAAATGTTCCAGCTCATCGAGGAATGGTCCTCGACCCTGCCCAAGTGGCAGGTCCTGGAACAACTCAACAACCACAACATCCCCTGCGGACCCATCCTCTCCACCAAAGAGATCATCGAGGACACCTCCCTCGCCGCCAACGACATCGTCGTGAAGGTCCCCCACCCCGAACGCGGCGAGTTCACCACCGTCGGCAACCCCCTCAAACTCTCCGACTCCCCCACCCACATCACCCCCTCACCCCTCCTCGGCCAACACACCGAAGAAATCCTCATCGGCGAACTCGGCCTGGGCGACGAGGAGTTGCCGCTACTCCGGACCCAGGGAGTGATCTGACCGCCTGATAGGCGCCGTTTATTGAACTCGACCGGAGTGAGGTAGCCCAGCATGTCGACACACGCACCCCGTTTCGACCAGCCCGTCCGCAACGCCGCACCCGCCACCGAGACGGTCATCGACCGGCTTCTGGAGTCCAATCGTGCCTACGCCGCCGGATTCGTCGACCCGGGCATGGGCGCCCGCCCGGTCCTGCGCGTGGCCGTCGTGGCCTGCATGGACGCGCGCATCGACCTGCATGCCGCGCTCGGCCTGGAGCTCGGCGACTGCCACACCATCCGCAACGCCGGCGGTGTGGTCACCGACGACACGATCCGCTCTCTGACGATCAGTCAGCGTGCCCTCGGCACCCGCAGCGTCATCCTCATCCACCACACCGGCTGCGGTCTGCAGACCCTGACCGAGGAGTTCCGGCACGAGCTGGAGCTGGAGGTCGGGCAGCGGCCGGCGTGGGCGGTGGAAGCCTTCCGGGACGTCGATCAGGACGTACGGCAGTCGTTGCAGCGCGTACGCACCTCACCCTTCCTGCCGCAGACCGACGACGTCCGGGGCTTCGTCTTCGACGTCACCACGGGGCTGTTGCGGGAGATCGACCCGCAGCGCTGACCTCCCGTAGTGGCCTAGTGCGCCGGGGCCGGCCATCGCGGCGATCTGCTTGCAGTAGAAGTCGGTGGTGTTCGCGGTGTGCCGGCGCATGAGCTCCTCGGCGCGCTCGGGGTCGCCGTCGGCATGGCCTCGATGATCCGCGCGTGCTCGCTCCAGGCGTCGGTGCCACGGGGTTTGGCGATCGGCATGTAGTACCAGCGCACCCGTCGGTCGACCTGGGGGATGAGCTCGGCCAGGACCGCGTTGCGGAGAGATGGGTGATGTGGGCGTGGAAGGCGGCGTTGGCCTCGACGATGGCCCGGGCGTCGCCCGCCGCGAGGGCGGTGAGGCCGGTCTGCTGCAGCTCCCAGAGCCGGGCGACATCGGCAGGGGTGGCGTGCTGGGCGGCGCCGCGCGCGGAGTGGGTCTCCAGGACGGCCCGGACGCTGAGCAGTTGGGCGCACTCCTCGGCGGTGGGGGAGTGTACGAAGGCACCCGGGGAGGGGCGCAGGTCGACCCAGCCGGCGGTGTGCGGCCGTTGCAGGGCCTCGCGTATGGGCTGGCGGCTGACGCCGAGTTGCTCGGCGAGATCGGCCTCGACGAGGCGCTGACCGGGCTTGAGTCGCCCGTTGATGATCAGTTCGGTCAGGGCGTCGTACACGGCCTGGCGCAGTGGGGCGAGCCTGGCGATCTGGCCGCGGGCTGCCACGGTGGGTGTGTCGGGCATGGACCCTCTCCCTCGCTCGACTGCGGACGGCAAACATCGACTACGCGATACTGAATTTAGTATGCAATAGCCATTCGCGTGTGACCTGCGTCGCGGAGTGATGGAAATTGTCTCGCCCGCCCTCTTGGTGTCAGCTAGGGGATGCAACATACTGTATGCAATCATCCGCGCCTGGCCGCGGACCGGAAACCGCTCCCGAGGGGGTCACTCCGTGTCGTACCGCACCGCTCTCGCAGAAGTCCTGACCCGTGTCGTAGCGCCCTGCGCCGAACTGACCGGCACAGAGGGCAGGTTCCCCCGTGGCGCCGTCACGGCCCTCGGGGCCACCGGGCTGCTGGGGCTGACCGTCTCCACCGAGTTCGGCGGCGCCGGACTGGGGCTGCCGGAAGCCGCCGAGGTGGTGGCACGGACCGCACGCGTCTGCCCTGCCACGGCCGCCGTGCTCCAGGCCCACTACACGGCGGTCGCCGTCATCGAGTCGTACGGCAGTCCCTGGGTGCGCGGCGAGATCGCCGCCGGACGCCACCTCGCAAGCCTCGCGCTCGCGGAGGACGGCGCCAGTGAGCAGGAGCTCCTCGCGCCGCGCTGCACCGCCGTCCGCTCCGGTGGCGTGGTCGCGCTGCGCGCTCGTAAACGCCAGGTGGTCGCGGCGGGAGAGGCCGACAGTTACGTCTGGTCCTCGCGGCCGCTCGGCGTGCCGGACGGCCTGGACCTCTGGGCGGTTCCGGCGCACGCCCCGGACCTGTTCGTGCCGGCCCGGCCCGACGCCGCGGGGCCGCCTGGCAGTGCGACGTCCACGGTGTGTGCCGACCCGGTGCTGGTGCCTGCCGACGCGATGCTCGGCGGGGACGGCGGCGGGTGCGACATCGTGCGGTTCACGGTCCTGCCGTGGCTGCGTGAACTGCGGGCCGCCGCCGGAGTGGAGGGACTCCACCTCGCGACCGACGTCGGGCGCAGGTCTGCCGATGCGCTCGCGGCCGACGGTGTCCGCCGCCCCGCCGATTCCCTTGCGCCCTCCTGAACTGCCGCCTGGGGGCGGCCCGTTCGGTCAGTCCTGACTCGCCCCGGAGGGGGTCTGCTTGCGGTAGAAGCCGGTCGTGCGCTCGGTGTGCCTGCGCATGACCTCGCCCGCTCGGTCCGCGTCGCCCTTGGCGATGGCCTTGATGAGCTGCGCGTGCTCGTTCCAGGCCTCCTTGCCGCGGGGTTTGGCGATGGGTGTGTAGTACCAGCGCACCTTCTGGCCCACCTGCGAGAGCAGTTCGGCCAGGACGTCGTTGGCGGCCACGGAGGTGATGAAGGCATGCAGGGCGGTGTTGGCCGCGACCAGGCGTTCGACGTGGTCCTCGGCGAGTGCGTCGACGCCTTCCTGCTGGAGCTCCCAGAGGTGTTCGACGTCCTCGGGCGTCGCGTTCCGGGCGGCGAGCTGGGCCGAGTAGGTCTCCAGCACCGAGCGGACGCCGAGGAGTTGGGCGGCCTCTTCCTCGGTGGGGGAGTGCACGAACGCGCCCTGGGTGGGCCGCAGATCGACCCAGCCGGCTGTCTGCAGTCGCTGCAGGGCCTCGCGGACCGGCTGGCGGCTGACCCCGAGGTGCTCGGCGAGCTCGGCCTCGACCAGGTGCTGGCCGGACCTGAGGGAGCCGTTGACGATCAGTTCGGTCAGGGCGTCGTACACGGCCTGGCGCAGTGGTGCCGGGCGGGCGACGCGCCGGGACGCTGCGGCCGTGAGTGCCTCGCGCATGGTTGTCCCGTTCTGCCGCCGGGCCGACGGCTTTGCCAAGAGGAAGCCGCCGAGAGGGTCGCCGACGGCGGCTTCAGTATACAGGTTTTGGTATGCAACATGGCGTGGGCAGTCGGGTCGCGAGGCGGGTCTCGACCATGGCTCCGGGGTCGCTCATGCCCGGCTTCGGCTGGGCCGGTTCGGCTGCGGGCTTTACGACTGTCGTCTGTATACAGAAGCCTGTATGAGGTATTGTCTCAGTCTCCTGCAACCCTCGCCGGGGACCCGCGTTCGGAAGGCGGAGCGATCATGACGACCAGCGGGAGTGACGTGACGGTCGAGAGCGTGGTCCGGAGGGTGGTGGCCGATCACCGGGGTCAGCGCGGCGCGCTGCTGCCCGTACTGCACGCGATTCAGGCCGAGTTGGGCCATGTGCCGCAGGAGGCGATACCGGTGCTCGCCGACGAGCTCAACCTCTCCCGGGCGGACGTCCACGGAGTGGTGACCTTCTACCACGACTTCCGCCGCGATCCCGCGGGCCGCACCACGGTGCGCATCTGCCGCGCCGAGGCCTGCCAGGCCCTGGGCGCCGACCGCCTGGTGAGCTACACGCGCGAGGCCGGACTGACCCTGGGGGAGACGACCGCGGACGGTTCGGTGACCGTCGAGCAGGTCTTCTGCCTGGGCAACTGCGCACTGGGGCCGTCGGTGGAGGCGAACGGACGGCTGTACGGACGAGTGGGCCCGGCCCGACTGGGCTCGATCCTCAACGGGACGGTCTGATCATGAACAACTCATCCAACGCCGCGGTGACGGTCTACGTCCCCCGCGACTCGGCGGCCAGGTCCGTCGGCGCCGACGAGGTCGCCGGCGCCCTGCAACGCGCCGCCACCCGCGGGGACTTCGCCATCGACGTCGTACGCAACGGATCACGCGGCATGCTCTGGCTGGAGCCGATGGTCGAGGTCGTGACCCCGCAGGGCCGCGTCGGCTACGGACCGGTGGCCCCCGAGGAGGTGGAGGAACTCCTCGCCGCCGGCATGCTCGACGGCGCGGACCATCCGCTGCGGCTCGGCCTTGTCGACGAACTGCCCTGGCTGGCCCGCCAGAACCGGGTCACTTTCGCCAGAGTCGGGGTGACCGACCCCCTGTCGCCACAGGACTACGTCGAGCACGGCGGGCTGAAAGGACTGCGCGCCGCCCTCGCACTCGCACCCGCGGACGTGGTCGCCGAGGTCACCGAGTCAGGACTGCGCGGCCGCGGCGGCGCCGGATTCCCGGCCGGCATCAAGTGGAAGACCGTGCTCGACTGCACCGACGAGCTGAAGTTCGTCTGCTGCAACGCCGACGAGGGCGACAGCGGGACCTTTGCCGACCGCATGGTCATGGAAGGCGACCCGTTCCTGCTCATCGAGGGCATGACCATCGCCGCACACGCGGTCGGTGCGAGCGAGGGCTACATCTACCTCCGCTCCGAATACCCGGACGCCATCGCCACGATGCGCGAGGCCATCGAGATCGCCCGCGAACAGGGCTGGCTCGGCAAGGACATCCTCGGCTCCGCGCTCGACTTCGACCTGCACGTACGCGTCGGAGCGGGCGCGTACATCTGCGGCGAGGAGACCTCCATGCTGGAGAGCCTGGAGGGCAAGCGGGGCATGGTCCGCGCCAAGCCGCCGATCCCGGCGATCGAGGGACTGTTCGGCAAGCCGACCGTGGTGAACAACGTGCTGACCCTCACCACCGTCCCGGTCGTCCTCGCCGACGGCGCGAAGGCGTACCAGGACCTCGGCGTCGGCCGCTCCCGCGGCACCCAGGTCTTCCAGCTCGGCGGCAACATCGCCCGCGGCGGCATCGTGGAGACCGCCTTCGGCATCACCCTGCGCGAGCTGATCGAGGAGTACGGCGGCGGGACCCGGAGCGGGCGCCCCGTGCGTACGGTCCAGGTCGGCGGACCTCTCGGCGCCTATCTCCCGACGTCGCAGTTCGACCTCCCGATGGACTACGAGGCGTTCGCCGAGGCCGGCGCGATGCTCGGCCACGGCGGCATCGTCGTCTTCGACGACACCGTCGACATGGCGGCGCAGGCCCGCTTCGCGATGGAGTTCTGCGCCGAGGAGTCCTGCGGCAAGTGCACACCGTGCAGGGTCGGTTCGGTACGGGGCGTCGAGGTGATCGACAAGATCGTCGCCGGCACCCACCGGGACGAGAACCTGGCCCTGCTCGAAGACCTCTGCGACCTGATGACCGACGGCTCGCTGTGCGCGATGGGCGGGCTGACCCCGATGCCCGTACGCAGCGCCCTCACGCACTTCCCCGACGACTTCCTCGGCGGTCGTCGGCTCCTGGAGATCCAACCCGTACAAGCGACTGGCGTGAGGACGGAGGGCACGGCATGAGCCTTCTCAAGGAACCCGACTTCGGAACCCCGGAACGGCCCGGCCCGGCAACGGTGTCGGTGGAGGTCGACGGTCTGCCGGTGACCGTCCCGGAAGGCACTTCGGTGATGCGCGCCGCCGCGCAGGCCGGCGTCGACATACCCAAACTGTGCGCCACCGACAGCCTGGAAGCATTCGGCTCCTGCCGGCTGTGCGTCGTGGAGATCGACGGTCGGCGCGGCACCCCGGCGTCCTGCACCACACCGTGCGCCGACGGGATGAAGGTGAGCACCCAGACGCCGAAGGTGGAGAAGCTCCGCCAGGGCGTCATGGAGCTCTACATCTCCGACCACCCCCTCGACTGCCTCACCTGCCCGGCCAACGGCGACTGCGAACTGCAGGACATGGCAGGCGTGGTGGGGCTGAGGCAGGTCCGCTACGGCTACGAGGGCGAGAACCACCTCGACGCCGAGAAGGACACCTCCAACCCCTACTTCGACTTCGACCCGTCCAAGTGCATCGCCTGCTCCCGCTGCGTACGGGCCTGCGGCGAAGTACAGGGCACCTTCGCGCTCACCATCGAGGGACGCGGCTTCGACTCCAAGGTCTCTCCCGGCGCCGGCGAGACCTTCATGGACTCCGAGTGCGTCTCCTGCGGGGCCTGCGTCCAGGCCTGTCCTACGTCGACGCTCCAGGAGCGTTCGGTCGTCGAACTCGGCATGCCTACCAGGTCGGTTGTGACCACGTGCGCGTACTGCGGTGTCGGCTGCTCGTTCAAGGCCGAGCTGCGCGGCGACGAACTGGTGCGCATGGTGCCGTACAAGGACGGCGGAGCGAACGAGGGCCATTCCTGCGTGAAGGGCCGCTTCGCCTTCGGCTATGCCACCCACCCCGACCGCCAACTCAAGCCCATGGTCCGCGACCGGATCACCGACCCCTGGCGCGAGGTCGAGTGGGACGAGGCGATCGGCACGGTCGCCCGGCGCATGCGCGAGCTCCAGGACCGGTACGGAACGAGCGCCGTCGGCGCCATCACCTCCTCGCGCTGCACCAACGAAGAGGTCTACGTCGTACAGAAGATGGTGCGCGCGGCCTTCGGCAACAACAACGTCGACACCTGCGCCCGGGTCTGCCACTCCCCGACGGGATACGGGCTCAAGCAGACCTTCGGCGAGTCGGCCGGCACCCAGGACTTCCGTTCCGTGGCACAGGCCGACGTCATCGTGGTCATCGGCGCCAACCCCACCGACGGGCACCCGGTGTTCGCCTCCCGGATGAAGCGCCGGCTGCGCGAGGGCGCCAAGCTCATCGTGGTCGACCCGCGCCGTATCGACCTGGTGCGTTCGCCGCACATCGAGGCCCAGCACCACCTCCAGCTGCGGCCCAGCACCAACGTGGCCGTCGTCAATGCCATGGCGCACGTCGTCGTCACCGAAGGTCTGGTCGACCGGTCCTTCGTGGACCAGCGGTGCGAAGGCTTCGACGACTGGGCGGAGTTCATCGGCCGCCCGGAGAACAGCCCCGAGGCGGTCGAGGAGATCACCGGCGTACCAGCCGATGAACTGCGCGCCGCCGCCAGGCTGTACGCGACCGCCCCCAACGGGGCCATCTACTACGGCCTCGGCGTCACCGAGCACAGCCAGGGCTCGACCATGGTCATGGGGATGGCCAACCTCGCGATGGCGTGCGGCAACATCGGCCGCGACGGTGTCGGCGTGAACCCGCTGCGCGGTCAGAACAACGTCCAGGGCTCCTGCGACATGGGCTCGTTCCCGCATGAACTGCCCGGCTATCGGCACGTCTCCGACGACGCCGTACGCACCGTCTTCGAGAACCTCTGGGGCGGAACTCTCCTTGCCGAGCCGGGACTTCGCATCCCCAACATGTTCGACGCGGCGATCGACGGCACCTTCCGCGGACTCTTCGTCCACGGCGAGGACATCGCCCAGTCCGACCCGAACCTCCAGCACGTCACCGCCGCGCTCGAGGCCATGGAACTCGTCGTCGTACAGGACCTGTTCCTCAACGAGACGGCCAAGTTCGCCCACGTCTTCCTGCCCGGCGCGTCCTTCCTGGAGAAGGACGGCACCTTCACCAACGCCGAACGCCGCATCAACCGGGTGCGCGCGGTGATGAAGCCCAAGACGGGCAAGCACGAGTGGCAGATCGTCAGCGAGATCGCCACCGCCATGGGCTATCCGATGGCGTACGACCATCCGGGCCAGATCATGGATGAAATCGCCTCGGTCACCCCGACGTTCACCGGCGTGTCCTTCGAGCTGCTGGACAAGCTCGGCAGCGTCCAGTGGCCGTGCAACGAGGAGTCTCCGGAGGGGACGCCCATCATGCATGTGGACGAGTTCGTGCGCGGCAAGGGCAAGTTCGTGGTCACCTCCTACGTGCCGACGACCGAGCGCAGCACCCGGCGCTTCCCACTGGTCCTCACCACCGGGCGGATCCTCAGCCAGTACAACGTCGGCGCGCAGACCCGCCGTACCGGCAATGTCGCCTGGCACCCCGAGGACATCCTGGAACTGCATCCCCACGACGCAGAGGTCCGCGGCATCGAGGACGGCGACATGGTCACGCTGACGAGCCGGGTCGGGGAGACGACGTTGCGCGCGGAGATCTCCGACCGGATGCCGACCGGGGTCGTGTACACCACCTTCCATCACCCCGTCACCGGCGCCAACGTGGTGACCACGGAGAACTCCGACTGGGCGACCAACTGCCCGGAGTACAAGGTGACCGCCGTACAGGTCGGACTCGCGCGACCGGACCGGCACGGCGACAGCGAAGTCACCGAGAACGACCTCGTGACGGTGGTGGACTGAGATGACAGCCACCGTGCCGTCCGAGCGCAGGATGGCGAACGACATCGCCCGGAACCTCGGACACCTGCCGGGGGAGCGGGCGGCCGAGGAGATCGCGGGGCACATCGGCAGGTTCTGGGACCCGCGCATGCGCAACCGGCTCTACGAGTTCGTCGATACCGGAGCGGAGGGGCTTGACCCGCTGGTAGTCGCCGCCGTGAAGCTCATGCGCTGAACGACTGCGCCTGCGACCGCTGTAGGGGACGTGCAGCGGTCGCAGGCGCGCTTGCGTCGGGCGTCCGAGACGCTCCTTGCGTCAGCCGCCGATCGCGGACATCGGACGCTCGGGCTGGACGAAGGACGCGTCGTCGAGACCGGCGCCCGCCTTCTTGCCCCACATCGCGGTACGCCAGAGTCCGGCGATGTCCTGGTCGGAGGCTCCGGAGCGCAGGGCCGTGCGCAGGTCGGACTCCTCGCGGGCGAACAGACAGTCGCGGACCTGCCCGTCGGCGGTGAGCCGGGTGCGGTCGCAGGCGCGGCAGAACGGCCGGGTGACCGAGGCGATCACCCCGACCCGCGCGGGTCCGCCGTCGACCAGCCAGCGCTCGGCGGGCGCGGAGCCGCGCACCGCATCGGGCGTGAGAGCGAAACGGGCACCGAGCCTTTCGAGGATCTCCGCGGCTGTGACCATGTCGCCGCGCTGCCAGCCGTGTTGGGCGTCCAGCGGCATCTGCTCGATGAAGCGGAGTTCGTAGTCGTGCCGCAGCGCCCAGTCGAGCAGGTCGGGGGCCTCGTCGTCGTTGACGCCGCGCATGAGGACCGAGTTGACCTTGACCGGGAGGAGTCCGGTGGCGCGGGCCGCGTCGAGGCCGGCGATGACGTCGTGGTGCCGGTCGCGGCGGGTGAGTATGCGGAAGACCTCGGGGCGCAGGGTGTCGAGGGAGACGTTGACCCGGTCGAGCCCGGCGGCGCGCAGCGCCTCGGCGGTACGGGCCAGTCCGATGCCGTTGGTGGTCAGCGAGAGTCGGGGGCGCGGGGCGAGGGCGGCACACCGCTCGACGATGCCCACCAGACCGGGGCGGAGCAACGGCTCGCCCCCGGTGAAGCGCACCTCGGTGACGCCCAGTTCGGTGACCGCGACGGAGACCAGCCGTACGACCTCGTCGTCGGTGAGCAGCTCCGGTTTCGCCAGCCACCGCAGACCTTCTTCCGGCATACAGTACGTGCACCGGAGATTGCACCGGTCGGTCAGTGAGACCCGCAGATCGCGGGCGATCCGGCCGTGGGTGTCGATCAGCACGACTACCTCCCTGTACATATCCCAAATACTGCATACAGTATGGGGCTATGTGGAGCGGCCTCGGGCAGAGAGGAGTCGTTCATGCTGTTCCGGCAGCTCGAATATTTCGTGGCGGTGGCAAGGGAACGGCACTTCGCCCGGGCGGCGGAGTCCTGCTACGTTTCCCAGCCCGCGCTTTCGGCGGCGATAGCGAAGCTGGAGCGGGAGCTGAACGTCACGCTGATCAACCGGGGGCACAGCTACCAGGGCCTCACCCCGGAGGGCGAGCGGCTCGTCGTATGGGCCAAGCGGATCCTCGCCGAACAGGACGCGTTCAAGGCCGAGGTGGCCGCCGTGCAGTCCGGCATCACCGGGACGCTGCGGCTCGGGACGGACCCCACGGCCTCCACGACCCTGGCGCTTCCCGTGGCCGCGTTCTGCGCGGCCCACCCGCTTGCCAAGGTCCAGGTGCGTTCCCGGCTGTCGACGAAGGAACTCCACCGGCAGCTGCGCGACTACGAACTGGACGTGGCGATCGCCCACTTCGACCCGGGCGACCAGGAGGGCCTGCAGGTCGTCCCCCTGTACCAGGAGAGATACATGCTGCTGGTCTCGGACGACCAGCTGGCAGCCCAGTCCGCCACTGTGACGTGGGCGGACGCGGTCCAGCTGCCGCTCGCCATGCTGACCCCCGACATGCGGATCCGCCAGATCGTCGACACCGTGTTCGCGGAGAAGGGGTTCGTGGTGACCCCCCAGGTGGAGACGGACTCCATCGCCTCCCTCTACGCGCACGTGGGCGGCGGGGGGTGGGCCAGCATCGTGCCGCACACCTGGCTGCGCGCGATGCCTGTGATCGGCCGGACGCGTGCGCTGCCCCTGGTCGACCCGGAGGCCGGCGCCCAGGTCTCGGTGGCGATCCACGCGGCGACCCCCGGCTCGATCGCCGCCCGGGCCTTCGTCAACGCGGCGACGGGCCTGTCCCTGGACGCCTTCTTCAGCGGGCCACTCCCGGCCGAGCACCGCGTGCGCTGAGTGCCTGCCCCGGCCGAGCAGCGCGCGCCGAACCCCCGGTAAGCCGCCCCTGTCACGGCGCGTACCGGGCCTGGACGGCCTTCCGGTCAAGACCCCCCTTGGCGGTGTACGGCAGCGCGGCGACCAGCTCGAGCCGGTCGGGCACCTCGAACGCGGCCAGCCGGTCACGGCAGTACCGCAGGATCTCCTCGGCCTCGACGCTCTCGCCCTCGCGCACCACCACGGCGGCGCCCACCCGCTGCCCGTACACCGGATCGGGCACGGCGAACACGGCCGCCTCGGCGACTCCCGGACATCCCGCGAGGATGTCCTCGACGTGCTCGGGCGAGATCTTCTCGCCGCCGCGGTTGATGAGGTTGTTGATCCGCCCGGTCAGCGACAGATATCCGTCCTCGTCCAGCGCGCCCAGGTCACCCGTGCGCAGCCACCCGTCGACAAAGGTGGACGACGTCCCCTCCCGGTCGCCGAGATAGCCCCGGGCGACGGTGGGACCGTGCACCCACACCTCGCCCTCGACGTCCACCGGACACGCACGCCCGCTCCGGTCGACGACCCGCACCTCGACCCCGGTCGGCCGGCCCACCAACCCGTGCTTCAACAACCCCCGCCCGGTCAGCGGTTCACTGGTCGCCTGGTGCGAGGACTCGGTCATCCCGTACGCGGACAGCAGCGGCGCGCCGAACGTGCGCTCCAGTGCCCGCTGGGTCGCCGTGTTGAGTGGCGCGCTGCTGCTGCGGACGAACCTCAGGGTCGGCGCCTGCGGACCCGGGTACTCCCGCTCCGAACGGTCCAGGAGAATCTCGTGGATGGCGGGGGCCGCGGTGAACCAGGTGGCGGACACGACGCGCATGTCGTCCCAGAACGTGCCGGCCGAGAACCGCCCCCGCTCGGGCAGCAGGACACAGCCTCCGCTGGCCAGGGACGCCAGCAGCGCCGCGAACAGCCCATGACCGTGGAAGAACGGCATCACCGCGACCGTCGCGTCATCGGGCCCCAACTCATAGGTGGCGCAGATGGCTTGGACGGACGCGGCCACGTTGGTGTGGGTCAGCGGGACCATCTTCGCCCGTTCGCTGGTCCCGGCGGTGAACAGGACAAGGGCGTCCTGCCCCGACAACTCGCCGGACGCACCCCGGACGTGGGGCGCGGCAGGTGCACCGGGGGCGAGTTCGACCTCCGCCGTGCCGGCCCGGGAGACGTTGACCCGCACAGGCCACGCCGGGACGGGAAGCGGGACTGCTGCCGCAGCCGGTCCCAGCAGGGCAGCCCGCGCACCCAACGCCTCCAGCCGCGCGGAGAGTTGAGACTCGGGCAGCCCGGGATCCAGCGGAGCGGCCACCAGACCGGCCCGCGCCGCACCGAGCAGCGCGACGGCGAACTCGGCGGTGTTGGCACCGACCAGGCCGACCGCGTCACCGCGGCGCAACCCGGTGCCGGCGAGACGGGCGGCCACGTCGTCGGCCGCGGCACCGAGGGCCCGGTACGACAGGTGCACCCGGTCCCCGGTGACGACCAGGGCCCGGGCGTACGGGCGTTCCCGCACCTGCCGGTCCAGGAGATCGACGAGGCCCGTGACCGTCGGAGGCCGGTACCCGTCCGCATCGCGCACGGATGCCGCGGTCGGAACGGCCATGACCTCACCCCCTCGTGCCATGTCCGATGAAACGTCCTCTGCGAGCCTGCGGTGGCCTGCGGTGCGCGTCCAATACGCACTGGCGAACGGTCGATAGCAGCCGTCTATCAAGGGAGTTGGCGACGCCTCCACCAGCAGTCGATAGATGCTGTTTATCGGCTGGTCGCCGATGGGTCTTGGACGCGGGCGGGCGCGCTGCGGATGGTGAGAGGAGTAGCCGCTCCGGCAGGACCTGCCCAAGGAGGACCTCGGACCATGACCGCCCCCTCGCCACTGGAGACCGCGGCAGCAGCCGACGTTCCGACCGAGCTCACCGACGGGTATCACCTGGTCGTCGACGCGCTCAAGATGAACGACGTCGACACCATCTACGGCGTGGTCGGCATCCCGATCACCGACCTGGCCCGTCTCGCCCAGGCCCAGGGCATCCGCTACATAGGCTTCCGTCACGAGAGCAACGCCGGGCACGCGGCGGCCATCGCCGGCTACCTCAACAAGAAGCCGGGCGTGGCCCTGACGGTGTCGGCACCGGGCTTCCTCAACGGCCTGGTCGCGCTGGCGAACGCGACCACCAACTGCTTCCCCATGGTCCAGATCTCCGGCTCCAGCGAGCGCCACCTCGTCGACCTCAAGCAGGGCGACTACGAGGAGATGGACCAGCTCGCCGCCGCGCAGCCCTTCGTGAAGGCCGCCTACCGGGTCAGTCGCGTCGAGGACATCGGCCGCGGCATCGCCCGCGCCCTGCGCACCGCGATCTCCGGGCGCCCCGGCGGTGTCTACCTCGACATCCCCGCCGCGGTGCTCGGCGCCATCATGCCCAAGGCGGAGGGCGACAGGACGCTGAGCCGCCTCGTCGACCCCGCCCCGCGCCAGCTGCCCGCGCCGGAGGCCGTGGACCGGGCGATCGAGCTCCTGGCCTCCGCCGAGCGCCCGCTGGTGGTGCTCGGCAAGGGCGCCGCGTATGCCCAGGCGGACGCCAAGGTACGGGAGTTCATCGAGTCCACCGGCATCCCGTACGTACCGATGTCGATGGCGAAGGGCCTGCTGCCCGACGACCACCCGCAGTCGGCGGCCACCGCCCGTTCCCTGGCGCTGAAGAAGGCCGACGTGGTGATGCTCGTCGGTGCCCGCCTCAACTGGCTGCTGGGCCATGGCCAGACGGGGTGGAACCCCGACGCCAAGTTCATCCAGATCGACATCGACCCCAAGGAGATGGACAGCAACCAGCCCATCTCCGCCCCGCTCGTCGGTGACATCGAATCGGTGCTCGACGCGCTCGCCGAACGCACCAAGCCAGGCCAGATCCAGGCCCCTTCGGCCTGGCGGGACGAGCTCGGGGAGCGCTCGGCGCAGAACGTCGCCAAGATGGCCAAGCGCCTCGAGGCCGACCCGCACCCCATGCAGTTCATGGGCGCCCTGAAAGCCGTACGCAACGTCGTGCACCAGCACCCGGAGACGTACATCGTCAACGAGGGCGCCAACGCCCTGGACATCGCGCGCAACGTCATCGACATGCATGTCCCGCGTCACCGTCTCGACAGCGGCACCTGGGGCGTCATGGGCATCGGCATGGGCTACGCCATCGCCGCCGCCGTCGAGAGCGGCGCTCCGGTCGTGGCCATCGAGGGCGACAGCGCCTTCGGGTTCAGCGGCATCGAGATCGAGACGATCTGCCGCTACAAGCTCCCCGTGGTCACCGTGATCATGAACAACGGCGGTGTGTACCGCGGCGACGACACCAACCCGTACGACGACGCCCCGTCGCCCACCACCCTCATGTCGGCGGCCCGCCACGACCTGCTGATCGAGGCGTTCGGCGGCAAGGGCTACCGCGCCACCACGCCCGCCGAGGTCACCGCCGCCCTCACCGAGGCCCTCGCCTCGGGCGGGCCGGCGCTCATCGACTGCGTGATCGACCCCTCGGCCGGCACCGAGAGCGGCCACATCTCCCACCTCAACCCCAAGGGAATCACCGTCGGCAACATCACGCCGGCGAAGAAGTGACGACCCCTGTTCCTCGAACTCCCGCTCCGTACACGTACGTTCACGAAAAGGAAGCTGACATGAGTGAAAAGCCGCTCGCCGGAATCAAGGTGATCGACTTCACCGGGGTCCAGGCCGGTCCCGCCTGCACGCAGATGCTCGCCTGGTTCGGCGCCGACGTCCTGAAGGTGGAGCGCCCCAACGGCGGCGACGTCACCCGCAAGCAGCTGCGGGACATCGAGGACCTCGACGCGCTGTACTTCACGATGCTCAACAGCAACAAGCGCTCCCTCGCCATCAACACCAAGACCGCCGAGGGCAAGGAGGTCCTGGAGAAGCTCATCACGGAGGCCGACGTCCTGGTGGAGAACTTCGCCCCGGGCGCCCTGGACCGCATGGGCTTCTCCTGGGAGCGCATCCAGGAGCTCAACCCGCGCCTGATCTTCGGCTCGGTCAAGGGCTTCAACGACCAGTCGTCCTGGAACGACCTCAAGGTCTACGAGAACGTCGCCCAGTGCGCGGGCGGCGCCGCCTCCACCACCGGCTTCTGGGACGGCCCGCCGACCATCTCCGGCGCGGCCATCGGTGACACCAACACCGGTATGCACCTGGCGATCGGCATCCTCACCGCGATCATCGACCGCAACAAGACCGGCAAGGGCCAGAAGGTGTCCGTCTCCATGCAGGACGCCGTGCTCAACCTCTGCCGTGTCAAGCTGCGCGACCAGCAGCGCCTGGAGCGGGTCGGCCACCTGGAGGAGTACCCGCAGTACCCGAACGGCGAGTTCACCGACGTGGTACCGCGCGGCGGCAACGCCGGCGGCGGCGGCCAGCCCGGCTGGGTGCTCAAGTGCAAGGGCTGGGAGAACGACCCGAACGCGTACATCTACTTCACCCTCCAGGAGCAGAACTGGAAGCGCACCGCCGAGGCGATCGGCCACCCCGAGTGGGCCGAGGACCCGGAGTACGCCACCGCGCGCGCCCGGCAGTCGCACATCTTCGAGATCTTCGCGGAGATCGAGAAGTGGCTCGCGGACAAGACCAAGTACGAGGCGGTGAACATCCTGCGTGAGTGGGAGGTGCCCTGCGCCCCGGTGATGAGCATGAAGGAGATCGCCTACGACGAGGACCTGCGCAAGAGCGGCACCGTCGTCGAGGTCGAGCAGAAGGGCCGGGGCACGTACCTGACCGTCGGCAGCCCGGTGAAGTTCTCCTCCTTCAAGCCGGAGGTCGCCGGAGCCCCGCTGCTTGGCGAGCACAGTTCCGAGGTCCTGGTCGAACTGGGCTACGACGAGGAGACCATCGGTCGGCTGAAGGAGAGCGGCGTCATCGTCTGACGCGCCGGCAACACGGAAGCGGTCGTGGCCTTCGGGCCACGACCGCTTCCGTGTGTCCGGGGACTGTCCGGCGGGTCTCAGACCGTCGCCTCGGCCCGCCGCCGCATCAGCTCCCGCTCCCGCTCGCGCCGCGCGGTGACGTCCCGGATGACCGCCCCGACATACGTGCTGCCGTCGGGGGACGGCAGCAGCACCACGCTGAACTCGATGGACAGCTTGCGGCCGTCCGCCGCCAGCGCGGGAACGTTCAGCAGGTCCGCCTCGCCGTACTTGGTGGACCCCCGGTCCATGGCCTCCTGGAAACCGTCCCAGTGCCGCTTCCTGTGCCTCTCGGGGATGATGACGTCCAGACTGCGACCGTCCACGTCGCCCGCCGGGAACCCGAAGATGCGCTCCGCACCCTGGTTCCAATAGCGGATCAGTCCTTCGCTGTCGATGATCACTATGCCGTCGGGCGCCTGGGCGGCCATTCCCAGCACCACCTCGGGATTCAGATCTTCCATGTCGCCTCCGAGTCGGGGCCATTGGATGCTGAACGTATACGGAGCGACAGTATACAGAGCGATGGTGGACTGTATACAGGATCCAGGAAGCCGTTCTCCGTGCGGATTCATGTGCACTCAGGCACGACTTCCGACACGGCTTCCGACGCGATTTCCGATATGGCTTCCGGCACGACTGAGGCGGGGCCTCCGCGGCGCAGGGGGCGCTCCCCGCCGCTGGAGACCCCGCCGTCGTGTCGCGGGGAACCCGGTCAGCCCTGGGTGGCCGCGGCCCATAGGGCTATGCGGTCCTGTCCCGCGTACACGTTCATCATCATGCGGCGGTCCGGAGTGCGAGGAGGTCGCTGATGGCGTGGACGGTGCGGAGGGTGGGGACGTCGACGCCGGTGATGTCGGCGAGTTCGACGACGGCGGAGAGGAGGACGTCGAGTTCGAGGGGTTTGCCGCGCTCGAGGTCTTGGAGGGTGGAGGTGCGGTGGTCGCCGACGCGTTCGGCGCCGGCGAGGCGGCGCTCGATCGAGATGCCGATCTGGCAGCCCAATGCTTCGGCGACGGTGAGGGTTTCGCCCATCATGGTTTCGATGACTTTGCGGGTGCCGCCGTGGTGGCACATCTGGCGCATGGTGGCGCGGGCGAGGGCGCTGATGGGGTTGAAGCTGATGTTGCCCAGGAGTTTGAGCCAGATGTCGTTGCGCAGGTCCGGCTCGACCGGGCATTTCAGGCCGCCGGCCTGCATGGCCTGGCTGAAGGCCTGACAGCGTGGCGAGATCGACCGGTCGGGTTCGCCGATGGAGAACCGGGTGCCTTCCAGGTGCCGCACCACACCCGGACCGTCCAACTCCGTCGCGGCGTACACCACGCACCCGATGGCGCGCTGCGGGGCGAGTACCGCGCTGACCGCGCCGGCGGGGTCGACACTCTCGACACGGTGGCCGTCGTGTGGTCCGCCGTGCTGGTGGAAGTACCACCAGGGGATGCCGTTCTGCGCGGCGATCACTGCCGTGGTGTCGTGGAGCAGGGGTTCGATGAGCGGCCCGCACGCCGCGTACGAGTTGGCTTTGAGTCCGAGGAAGACGTAGTCGACAGGGCCGATGTCGGCCGGGTTGTCGGTGGCGTGGGCGTGGGCGGTGAAGTCGCCGCGGGGGCTGATCACTTGCACGCCGTGGCGCCTCATGGCCGCCAAATGCGGTCCACGGGCGATGAGGTGGACGTCGGCGCCTGCGCGGTGCAGGGCGGCGCCGACGTAGGCGCCGATGGCTCCGGCGCCGAGGACTGCGACTTTCACTGTGTGGCGCTCCGTTCGGTCGAGGGTGTACCGCGGAACTGTTGAAACTCGGTCGAACTCTGTCGACGAAATATTGTCTACAGGATGGAAGTGGTGGCAGCAAGGGTTTGGGGACCGCACCCGGACGGCCACTCGTGCCGCGTGCGGCGCCTGGAGCGTTCGCCCTTCGCGCTTGTGAGCTGCTCGTACGTGCCTCCCCGCGCCCCACCGCGACGAGCCCGACTCCCCTGTGTCCAGGGGATGTGCGCCGTAGACTGTAGGCGAAAGCCAATTCATACTTGGCTCTCGTATACAGCGACGTCGCTGGCGAGGAGGGGGCGCGATGTTGTCCACGACAGGACTGCCGCAGGGTGCGGTGCCCAGGCTCGAACGCCCCGGCCCGCTGCGCGACCGTGTCTTCGAGGCGCTGCTCGAACTCATCATCACGCGCGCCCTGCAGCCCGGGCAGCACATGGTCGAGAGCGAACTCGCCGGCCACCTCGGCGTCTCGCGGCAGCCGGTGCGCGAGGCGCTGCAGCGGCTGAACACCGAGGGGTGGGTCGATCTGCGGCCCGCGCAGGGGGCGTTCGTGCACGAGCCCACCGAGGAGGAGGCCGACCAACTCCTCACCGTGCGCACGTTGTTGGAGGCCGAGGCCGCCCGGCTCGCCGCGGCCAACGCGGGTGCCGCCGCCGTCACCGTGCTCGAGGAGATGTGCGCGGAGGGCGAGTGCGCGGTGGCCGCCGACGACGTGGACGCCGCGGTCGCGATGAACGCCCGGCTCCACGCGAAGATCATGGAACTCGCGGGCAACGCGGTTCTCGCGGAGCTGGCCGCGCAGGTCGACCGCCGGGTCCGCTGGTACTACACACCGGTCGCCCGGCAGCGGGGCACCCAGTCCTGGATCGAGCACCGTGAGCTGATCGCGGCCATCGCGGCCCGCGACGAGCAGCGCGCCACGGCGGTCATGCGGACCCACACGGAGCACACGCGGAAGATGTACCACGAGCGGGAGAAGTAGGGGCCCGGCTACCGTGTCGGCTCGGCCCTCTCCCGCCCCGCAGTCGCGTTGCGACCGGGCCGTGTGTAACCGACTGGTTGCTCGCGGTGAGACCTAGGGATGACTCCTGCCGCCTGGCCGGGACCGCTGTCCGGGGCACGAATATGCAGGTGAAAGGCACCCCGAAATCTTGGTATTGTTGTCCGTGCCGCCGCGGGGAACAGCCCCCGTAAGGCGACAGACACCTGGTCCGGGTGGCGGAATGGCAGACGCGCTAGCTTGAGGTGCTAGTGCCCTTTATCGGGCGTGGGGGTTCAAGTCCCCCCTCGGACACAGACCGTATCCCCAACTTGTGCGGGTCGAGGCGAGCCTCGGCCCGCACGAGCTGTTTTCCGGGGCCGTAGGTGAGCCGGAGGCCGAGGTTCTGGTAGACGTCGGCCTTGTCCTGTGGTTCGGCGCAGGACCCAGAAGGGCTGGTGCCGCCACAACACTCCCTCTGGGGCACAGCCCCGCAGTACGCGTGCTTCGTGGGCGCGGGCGTGACGACGCTCGTCACGCTGGGCGCTCTGGCCGGAGTCCCCGCGGCCCGCCGCCGGCCGCAGAGCGAGTGACGATGAGTCGTGGTCTTTCGCCCCGTCGGCGGTCTGGCGGAGGACGAGGCTGCGAATGGCTCGAACTGCTCACCATTGCTTCGTCCGGCCGGCGATTGCCTGGTGTCTCTCGGGGAAAGCAGGCTTTCGAGGGCAGGAAGTTCCTGTGCCGGGGGGTTGGGGTCGCCGATGTGGGGGCGTAGGCGCCGCGTGCAGGGCGAGGAGTCCGGCTCGGATGCGGGTGCACTGTGCGAGCGGGCACGTGTCGCCGCCGGCGAGGGGGCGCTGGATCTGGCGATCGAGTTGCTGGGGCGGGCGGCCCTGCTGCGCCCCGGGCAGGCGGCGATCCACAGGGAACTCGGGTCGGTCTTCCAGCGTGCCGGGCGCATTGAGGCCGCGCGTTGTGCCTATGGCCGGGCCGTCGAGTTGGATGCGAGCGATCGTGCGGCCCGGCAGGCGCTCCAGGCGCTGCCGCCGCTGCCCCCACGGCGGGTCAATTTCGCCGTCGGCCAGCGACTGGAGGGCAGCCGGGCGTCGAACACCGGCGACATCAACCGCTACGTCGTGGAGGCCGTGCGCAGCGGGGGATTCGGAGTCGTCTACATCGTCCGGGACACCGACGAGGGGGTGTATGCCGTCAAGTCGTTCGACGCCCGCCTGCTGTGGAGCGACGACGACCGCGTGCGCTTCCTGCGGGAAGGCGCCACCTGGGTCAGCCTCGATGAGCATCCGCACATCGTCACCGCCTTGTGGGCGGAGACCATCGAGGGCTTTCCCTGCTTGGTGATGGAATACGTCGACGGCGGCGATCTCGGCGACCGCCTGTACACGGGACCGCTCAGCCCGCGCCAGGCCATCCGTTTTGGCCTGCACCTGTGCGACGGCATGGCTCACGCCTGGCGCCAACTGGGCCTGGTCCACCGGGATCTCAAGCCGTCCAACTGCATGGTGACCGAGGACGGCATCCTGAAGGTCACCGACTTCGGGCTCGCCCACACGCTGCGCACGGCGCGGGAGGCGACGCTGGGGCTGACCGCCGCCCCGGCCTCTGCCCGCGCCATCTACACCACCGTCGCCGGAACGCCGGCTTACATGGCGCCCGAGCAGTTCAGACCCGGCGCCGAACTCGGCGCGTGGACCGACGTCTACGCCTTCGGCGTGATGCTCTTCGAGATGCTGACCACCCAGCTGCCGCCACCGGGCGGGCATGCGCAGCGTCACATCGGCCGCTCCCCGACAGCCCGGGCGATCCCGGCCCCGCTCACGAAGGTCATTCTCCGCTGCGTCGACCCGGACCCCGCTCGGCGTCCCGCATCCTTCGCCGAGGCACGCGAGTTGCTCGACCACGCGCATCAGCGGATCGTCGGCCGTCGTGCCTCCGCCTCCCCGACCGCGCGTGGCACGGACGTCACCACCTGGCTCAACCGGAGCATCGCGTTCCGTGAACTGGAGCAGCCGGAGAAGGCCCTGGCAGCGGCGGAGTCCGGACTCGCCATGACGCCCAGCGGTGACGACGTCGAGGACAGCAAGCTCTGGCAGGTCCGCGGGCTCGCGCTCGTCGCCCTCGGCCGGCGTGTTGACGCCCTCGCCTCCTACGACCGTGGCCTGGAACTGAACGCGCGGGAACCGAGCCTGTGGGTCAGCAAGGGCGGGGCACTGAGCGAACTCGGCCGCCACGAGGAGGCGCTGCCCTGTCTCGACCGCTGTCTGGAACTCGCACCGAACCTCGGCGCTGCCTGGCGGAACAAGGGGAACTCGCTGGGCAAACTCGGCCGCTACGAGGAGGCGGACGCGGCGTTCGAGCGGGCTGCCGAGCTACTGCCGAACGACGCCGAACTCTTCTCCACCTGGTCCATGATCCTGACCCGGCAGCAGCGGTTCACCGAGGCCCTCGCACGTGCGGATCGATCTTTGGAGATCGCGCCTCGCTGGTTCAACGGATGGCTCGCACGCGGGCTCGCCCACAATCAACTCCAGGAGTTCGACCAAGCGCTCCACTGCTTCGACCGCGTGCTGGAAATCCGCCCCGACGACCGGGTCACGTGGTGGCACAAGTCCCGCACGTTGGCGGACCTGGGCCGCTATGAGGAGGCGGACGCGGCGTACCGGCACACTGCGACACTGTGGCCGGGCGACGCCAACCTGCTCAATAGCTGGGGCGTCATGCTTCGGGAGTGGGGCAGGTACCGCGAAGCACTGGAGCGTACGGACCAGGCCCTCGCAATCGAGCCGGAATCACCATTGATCTGGGCGAACCGGGCGCGCGTACAGCACCACCTCGGGCGCCACGATGACGCCGTCACGGACTGCGAGCACGCACTTTCCCTCGCCCCGGAACACCCGTACGCCCGCGAGATCCGCGACTGGCTGGCATCGTCCGGGAAATGAGAGGTCATGAGGCGCCCGGCACCGCTCTCACCGCGAAGTCGCCGCGGCCCTGCGGCATTTGTGCCGGACAGGCCACGCGGTCGCGCCCCTGCCGGAGGAGAAAGGTGCGGCGGTTGGCTGAGGAGGGGACGGTTTCGGTCCCGTCGTTCTGGCGGAGTACTACAGCGCCGAGTACGACCTGCTCCTGGGCGCGCTGATGGGACTGTGCCTGCCGGCCCGCAGGT
This sequence comes from Streptomyces sp. DG2A-72, assembly GCF_030499575.1. Lineage (NCBI taxonomy): Bacteria > Bacillati > Actinomycetota > Actinomycetes > Kitasatosporales > Streptomycetaceae > Streptomyces > Streptomyces sp. DG2A-72. The sequence continues at coordinate 8,857,564 of NZ_JASTLC010000001.1, forward strand.
GCGAACCGTGCTCGCTACGCGGCCACCGCGTCGAGGATGCTGAACCCGCCCGCGCCCGAGGTGACGCCCGCCGACTTCAAGTCCGCCTGCCGGAGCAGCTGTTCGAACTCCGCTGCCGTGCGCTGCCGGGTTCGTTGAGCGTTTCGGGAACGAGGGCTTCACACAGCAGGACGTGGCCACCGTCGTTCATCGCGGCAGGGCAGTGCAGGTAGGCGTCACCGCCCGGGGCACGGCCTCGAAGAAGTCCCCGCCGACGAGTTCGCTCCGGTCGGCCACCTCGGCTTCCCGCAGCGGCGCTCCCGCACCCTCGATGACGGACGGCAGGTCGAACAGCACCCCGCGAGCCTTGGGACGACCGGACAGCACGGCCGCGAGCGCGTTGTTGAGTACCTCGCCGTCCTCGGGGTGCGCGTCGAAGTACTCCCCACCGCCGAAGAGCCGTACGAAGGCGGCGTCGCCGGTGCGCACGCTCTCCAACAGCTCGGTCCAGATGCGGCGGTGCCAGGGCGCGCCCACCATGATGGCGAGCCCGCGCAGGGACGCCGGCGCATCAGTCCGGAGCGGCTCGCCAAGCTCGGTGAGGGTGAAGCGGCGGTCACCGGACTCCTCGACGAGGCCGAGTCCGGACAGCGCGCGCAGGAGCCGGTACAGGGCGTCGGGGTCCGCGTCCACCGCTTCGGTGATCTCCTCGGCACGGTGGGGTCCCCGCGCGAGCTGGTCGGCCACTCCCAGCGTGGCCGCGACGCTGACGGCCTGGGCGGCCCAGGCGCCGGTGATGAGTCCCGTCATCCGTGTGATCAGTGCTCACTCACCGACGTCTCCCTTCGTCGTCCGATGCGAGGACAGCGGCTGTGAGTCCGAGATTGGTCCGTCGTTCAGCGGGCGGGACGCCTCCCGAGCGCGCTGCTGATCAAGGGGGTGCAGACAACCGTGCGCCGGTCCTTCACCAGCTGGGCAGGAACATCACCGTCCGCTACGACCCGGGCGTGCCCACCGCCGACGGCAACATCAACGGAACCATCCACTTCGGCAACGGCAGCTACCTGAACGAGCGGACCGCCCGGCGCGAGATCGTCGCCGTCATGGTTCGCGACGGTCTGTAACTCGGGGTATCGCCCGCCGGGCCCCGCCGAGCCGCTGAGTCGGTCGCGCATCCGGAGCAGGCGGAGCACGCTGGAAGCAGCCGCTCGCGATGCACGGGCCCGCCCGGTGCGGGACGAGTACGCCGGTGCACGGGAACAGGACGAGGTGACCAGGCATGCGCCACGCGGTCGTGTCGCCACTCCAGCAGGCTTGTCGCGGCTCCCCCGGCCAGGGGCGTAACGGCGGCGGACATGACCCGTCCGGCCGACCCGTGGAACCGGCCGGTCCCACGGGCCCGTCCCAGTCGTCCGGCTCACCGGGTGCCCGGGATTCCTCCGGGGCGCCTGAGCCTCCGGGTTCCCCGGCCCACGACCGGCCCGACACGAACGCGGATCACCCGCGCACCCGCACCCGCAGCCACCGGTCGAGGGAAGTGGGCCGCTTCTTCCACGTCAGGGGTACGCGTGTATGGCGGCGCGGCAGGGAAGTGGAGCTGATGCACCGGGCCATGGGCTTCGCGGCCCTCGGACTGGTGACGATCGCCCCGCTGCTGATCGTGGTCGCGGCGGCCCCGATCCAGGAACGAGGCTTCGCCCTGTGGGTCGTGGACGGCATGGGGCTGTCCGGGCGCTCCGCCGACGCCGTGCAGGACCTCTTCGCCGCACCCCGCAAGGTCCTGAGCACGATCAGCGTCCTGAGCGTGGTGCTGCTCGCGCTCTTCGGCGTGCCGTTCGCGGGCAGTGTCCAGACCGGCTACGAAAAGGTGTGGGACCTGTCGGCCGGGCGCTGGCACACCGTATGGCGACGCGTGGTGTGGCTTGTCGTTCTGACGGCCTACCTCTTCGCCGAAGCGCAGAGCGGGGCCGCCCTGGGGCCGGGAACCCTGCGGTCATGGACGCGGATCGCGCTGAGCACGCTGCTCGGCGTGCTCTTCTTCTGGTGGGGGCAGCGCTTCCTGCTGGGCGGCCGGATCCCCTGGCGCGCCCTTCTGCCGGGCGCCATTGCCACGATGGTGGGCCTGGGCGGTCTGCGGCTGTTCTCTTCCCTGGTCTTCTCCCCGCTCATCGTGAGCAACGCGGACTCGTACGGTTCGGTCGGCACCGTCCTGATCGTGACGTCCTGGCTCGTCGGTGTCGGCTTCGTCGTCTTCGGCGGCGCCCTCGTCGGCCGCTACTGGTACCTCCACGAACCGCACCACATCCCGCATCCGCACCCTCACCCCCGGTCCCGAAAGCGCTGAATCAGACCTCCTCGACGGGCGGCATGAACGCCCGCAGCCACCGCTCCGTCTGTGCGACGTGGGCCTGCGCGTCGCTCTTGCGGCGCAGCTCCGGGCCCTCGGGGAGGGTGAAGACCTGGTACTTGCGGGAGCGGGCGCGGTTCGGGGGTGGCCTCCAGGGCCTCGATGAGGGAGAAGAGCGTCTCGACGATCCCGTACATCAGGGTCACCCTCGCGCTGACCGTGCTGCTGCGGGTCATCTGGATCTTCAACTTCCCCAACCTGATCTTCGGGATGACCGGCGGCGGACCCAACGACGAGACGCACATCGTGACCACCTGGATGATCAAGATCACCCAGCAGGGCGACTACGGCAGGGCCTCCGCGCTCGGTCTCGTCGTGGTCGCCACGCTGCTGGTGTTCGCGGTCTTCTTCCTCCTGGCCACGCGCGAGAAGCGGGACGACAAGCGAGAGGTGAAGCCTTGATCGGCAAGGAGTCCACGGCCGGCCGGGCCACCAAGTTCGCCTTCCAGATGAACAGCGACAGCAACAAGACCGTCCCCACGGCCCTGAACGGGTTCATCTCCAGCTTCAACATCGACTGGGGCTGAGGGACCGCGCCCCGCCCGCGAGGCGGGGCGCGCTTCCCGACGGGCGGGCGTCAGCAGCTGAGGTTGCCGCCCGGGGCCACGCCCAGGATCCGCGTGAACTGCTGGTACTTGTCGATGCGGCTCTGTACCTGCGACGGATTTCCGCCGTTGCACTCCAGGCTGCCGTTGATGCCGCGGATGGTCTCGCCGAATCCGGGGCTGTCGACCATGGCGTCGTGCGGCGTCATGGTCCCGGGCCCGGTCTGCGTGTTCCAGTTGCGTGAGCCGGAAGTCGGGACGGCGGGTCGTCCGCGCCTCCGAAGCCCTGGGGTACCGCGAAGAGATCATGGTCACTGCCGCAAGGGCCAGAACTGGAGCAGGAACCGTTCGATGCCGTGCGGGACGGCGTCCGGATCGTCGGTCAGGAGGGCGTCGAGTGTGTCGCCACCGGTTCTGTGGGCCCGTACGGCGTAGCGGCCGGGTGGGCCCACCGGCAGCGGATCGCCGGCGACGGCGCCGCCGCTGAAGGGCAGGATCGCCACGGTTCCGCCGGAGAGTTGGAGCGACGTCTGCCCCGTGTCGGTCCACGCGCCGTCCGGTGGCCTCGGTGCGGGGTGGTCCCAGGACTCGACGCGGACGGACGGGTAGTGCAGCAGCGCGTCCGAGGCACTGACCAGGATCACGATGTTGTCCGCGGCCAGCAGCCAGGGGGCCCCGGCGGCGGCCCGGGCGGCGACGGCGCTGCCGCCGCCGTCCAGGTCCTCCACCGTCAGACGGCCCTCGTCGATGACGACTTCCGCTTCGGTGACGTCGGCCGGCTGTTCGGTGCTCATGAGGCGGTGGTGACCTTCATGGGGTGAGGGTGACTTTCATGGGATGCGGATGGCGGTCACGGGACGATGTTGACGTAGAACTCGTCCTGGTCGCCCATCAGGATGCGGTCGTTCTTGTAGAAGTCTTTCAGCTGGTTGCCGGCGGCGATGTTCTGCTGGGCGTTGACCCAGGCCACGGAGCCGTTGCCGATGATGTTGCCCTGGGCGTCCTTGGCACCGAGTCCCTCGCGGGTGGAGGCGAAGGGGAACTCGTCTGCCTGGACGTCGGGCGACGGCTTGGGCGGCAGATCGTCCGGGCCGTTGTACGGGGCGTTTCGGTCCCTGATCTTCCGCTGCTCGGTGCGGTTCGCCACGTACTCGGGTGAGCCGACGGCCACCCGGTGCAGGCCCGGATCGCCCCAGACGCCGGTGTACTTGCCCGGGATGGTCTTCGGCGTGCCCCGGTTGGGATAGGTCTCGACGGGCCGGTTCAGCGCGGTCTCCAGGTGCTGGGCGACCCCGGCCGCCGGGCCGGACTTGCTGTAGGTGATGTACGGCATCACGTCGTCGTTGACGCAGGCGCGGGGCGTCCAGCCGCCGTAACCGGGCGCGGTCCCGGCGGAGTCGCAGCGGATGTGGTGGTCCAGGCCGACACCGGAGATGGTCGCCTGGCCCGAGGTGGTGACGAGCTGCCCGGAGAAGTTCCAGCGGTGGCGGGCGACCCGTTCCGCTCCGAGGCCCTGGTCCTGCGAGGTGATGTCCCAGGACACGAACCCGGTCAGATCGCGCCAGGTGAGCAGCCAGTTGTTCTTGTCGCCGTCGTCGTTGCCGGTGACGTCGCGGGCGGCCTGGCAGCCGAGGCTGATGCGCATGTCGGTGAACGAGTTGATGACGCCGCCGCTGGTATCGAAGTCGTCGACCTGGAAGAAGACCCGCACCTTGCGGTCCGCGGGGTCGGCGTAGGCCAGTGCGGTGTAGGTGATGTCCGCTCTGCTGACGGAACCGTTGGTGACGATCTCGCCGTAGCTCGTGGTGTGCTGGCACCACACGCCACGGTTCCACACCCGGCCCTGTTCGCTGTTCGACTCGGGGTCGTTCTGGCACTGCTCGACGAAGTTCGCGTCCGGCTCCTCCGGCAAGGCGGCGGCTGCCGTGGGCGCGGGTTGCGTGGTTGCCTCGGTGTCCGGTGCCGGTGTCTCGGCCGCCGCCGACGGCGGGCTGAGCGACAGCGTCAGTACTGCGGCTGCCGCGGCGGCTATGCACCCTAATGCGCGTCGCATGGCTCCCCCTTGGAATCCATCGCGGGCTGTGGTCCTTGGTCGTGCATCACCAGCCTCGTGCGGACTCTCGGCACCTTTTGTGCTTTCGCATCCCTTTCACGACAGCGTTTCGACCGGGGCACAGAGCGTTGCAAGCGAAGTGCGGGGGCGCAGTTGCGGAGAAAAACGGTGGCCGTGACGCACCCGGTCACCGTCTAGTCGCGCTGTCGGCTCACCATCTCGGTGATCCAGATGGGCGCGAACGGAGAGGTGCAGCCGGGGGAAGTCGGGTAGTGCTTGAGCACTTCCAGGCGCTCACCGATGTCGAGTGCGCGGGCCCGGTGTTCGGCGTGCTCGATGCCGATCTGGGCCAGGCAGTGGTTCATCGCCCACTGCAGGCGCTCCGGGGCGTCTTTCATCTCCGCCTCGATGACGTCGAGCAGTCCTGCGAGGTCGAGGCCCTCGGGCTTCTTCGCCACGCGTTCGACGGTCAGCGCCCAGCCCGCACTCGCGACGACCGGATCGGGGTCGGCGGACCAGGCCAGCCGCAGCTCTTCGGCGTGCGGGTTCTTCTTCACCACGTAGTTCACGAGCCAGTCGTGCACCTTGGGTGTGCGCGCCTCGCGCAGCATGGTGTCCAACTCGTCCCGCTCGAAGGCCTTCGGGCGGCAGATCAGGAGCGCCAGCAGTTTCGCCGCCGTGTCGTCCGTCTCCCAGAGCCGGCACGCGAGTTCCTGCTGTGTCTTCAGCCGCTTCGCGAGCGCGCGCAGCTTGCCGAGGTTCACCCCGTGATCGTCGCCGTGTCTCTCGTTCACCTCGCGTGCCTTGGGGTCCTCCAGCTCGGCCAGCTCGGCCATCACCTCGTCCACCGTCGTCTCGGCCACCTCAGCCTCCTGTCCGTCATGTGGGAGAGCCGAGCCTACGAGGAAGTCGGCCTCTCGCGTACACGCCGGTCAGGTACAGGCCGGGGTTCCTCTTGGGGTGATCACTGGGCGGCGGGCGGCCCGGCGCAATTCGTTTGCCGGGCCACGATCCCCCTGTCAGGCTCGCGCACATGCCGACCTTCTCCGTGCCCGACGGAACCACGCTCGCCTTCCACGTGTCCGGAGAGACCGGTCCTCCCGTGCTCTGCCTGCCCGGCGGCCCGGCCGCGTCCGCCTACCTCGGTGATCTGGGCGGCCTCTCCGCACACCGGCGGCTGATCAGGCTGGACCTCCGCGGCACCGGCGAGTCGGCGACCCCGACGGACCTGGCCGGCTGCCGCTGCGATCGCATGGTCGACGACGTCGAGGCCCTTCGGGCCCACCTCGGCCTCGACCGCGTCGACCTGCTGGCCCACTGCGGAGGCGCCAACGTCGCGGTGCAGTACGCGGCTCGCCACCCCGATCGGATCAGCAGGCTCGTGCTGATCACTCCGAGCGTCCGGGCCGTCGGCATTCCGAGCACCGGTGAGGACCGACGGGAGATCGCGGAGCTGCGCAGGGGCGAATCGTGGTTCCCGGAGGCGTACGCGGCGCTGGAAGAGATCGTCGCGGGCAGGCCCACCGCCGCGAGCTGGCAGGCGATCGCGCCCTTCTCCTACGGCCGCTGGGACGAGACCGCCCGCGCCCACCAGGCCGCCTCGGAGGCGGAGGACAACGGCGAGGTGATGGCCGCCTTCGGTGCCGAGGGGGCCTTCACCCCGGACGTAACCCGCAAGGCCCTCGCCGAGGTCGGGGCGCCCGTCTTCGTGCTCGCGGGTGAGGTCGACATGGCCGCTCCGCCTCGGGTGATGGCGGAGTTCGCCGCGCTGTTCCCGGATGCGCGGATGGTCGTACAGCCGAGGGCCGGGCACTTTCCGTGGCTCGATGATGCCGAGTGGTGTGCTGCGGCCGTGGCGGGGTTTCTCGCATCGGCCCGGTGATCGTCGATCATCTTTGGGCCCGGTGATCACCTCACGCACTTACTGCATATGATGTGCAAGTGCGTGACTACAGCATCAGGGCGGCAGGCCCGGACGACCTGGACGGTGCGCGAGCCGTGATGCTCGACACCGTGTACCGAGACTTCGGCAGCGGATACGTGCCCCGCTGGCACGCCGACATCATCGACCCGGCCGGCGCCTATCTGGCCCCGGCCCGCCACACCCTGCTCGTGGCGGTCGACGACGAGGGCGAGGTCGTCGCCACGGCCGCGCTCGACTCACGGGGTCCGGCCCATCCGCCGAACCCGCGGCATGTCGCCGAGCGCTTTCCGTCCGGTGAGACGGCGCAGGTCCGTCGGGTGTACGTCCGCCCCGAGCACCGCAGGCGCGGGCTCGCCCGGCGACTCGTCGGGGAGCTGATGGCGTTCGCGGCGGCCGACGGCGGGTACCGGGCCGTCTATCTGCACACGGATCCTGCGGTGCCGGGCGCGGAGGGCTTCTGGCGGTCGCTGGGGAAGGTCGTGCACGACGAGCGTGAGGACGCCGGCGGCGGTCAGGGCATCGTGCACTTCGAGATACCGATGGGGCGGTGACCCGCGTGCGCCGTATCCTCGCCGCCCTGCTGCTCGTCCCGGTCCTCACCGGCTGCTTCGCCTCCAACGGCGACTCCACCGACGACGCGGACGCCGGTTCCCGGCTGCGGGTCGCCCTCGCCTTCCCGCCCGCGGAGAACCTCTCCCCTTACGGCGCCGACGCCACGATCCTCAGCCGTCTCGGCGTCACCGAGAGCCTGACCGCCCTGGATGCCAACGGCTCCGCGGCCCCCGCGCTCGCCGCCTCCTGGAAGCGGGAGAACGACCGCACCTGGCTGTTCACCCTGCGCGAGGCCACCTTCCAGGACGGCACGGACGTATCCCCATCCGCCGTCGCCGAAGCCCTCACCCACGCCACCGAGGCCAAGCCCGAGCCCGCCGCACTCTCCGGCGTCACGCTCACCGCGAAGGCCGAGGGCAGCACCGGTGTCCGCATCACCACCGAAGTCGCCGACCCCGTACTGCCGCTGCGTCTGTCCAGCCCCAGCCTCGCTGTGCTCTCTCCGAAGGCGTACGACGGCAAGGACCGCGTCGACCCGGTGGGCACCGCCACCGGACCCTTCGCGCTCACCAAGGTGACCGGCAGCACCGCCGCCACCCTCGACCGTTTCGACGACTACTGGGGCGGCCGAGCCCAGGCCTCCGGCGTCGACGTGAAGTTCATCGCCGACGGCACCGCCCGCACCAGCGCCCTGCGCACCGGCGAGGCCGACCTCGCCGAGGCGGTCCCGGTCGCCCAGGCGGCGACCCTCGACGAGGACACCCGCAAGGCCACGGCGACGACCCGCACCACCAGCCTGCAGCTCAACACCGGGTCCGGCCCCTTCAAGGATCCGAAGCTGCGCGCCGCCGCCCGCGCGGCCATCGACACCTCCGCGCTCGCCGACGGCGTCTACGAGGGATACGCCGACGCCGGCGCCGGCATCTACGGACCCGCCGTGACCTGGGCCGAGGGCAAGCGGACCCAGCCCACCGGGCGCGCGAAGGCCGCGGCACCGGGCGGAGCGACGGTCACCATCGCCACGTACGACAACCGGCCCGAACTCCCGGAAGTCGCCCAGGTGTTGAAACAGCAGCTGGAGAAGGCCGGGTTCAAGGCCGAGCTGGAGGTGCGCGAGTACTCGCGGCTGGAGAGCAACGCGCTGGACGGGAAGTTCGACGCCGTCGTGCTCGCCCGCAACACGCTCGTGGACACCGGCGACCCCGTGGCCGTACTCGCCAGCGACTACACCTGCGACGGCGGCTTCAACATCGCACAGCTCTGCGACAAGGGCGTCGACGCGGTGGTCGCGAAGGCTGAGGGCACTGCCGACACCGACGAGCGGCAGGACGCGGCGATGGCGGCCGAGGCGGCGGCTCTCGGCACCGACGCCGTCGTTCCGCTGGTCCACCAGCAGATCATCACCGGCGTGGGCAGCTCGGTCAGCGGGGCGCTCCTCGACCCGTACGAGCGCACCCTCGTCGGCACCGGCACCCGGCGCTGACGGATGCGGCAGTACACGGCCACGCTCCTGTGGCGGGCCGGACTCGCCCTTGCCCTGGTGTGCGCGATCGGCCTGTTGCCGTGGCTGGCGCGGACCGATCCGGCGCTCACCGTGCTCAAGGCCCGGTCGGCCGACCGTGACCCCACGCCCGAGGTGCTGGCGGACATCCGCGCCCAACTCGGCCTGGACGCCGGCCCGTTGCATCTGCTCGGCCAGTGGCTGGGCGGGCTCTGGCGCGGGGACGCGGGCCGGTCGTGGCTGTCGGGCAACGAGGTCATGCCCGATGTGCTCCAGGCGCTCGGTGTGTCCCTGCTGCTGATGGCGGTGTCGCTCGCGGTCGCCGTGGTCACGGCGGGGGTGATCTGCGCCCGCACCCTGTGGCGCGGTCGGCGACGGCGGCGCACGGGTGGCAGCGGCTCCGCCGTCCTCGCCGCGCTGCCCGAGTTCCTCACCGCGTCCGTGCTCGCGACGGTCGTCGGAGTCCAGCTGGGCTGGCTGCCCGCGCTCGGCTGGTACGGCCCCCAGTACACGGTGCTGCCCGCGCTCGCCCTCGGTCTGCCCGCCGGGGCCGTGCTGGGGCGGCTCCTCGACGACCTGCTGCCCGGCGCGTTCGCCGAGCCCTGGGCGCAGGCCGCCGACGCCCGCGGAATACCCCAGGGGAGGATCGCCCGGCACGCGCTGCGCCGCTGCCTGCCCGGACTGCTGCCGAACACCGGCCTGTTCGTCGTCGGCCTGACCGGCGGTTCCGTCGCCGTGGAGCAGATCTTCGACATCCCCGGCCTCGGCCGCACCACCCTCCAGGCCGCCCTCGCCCAGGACCTTCCCGTCCTCCAGGCCGGCACGCTCGCCCTCGTCCTGCTCGCCGCCGTGGCCGCGGGCGCCGCGAGCCTCCTCACCCGCCGGCTGATCGGCCCCGCCCTGCGCGACAGCGCCCTGACCTCCCCGCACCGGCCGGCCCCGCCCACCCGCGGCATCCTGCCCCTCGTCTACGGCGGCCTGCTCCTCGGCGTCGTGGCGCTCGGCCTGCCCCGCGACCCGCTCGCCCTCGACACCGGGCAACGCCTCCAAGCGCCCTCCCCGGCCCACCCGTTCGGCACCGACGCGCTCGGCCGGGACGTACTCGCCCGGGTCGGCCACGGCGCCCTCGACACCCTGCTGCTCGCCCTCGCGATCGGCACCGCCGCGCTGCTGACCGGCGTACTCCTCGGACTGGTGCCCCGGGTGTCCGGGCCGCTCGTCGACACCGTCAACGCCGTGCCGCCGGTCCTCCTCGCGCTCCTCGTCACCGCCGTCGCGGGCAGCGGCACGCTCACGCCCGCGCTCGCCGTGAGCGCCGTCGCATGGGCGCCGCTGGCCGCCCACACCTCCGCGCTGCTGCGGCAGGAACGCGCCGCCCTCCACATCACCGCCACCCGCGCCCTCGGCGCCGACCGCTGGTATGTGCTCCGCCGCGACCTGCTCCCCGCCGTCCTCCCACCCGTCACCCGCCACGCCCTGCTGCGCCTGCCCGGCACCGCCCTGGCCCTCGCCTCGCTCGCCTTCCTCGGCCTCGGTGCCCAGCCGCCGTCCCCGGAGTGGGGCCTGCTGCTCGCCGAGAACCAGCCCTACGCCGAACGCGCCCCCTGGGCGGTCCTCGCCCCCGCCGCCGTACTCGCCCTGCTCGGGGCACTCGCGGTGACCGCGGCCCGTACCAAAGTGGTCCAACAGCCTTTGAAGCAGAGGGAGTTGGCTGCTTCCGGAACGGAAACCCGATGACCACCCTGACGCTCGGCCCTCGCGCCCGCCTGTCGCCACTGCTGCACCTGCTGATCCTCACCCAACTCGCCTTCAACATCGGCTTCTACGCCGTCCTGCCCTTCCTCGCCGAGCACCTGGGGCAGGGGATCGGCCTGGCGGGCTGGCTGGTCGGGTTCGTACTGGGCCTGAGGACCTTCAGCCAGCAGGGGCTGTTCGTGGTGGGCGGGGCGCTGGCCGACCGGTACGGCATCCGGCCCGTGGTGCTCGCGGGCTGTGCGCTGCGGATCGCCGGGTTCGCCTGGCTGGGGTACGCGCACGAGACCTGGTCCGTCATCGGCGCCGTGCTGCTCATCGGGTTCGCCGCCGCGCTGTTCTCGCCGGCCGTGGAGTCCGAGGTCGCCCGGCAGGCGGTGGTGTGGGAGGAGTCGGGCGGCGGCTCGCGCACGCGCGTGCTGGCGCTGTTCACCGTGGCCGGGCAGGCGGGGGCGTTCGTCGGGCCGCTGCTGGGCGGGCTGCTGCTGTCGGTGGACTTCCGGACGGTCTGTCTGGCCGGAGCGGGAATCTTCGTCCTCGTCCTCGCCGGGCACGCGTGGCTGCTGCCGCAGCACATCCCGGGGCGAACCCGCGTCGAAGTCCGGGGCGGTATGAAGCTGCTGGTCCGCAACCGCCGCTTCCTCGCGCTGTGCTGCGGATACGGCGCCTATCTGCTCGCCTACAACCAGCTCTATCTGGCCCTGCCCGCGGAGGTGGAGCGCGCGGCCGGTTCGCAGGCGCCGCTGGCCTGGCTGTTCGCGCTGTCGTCGCTGCTGGTGGTGACGGCCCAGCTGCCGGTCACCCGGTGGGTGGGGGAGCGGCTGGAGATGCGCCGGTCGATGGTGGCCGGACTGCTGCTGATCGCCGCCGGGTTCGCGGTCGTGGCCGCCGCCCGGCCCGCCGGCTGGACCGGCATCGCGGGACTGCTGCCCGCGGCGGGCTTCGTGGTGCTGCTCACCCTCGGCCAGATGCTCGTCGCGCCCGTCGCCCGGGCCTGGGTGCCCGACCTCGCGGAGGAGGGGCGGCTCGGCCTCTACACCGGGGCGTTGTCTTCGGTGTCTGGTCTGATCGTGCTGGTCGGCAGCTCGGCCACCGGGTCGCTGCTGGACAGCGGGCTGCATCCGGCCGTGCCCTGGTTGGTGCTGGCCGCTGTGCCGGTCGCGGCGATCGGACTGCTGCCGCGCCGCGGCTGAGCGCTCCGCTGGAAGTTCGGCTCTACACCGGGGCGTTGTCTTCGGTGTCTGGTCTGATCGTGCTGGTCGGCAGCTCGGCCACCGGGTCGCTGCTGGACAGCGGGCTGCATCCGGCCGTGCCCTGGTTGGTGCTGGCCGCTGTGCCGGTCGCGGCGATCGGACTGCTGCCGCGCCGCGGCTGAGCGCTCCGCTGGAAGTCCGGCTCTACACCGGGGCGTTGTCTTCGGTGTCTGGTCTGATCGTGCTGGTCGGCAGCTCGGCCACCGGGTCGCTGCTGGACAGCGGGCTGCATCCGGCCGTGCCCTGGTTGGTGCTGGCCGCTGTGTCGGTCGCGGCGATCGGACTGCTGCCGCGCCGCGGCTGAGCGCTCCGCTGGAAGTTCGGCTCTACACGGGGCGTTGTCTTCGGTGTCTGGTCTGATCGTGCTGGTCGGCAGCTCGGCCACCGGGTCGCTGCTGGACAGCGGGCTGCATCCGGCCGTGCCCTGGTTGGTGCTGGCCGCTGTGCCGGTCGCGGCGATCGGACTGCTGCCGCGCCGCGGCTGAGCGCTCCGCTGGAAGTCCGGGCGTCGGCCGCAGGTCCGTCGTGGCTGGTCGCGCCCACGCGGCAGAGCTGCATATCGATACAGCCCCGCGCCTCTTTGGGGCGCTGCCGAACGCAGCGGACTGCGTCGGACCCGTTCAGCCGCGCGCTGCGGCACTCGACGCCGCCACGCTCAGCTCGCGACGAGTTCGGGCTCGCGCACCTCGCGCTCCTCCGGTGCGTTCTCGACCCGCGACGTCCGCCACAGCCACAGCCACAGCACATCCCGCCCGAACGACCACACCAGCAGCCCCAGCGCCAGCGCGACGATGCCGAACGTCGCCGGGTACGGCAGCAGCTTCGAGGCGCCCGCCAGCAGGAACACGCCCTGGAGCGCGGCCACCGTCTTGCGGGCCGTGCTCGGCGGCAGCGGGGCGTTGAGCCACGGCCAGACGCGGGCCGCGGCGACGAAGGCGTAGCGCATGGCGCCGATCAGCAGCACCCACGGGCCCAGGAACATCGAGACGTACACGCTGAGCACCAGGATCAGAAACGCGTCGACCTCCATGTCGAAGCGTGCGCCGAGCGCTGTCGAGGTGCCGGTGCGGCGGGCGACCTTGCCGTCGACTCCGTCGAGGATCAGGGCCACCGCGGTCAGACCGACGAGGAGCGTGATGGGCGGCGGGCTCTGGAAGGAGTCCGCGACCAGGGCCGTGACACCGCCGACGAGGATGGAGCGGCCGAGGGTGACCCGGTTGGCGGGGCCGAACGACCGCAACCGGGACCGGTGCAGGGCCCGGGAGAGCACGGCCCAGGTGGCGATGGCGAAGGCGAGTCCGGTCAGCCAGCCCGCGGGCCCCATCCCGATCGCCGTGCCGAGCAGGGTCAGCACAAGGATCTGCACACCCGCTCCCACAGCGGTCTCCTGTTGGACGAGCCTCGCGTCGTAAGTGTGGTTCAGGGCCACCGAACATCCTCCGGCCGTGTGACAGAGTCGATCATCGCCGCTACGTTGTGCGCGGCCTGTGCACCTCTCCGTACGTGAGCAGCTTCCCGATCGTTCAGGAGGATTCCGATGAACCGCACCGCACGCGCGTTCTGGCTCAACTCGCCTGGGCTCGGTGAGATACGCGAGGTGGACCTGCCGGGATGCGGCACGGACGACGTACTGGTACGCACGCTCTTCTCCGGGGTGAGCCGTGGCACGGAGACGCTCGTCTTCCGCGGCGGTGTGCCCGAGAGCCAGTACGCGGCGATGCGGGCGCCGTTCCAGGAGGGCGAGTTTCCCGGGCCGGTGAAGTACGGCTACCTCAACGTCGGCGTCGTGGAGGAGGGACCGGCGGCACTGGTCGGCCGTACGGTCTTCTGCCTCTACCCGCATCAGACGCGGTACGTCGTCCCGGCCGCCGCCGTCACCGTGGTGCCGGAGTCGGTGCCCGCCTCGCGCGCGGTGCTCGCCGGCACGGTGGAGACCGCCGTCAACGCGCTGTGGGACGCGGCGCCCCTGGTCGGTGACCGGATCGCCGTGGTCGGTGGCGGCATGGTCGGCTGCTCGGTGGCCGCGCTGCTGGCGCGCTTCCCCAGCGTACGCGTCCAACTGGTCGACGCCGACCCGGCGCGGGCCAAGGTGGCTGAAGCACTCGGCGTCGGCTTCGCCGCTCCCGCGGACGCCCTCGGCGACTGCGACCTTGTCGTCCACGCCAGCGCCACCGAACAGGGCCTCGCCCGCTCCCTGGAACTCCTCACCGACGAGGGCACGGTCCTCGAACTGAGCTGGTACGGCGACCGGCAGGTCAGCCTCCCGCTCGGCGAGGCCTTCCACTCCCGGCGCCTGGTCATCCGCAGCAGCCAGGTCGGCACCGTCTCCCCGGCCCGCCGCTCCAGCCGCACATACGCCGACCGGCTCGCCCTCGCCCTGGACCTGCTCACCGACCCCGCGCTCGACGCCCTCGTCACCGGGGAGAGCGATTTCGAGGATCTTCCCGAGGTGATGCCGAAGCTCGCCTCCGGGCGGATCCCGGCCCTCTGTCACCGCGTCAGCTACGCGGACGCGCCCTGACGGACATGTTCACCTGGGCCGACCTCGCGATGTTCGCGCCGGTCATTCCGGCCGACCCGCATTTCTGCTGGGGGTCCGGGGGTCATCCCCCGAGAGATGCGGCATCCGGGACGGCCAGCGCGCCTGACCTCCCAAAAAGGGGAACAGGTCGCTGAACAAGGCATGGCAGGGAGCCGTACTACACGACATCCCCGGCGGCGATCGGCCGGGGACCAGACGCGCCGCACCTGGAGGGTCGTCCGTTGTTCAGCATCACCGTCCGCGATCACATCATGATCGCCCACAGCTTCCGCGGCGAGATCTTCGGACCCGCGCAGCGCCTGCACGGAGCGACGTTCCTCGTGGACGCCACCTTCCGGCGCGAGCAGCTGGACGACGACAACATCGTCGTCGACATCGGACTGGCCACCCAGGAGCTCGGCGCCGTAGTCAGCGAGCTGAACTACAGAAACCTCGACAACGAGCCGGACTTCGCGGGGGTCAACACCTCCACGGAGTTCCTGGCCAAGGTCATCGCCGACCGGCTCGCCGAGCGGATCGAGAAGGGCGCGCTGGGCGAGGGCGCCCGCGGCCTCGCGGGCCTCACCGTCACGCTGCACGAGTCGCATGTCGCCTGGGCGAGTTACGAGCGTGCCCTGTGACCGACACGACCATGGAGCCCTCCACCGGCAGGGCTCTGGAGCCCATGCGGCTCGAATACGTTCCCGTGCAGCACTCCGCCCTGAAGAACGCGGAGATCATCCCCATGTCCCTGCGTTCGGTGCACTTCGTCATGCCGGGCGGCGTCGACGACCCGGCCCAGCCGAGCGGCGGCAACGCCTATGACCGGCGGGTGTGTCTGGATCTGCCGGGCTTCGGCTGGCAGGTCGACAAGCACACCGTGGACGGCAGCTGGCCCCGGCCCGGGGTGGCGGCGCGCGAGGAACTCGCCCGCACCCTGCGGCAGTTGCCCGATGACGCGGTCGTCCTCCTCGACGGTCTGGTCGCCTGCGGCGTCCCCGAGATCATCCTCCCGGAGGCCGAACGCCTGCGTCTCGCCGTCCTCGTCCACCTGCCGCTCGGCGACGAGCGGGGTCTGGCGCCCGACGTGGCCGCGGAGCTGGACGCCAGGGAACGTACGGTGCTGCGGGCGGTCCCGGCGGTGATCGCCACGTCCGACTGGGCGGTCCGCCGTCTGGTCTCCCACCACGGGCTCGCCCCCGAGCGGGTCCATGTCGCCGCCCCCGGCGCCGACATCGCCCCCCTCGCCTCCGGCACGGACGGCGTCTCCCGGCTGCTGTGCGTCGCCGCGGTGACACCACGCAAGGGGCAGCACCGGCTGGTGGAGGCGCTGGCCGCGGTGGCCGACCTGCCGTGGAGCTGCGTCTGCGTGGGCGGGCTCGGCCACGACCCGGAGTACGTGGCCGGACTGCGGTCCCTGATCGCCCGGTACGGCCTGGAGGACCGGCTCGTGCTGGCGGGACCGCAGGCCGGCGCCGAACTCGACGCGAGCTATGCATCCGCCGACCTGATGGTCCTCACCTCCTACGCGGAGACCTACGGCATGGCGGTGACGGAGGCGCTGGCGCGCGGCATCCCGGTGCTGGCGACGGATGTCGGCGGCCTGCCGGAGGCCGTCGGCCGCGCCCCCGACGGCGGTGTGCCCGGCATCCTCGTCCCACCGGAGGACCCCCTGGCTCTCGCCGCCGAACTGCGCGGCTGGTTCGGCGAGGCCGATGTACGACGCCGCCTCAAGGCGGCGGCCCGGGGGCGACGCGCCGCCCTCGACGGCTGGGCCACCACGGCCCGCAGCCTGGCCGCGGTACTGGGCCGACTGCCGAACGAACCCAGGAGGGCGGCATGAGGAAGACAGCGACGACCCAGCGCGGCGGGGGGATTCCGGCCCAGCCGGGTCCGCGGGATGTCTCGGCCGCGGCGGAACCCGGGGTGAGGCACATGGCACGATCGACTGAGGCCGGGGCGAGGCAGGGCGCCCCCTCGATGGAGCCCGGGGCGAGCAGTGCCGCCCGGTCCGCGGAACCGGCGTCGGCGGCTGCCGTCGTCCAGGCGCCGGACCAGGTGATCCCCGGCGCCGGTCCCGCGCCCAACGACCGGGTGATCCCCGGTGCCGGTCCCGCCGCCGGTACGGCCTCCCGCCCCGGCGAGCGGCCCACCGTGCGGTTGCGGGAGGACGGGCCTGACGAGCCGCCGCGGTATGCGCCCGAGTGGCTTCAGCTGCGGGAAGGGGCGGACGCGCTGGCGCGGGCGGGGGAGTTGCTCGATCCGCTGCGGATCCGGCTGGCGAATCTGCCGGGGCGGGCCGGTGGACTGGTCGTGCACGACCTGGGCTGCGGCACCGGTTCGATGGGTCGCTGGCTGGCCCCCCGGCTGGACGGCGCCCAGCACTGGATCCTGCACGACCGCGACCCCTACCTCCTGCACTTCGCCGCCGTGGCCTCCCCGCGCTCCGCCGCCGACGGCAGCCGCGTCACCGTGGAGTCGCGCCGCGGCGACGTCGCCCGGCTCACCCCGGACGCCCTGGCCGGCGCCTCACTGGTCACCGCGTCCGCACTTCTCGACGTCCTCACCCGCGAGGAGATCGACACCCTCGCCGCCGCGTGCACCGGCGTGGGCTGCCCGGCCCTGCTCACGCTTTCCGTCGCCGGACGCGTCGAACTGACCCCGTCCCATCCGCTGGACACGGAGATCGCCGAGGCGTTCAACGCCCACCAGCGACGCTCCGGCCTGCTCGGACCGGACGCGGTCACCGCCGCCTGCGAGGCGTTCTCCGAGCGCGGCGCGACGGTCCATCTGCACCCCAGCCCCTGGCGCCTCGGCCCCGACGAAGCCGACCTCACCGCCCAGTGGCTGCGCGGCTGGGTCGGCGCGGCGGTCGAGGAACGCCCCGAACTGCGTGAACGCGCCGACGACTACCTGCGCGACCGCCTGGAGGCCTGCGCCGCGGGCGAGTTGAGCGTGATCGTCCACCACACCGACCTGCTGGCACTGTCGCGGCCGACGGGCGGGACGGCATGAGCGCACAGACGGTGACCGCCGAGGTGGCGGTGCGGGTCGTCAGGGTCCGTGCGGCAGTGGGGGTCCGCGCGGTGGTACGGGTCGGCACGGGCCGTCGCGTCACGCCGCGGGCCGCTGCGAGGCAGGCCGCCGAGACCCGCGCGAAGGCACGCGAGGCGCACGCCCCTCACCGGCCCGCCGACCGCGACTCCGGTACTGCTTCGACGGCGGTCGCGGGTGGACGCCGGGCCGCTGTCGACGGGTTGCCCGCGGCGGAGCCGGCTCCGGTCGTCGACGCGTGTCACTCCGTCACGGAGTCCGCCCCGGTCGCCGGTGCGTGCCGGGCTGCTGTTGATGTGTCGTCCGCGGCGGACCGGGCTCTGGTCGACGCGTGTCACCGCGTCACGGAGTCCGCCCCGGTCGCCGATGTGTGCCGGGCCGCTGTTGATGTGTCGCCCGCGGCGGACCGGGCTCCGGTCGACGCGTGTCACCGCGTCACGGAGTCCGCCCCGGTCGCCGATGTGTGCCGGGCCGCTGTTGATGTGTCGCCCGCGACGGACCGCGTTCCCGTCGACGAGTCTCACCCCGCCACCGGTCCCACCCCGGCCGGCGACGCTCGCCCAGCTGCCGGCAAGCCGGCCGCCACCACTCCCCGCCCCACCTTCCTGAGCCGCGTCCGCCCCCACCTCGGCACCATCGCCGGTGTCGCCATCCTCACCGTGCTGCTCTGGCGCATGGGCACCGGTGTCTTCCTGGACGGGCTGCGCCGGATCGACGCGGTGACGTTGGTCGCTGCCGTCGGGATCGGCGTCGTCACCACCGTGTTCAGCGCCTGGCGCTGGGCGCTGGTGGCGCGTGGGCTGCGGATCCGGCTGCCGTTCGGGCCGGCCGTGGCCGACTACTACCGGGCGCTGTTCCTGAACGCGGCCCTGCCGGGCGGCGTGCTGGGGGATGTGCACCGGGCGGTGCGGCACGGGAAGAGCGAGGGCGACCTCGGCCGCGGGGTGCGGGCCGTCGTACTCGAACGGGCCGCCGGGCAGGTCGTGTTGGCCCTCGTCGGTGCCGCGGTGCTGCTGACCATGCCGTCGCCGGTGCTGGCCCAGGCCCGGCAGTTCGCACCGCTGCTCCTGTTCGCGGCGCTGGGCGCGAGCGCGGTCGTCCTGGCGCTGCGCATGAACCGGACGCCCTCCCGCCGTAGGCGTGCCCTGCGCTCGACGCTGGGCGAGGCACGCCGGGGCCTGCTGTCCCGCCGTAACTGGCCCGGCATCGTCGTGTCGTCCGTCGTCGTGCTGGCGGGCCACATCGCGATGTTCGTGCTCGCCGCCCGTGTCGCGGGCTCCGGCGCCTCCGCCGTCGTACTGCTGCCCATCGCGGTGCTCGCCCTGCTCGCCATGGGCCTGCCGCTGAACGTCGGTGGCTGGGGACCCCGGGAGGGCGTCACCGCCTGGGCGTTCGGCGCCGCCGGACTCGGCGCGAGCAGCGGACTGGCCGTCGCCGTCGTGTACGGCGTGCTCAGCTTCGCGGCCAGCCTGCCGGGCGTCCTCGTCCTGGTCGCCCGCCGGCGCTACCCCCGTGCGTCACCCGCGTCACCCGCGTCACCCGTGAACAACGACAAACACGCGCCGAAGGAATCCGTGAGGCTCTCAAGCAGCGCCTTCCCTTTTTCCGCCGAACCCAGCGAAGGACGCCCGATGACACCCGAATCGGTATAGGCGGACATTCCGCGGGTCAGCAGATGGCGCCGGTCGTCCGCGACGAAATCAGCGGTCTCATAACCGGACCTGACCAATTCGGGATGAGCGTGCAGAAGGATGGAGGTCTCAATTTCCCCCGCGTGCATGTCCGTGAGCAACGAGGTCCGCACACCCGCCCGCTCCCGCGCCGTCTCCCAGTCCTCCGCGGCCGGGAACAGGGCCATCGACTCACCTTGCGCGGAGGATTCCTGAACGACGTTTCCCAGTACATAGTTTCCGCCGTGCCCGTTGACCAGCACCAGGGCGTCGACGCCCGAGCGGCGGAGCGAAGCCGCTATGTCCCGTATCACCGCGTGAAGGGTGACGGAGGAGATGCTGACGGTCCCCGGCCAGGCCGCATGCTCGTGCGAGCAGGAGATCGTCACCGGAGGAAGGAGGTGCACCGGGTGCGCGGCGGCTATCTCCCGCGCGACGGCACAGGCGACGAGCGAGTCGGTGGCCAGCGGAAGGAAGGGGCCGTGCTGCTCGAAGCTTCCGACGGGAAGGACGGCGACCTGCCGTGAGACGCCTGCCCCGCGCGTGCGTACATCTTCCGTGGTGTCCGCCGGCAACAGCCCGTATGCCGCCGAACGCGTTCCCGAAACACTCATTTCCTCACGGCCCTTCGTCTCTGCTTAGGAACCAGATCATGACAGAAAACATTGGCGTACTCGGCAAGAAGTCTCCACAGCGGACGGGCGTGGAGCGCGTCGTGAATGCGCCGCTGCCCACGGTGTACGGGGAATTCCGCGCGGTCGGCTATCTCGACCACGATCGCGGCGACGAACAAGTGGCCCTGGTCCACGGTGAGATCGGCACGGACGACGTCCTCACCCGGCTGCATTCCGAATGCCTGACCGGCGACGCCTTCGGCTCCCAGCACTGCGAGTGCGGTGATCAACTCGCCTCCGCACTGCGCGCCGTCGCCGCCGAAGGGCGCGGCGTCGTCGTCTACCTGCGCGGGCACGAGGGCCGCGGCATCGGCCTGCTCGGCAAGCTGCGCGCGATGGCGCTGCAGGCGGAGGGCCTGGACACCGTCGAGGCGAACCTCGCGCTCGGCCTGCCGGTGGACGCCCGGGACTACGGCGTCGCCGCGCGGATCCTCGACGACCTGGGCGTGCGCTCCGTACGCCTGATGTCGAACAACCCGCGCAAGCGCGAGGCGTTGCTGGAGCACGGCATCAAAGTCGCCGAGCAGGTCCCGCTGCTCATCCCGCCGTGTGAGAACAACATCACCTATTTGCGGACGAAGCGGGAGCGTCTCGACCATCACCTGCCTCATCTGGACGCCGTGGCGCACTGGTCCTGATTGCCGTGGCGACGGTCCGGACAGGAAGAGGGAATGACCGACGACGTCCTCTTCCTCTCCGGGGACCGGTCCGGGGGTCTGCGCGGCGTCACCGGCGGCGGAGTCATGGGCATGAGCGGAGTCATGGGCACGAGCATCGCCTACCACCTCGCCCGGGCCGGCGTACGGGACGTGGTCCTGGTCGAACGGGACGAGCTCGGGGCCGGATCCATGTCGAAGGCGGCGGGCGGCGTCCGGGCACAGTTCTCCGACGAGCTCAACGTCCGACTCGGCGCCCAGAGCCTGGAGGCGTTCGACCGGTTCCAGGAGGAGATCGGGTACGACATCGGCCTGCACCGCGTCGGCTATCTGTTCCTGCTGTCGACGCCGGAGGACGTCTCCTCCATCGAGGCGGGCGTACGGCTCCCCGCTGATCAGCACCGACGGACTGCTGGAGGCCGCGTTCTCACCGGACGACGGCCATTGCGCTCCGGAGTCCGTCGTCCACGGCTACGCGACCGCCGCCCGCGAGTTCGGCGCCCGGATCCTGCGCCACATCGATGTCACCGGCATCGAACGGGACGGCGACACCATCACCGCCGTACGCACGACCCTGGGCAGCATCACCACCGACACCGTGATCTGCGCGGCCGGCGCCTGGTCGAAGGCCGTCGGCGCCATGGCCGGCGTGGACCTGCCGGTCGAGCCGTTACGCCGCCAGATCGCCGCCACCGCTGGATCCCCCGCCTCGCCGAGGCCATGCAGCACCGCGCCCCGGCCCTCCTCGACCTGCGCCGCACCGGCGGCTGGGCGGGCCTGTGCGAGAACACCCCTGACCACAACGCCCTGATCGGCGAGGCGACTTCACCCTCCCGCTTCCTCTACGCCACCGGCTTCTCCGGCCACGGCTTTCTGCAGGGACCTTCCCCCACTCTCGGCTTCGCTCGAGCGGGGGGACCCCCACCGGCGAGGTCGTCCGCGACCTGTACCTGGGCCGCGTACCCTTCGTGGACGTCAGCCCGCTCAGCGCCGGCCGGTTCGCGGCCGATGCCCCGCGTCCGGAGGCCAATCTCGTATGACCGAGCTCCATCTGTGGCTGCGCCACGAGGTCCGCTCCACCGAACGCCGCACCCCGATCGTGCCGTCCGACGCACGCCGGCTCATCGACAGCGGAGCGGTGCTGACCGTCGAGGAGTCACCACAGCGGATCTTCCCCATCGAGGAGTACGAGGCGGTCGGTTGCCGGGTCGCGGCGCCGGGCTCGTGGGTGTCGGCGCCCAAGGACGCCGTGGTCCTCGGACTGAAGGAACTCCCGGATGAGCCGGGCATGTTGATCCACCGGCACATCTTCTTCGGGCACGCCTACAAGCGGCAGCCCGGCGCGGCGGAACTGCTGCGCCGGTTCGCCGCCGGGGGAGGCAAGCTCCTCGACCTCGAATATCTGGTGGACGACGACGGCCGTCGCCTCGCCGCCTTCGGCTTCTGGGCGGGCTACCTGGGCGCGGCCCTGGCGGTGCTCCATCACCGGGGCAGCCTGCGGGCACCCCTGCGCCCCACGTCGAAGGAGGAGCTGGACGAGGCACTGCAGGCGCCCGGCGAGGAGTTCACCGCGCTGGTGATCGGCGCCCTCGGCCGCAGCGGGCGCGGCGCCCGCGTCGCCCTTCATGTCGCCGGGCTCGACCCGACCGGCTGGGACCTCGCCGAGACCCGCGACCTGGACCGCCGGGCCCTCCTCGACCACGACGTGATGGTCAACGCCGTGCTCGCCACCACCCCCGTCCCGCCCTTCCTCAGGGACGAGGACCTCGACGACCCCGCCCGCCGTCTGCGCACCCTCTGCGACGTCACCTGCGACGTCGGCTCGCCCCTGAACGTGCTGCCGGTCTACGACCGCGTCACCGACTGGACGGACCCGGTGCGCCGCCTGCGCAAGGAACCCCCGCTGGACCTCATCGCCATCGACAACCTGCCGTCCCTGCTGCCAAGGGAGTCCAGCACCGACTTCTCGGCGTCCCTGGTGCTCCAGCTGCTGGAGTTCGAGAGCGGCGGGCCGTGGGGGCGCTGTCTGGACCGGTTCCACCAGGCCTGCCGTGAACTCGGCATCGCGGAAGGGGAGTCCCGTCATGGGTGAGCGTGTTCCGGCGAGCGGTACCGTGCACTGGATCGGCGCCGGACTGTCCACGGGCAGCGGACTGGAGGCGCTGTGCGACGCCGCCGAGCGGGTACGGCTGTGGCACCGCACCGGGAAGCGCGCCGCCGAGGCGCTAGACGAGCGGGGCCTCACCGGTCGCGCTGAACCGCGTGCGTACACGCTCTTGGCGCTCACCGCCGAACTCGCGCCCGGCGACGTCGTCGTATCGATGCTGCCCGCGCCCGAGCATGCCGGGATCCTGGCGGCGTGCGTGCGGGAACCGACGCAGGCCGCCTGCTAGAGCTACGTGTCGGACGCGGTTCCGGAACGGTTGTGAGAGGCCGAGGTGGCAGGGACCATCGTCCTTGCCAAGGCAGACCTCGACCCAAGTAGCGACCACCTCTTCGCGCACAGCGTCTCTGAATGGCTCGGTGGGCCCGAGCATTGCTCAGGGGGTGAGCCAATCGCCTTCGTGCCCTGGTACCGAACGACGTGAGCCGTCAGCCCGCGTGGCACGTCCCTCCGGACGCTGGTCGGTGAGGTCTCGCGACTTCACCGAGGAGGGTGCCCGGCGTCGCCTGGGCGCCGGGCGTATGCTAACACTCTGCCATAGGTCAACTACTTTCCGCTAATCGGCAGTTAGTTCAAACCGCGACAGCCTGCCCTTCGTGGAGCAGTACGGACTGCCGTCCGCGTGGAAGGCGCAGACCTTCGTCCGCGGCACGCTGCGTCTGGAAGGCTGGCTGCGGGCCTGGGACGCCGTCTTCGAGGAGCTGAAGGCGGGTGACGACGCCCGGATCGCCGCCCTGGCACAGGAGTTGGCGACCGCGTATCCGACCACGGAGGCCGACCGGGACCGGGTGGTGCTGGCGGTGTCGCTGGAGGTGAACCAGTGGTCGGGCCGCTACCTCCTGGACCTGACCGGTGACGCGGAGGAGAGCGCGATGGCCCGCTGTGTCTCCCGCACCCTCGCGCTCGGCGTCCGGCACATCCTGGACGGTTCGCTGCCGCCCGGCCTGAACCGCGCCGCCGAGACCGCGGCGCGCTCGCAGGAGTGGCTCACCGAACTCGCCCGGGAGGGCGTCGAGTTCACGCTGAGCTGATCAGTCCGTGACGGCCTCGTGCACGAGCCTCTTGAGGTCGGGGAACATCGTGTGCGAAGTCCTGGGTCGCACCTGGGTCATGAACTGCACGGTCAGATCGCGGCTCGGGTCGACCCAGAACGTGGTCGTCGCGACGCCGCTCCAGCCGAACGTGCCCAGCCCCGAGGGTGCGAGCGTCCGGGCCGGGTCGATCACGACGGAGACGTTGAACCCGAAGCCGACGCCCTCGTTGCCCGGCTCCTTGTGCGGGGGAGCGCCGAAGGAGCGCAGGTCGGCGCCGCCGGGAAGGTGGTTGGAGGTCATCAGGTCCACGGTCTTCGGGGCGAGCAGGCGGACGCCGTCGAGTTCGCCGCGGCGCCGCAGCAGTTCCATGAAGCGATGCATGTCGTACGCGCCGGTCACCATGCCGCCGCTGCCGGACAGGAACCGGGGTCTGCCGTGCAGCGGCAGCCCGGGGATCGGCTCGATGCCGCCGCCCTCGGTCTCGCCGTACAGCTCGGACAGCCTGCCCGCCTTTTCGGCGGGGACCTGGAACCCGGCATCCGGCATCCCGAGCGGGCCGAAGATCCGCTCCTGGTAGAACTCGTCGAGCGACTGCCCGGACACGACCTCGACGACCCGGCCCAGGACGTTCGACGCCACCGAGTAGTTCCACTGCGTCCCCGGCTCGAACTGCAGCGGCAGGCTCGCGTACACGTCGATCGTCTCGGCCAGGTTCGCACCCGGAGGCACCGACGACTCCAGGTTGGCCTCGCGGTAGAGGGCGTCGACGGGGTGGGAGTGGTAGAAGGCGAAGGTCAGGCCCGAGGTGTGGGTGAGCAGATGCCGGATCAGCATCGGCCCGGCGGGCGGACGGGTCTTGACATCTGCCCCGGAGCCACTGTCGTACACCTCGACGTCGGCGAAGACCGGCAGATGCGCGGCGACCGGGTCGTCCAGCGACAGCTTGCCCTCCTCCATCAGCAGCAGTGCGGCGACCGCGGTGACCGGCTTGGTCATGGAGTAGATCCGCCACAGCGTGTCCGCCTCGACGGGCAGCCCTGCCGCGACGTCGCGCCGGCCGTGCGTGGTCAGATGGGCGACGTGTCCGCCGCGCGCCACAGCCACGAGGAACCCGGGCAGCCGTCCCTCGTCGACGTAGTGGGCGAAGTACTGGTCGAGGCGGTCCAGCGCCTTCGGGTCCAGCCCCACCTCGTCGGGTTCGACCTCTTGTCGCAGCAGTGCCATCGGTGTCCTCCGTCGCTTTCGTCGAGGTGCGGTCCGGCATACCCAGCCGCAACGCCCTCAGACCTCATGGTCGCGTAGGAACGCGTATCCGGTCGCTCGGATGGACATGATCGACGCCCGACGTGGCGGAAAGCACAGGCAACGCGAGCCCCGCCACCGCCCCGATCAAGGCCACGCCGACGAGCACGACCAGCGCAAACGCGTGTCCGAGCCCCATCAGCGGCGTCACGACAGCCACCCCCACCGTCGGCCCGATGTTCATCGCGGTCTGCTGCAACCCGCCCGCCACCCCGGCCGACGCGACCGCGGCCAGCCGCACGACGACGTGCGTGGCCGCCACCATCACCGTGCCGAACCCGGCCCCCAGCAGGGCGAAGCCGGTGCAGAGGAAGAGCGCGCCCGACGCCCGGGAAAGGATCAGGATGCCGAGGCCGAGTACGACCATGGCCGCCACGGTCGTACGCCGCGCTCCGGCCCGGCGCAGCAGCACCGCGCACACGGGAGCCGCCGCCACCATCAGCACCGCCAGCGGCAGGCTGCGCAGGGCGCTCTGGAACGGGTCGAGACCGAGCGTGTCCTGGAGGACGTACGTCGCCACGAACAACGTGCCCGACAGCGCCGCCGAGGCCGCTGCCAGAATGCCGAGCGCCGAGCCGACCGCCGGTGCGCGGATCAGGTCCGGCGACAGCAACGGGCTCGCCGTGCGCCGCTCATGCCGGACGAAGAGGGCAGCCGCGACCAGGCCGAGCGCGCTCGCGGCCGTCGCGCCGGAGACCAGCGTGTGGACCAGGCACGCCAGGGCCACCGCGAGCAGAAGGGCGCCGGGGAGATCGAGCGCGGCGGAGGACGTCGGCCGCTGCGGGCGCCGTACGGCGAGCGCGAGCACGCCGAAGACCAGGGCGGGCACGACATTGAGGAAGAACACCGCCCGCCAGCCCAGCCAGGCCACCAACGCCCCACCCACGACCGGCCCGACGGCGGCCGACACGCCGATTGCACTCGTCCGTACGGCGATCGGCATGCCCAGCCGGTCGGGCGGATACGCGGCCCGCAGCATTCCCAGCGTCGCCGGTTGCAGCAACGCGCCGAACACCCCCTGGACGACCCGCAGTCCGATCACCCAGCCGACTCCGGGCGCCGGCCCGATCCCCGCCGACGCGGCCCCGAACCCCAGCATGCCGAGGGCGAACAGCCGATGGTGCCCGTACCGGTCGCCGAGGCGTCCCGCGAACACCAGCAGGGAGGCGACGGCGATGAGATACCCGGTGCCGGCCCACTGGATCTCCGCGAAGGAGGCGTTCAGATCCCGCCGCAGGGTCGGCTGGGCGACCGTCAGCACGGTGCCGTCCAGGGCGACGATCGCCGCCCCTGACACACTCGCGGCGAGCGTGAGCCGGCGGTTCACTCGTCGCCCAGGTGGGCGTCCAGAGTCGCTCGGAGCAGGGGTTCGAAGTCCTCGGTCGCGGTGGCGAGTTGGAGGCTGCCCCAGGTCCAGAGCTGGGCGATGCCGTGCAGGTTCGCCCACAGGGCGCCCGCGACGAGGCGGGGGTTCGTGCCGGGACGGATACGGGTGATGAGATCCACCAGGCGGCCGAACAGGGGGAGGCTGGTGTCGCGTAGGCCCAAGTGGCCGCTCTCCAGCAGATCGTGACGGAACATCAGCTCGTACATGCCGCGGTTGTGCAGGGCGAACTCCAGATAGGCCCGCGCCAGCGTCGCGATCTGTTCCCTGGGGGTACCCTCCCCGATCGCCGACGCCCGCTCCCCGAGTCGGGCGAAACCGACGCGTGCGATGGCGGACAGCAGCTCCAGGTGGGTGGGAAAGTGGCGGCGCGGCGCCCCGTGCGACACGCCGGCCCGGCGGGCGATCTCCCGCAGGGTCAACGCCTGCGCGCCTTCCGTGGCCACCAGCTCCACACCGACGTCGATCAGGCGGGATCGCAGTCCCGTCTCGGATTCATGCATAGACAGTGTCTACCAGGCGACGTAGACACTGTCTACTCGCGGGAATGGGAAGAGCCCTCGCCCTCGTTGATCCCGACATGACTCACGACTCGTCTCAGGACGCACTGCTGGCGCTGCTCTCCGAGACCAAGGCCGGCGTGCTGGTCACCCTCAAGCGCGACGGCCGGCCCCAGCTGTCGAACGTCAACCACGCCTACTACCCGGACGAGCGGATCATCCGCGTCTCGATCACGGACGACCGTGCCAAGACCCGCAATCTGCGCCGGGACCCCCGGGCGTCGTACCACGTGACCACCCCCGACGCCTGGGCGTACACGGTCGCCGAGGGCACGGCCCACCTCTCGCCCGTCGCGAAGGACCCGTACGACGACACGGTCGAGGAGCTGATCCGGCTCTACCGGGACGTGAGGGGCGAGCATCCCGACTGGGACGACTACCGGGCCGCGATGGTCCGCGACGGGCGGGTGGTGCTGCGTCTGAAGGTGGAGCGGGCTTACGGCATTCCCCGGCGCGCCGGCTAAGCGGCCTTGGTGAAGTCCGACGCGGTACCGCGCGACCGGCCCCCACCGGCCCGCGCCCGCGGCGGAGCCGCATATCGATACAGCATCACCGCGCTTCCAGCGGAGCACTCAGGCCGGTGCCGCGGGCCGCCTCGGCGATCAGCTGGTTGTTCTTCAGTACGTCCCAGGCCGCAGCCTGCGCCGCGAAGTCTGGGAGCACTCTGGCGAGGCCGTGCCCATGGGGACGACGATCCGCGTCGGCCACGGCGGTCTGCCACAGGTGTCGTGGGCTGTCGGTGTCGATGCTCATGCCGGGCAGGGTCGATCCTGGCACCGGTGTCGGATTCAAGTCGGTGTGCGGGGCACCGCGTTGATGTGCCGTCACATGCCGCTAGGGTTGATCAAACCTGGGACACGGACGGGGGAGTGCGCGGCATGGTGGATCCGATCTCGGTGGGCGCCATCGGCGCGGTGCTCGGAGCCGTCGGGACCGGTATGGCGAACGAAGCGGGCAAGTGGGCCTGGGAGTCGGCCGGTGGCCTGGTCCGCCGTATCGCCGGCCGGGAGGTACCCGCGCCCACCACGCCCGGCCAACTGGACGACGTGGCACGCCTGGTGCACGACCGCCTGCACGACGACCCCCGACTCGCCGCAGCCTGGGCCCTGTTCGCCCGCGGCATCCGGCGCCCCGAGGCGTCGGGCCGCCCGAGCCTCCCCGACGCGCCGCGCTTCTTCACGGACCGCCGACAGGCCCTGAAAACCCTCGACAAGGAGGCCAGGCGCGCCTTCGACGGACGTCCCCGCCGGGTCCTCCTGCACGGCCCCGAAGGCATCGGCACCAGCACCCTCGCCGTCCACTGGGGCTGGCGGCACACCAACCGCTTCCCCGACGGCCAGTTGTACGCCGATCTGCGCGCCCTCGCGCCGGAAGCGCTGCCCGGCACCCTGCTGCGCGGCCTCGGCCTGCCCGCCGAGGAGATACCCCCGGCCACCGAGGACCGCGCCGACCTCTTCCGGCGCTGCCTCGCCGACCGACGGCTGCTCCTCGTGCTCGACCACGCCCGGTCCGCCGCCCAGGTGCAGCCGCTGCTGACGTCGGCGCCCGGCGTGTTCACCATCGTCATCGCCCGGCACCGGCTCCTCGGCCTCGACGCCCTGCCGGTCCAGGTCGGCCCGCTGGCCCGCCGGGACGCCGAACGGCTGCTCACCGAGCTGGCCGGGAAACCCGCGGTCACCGCCGCCCGCGCCGCGCTGCCCGCCGTGCTCGACCGCTGCGCCGGCTCCCCGTACGCACTGCGCGCTGCCGCACCCCGCCTGGCCACGCCACCCGCAGAGGCCCACGCCGTGCCCGAGAACGACCCGGTCGGCGCCGCAGCCGCGGACTCCTACCACCTGCTGACACCGGAGGCGGCCCGCCTCTACCGCCTCGCATGCCTCCGCGACTGGCCCGCGCTCGACGCCGCGGCAGCTGCCCGCGCAGCGGACGTCACCGATGCCGCCGAGCTGCTGGACGAACTCACCGACGCACTCCTCCTCGAACGCACCGCCACCGGCCGCTACCGCTACCGCCCCGCCGTACGCGCCCACGCCGAACGCACGGCCGCCGCGGTCGACGGCATCGCGGCCTGCTCGGCGGCCGTCGCCCGCGTCATCGAGGGCTACCGGGACCTGGCGGTGGGCGCGGCCCGGGCGGCGCTGCCGGAGAGCTGGCGGGTCCCGGACGCCGACTCGCCGGTGTCCTTTCCGGACCGGGGCTCGGCCGTCGCCGCGCTGGCCGCCGAGGCGCCCAACCTCGTCGAAGCGGTGCGCACGGCCGACGACTTCGGCGACCGGGAGACCGTGGTCCTGCTCTGCCGGTCGCTGTGGCCGCTCCAGCTCAAGGCCGGACACCACGAGGTCCTGCTCCCCGCCCTGCGCATCGGCGCCCGCAGCGCCGACGCCCACTTCCCCGGCACCCGCACGGCCGGTTCGCTGCACGCCCAACTCGCCCACACTCTCACGGAGTTGCGCCACTGGGACGAGGCCGAACCGGAGGCCTTCGCCGCGGCCCGGGACGAGCAGACAGCCGGTCATCCACGCGGCCACGCCTCCGCCGTCGAGTTCCTCGGCCTGCTGCGGCTGCGCCAGTGGCGGTTCGACGACGCGTACGCCTGCTTCGAAGAGGCGGACACGCTCCTCGACGCCATCGGCCCCACCGACGAGGGAGCGGCCGATCTGCCGCGCGCCCGCGCCCTGTTGCAGCGCCACCGAGGACGGGCCCTGCGCGGCCTCGGCCGCCGTGACGAGGCCGTACGACGACTGGAACGCGCCCTGCGCTTCTTCCGCGACAGCGGCGAGGCCTACAACAGCGCCCGCACCCTCACCGACCTCGCCGAAACCCGCCTGGACGGCGACGAGTTCGACGCCGCGCTGCCGTTGATCGAGGAGGCACTCGCGGCGCTGGAGGGGGAGAACGCCGCGTATCACGTGGCCCATCTGCGCGGGCTGCGCGAGCGGTGCGTCACGCCGGAGTGACCGTCACCGGGTGGACGACCTCACCGGTGCGCACTGTCAGTCCCTGCACGACCAGCTCCTCCGACGACTTGCCCGCCGCGAGCCAGCCATGCAGCGCCGAGGCGTACACAGCCGGATCGGCGTCCGCGCCGGGCCCGGCGTCCAGGCGCAGCAGCGCCCCTGCCCGCGTGCGCACCACGCAGGCCCCGCGGCCGGTGACATAGGCGGCGAGCGCGCAGTACCGATGCCGTTCCAGGACTTCCGCCGTCCAGTCGGCCGGGGATCCGAAGCGCGGGTCGTCGGCGTCTCCGTACCGGAACACCACATCCGCGTATGGCAGTTGATCGGCCTCTCGGGTGTCCTCGTCGACGGCGGTGTGCGCCTCGCCCGCCTCGTCGTCCCGCGGATGCGGGCCCGCGTACCGGGTGACCGCGATCTCGCCGGAGCCCAGCAGCCGGGTGAGCACCAGCAACGGCACGGTGGGGGCGGGTGGTTCGCAGGGCGGGAGGGGGAGCGGTTCGAGGCGCGCGGGCTCGTCGGGTTCGGGGATGCCGATGGCGTCGTAGAAGAGCCGGCGGAGCCGGGTTGCGGACTCGCCGGGTGCGGAGCTGGTGAACTCGGCCCGTTGGGGCTGTGGTTGGTGGTGATCGAGCAGTGCTTCCACCTGCGGGCGCAGGGGGAGCCCGGGGTCCAGGCGGGGTGCGGTGCGGACGAACTCGTACACCGGGGCGTCCGGCGCGAGACCGGAGAGGGGTGCGGTGCCCAGGAGCACGGGTACGCCGAGTGCGGCGGCGTAGTACGTGACCGAGCCGTGGTCGCCGATCACCGTGTCGGCGGCGATCAGTGCCTGTCGCCAGCCGTCCAGTGGGTCGATCAGGGCCAGCCCCGCGCGCCGGGCGCGGTTGAGCCAGGCGCGGATCTGGCCGGGCCCGTGACCGTGCCAGACGTTGGGGTGCAGGACGGCCGCGAGACGGTACTGGTCGGCCGGGAACTCCGAGGTCAGGCGGGGGAGGAGGGAGGGCAGTACGTCATCGCCGCCGTCGCCGAAGAGCGACTCGGGGTTCCATGTGGAGCTGAGGACGATCAGGCGTTGCCCCCTGCCGACGCCGAGAGCCCGGCGGAAGCGGTCGCGATACGGGCGGGCCGCCAGCATGCGGTCCCAGCAGGGGTCCCCGGCGAGTGCGGCCGTCGGCGCGGCTTCGGGGCAGACGGTGCGCAGTCGCTCGTACTGCTCGGGGTGCGAGAGCACGAGCACGTCCGCGACGGGCTTGCCGTTCTCGTCGAGCAGCCACTCCGGCGACATCCCGAAGACCGGCGCTTCCTCGGCGACCCCGCTCGTCGGGTGTCGGGTGTCGGGTGTCGGGTGTCGGGTGTCGGGTGTCGGGTGTCGGGTGTCGGGTGTCGGGTGTCGGGTGTCGGGTGTCGGGTGTCGGGTGTCGGGTGTCGGGTGTCGGGTGTCGGGTGTCGGGTGTCGGGTGTCGGGTGTCGGGTGTCGGGTGTCGGGTGTCGGGTGTCGGGTGTCGGGTGTCGGGTGTCGGGTGTCGGGTGTCGGGTGTCGGGTGTCGGGTGTCGGGTGTCGGGTGTCGGGTGTCGGGTGTCGGGTGTCGGGTGTCGCCAGCCTCTTAGCATATCCGATGCCGTGCGACAACACGGTCAATACGCCGGAAATCGACCGTAGTTGACCGCCGAAGCTCGCTGAGACGGCAAGTGAGATCGGCACCTCGACCGCTTGCTCCCACGGCAGGACCGGCACTCCGGTGTCCGCCAGCAACTCCGCGAGGCCCGCCCGGAACGCCGACGACCCCGGACTGGTCGCCAGCAACTGCACCCGCAGGTCGTCGTGGAACAGTGGCAGGACGTCGAGAAGGCGGGTCGCCGCGGTCACGTTGTGGACGACCAGGAGCACCTTGCGGGTGCCGCCGCGCGTGGCCCACCGCGCCGCGTCGTCGCCGACCGGCACCCGTATCCACCCGGCCCCCGTCACGCCCTCGCCCGCCTCTCGTCCCCGCTCATGCGATCGGGCAACGATAGTGCCTGCCCTTACCGCAGTGCGCGCAGGGCCTTTCCGCATGCTCGGCCCTTGATGGCCGTACCGCGGTTGACGTCGGACCACGTGCCGGCTGTGCTTGCCGCCCGCCCCGCCCGGAGCTAACCTCCGCGCGAGATCAACGGAGCCCATGTGGTGATCTACACACGCGACGCCGAGGCGGACCGCGCCTTCATCCGGGACGTTCTGGGCTGGTCGCACGTCGACGCCGGACACGGCTGGCTCATCTTCAAGGCGCCGCCCGCGGAGGTCCCGGGTGGAGGCGAGGTGGGGTTGTACGAGCCACGTCATCCGCGCGCCTAGCTCCGGCCGTCTCCTGCCCCAGGTCTCAAGCCACCCTGCGAACTCGGCTGCCCCGTCAAGCCAGTTGAAGTCGGCGAGGGCCGCCTCGTGCCCCCGCTTCGACCAGCTCGGGCGCAGTTCGGCGTCGGTGCTCGGCCGCCTTATGGCCTCCGCCGCTGCGAGTGGATCCTTGTGCGGGACAATGAGACCGCAGCCGTACCGCTGAAACGGGTGGCATGGACGTGGACGCCACTGCTGGTGTCCGGCTGATGCCCGGGGTGCGCGGGCCGATGTTGGTCATTTGGGGCGGGGTGGAGGGGTGTGGTCGGTAGCGAATGATCTGGTCGGCGATCATCTTCGGCCCTTCCTGCGTGGAGGGGATCAGTTGTTCGCCAATCGCTGTCACGTGCCACTCGGGGTGTGGGGCTGGGGTTAGCTTCGGCCCGTCGAGATCATCACAGGTGGGCAGGGGTGCATGGCGATGGGCAAGCGGGTGCGGATCGGGAACGTGCCTGCCGCGCACAATCGGCGGGCCGAGCGGAAGAAGGCCAATGACCAACGCCGACGGCAGCGTTCGCATCGCCCTCGGCCTTGGCCCCTCCTCCACCGACGACGCCTGTTCCCCGCACATCGCGCTTGGTACCGACGACGCGGTCGCGAAGCCCGCGCCTCCCGAGCCTCCGAGGGCTGGAAGCCGGCGGTGAGTTGGCGACGTACCGGGAGCTCGGGATTCTCTACGACCGGGACGCGGAGGGCGAGTTCTGCCACTGCTATACGCGGACGATCGGGCGGGTCTTCTTCGAACTGGTCCAGCGGGACGGCGGCTACCGGGGCTACACCCAGAACGCGCCGGTGCGGCTGGCGGCGCAGCATGTGGTGATGGGGGTCATTGGCGGCTGACGGTCCTGGTCACGCCGGTGACGACGGTCGTGGCGAGGATCCAGCCGGTGATGATGAGGACGTAGGACAGCCACTGGTACCCGCCTTTCGGGGCGAAGGCGCTCTCCTGTCCGAAGGAGATCACCGGCAGGAGCAGGTCGAGCGTGTAGAACACCGGGTTGAAGGGCGGGACCTCGGACGCCTTCAGCGGCGGCGGATGGTGCAGCGCATACGCGATCGAGCCGACGGCGAGCAGGGAGAGCAGCCAGCCGAAGGCGCGCAAGGGGCGGAAACCGTAGCCGACCGTGGCGTCCTGGACGTGGCCCCACAGGCGTCCGTACCAGCTGAGCGTGGAGCGCTGCCGGCGCTGTTTGGCGAGCTGGACGAGCCTGGCCGCGTGGTCGTCGCCGATGCGACGGTAGGCAGCGGTCAACTGCTCGTAGGCGTGTGGGACATAGCCCTCGACGTCCCGCTCCAGCATGGGCAGACGGCGCTCGGCCGGCTCGTGCGGGGTGAGGGACGTATAGGCGAGGTTGTCGAGACGGAGCCGGTCCGGGACCACCTCCGGCTCCAGGAACAGGACGTCGATCTGGGCGCGGCGCAGGTTCAGGGTGCCTTGCGGGGGTGGGCCCTTGCGCAGCCACAGCTCCCCGATGGTGCAACTGCTCGCCCGTAGCGCGGCATCGCCCGGATTCGACAGGCGCGCGTACGACAGGTCGAGGCGGCCGGCGATACGGGCGCCCTTCAGGCCGATCCAGCCACGTGTGTGCGCGCGCTTCAGTGCGAGGTCTCCCCCTACGGTGAGGGCCATCGCGTCGAGGGCGGCGTCGCCCGGGTTCTCGCACTGCGCGTCGGTCAGGTTGACCGTCCCGGTGACGTTCGCGCCGTTGAGACGTATCTGGCCGTGGGTCACCAGCCCGGGTGCCCACAGGTCGGCCCCGAGAGCCGCCTGGTTGAGCTGGAGCACCGGCTCCTCGGCGTCCGGCGCGTTGATCTGCGCGCTCTCCATGTACAGGCTCCCGGCGAGCTGTGCCCCGCCGAGCCGCACCGGTCCTCGGAACACAGTTCGCGTCGTCCGCAGGGTGCCGTCCACCCGCAGGGCCTGGGCGGTGAGCCCGGGCAGGTCGGACTCGCTGAGGTTGAGCTCGCGGAGCCGGGCGGCGTAGAGCCGTGGGGTCTCGTCGAAGTGGCAGCGTCTGAGCCGCACGGGGTGGTCGATCGTCGCGTACTGAAGGTCGAGCACTCCGGTGATGCGAGCCCCCGCAAGCTTCAGCGACGCTATTTCACCGTCCTCCTGGGGGCCGTTGAGAAGCAGCGACCTCAACACGGCCGCGCGGACGGTGCGTTCCGGACCCCAGGCCGCTCCGTTCCCCGCGTCCTCGCCGGCGGCGGAACGGAAGTCCACGGACTCCCCGTGGGAAAAGGCCTGCCACGCGCGCAGTTCGGTCGGCGTCAGATCGTTGGGCTCCATCGTCGGCGACTCTGACCTGACCGAACCACGCGTGTCAACAACGTACTTACGGCCGTACGTTCCATTCGGCGACGACCGGCCGACCGTGCTCCGTGGACAGCCGGCTCACCGTTCCCGTCGCCAGCTGGAACAGCCGTCCCTCCGCGGGCGAAAGCCCCAGCCGCCGTGCGGTCAGGACCCGGAGGAAGTGGGCGTGGGCCACGAGGATCACGTCTCCGCCGACGAGCGCGTCGTCGACCCGGGACAGCACGCGGTCCGCGCGAGCGCCGACCTCGGCCGGTGACTCGCCGGGATGCCCGGCCGGGCCCGGTGGCACGCCGTCCGTCCACAGGTACCAGTCGGGGCGGGTGCGGTGTATGTCGACGGTGGCGACGCCCTCGTACGCGCCGTAGTCCCACTCGTGCAGATCCTCGTCGGGCACGACGTCGGACAGGCCCGCCAGTTCGGCGGTGTGGATCGCACGGTGCAGCGGGCTGGACAGCGCCAGGGAGAAGGTCCGGTGCGAGAGGAGCGGGGCGAGAGACTTGGCCTCTTCCTCGCCGTGCCCGGTGAGGGGCAGGTCGGTCCAGCTGGTGTGCCGGCCCGACACGCTCCACTCCGTCTCACCGTGGCGGACCAGCAGGAGATCTCCCACGGCCGGCTACTCCTTCGGCTCGACGGCGTGGCCGCCGAACTGGTTGCGCAGCGCCGCGATCATCTTCATCTGCGGCGAGTCGTCCTGGCGCGAGGCGAACCGCGCGAACAGGGAGGCCGTGATGGCGGGCAGCGGGACCGAGTTGTCGATGGCGGCCTCCACGGTCCAGCGGCCCTCGCCGGAGTCCTCCGCGTAGCCGCGCAGCTTGTCCAGGTGCTCGTCCTGGTCGAGGGCGTTGACGGCGAGGTCGAGCAGCCAGGAGCGGATGACCGTGCCCTCCTGCCAGGACCGGAAGACCTCGCGCACGTCGGTCACGGAGTCGACGGCCTCCAGCAGCTCCCAGCCCTCGGCGTAGGCCTGCATCATGGCGTACTCGATGCCGTTGTGGACCATCTTCGAGAAGTGGCCCGCGCCCACCTTGCCCGCGTGGACATAGCCGTACGGGCCTTCGGGCTTGAGTGCCTCGAAGACGGGCTGGAGCCGGTCCACGTGCTCCTTGTCGCCGCCGACCATCAGGGCGTAGCCGTTCTCCAGGCCCCACACGCCGCCGGAGACACCGGCGTCGACGAAGCCGATGCCCTTGGCGCCGAGTTCCTCGGCGTGCCGCTCGTCGTCGGTCCAGCGGGAGTTGCCGCCGTCGACGACGATGTCGCCGGGCTGGAGGAGGTCGCCGAGTTCGTCGACGACGGACTGGGTGGGGGCGCCGGCCGGGACCATCACCCAGATGGTGCGCGGCGCTTCGAGCCGCTCGACCAGTTCGGTCAGGCTGCTGACGTCGGAGACCTCGGGGTTGCGGTCGTAGCCGACGACGGTGTGGCCGGCGCGGCGGATCCGCTCGCGCATGTTGCCGCCCATCTTGCCGAGGCCGATGAGCCCCAGTTGCATCGGTGCCATGGTCAGTTCTCTTCCTTGAGTTCGCGGTAGGCGGCCACGAGGGCGGCGGTGGAGGGGTCGAGGCCGGGGACGTCTGTGCCCTCGGTCAGTGCGGGCTCCACCCGCTTGGCGAGGACCTTGCCGAGTTCGACGCCCCACTGGTCGAAGGAGTCGATGTGCCAGATCGCGCCCTGTACGAACACCTTGTGCTCGTACAGCGCGACCAGCTGGCCGAGGACCGACGGGGTCAGCTCGGGGGCGAGGATCGTGGTGGTCGGGTGGTTGCCGAGGAAGGTGCGGTGCGGGATCTGCTCCTCGGGCACGCCCTCCGCGCGGACCTCGTCGGCGGTCTTGCCGAAGGCGAGTGCCTGTCCCTGCGCGAACAGGTTGGCCATCAACAGGTCGTGTTGGGCCCCCAGTTCGTCACTCAGCTCGCCGACCGGCCGGGCGAAGCCGATCAGGTCGGCGGGGATCAGCCGGGTGCCCTGGTGGATCAGCTGGTAGTAGGCGTGCTGTCCGTTGGTGCCGGGCGTGCCCCACACCACCGGACCGGTGGTCCAGCCCACCGTGTGCCCGTCCCGGTCGACCGACTTGCCGTTGGACTCCATGTCCAGCTGCTGCAAGTAGGCGGTGAACTTGGAGAGGTAGTGGCTGTACGGCAGCACCGCGTGCGACTCGGCCTCGAAGAAGTTGCCGTACCAGACGCCCAGCAGGCCCATGATCAGCGGGGCGTTGGCCTCGGCGGGCGCGTTCTTGAAGTGCTCGTCGACGATGCGGAAGCCGTCGAGCATCTCCCGGAACCGGTCCGGGCCGATGGCGATCATCAGGGAGAGCCCGATCGCCGAGTCGTACGAGTACCGTCCGCCGACCCAGTCCCAGAACTCGAACATGTTGTCCGGGTCGATACCGAACTCGGTGACCTTCCCGCCGTTCGTCGACAGGGCGACGAAGTGCCGGGCCACCGCCTTGTCGTCGCCGCCCAGCCCGGCGAGCAGCCAGGACCGCGCCGACTTGGCGTTGGTGATCGTCTCGATCGTGGTGAACGTCTTCGACGCGACGATGAACAGCGTCTCCGCGGGGTCCAGGTCGCGCACGGCCTCGTGCAGGTCGGCGCCGTCGACGTTCGACACGAAGCGGAACGTCAACTCCCGTGCGGTGTACGGGCGCAGCGCCTCGTACGCCATCGCCGGGCCGAGGTCGGAGCCGCCGATGCCGATGTTGACCACGTTCTTGATGCGCTTGCCGGTGTGGCCGGTCCACTCGCCCGAGCGGACGCGGTTCGCGAAGTCGGCCATCTTGTCGAGGACGGCGTGCACGCCCGGGACGACGTTCTCGCCGTCGACCTCGATCACCGCGTCCCGCGGGGCGCGCAGCGCGGTGTGCAGCACGGCGCGGTCCTCGGTGATGTTGATGCGGTCACCGCGGAACATGGCGTCGCGCAGCCCGAACACCTCGGTGGCGGTGGCGAGTTCCTGGAGCAGGGCCAGCGTCTCGTCGGTGATCAGATGCTTGGAGTAGTCGATGCGCAGATCGCCGACGCGTACGACGTACCGCTCCGCGCGCCCGGGATCGTCCGCGAACAGCTCACGCAGCCGGGGACGTTGCAGCGCGTCGGCGCGGTGGTCCTCCAGGGCCGTCCACTCGGGTCGCCTGGTCGGCTTGGGAAAGTCAGACATGGGAGACGGTCTCCTTGGTGCCCCGAGGGGGCGTCTGATGGATCTTGCCGGTGTCGCGGGGTCTGGCACGCACATCTGCGGCGTTGTCGTCGGTCTCCCCCACTCTCGGCTTCGCTCGAGCGGGAGGGACCCCCACTGGCTCCGCCATGACTCCCTCCTCCGCCTTGCAGCTGCACGCTCCCCCACGCTCGAACCGGCTTCGCTCGGCTCGCGCGGGAGGTACCCCATCGCCCCCGCTCGGCGGGGTTATGAGCTGCCGTCGTTCAGGGCCGGCCTGATCCATCA
Source organism: Streptomyces sp. DG2A-72 (assembly GCF_030499575.1). Lineage (NCBI taxonomy): Bacteria > Bacillati > Actinomycetota > Actinomycetes > Kitasatosporales > Streptomycetaceae > Streptomyces > Streptomyces sp. DG2A-72. Next base: position 8,895,632 of record NZ_JASTLC010000001.1, read on the forward strand.
GACCCCCCCTCGCCACGCAGGGCGATGGCGTACATCTCGTCCGCGTCGAGGCGCCGCAGCTCCTCGGCGATGAGTTCGGAGGTGGTGCGGACCTTCAGCGCGAGGGTGCGTGAGGGCTGGCCGGGCAGCGACAGCGTGGCCAGCGGGCTCTCGGGACGGTCGATGACGATCTCGCCGTTCGCGGTGCCGAGGCGGACCGCCGTGACGAGTGGACCGGCGGTGACGACGCGGTCGACCGTGACGCCGAGGCGGGCCTCCAGCCAGCGGGCCAGCAGCTCGGCCGCCGGGTTCTCCTCCTCGGCCTCCACGGCCGCCGAGGTCACCTCCACCCGGGCCTGGTCGAGGGCAGCGGCCAGCATCGAGCGCCACGGGGTCAGCCGGGTCCAGGCGAGGTCGGTGTCACCGGGCGCGTAGGAGCGGACCCGGGTCTCCAGGACCTGCAGCGGGTCGTCCACGGCGTACAGGTCGGTGATCCGGCGCTGGGCCAGCGCGCCCAGCGGGTCCTTCGCCGGGTTCTCGGGCGCCTCCGCCGGCCACCACACCACGACCGGCGCGTCCGGCAGCAGCAGCGGCAGGACGACGGAGTCGGCGTGGTCGGACACCTCGCCGTACGTCCGCAGGACCACCGTCTCGCCGGTACCCGCGTCGGCGCCCACCCGCACCTCGGCGTCGAGGTGGGACGCGGTGCGGTCGCGCGGGGTGCGGGCGTGCCGCTTGATGACGACCAGGGTGCGCGCGGGGTGCTCGTGCGAGGCCTCCTCGGCCGCCTTGATCGCGTCGTAGGCGTTCTCCTCGTCCGTGACGATGACCATCGTCAGGACCATGCCCACCGCGGGTGTGCCGATGGCGCGGCGGCCCTGCACCAGCGCCTTGTTGATCTTGCTTGCCGTGGTGTCGGTCAGGTCGATCTTCATGGCCTGCGCCAGCTCCGTCCGTCTCGTGCGAGCATCTCGTCGGCTTCCTCGGGTCCCCAGCTGCCCGAGGCGTACTGCGCGGGCCTGCCGTGGTTCGCCCAGTACTTCTCGATCGGATCGAGGATCTTCCAGGACTCTTCCACTTCCTGGTGACGGGGGAACAGGTTGGCGTCGCCCAGAAGGACGTCGAGGATGAGCCGCTCGTACGCCTCCGGACTGGACTCCGTGAACGATTCGCCGTACGCGAAGTCCATCGACACGTCCCGGATCTCCATCGAGGTGCCCGGCACCTTCGACCCGAACCGGACCGTCATGCCCTCGTCGGGCTGGACACGGATGACGATCGCGTTCTGGCCGAGTTCCTCGGTCGCCGTCGAGTCGAACGGCGAGTGGGGTGCCCGCTTGAAGACGACCGCGATCTCGGTGACGCGGCGGCCCAGCCGCTTGCCGGTGCGCAGATAGAAGGGGATACCCGCCCAGCGCCGGTTGTCGACCTCCAGCTTGATCGCCGCATAGGTGTCGGTCGCCGACTTGGAGTCGATGCCGTCCTCCTGGAGGTACCCGGGCACCTTCGCGCCGCCCTGCCAGCCCTCCGCGTACTGGGCGCGGACCGTGTGCTCGCCCAGGTTCTCCGGCAGCCGCACGGACTTCAGGACCTTCAGCTTCTCGGTCAGCAGCGACTCCGCGTCGAACGCGATGGGCTCCTCCATCGCGGTGAGCGCCATCAGCTGCAGCAGGTGGTTCTGGATGACGTCTCGGGCGGCGCCGATGCCGTCGTAGTAACCGGCTCGCCCCCCGATACCGATGTCCTCGGCCATCGTGATCTGGATGTGGTCCACGTACGACCGGTTCCAGATCGGCTCGTACATCTGGTTGGCGAAACGGAGCGCCAGGATGTTCTGGACGGTCTCCTTGCCGAGGTAGTGGTCGATGCGGAAGACCTGGTCCGGCTCGAACACGTCGTGCACGATCGCGTTCAGCTCACGGGCGCTGGTGAGGTCGTGGCCGAACGGCTTCTCGATCACCGCGCGCCGCCACGAGCCCTCGGGCGCGTTCGCCAGACCGTGCTTCTTCAGCTGCTGGACGACCTTCGGGAAGAACTTCGGCGGTACGGAGAGATAGAAGGCGTAGTTGCCACTGGTGCCCCGCGAGGCGTCCAACTCGTCGACTGCGGAACGGAGTTGCTTGAACGCCTGGTCGTCGTCGAAGTCGCCGGGGATGAACCGCATGCCCTCGGCGAGCTGATGCCAGACCTCCTCGCGGAACTCCGTACGCGCATGCTCGCGGACCGAGTCGTGCACGACCTGCGCGAAGTCCTGGTCCTCCCAGTCCCGCCGGGCGAAGCCGACGAGGGAGAAGCCCGGCGGGAGCATCCCGCGGTTGGCGAGGTCGTACACCGCCGGCATCAGCTTCTTGCGGGACAGGTCGCCGGTGACGCCGAAGATGACGAGCCCGGACGGGCCCGCGATCCGCGGGAGCCGGCGGTCACGGGCATCACGCAGCGGGTTGGACCGGTCGACCTCGGTCAGTTCCTCGCTCATTCCCCGTCGACCCCCTTGCTGCTCAGCGACTTCGCCACGGCGTCCAGCAGGTCCTGCCAGGCCACCGCGAACTTGGCGACGCCCTCGTCCTCCAGCTGCTGCACGACCTCGTCGTACGAGATCCCGAGCGTCTCTACGGCGGCCAGGTCGGCGCGTGCCTGGGCGTAGCCGCCGCTCACCGTGTCGCCGGTGATCACGCCGTGGTCGGCGGTGGCGTTCAGCGTGGCCTCCGGCATCGTGTTGACGGTGCCGGGCGCGACCAGCTCGTCGACGTACAGCGTGTCCTTGTACGCCGGGTCCTTCACGCCGGTCGAGGCCCACAGCGGGCGCTGCTTGTTGGCGCGGGCGCCGGCGAGGCCGGTCCAGCGGGTGCCGCCGCGTGCTGAATTGTCGGCAGAGCCGAACCTGTCCTCGTACGCCTCATAGGCGAGCCGGGCATTGGCGAGCGCCGCCTTGCCCTTCAGGCCGAGGGCCTCGTCGGTGCCCAGCACCGTCAGTCGCTTGTCGATCTCGCTGTCGACGCGGGAGACGAAGAAGGAGGCCACGGAGTGGATGGCGGCGAGGTCGAGGCCCTTGGCGGCGGCCTTCTCCAGGCCCGCCAGGTAGGCGTCCATGACCTCGCGGTACCGCTCCAGCGAGAAGATCAGCGTGACATTGACGCTGATACCGAGGCCGATGACCTCGGTGATCGCCGGGAGACCGGCCTTCGTCGCCGGAATCTTGATCATCACGTTGGGGCGGTCGACCAGCCAGGCAAGCTGCTTGGCCTCGGCGACGGTCGCCTTGGTGTCGTGCGCCAGCCGCGGGTCGACCTCGATGGAGACCCGGCCGTCCCGTCCGCCGGTCGCGTCGTACACCGGCCGCAGGATGTCGGCGGCGGCACGGACGTCGGCGGTGGTCATCATCCGTACGGCCTCGTCGACCGTGACACCGCGCGCGGCGAGGTCGGAGAGCTGCTCCTCGTACCCCTCACCCGAGCCGATCGCGGCCTGGAAGATCGACGGGTTGGTGGTGACGCCGACGACGTGCTTGCCGGCGATGAGTTCGGCGAGGTTGCCCGAGGTGATCCGCTTGCGGGACAGGTCGTCCAGCCAGATGGAGACGCCCTCGTCGGACAGGCGCCGGAGGGCTTCCGCGGTGGCGGTCGCTTCGATGGTCACAGTGTCATCCTCTTTCTGGCGATCGGATCAGGCACGCGCGGCAGCGAGGGAGGCCCGGGCTGCGGCGGCGACGTTCTCGGCGGTGAATCCGTACTCGGCGAACAGGGTCCTGGCGTCGGCGGAGGCGCCGAAGTGCTCCAGCGAGACGATGCGTCCCGCGTCCCCCACGAAGCGGTACCACGTCAGACCCACCCCGGCCTCGACGGCGACGCGCGCCTTCACGGACGGCGGAAGGACGGTCTCGCGGTACTCACGGGGCTGCTCCTCGAACCACTCCACGGACGGCATCGACACCACCCGGGTGCCCACACCCTCGGCCTCCAGCTCCTCGCGCGCGGCGACAGCGAGCTGGACCTCCGAGCCGGTGGCGATCAGGATCACCTCCGGCGTCGCGGTGGAGGACTCGCGCAGGACGTAACCGCCCTTTGCCGCGTCCTCGTTGCGCGCGTACGTCGGCACACCCTGACGGGTGAGGGCGAGGCCGTGCGGCGCCGGGTCGGTGGCGTGCCGCTGGAGGATCTCGGCCCAGGCGACGGCCGTCTCGTTGGCATCGGCGGGCCGGACGATGTTCAGGCCGGGGATGGCGCGCAGCGAGGCCAGATGCTCGACCGGCTGGTGTGTCGGGCCGTCCTCGCCGAGACCGATGGAGTCGTGCGTCCACACGTACGTCACCGGCAGCTGCATCAGCGCGGACAGGCGCACGGCGTTGCGCATGTAGTCGGAGAACACCAGGAAGGTGCCGCCGTAGATACGGGTGTTGCCGTGCAGCGCGATGCCGTTCATCTCCGCGGCCATGGAGTGCTCGCGGATGCCGAAGTGGATGGTCCGGCCGTACGGGTCGGCCTCCGGCAGCGGGTTGCCCTTCGGCAGGAACGACGACGTCTTGTCGATGGTGGTGTTGTTCGAGCCGGCCAGGTCGGCGGAACCGCCCCACAGCTCGGGCAGCACCGGCCCGAGCGCCTGGAGGACCTTGCCGGAGGCGGCGCGGGTGGCGAGGGACTTGCCCTCCTCGAAGACGGGAAGCGCGGACTCCCAGCCCTCGGGCAGCTGACCGGCCACGACCCGGTCGAAGAGCCGGGCGCGCTCGGGGGAGGCGGCGCGCCACTCGGCGATCCGCTTGTCCCAGGCGGCGTGCGCCTCGGCGCCCCGGTCGAGGGCGGTACGGGTGTGGGCGAGGACGTCGCCCGCGACCTCGAAGGTCTGCTCCGGGTCGAAGCCGAGGACGCGCTTGGTGGCGGCCACCTCGTCCTCGCCGAGCGCCGAGCCGTGCGAAGCCTCGGTGTTCTGCGCGTTCGGAGCGGGCCAGGCGATGATCGTGCGCATCGCGATGATCGAGGGGCGCCGGGTCTCGGCCTGCGCGGCCTTCAGCGCCGTATGGAGGGCGTGGACATCGATGTCGCCGTCGGCGGCGGGCTCGATGCGGTGGGTGTGCCAGCCGTAGGCCTCGTACCGCTTCAGCACGTCCTCGGAGAAGGCCGTCGCGGTGTCGCCCTCGATGGAGATGTGGTTGTCGTCGTACAGGAAGACCAGGTTGCCGAGCTTCTGGTGCCCCGCGAGGGAGGAGGCCTCCGCGGAGATCCCCTCCTCCAGGTCGCCGTCGGAGACGATCGCCCAGATGGTGTGGTCGAAGGGGGACTCGCCCTCGGCCGCCTCGGGGTCGAACAGCCCGCGCTCGTATCGGGCGGCCATCGCCATGCCGACGGCATTCGCGACGCCCTGGCCGAGCGGACCGGTCGTGGTCTCGACACCCGCCGTGTGCCCGTACTCGGGATGGCCCGGAGTCTTCGACCCATGGGTCCGGAACGCCTTCAGGTCGTCCAGCTCCAGCTCGTACCCGGCGAGGAAGAGCTGGGTGTAGAGGGTGAGTGAGGTGTGGCCGGGGGAGAGAACGAAACGATCCCGCCCGGTCCACTCGGGATCGGCGGGATCGTGACGCATCACCTTCTGAAAGATCGTGTACGCGGCCGGGGCCAGGCTCATCGCGGTACCGGGGTGCCCGTTCCCCACTCGCTGTACGGCATCGGCCGCCAGGATGCGGGCGGTGTCGACGGCACGCCGGTCGAGGTCGGTCCACTCGAGACGGTCTGAAGTCTGCGCGCTCATCTTCAAGAAGTCCTCACGGGAAGGGTCTGACCAGCGGAACGCCTTCAAAACTAAAAGTCTGACTTTTCGGAGGGAAGGTCATCGTGTGCCAGCCTGTGGTGAAACTGGGACACGGACGGCGCGACAGGGCGGCATGAGTAGGACATGGCGGACACAACCATCCAAGCCGCAGGCGGTGACGGGAGCGGAGACGGCATCCGAACGTTCCCTTTCCCGGTCGAGCTGAGCGTGTGCGGAGTCGGCATGCAGGTCGGCCCGATGGGCACCGACCGCACCTGGCACGCCGCCGACGCCCCGCTGGACCGCGTGCACCGCATCGACTTCCACGTGGTGATGCTCTTCAGCGAGGGCCCCGTACACCACATGATCGACTTCGCCGAGTACGAGGCGACGGCCGGCGACATCCTCTGGATCCGCCCCGGCCAGGTGCACCGCTTCTCCCGCACGAGCGAGTACCGCGGCACCGTCCTGACCATGCAGCCCGGTTTCCTGCCCCGCGCCACCGTGGAGGCGACCGGCCTCTACCGCTACGACCTGCCGCCCCTGCTCCACCCCGACGACGCACAACGCACCGGTCTCCAGGCGGCCCTGAACCACCTGCAACGCGAGTACGAGGACACGAGCACGCTCCCCCTGAGCCTGCACACCGCGGTTCTACGCCACTCCCTCACGGCGCTCCTGCTGCGCCTGGCCCACCTCGCGGCCAGCTCCGCGGAGGCGGCACGCCGGCAGGCCGACACCACCTTCACCCTCTTCCGGGACGCGGTCGAGAAGGGCTTCGCCACCAACCACAGCGTCAGCGCCTACGCCGACGCCCTCGGCTACTCCCGCCGCACCCTCGTCCGCGCCGTCCGCTCCGCCACCGGCGAGACCCCCAAGGGCTTCATCGACAAACGCGTCATCCTCGAGGCCAAGCGCCTACTGGCCCACACCGACATGCCGATCGGCCGCATCGGCGCCGCCGTCGGCTTCCCCGACGCCGCCAACTTCTCCAAGTTCTTCCACCAGCACACGGACCTGACGCCGGCGGCGTTCCGGGCGGAGCTTCGGTGAAGTTCAAGGCGGAACTGCGCTCAAGAAAGGGGGGCTCCACGCGCGCGTGGAGCCCCCTCGGGAAGTAACCCGTCAGCGGCCGAAGTTGAACCAGTTCATATTCACAAAGTCGGCCGACTGCCCACTGCTGAACGTCAGATACACATCATGCGTCCCGGTCACGGAGCTGATGTTCGCCGGAACGGTCCGCCAGGACTGCCAGCCACCGGTGTTGCCGACGGCGAAGCTCCCGATGGGTGCGTTGGTACGACTGTCCAGGCGCACCTCGACCAGACCGCTCACGCCGGACCCGGCGCCGCTCGCGACCCTGGCGTTGAACTGAGTAGCCGCTGTGGAGCCGAATTTGACGCCCCGGAACAGCGCCCAGTCGCCGTTGCCCACCGCCCCGATGTTCTGCCCGCCGCCCGAGTCCGACGTCGACTCGGTCATCGTGCCGGACTGTCCGTCGTACGACTCGGCCTGGATGGCGCTGTAGGCGTCACGGTTGCCGGTCGGCGGAGGTGTGGTACCGCTCCCGCTGGACAGCACCTGGACGTAGTCGACGACCATCGAGTGCCCCGGCACGGTCGCGGCGTCCGGGCCGCCGCCGAACGCGTCCACGAAGCCGCCGCCCATCGCTACGTTCAGGATGATGAAGAAGCCGTGGTTGGTGGCGTTGCTCCACGTCGTCGCGTCGACCTGATCGGCGCGCACCGTGTGGTAGTTGATGTCGTCGACGTAGAACCGGATCTGCTCCGGGCTGGTCGAGCGGTCCCACTCCATCGCGAAGGTGTGGAAGCCCGCCTGGCAGGTGGCGCCGGGACAGGCCCGCGAACCGCCGATGCCCGTCGTCTCGTTGCAGGGCCCGCCGGGGCTCGTACCGCAGTGCATCGTCGACCACACGGTGTTGAGGCCCTGGACGTTCTCCAGGATGTCCAGCTCGCCGACGCTCGGCCAGTTCCAGTAGTTGCCGCGGTACGGGGTGCCCAGCATCCAGAACGCCGGCCAGTAGCCGCGGGCCGCCGCGCCGGTGACGTTGGGCATCTGGATCCGGGACTGCACGCGCAGTTTGCCGCCCGCCGGCGGCTGGAAGTCGCCGCGGTTGGTCTCGATCCGGCCGGACGTCCAGTTGCCGGAGGCGTCGCGGCGCGGGGTGATGCGCAGGTTGCCGCTGCCGTCCAGGGCCACGTTGTTCGTGCTCGACGTCATGTTCTCGATCTCGCCGGTGCCCCAGTTGGCGGGGCCGCCGGGGTAGCCGTGGCCGGTCGCGTACTGCCAGTTCGCGGTGTTGACGCCGGTGCCCGCGGCGCCGTTGAAGTCGTCCACGAAGACCTGCGTCCAGCCCGACGGCGGCGAGGGAGCGTCGGCGATCGCGGACGGTGTGGCGGCGGTGGCGGCGACCGCCGCGAGACCGAGGGTGCTCAGTACGGCGACGAGTGCGCGGCGCAGGGGGCGCCGTCTGTGGGGTGTGCCGGAGGGTTCACTCATGGGGAGGTGCCTCTCGGGTACGGAGTCGATATGCGCGGGATGCCTCTGAGAGCGCTCTCAGAGTGCCGCCAATGTGCTCCCGGTCACTCCGGTCGTCAAGAGGTAAAACCGTGAACGCCCCTGGGGCTCGGTGGAGTTCACACCATGAATGGACGCGTACCGGCCCAAAGCGCGCTGACCGGCGCGGGCGTCGACCCGCGCCGGCCCGCGTCAGCACGCGGTCACACCCGGTTGCCCACATAGGGCGCTGGAGCCGGTGCCGCCTCCTCGCTCAGCCCGAACCGGTCGTGTGCCCGCCGCAGTGGCTTCGGTGCCCACCAGGCGTACCGGCCCAGCAGCGCCATCGTCGCCGGGACGAGCAGCATCCGTACGACCGTGGCGTCGATGAGGACCGCGAGCGTGAGGCCGAGGCCGATCTGCAGGATGGGGGAGAAGCCGCCGGTCATGAACGCGCCGAAGACGACGGCGAGGAGCAGGGCGGCGCAGGTGACCACGCGGCCGGAGCGGCGCAGGCCGGTCACCACGGCCTCCTGGTCGTCCCCGGTCTGCTGCCGGGCCTCGCGCATCCGGGCCAGGATGAACAGCTCGTAGTCCATGGCGAGTCCGAACGCGATCGCGACGATCAGTGGTGGTGCGGTGAGGCTGAGCGCGCCCAGTTCCTGGGAGCCCAACAGACCTGCCAGGTGACCGTCCTGGAACACCCAGACCACCACACCGAGCGCGGCGCCCAGGCTGAGCAGCGTGGTGAGGATGGTGCGCAGCGGGATCAGCACCGAGCCGGTGAACGCGAACAGCAGGGCGAAGATGCCGGCCAGGACGGTCACGGCCGCCCAGGGTGCGCGGTCGGAGAGCATGTCGCGGAAGTCGACCAGCCGGGCCGCCACGCCGGTGACCTCGATCGGTTCGTCGCCGCGCAGGTCTCGTACCTGTTTGACGAGGTCGGTGGCCGCGTCGCCGTCGACGCTGCCGGGTGGCTGGAGTTCCATGACCGTGGTGCCGCCCGGCAGTTCGCGCGTTTCCGCGTCCGGGGACAGCGCGCGGATCTCGTCCGCGGTGGCGGGGTCGGTGCCGGGCTTGAGGACGACGGTGATCGGCGAGACGCCGGTGCCCGGCGGGAAGTACGCGTCGACGGTGTCGTACAACTGCCGTGCTTCGGTGCTCGACGGCAGTTGGTCGGCGCCGCCGATGTTGATGCGCATGCCGGTGACGGGCAGGGCCAGGACGAGGAGCACCGGGACGACGACCGCGACCACGGCGATACGGCGGCGGGCGGCGAAGCGGGCCAGGCGGGCGAACAGGCGGCCCTCCTCGCCCTCGGGCCGCTCCTTCGCCGGGGCGATCTTCGCGCCGAACTTGGTCAGGAGGGCGGGCAGCAGCGTCAGCGCGGCCAGCATGTCGATGACCACCACGGCGGCCACGGCCAGGCCCATGCTGCGCAGGAAGACGCTCGGGAAGACCAGCAGCCCGGTCAGGCTGACCGCCACCGTGAGCCCCGAGAACAGCACGGTCCGCCCGGCCTGCTCGACCGTGCGGTGCACCGCCTCGACGACGTCCGCGGTATGCCTGCGTTCCTCGCGGAAGCGGACCACCATCAACAGGGCGTAGTCCACGGCGAGTCCGAGGCCCAGCATCGTGGTCACCTGGATCGCGTACACGGAGATGTCGGTGAACTGGCTGAAGCCGAACAGCGCCAGGAAGGCGCCCGCGATCCCGCTGACCGCCACCATCAGCGGCAGCCCGGCCGCGCGCAGCCCGCCGAAGATGACCAGCAGCAGCGCCAGCACGACCGGCAGGGAGATCAACTCCGCGTTCCGTACGTCCTCCTGGGCGCGCTCACCGAGCTGGGTGCCCAGCAAGGAGCCGCCGCTGACATGGACTTCGGGCGCGTCGATCTGATGGATGCGGGTGGCCGCCGCGTCCACCGCAGCCTCCTCGTCCTCGTCGTCCAGACCGCCCTGGAGGGTGACGGACACGAGCAGCGCCTGTCCGTCCTCGGCGACCAGGCCGCGGGTCGCGTACGGGTCCGGCACCGCGGCGACCCCGGCGATGTCACGGACGTCCGCGACGGCCCGCTCGACCTGGGTGCGCAGGGCGGGGTCCAGGACGGCGACGCCCTCCACGACGCCGGTGATCGAGTCACCGGTCGGGTCGACGCCGTCGAGGTGCTGCGCGGCCCGCTCCGACTCCGTGCCGGGCACTTCGGGCACGTTGTCGGAGAGCCGGCCGAAGACGCCCGTTCCGAGCCCGAAGCCGAGCAGCAGGAAGAGCACCCACAAGAGGATGACGGTGAGCGGACGGCGGGTTGCCGTCCGGGCGAGCGTGGCGAGCACGGTCCCTCCCGGCGAGTCGTCGGTTGACTTCGCCTTCAGGCTCGTGCGCGCGGGGGTGTCACCGGATCGCCGGAGGGAGCGGTTTCGGGCACTGGGCCGTACGGGGGAGGCGGGCCCGTGTCTCCCTCGCTAGGGGGAGCCGGGGGTCACCAGGCCGGTCTCGTACGCGCAGATCACGGCCTGCACCCGGTCCCTCAGACCGAGCTTGCTGAGCACGTTGCTGACATGGGTCTTGACGGTGTGCTCGCTGACGAAGAGGGTCGTGGCGATCTCGGCGTTGGACAGTCCGCGGGCGAGCATCCGCAGGGTCTCCACCTCGCGCGCGGTCAGGACCTCCAGCCGGTCGGGCGTGACCTCGGCGGTGGCCTCCTCGCGGCGGCGCCGCACGATGTCCGCGACCAGCCGGCGGGTCACGGTCGGGGCGAGCAGCGAGTCGCCGCCCGCGACGACCCGTACGGCGTGCACCAGGTCGTCCCGGCGGACGTCCTTGAGCAGGAAGCCGCTGGCGCCCGCGTACAGCGCCTCGTAGACATACTCGTCGAGGTCGAACGTGGTGAGCATGACGACCTTGCAGCTGGACTGCGCGCACACCTGCCGGGCCGCCTCCAGACCGTCCGTGCCGGGCATGCGGATGTCGAGCAGCAGGACGTCGGGGGTGTGCTGCCGCACCGCGGCGACCGCCTCCGCGCCGTCGCCCGCCTCGGCGACCACCTCGATGTCCGGCTGCGCCTCCAGGATCATGGTGAAGCCGCTGCGGACCAGCTCCTGGTCGTCGGCGACGACCACGCGGATGCTCACCCCAGCGCCGCCTGCCGGTCCGCGGCCGGGAGGCGTACGACGACCTGGAAGCCGCCGTCCGGGCCGCGCCCGGCGCGTGCGCTGCCCCCGCAGGCGGCGGCGCGTTCGCGGATGCCGATCAGACCGTGCCCGCCGCCCGGACCGGACGGGCCCCGTCCGTCGTCCGTCACCACGAGTCTCAATTCGTCCTCCAGCCAGTCGAGCGCGACCGTCGCGGAGGAAGCGTACGCATGCTTCACGGTGTTGGTGAGGGCTTCCTGCACGACACGGTAGGCGGCGACTTCGGTGTCCGGCGGCAGCGGGCGGGGCTCGCCCGTGGTGCGCAGCTCGACGTGCAGGCCGGTGGAGTCGGTGACCTGCCGGACCAGGCTGGAAAGGGCGGCCACATCCGGCTGCGGCAGACGGTCCGGGGCGCCGTCGCGCTGCTCTTCCTTGAGGACTCCGAGGATACGGCGCAGTTGGGACATCGCGTCCCGGCCGGTCGCCGCGATCGCGTCGAACGCGGCCTCCGCGCGCGCCGGATCGCTGCGCACCACCACCGGTCCCGCCTCGGCCTGCACCACCATCAGGCTCACCGCGTGGGCCAGGATGTCGTGCATGTCCCGGGCGATCCGGGCACGCTCCTGCGTCGTCGCCCGCGCGGTGTCCGCGGCACGCTCCCGCTCCAGGCGGCGGGCCCGGTCCACCAGCGCCGCGGTGTAGGCGCGCTGGACGCGTGCGAGTATGCCGAACCCGTACGCGCAGGCGACGCTCAGCAGCTGGAAGGCGTACTCGAAGGGGAGGGGATTCGCCTTGTGCTGCATGGTGAGGGTGACCCCGAGGATCCAGCCCACCAGCATCACGCGTCGCTGCCAGGGGCGGCCCTGCGCGGCCATCGTGTAGAGGACGACCAGCCCGCCGTACGCCACGTCCGGCGGTGGCGCGTGATAGACGGCCATCGCGGTCGTGGCCGCGGACACGGCCCACGCGGTCGCGAACGGCGCCCGGCGCCGCCACACCAGCGGCACGGCCGTGGCCGCCGCGAGCAGCCAGCCCTGCCAGGTCAGCTTGTCGTCGGTGTCGCCGCGGAAGATCCACTGCAGGGAGGCGGCGAACAGCACCAGCGCGGCCAGCGCGCCGTCGACGGCATACGGATTCGCCGTGCGCAGCCGGGTGACGGCAGGCGTGATCCAAGGCGGTGGGGACATGGGCGGCTCCTCGGGGCAAGGGCCCTTCCAGTATCGCGACGGCGAAGCGGACGGGGCCTCACCGGTGAGAGGGATATCGTCTCTTCCGTTTGTGATCGTTCTGATGCCGTGGAGGGGGAACCTCCGCCGCGCACTTTTGCCTCTCAATGATCGAAACGGAGCGTTCACAGCGTGTGCATGGTTTTGGACCGATGGTGGCGATCACCATCGGTTCTGCTGTCCGCACCCGCCGTCACACAGGAGACCCGTATGCCGAGCCGCCGCCGATTTCTCACCGGGGCCGCCGCCGCGCCCGTCGCGCTCGCGGCGGCCACGGCGTGCGAGGCCGGTGACGAGGCGCAGCCCGCGCAGCTCAACAAGCCCGCCGCGGCCATGCCCGCCGCGCAGGGCCCGGCGTCGGGCCGACTCAACTTCGTGGTGATCCTCGCCGACGACCTCGGCTACGGCGAACTCGGCTCCTACGGCCAGAAACTGATCCACACTCCGCGTCTGGACGCCCTCGCCGCCGAGGGCCTGCGCTTCACCGAGGCCTATGCCCCCGCCCCGGTGTGCGCGCCCTCGCGCTGCTCGCTGCTCACCGGGCTGCACAGCGGACACTCCACCGTGCGGGAGAACCCGTGGGGGCCGGGCGGCCAAGGCGCCCTGACCGACCGGGACTTCACCTTCGCCGAGGCGCTGCGGGCGCTCGGCTACCGCACCGGCATCATCGGCAAGTGGGGCTTCGGACCCGAGCTCCCGGACCAGCCGAGCCACCCCAACTCCCGTGGCTTCGAGGAGTTCTACGGCTACATCGGCCACGGTCACGCCCACGACTACTTCCCCGAGTACCTGTGGCACAACGGCACCCGGCAGGAGATCCCCGAGAACAAGGGCGGCGCCCGCGAGGTGTACGCCCCCCACCTGATCCAGGACCGCGCGCTCAGCTTCATCAACGCCCACCAGAGCGAGCCGTTCCTGCTGTATCTCGCCCCGACCGTGCCACACGCCCCCAGCCAGGACCCGGACGACGGCGAGTACGCCGACCGGCCCTGGACCGGCCCCAACAAGCGGCACGCCGCCCAGGTCACCTCCTTCGACACCCTGGTCGGCAGTGTCACCGACCGGCTCACCGAACTCGGCATCGCGGACCGCACCATCGTCCTGGTCACCAGCGACAACGGCCCGCACGAGGAGGGCGGCACCGACCCCGAACTCTTCAACGGCAACGGCCCGTTGCGCGGCATCAAGCGGAACCTGTACGAGGGCGGCATCCGCGTCCCGCTCATCGCCTGGTCCCCGCAGCACGTACGGTCCGGCACCACCGACCGCCCCACCCCGCTCACCGACCTGCTGCCCACCCTCGCCGACCTCGCGGGCGCCCCCGCTCCGACCGATGTCGACGGCCTCTCCCTCGCACCGCTGCTGCGCGGTTCCAAGGACGCCGCCCGCCACGACAGCCTGTACTTCTACCGCAACCACGCCAACATCACCCCGCGTTCCGACGCCTTCGACCTCGGCCGGGGCCGCCGTCTCGCGGAGGCGCTGCGGCGCGGCGACCTCAAGGCCGTGCGGTTCGCGCCCGGACAGAACCGGCGGGCGCCCGACGACCAGTGGGACGTAGAGCTGTACGACCTCGCCAAGGACCCCGGCGAACTGCACGACCTCGCCGCCGCGCGGCCCGCCCAGGCGGACGAGCTGGTGAAGCTGATGCGTGAGTCATGGGCCCCGGTGTACCGGCGCAAGCCCTTCGGTGTCCGGCTCCAAGTCACCGGCCAGGGCCCGGAGTTCACGGTCACCGCCACCTTCGCCAACGGCTCCGCCCGCCCCTGGACCGCCGCCCGGCTGGCCCTGCAAACGCCGAGCGGCTGGCGGATACACGCCCTGGACGCGCTCTCCACCGCCCGCCTGGACAGGGGCGAACACCTCACGGCCCGCTGGAAGGTCACCCCCACACAGGTCTCGACGGCCACGACGCTCATCTGCCGGGCCACGGCAGAGCACGCGGACGACGAGGTGACGTACACGGCGAGCACGAAACTGAACTGACGCCGGTTCGGCGGAGTCGGCCGTGTTGGCGCGCCCCTTTAGGGGCGCGGGGAACTGCGCGACCAGCCACAACGAACCCGCAGACAACCGACGGCCTAACGCGGCGTATCCCGCGGAGCGACCGGTTGCCAGCCAAGCGCCCGCGAGATCCCGCGCGCAGCGAGCCGCACCGCCGGTATCAACGCCGGTACCTGCGCGTCGACTTGGGGCACGACGATCGACACGGCGGCGACCACCGCCCCGCCCGGGCCGCGCACCGGAGCGGCCACTGACAGCGCGTCCTCGGTCACTTGACGGCTGCTCACCGCCACACCGGTACGCCGCACCTCGGCCAGCACCCGGCGCAACTGCGCCGCATCGGTGACCGTGTACGGCGTGAAGGAGGCGAGCGGCCCCGAGCAGTACTCCTCCTGGGCCTCGGGATCACTGTGCGCCAGCAGCACGAGACCGACGCCGGTGGCATGCAGCGGCCAGCGCGCGCCGACGCGGATGTGCACGCCGACCGCGGAGCGCCCGGAGAGCCACTCGATGTAGACCACCTCGGAGCCGTCCCGCACCGCCAACTGCACGTTCTCGTGGGTGGCTTCGTACAGGTCCTCCAGATACGGCAGGGCGACCTGCCGCAGCGCCAGCCCGCGCGGGGCGAGCGCGGCGACCTCCCACAGCCGCAGCCCGATGTGGTAGACCCCCGACTCGTCCCGCTCCAGGGCGCCCCACTCGGTGAGGGCGCCCACGAGCCGGTGCGCGGTGGTCAGGCTCAGCCCGGCCCGGCGGCTGATGTCCGTCAGAGACAGCGCGGGGTGCTCGTGATCGAACGCCGAGAGCACGGACAGCAGCCGGTCGGGGGCGGATCGGGTGGTCATGGGCGGGTGGCGGCGGGGTGCGCGAGGTCGTCGGGGCGGGGGTAGGCGGTGGGGTGGTATGTCACATACCGTGGCTCGTTCGTCGGGTCCGCCAGGTCGGCCCGGGCATTGAGGCTGCTCGGCGACGTGTCCCAGCGGCCGGTGTCCAAGCGGTGCTCCAAGGTGTCCAGGGCGCCGATCATTTCGCCCGGGGTGAAGGTGCAGTGGCCGGGCCCGTCGACATGGGCCTGGCTCAGCAGCGGGCCCGAACCCCCGGCGGTCGCGGCACGGCGGTAGGCGCTCTCGGCCCGCACCGGAATCAGCGTGTCGCCGGTCGTGTGGATGTTGAGCTGCGGGTCGGTGAGCCGGCCCTTGAAGACGCTGGTGTCCCGCATCCACCGGACGGCAGCGAGATCGGCGGAGACACGGGGCGCCCGGTTGAGTGCCGTGAGGTCGGCGCGCAGGGACAGGCCCGCCTTTCGGTACAACTCCGTCACCTCCTTGAACAGCGGGGAGCGGTACAGCATCGTGGTGCAGTCGACGCCCGTGTTCCAGTGGTTGGCCTGCTGGGCGTCCCAGTCGGTGGGCGCCGGTTCGGTCTGCGTAGGATCGTTGTACCCGGGGATGTTGTGCAGGGCGGCGGCGAGGGCGATCCGGGCGCGGCCCTCGGCGGTCTGCCGGGCCGCGGGAAGAACAGGTCGCCGAAGAGGCTGCACGGTGAGCTTCCTGGGGACGGGTCTCGGGCTGCCCGTGAAGCTAGGCATCTCTCGTGCGGCCGTCAATCATTTGCACAACATCAGTTGGGCCCGTCCTCCACGATCCGCAGCAGCAGCGCCTGCAGCGTCTCCCGCTCGGCCGCGTCCAGCGGGCCCAGCAGATCGTTGGTCACCCGCAGCCCGGCTTCGTCGGTGCCGCGCAGGAAGGCGCGGCCTTCCTCGGTGAGGACCACGATCCGGCTGCGGCGGTCGTCCGGTGCGGGGCGGCGCTCGGCGAAGCCGAGCTTCTCCAGGTCGTCGATCAGGCCGACGATCGCGCTCGGGTCGTAGCCGAGCCGGGCGCTCAGCTCGCGCTGCAGGGCACCCTCGGCGGTGGCGAGGAAACGCAGTACCGCGTAGTGGCGCAGGCGCAGCCCCGACTCCTGGAGGAAGGAGTTGAAGAGCTGGCCCGAGCGCAGGCCCAGCCGGTACAGCAGGTAGCCCGTGTCCGCATGCAGCCCGCGCATCCATGGCTCGTTCGCGTCGATGGGCTTCGGGGTGGCGTGCTGGCGTGTGATGGCGGGCTCCCTGTGCTCGATCGATGTGTCCTGGAGATTTCAGCATGTCGCACACGGAGGTCATCAACAACTATTGACGTCAACAATTATTGCTCTTAGCTTCGATCTCGGAAGCCGCATCCCATGTGCCACCGCTTGAAGGGACTCGCTCGTGCCCAGCATCGATCTCACCGGCAAGGTCGCCGTCGTCACCGGCAGCGGCCGGGGCCTCGGCCTCGCCTATGCGCACGCCCTCGCCGCCCACGGCGCCTCCGTGGTCGTCAACGACATCGACGAGGCCGTGGCCGAGCAGGCCGTGAAGTCCATCACCGCGGCCGGCGGCACCGCCGTCGCCGAGGTGGTCCCGGTCGGTACGACCGAGGCCGCCGAGCGGCTGGTGAACCGCGCCGTCGAGGAGTTCGGGCGGCTCGACATCCTGGTCACCAACGCGGGCATCCTGCGCGACAAGGTCCTGTGGAAGATGACCGACGACGACTTCGACGCGGTGATCACCACCCACCTCAAGGGCACCTTCACCTGCGCCCGCGCCGCCGCCGTCCGGATGCGCGAGCAGGGCGAGGGCGGCAGCCTGATCCTGGTCGGCTCCCCGGCCGGGCAGCGCGGCAACTTCGGGCAGACGAACTACGCCGCCGCGAAGGCGGGCATCGCCGCCATGGCCCGGACGTGGTCGATGGAGCTGGGCCGCGCGAACATCACCGTCAACGCGATCGTGCCGGTCGCCGCGACCGCCATGACCGAGACCATCCCCGCCTTCGCCCCGTACATCGAGGCCATGAAGAACGGCGAGCCGCTTCCCGACGTCCTCCGCAAGGGCGAGGGCTTCGGCACCCCCGAGGACTGCGCGGCCCTCGTCCCCTTCCTCGCCTCCGAGGCGGCCCGTGGCATCACCGGGCAGGCCATCGGCATCGGTGGCGACAAGGTGGCACTCTGGTCGCATCCGCAGGAGATCAAGGCGGCGTACGCCGACGGCGGCTGGACCCCGGACACGCTGGCCGCCGCCTTCCCGACCTCGGTGGGTGCCGAACCGCAGTCGGTGGGCATCCCCGCGCCCAAGCTGCCGGAGGCGTGATGGCACCCCCCATGAACATCGACGAACTCGTCGCCATCGACGTCCACACCCACGCGGAGGTCTCCTCCAAGGGGCACTCCTCCCTGGACGACGACCTGCACGACGCCTCCTCCGCCTACTTCAAGGTCGAGGGCAAGCGGAAGCCGACCCTTCAGGAGACGGCCGCCTACTACCGCGAGCGGAAGATGGCCGCCGTGATCTTCACGGTCGACGCCGAGTCCGCGACCGGCACCGCGCCCGTCCCGAACGAGGAGGTCGCCGAGGCCGCCGCCGCCAACGCGGACGTCCTCATCCCCTTCGCCTCCATCGACCCCTTCCGCGGCAGGGCGGGCGTGAAGCAGGCCCGCCGCCTGGTCGAGGAGTACGGGGTGAAGGGCTTCAAGTTCCACCCCAGCATCCAGGGCTTCTTCCCCAACGACCGCTCGGTGGCGTACGACCTGTACGAGGTGATCGAGGAGACCGGCACCATCGCGCTCTTCCACACGGGCCAGACGGGCATCGGCGCGGGCGTGCCCGGCGGGGGCGGCATCCGCCTCAAGTACTCGAACCCGCTCCACGTGGACGACGTGGCGGCCGACTTCCCGCACCTCAAGATCATCCTGGCGCACCCGTCCTTCCCCTGGCAGGACGAGGCCCTCGCCGTCGCCACGCACAAGCCCGGCGTGCACATCGACTTGTCCGGCTGGTCGCCGAAGTACTTCCCGCCGCAGCTCGTGCAGTACGCCAACACACTGCTCAAGGACAAGGTCCTCTTCGGCTCCGACTTCCCCGTCCTCACCCCCGACCGCTGGCTCGCCGACTTCGAGAAGCTGACGATCAAGGACGAGGTCAAGCCGAAGATCCTCAAGGAGAACGCCGCCCGCCTGCTCGGGCTGACCAAGCCATAAGGGGTCGTAGATGCGCAACGAGGGACTGGGGTCATGGCCCGCACGCCGGGCCCGGAAGACCCCGCACCGCACCGCCCTGATCCACGGCGAGACGACGTTCACCTACGCAGAGCTGTACGACCGCACCACCCGCCTCGCCCATGCCCTGCGCGCCCGCGGCGTGAGGCGCGGCGACCGGATCGCCTACCTCGGCCCCAACCACCCCTCCTACCTGGAGACCCTGTTCGCGACGGGCACCCTCGGCGCGGTCTTCGTGCCGCTCAACACCCGCCTCGCCGGACCCGAGATCGCCTACCAGCTCGCCGACTCCGGAGCCAAGGCCCTCGTCTACGGCCCCGCGTTCCAGGGCCTGGTCGCGGGACTGCCGGGCAGTACCGACGTCCGTACGTACGTCGAAGCCGGCGCCGAATACGAGGAGGCGCTGGCCTGCGCGTCGTACGAACCCATCGACGAACCGGTCGGCGCCGACGACACCTGCATCATCATGTACACCTCGGGCACCACCGGCCGCCCCAAGGGCGCGATGCTCACGCACTCCAATCTGACCTGGAACGCGATCAACGTCCTCGTCGACACCGACCTGATCGCCGACGAACGAGCGCTTGTGTCAGCCCCGTTGTTCCACACGGCGGGCCTGAACATGCTCACCCTGCCGGTGCTGCTCAAGGGCGGCACCTGTGTCCTGGTCGAGGCCTTCGCTCCG
The DNA here is from genome assembly GCF_030499575.1 of Streptomyces sp. DG2A-72. NCBI lineage: Bacteria > Bacillati > Actinomycetota > Actinomycetes > Kitasatosporales > Streptomycetaceae > Streptomyces > Streptomyces sp. DG2A-72. The sequence goes on from NZ_JASTLC010000001.1 coordinate 8,914,984, forward strand.
GAGGCGACCTTCGACCTGATCGAACGGCACCGGATCACCTTCATGTTCGGGGTGCCGACAATGTTCGAGCAGGTGGCCCGGCATCCGCGCTGGCCGGACGCCGACCTGTCCAGCCTGCGGATCCTCACCTGCGGTGGCTCTCCGGTGTCGACACCGCTGATCGCCGCCTACCAGGAGCGCGGGCTGACCTTCCTCCAGGGCTACGGCATGACGGAGGCCTCGCCCGGGACGCTGTTCCTGGACGCCGAGCACGCGGTGACCAAGGCGGGCTCGGCGGGCGTGCCGCATTTCTTCAGCGACGTACGGGTGGTACGGCCGGACCTCGCGCCGGTCGACGTCGGTGAGACCGGCGAGATCGTGGTCCGGGGACCGCATGTCATGCCCGGCTACTGGGGGCTGCCCGAGGAGACGGCCGGCTCCTTCGCGGACGGGTGGTTCCGCAGCGGGGACGCGGCCCGGATCGACGAGGACGGCTATGTCTTCATCGTCGACCGGATCAAGGACATGATCATCTCCGGCGGGGAGAACATCTACCCGGCCGAGATCGAGGACCTGCTCCTCGCCCACCCCGACATCGTCGAGTGCGCGGTCATCGGTGTGCCCGACGACAAGTGGGGCGAGGTGCCGCGCGCGGTGATCGTGCCGCGTGAGGACGCCTCGGTGGATCCCGACGAGATCCTCGCGTCCCTGTCCGGCCGCCTCGCCAAGTACAAGATCCCGAAATCGGTGGTCCTCGCGAACGAACTCCCGCGCACCGCCTCCGGAAAGCTCCTCAAGTCCCGTGTCCGCAGTCGATACGGCAACCAGTAAGGAACCTCATGAGCATCACCGTCAACGGCCTCGACGAACTGAAGAAGCTCGCGGGCAGCGACCTCGGCACCAGCGAGTGGATCGAGATCACCCAGGAGCGCATCAACACGTTCGCCGACGCCACGGGCGACCACCAGTGGATCCACGTCGACCCGGAGAAGGCCGCCGAGGGCCCCTTCGGCGCCCCGATCGCGCACGGCTACCTCACCCTCTCCCTCTTCATCCCGCTCTTCACCGAGCTGCTGGACGTCCAGGGCGTCACCACCAAGGTCAACTACGGCCTGAACAAGGTGCGTTTCCCTTCGCCGGTGAAGGTCGGCTCGAAGATCCGGCTGCTCGGGAAGCTGGCGGACGTCGAGGACGTGCCGGGCGGCGTGCAGATCACCGTCGACGGCACGATGGAGATCGAGGGCGGCGCGAAGCCTGCCGCCGTGCTGCAGAGCCTGTCCCGCTTCTACGCCTGATCGGGGCGTACTGGCACGAGGTCGAGAAGGCGTTCCGAAGCGTCCAGCGCCGGCGGGGTGAACCGCTCGTGCACCCGACGGAACGTCTTCTCGGCCTGCTCGGCCGGCCAGTCGTCCGGCAGATGCTTGACCGGCAGCCGGGGGTCACGGCGGATGATCCGCAGCCACTCGGCCTGCAGCACCAGCCGCAGCCCTAGAGCCTCGTCGAGGCCCGGCAGGTCCGTCTCCCACGGCTGCCAGCGGCGGACGAACTCCTCGTAGCGCACCGCCAGTTCGGACAGCTCCCAGGTCTCCTCGATCATCGCGCCGATGTCCATGCCGGCGTCGGCGTGGGCGCGGAAGACCTTCACATGCGCGGACAGCCCCAGCTCGGCGACCAGCTCACCCACGTCGACATGGCCGGGCGTGATCCACAGCCCGTTGAACAGCGGCCCGAAGCCGCTCCAGGTGAGCTTCGAGCGCAGGTCGTGCCGCTGCCGCTGCCAGGACTCGGGCAGGGAGAAGCCGAGCAGGGTCCAGGTGCCGTCCCACTGCCGGTTGACCGCGCCGGTCTCCCAGATGCGCCGCTCGCCGTCGCGCAGGACGGCCGCCGAATGCCCGGTCAGCCCGAAGTACATCCGGCGGCCCTCGCGCTGGCGGCGCAGCAGGCCACGGTGCACCATCCGGGTCAGCGTCGAGCGCGTCGCCTGCTCGCCGACGCCGACCCGGCGGAAGACGTCGATGACGCTGCCCGAGTACACGCAGACATCACGCCCGAGCACCTGATCGCCCAGGAACGTCAGCATCAGGGACTGGGGCCGCAGCGACTCTTCGGTGGTCACGCGGCCCACGGTAACGCGTGCCGGATCAGTCCGTGACCTGCTGGTACGAGTACACGGTCGTCGACAGTGCGCAGATGCCGGGCTGGATCACCTGGGCGCGCAGGGTGCCGCTGTTCACGTCGTGGTCGACGCCCTCCGTCTCGAAGGTGCCGGTGCACACGCTGCGCTGCGGCAGCGCGGACAGGCTCTTGACCGCCCCGGTGACCGGCTTCCCGTCGAGCTTTCGGGGCAGGTCGACCTGGAGGAGCGGGCGGATCTGAGGGAAGAGGGACCCGGTGGCGTCGTTCGAGGCGCACACCAGCCGGGTCTCGGTGACGAAGTCGCAGCCCTGGATGTCACGCACCGGCTTGTCGAGCGTGATCTGCCCGGCCTCCTTCAGGTCACCGCCCGTCTGCGGGGTGGACGGGTTGAGCACGGGAGCGGGGAAGACCTGGAGCCGGTTCTGGTCGCCCCACTCGCCCGACACCAGCCACTGCCCGTCGGGCGAGACGGTCGCGAAGGAGTTGTTGAGCTTCTCGCCCGCGTTGAGCTGGTGGACGTACTCGTAGCGCTTCCCGGCCGGGGTCGTCACCGCGAACATCTTGGCCGTGGCCGTGTCCGGGCCCTGATAGGCGTCGAACGTGTAGCCGTTCGCGATGTCCGGGTCGCCCACGTGGTTCCAGCCCTTGACGCGCAGGTCCAGCGGGATGTCCGCAAGCCCCCGGTACAGCAGCGACCCGTCGGCCCGGCTCGCGAGGCCCTGCCCGCCGCCGAGGGTGTCGGTGTACGCCGTGCCGGTCTCCTCCCAGCGCGGGTCACCGGCGGCGGACGCGGTGCCCGCGCCCACTGCGAACGCTCCGAATAACGCGGCCAGGCAGACGAGTTGACGCTTCATCAGGCACCCTTCACGTCGACGAATATCGGGTTGGAATAGAACCATGTATCGGCCCACGGGTCACCGTTGCCGGGCTCGTGGGGAAGCGGCCCGTGCGGATCGACGGAGGCGCCCAGGTATCCGGCGCCGTGCCGGTTGCCGTCGCTGCCGCGCAGCCGGACGTAGAAGGACTCGTCGCCGGCGACGAGCGGGATGCGCAGGGTGTACGTCCCCTTGCGGCCGCTGACGTCCTTGGTGGTGACGACCTTGGTGGCGGGCGCCCGCCAGGTGTCACGGTCGGCCGCCGGGCCGCGCACCGCGCCCCTGATGACGTCCACGTGTGCCAACTCGGGCAGGATTCCCTGGGGGTTGGGGCGGGAGGCGCTGGTGACCGTGACGGTCAGGGTGAGCCGCTCGCCCTTGCGGACACGCAGCCTGCCGCCCAGCGTGACGCCCCGGCCGTGGTCGCAGTCGCGCCTCAGCCGCACCTCGAGCCCGTCCAGCAGATGCCCGTGGTCCAGCCAGACCCGGCCCGCGCGCAGGCCCGCCATCACCGAGCGGTAGCCGTAGCGGGTGACGCCCACGTGAGTGCGGGAGAACTGTCCGGGCCAGAAGTCGCTGCCGGGCTGCGGGGTGTCGGTGTTCACCGGGTCGGGCAGCCGGCCGGTGTTGTCGAAGTTCTGGCCCGGCAGCCAGTCGCCGTTCTTCCAGGTGTCGAAGACGATCCGGTGGGCGTCGGAGTTCGTGGTGATCGAGAACAGGCTGCCTTCTGCCAGCATCGAGTCCCACAGACCGCCGACGGTCGCGGTCGCCCAGTCGAAGCCGCCGTACGTGAGGTAGCCGTCCGCCGGGTAACCGGCGAAGGAGTCGGCGGAGGGCTTGTTCTCGTACTCGCCGCGGATGGAGGTCGTCCCGCGCCAGCCGGGTATGGCCGCGCCCTGGGCGCCGGGCGCCCCCTCCATGCCGATCATGATCTCGGGCGCGGCGTCCCGCCAGTTGCGCATCTCGTGCGGAGAGTCGATGCCGAGCCGCATGGGGTGATTGGCGAGGACCAGGACGTCGTCGACGTAGCCCGTGCGCCGCTGCTTGGCCAGCCACCGGATGGCCTTGACGGCGTGGTCCTCGTTGCGCGCGGTGTTGGCGTTGCCGGGGGCTCCGTCGGTGTAGCCGAGCAGCTTGCCGTCGTAGGCGCTCTCGAACTTGGTGAGCAGGTCGACCTCGTGCAGGCCGGGCGCGGCGAAGACCGTGCAGTGCTCGGCGGCCGGGATGTACCACTCCAGGCCCTGGAAGATCAGCTGACGCGGGTTCTCGGCCCGCGCCTCGAGGATCTCCTTGTGCTCCAGCGGGGCGCCGTGCTGGGCGTGCCCGAAGTTGGAGTGCTCGGTGAACACCATCCAGTCGAGGCCGTACTTCGCGCCCGCGGCGGCCAGTTGGGAGAACGTGTACTTGGCGTCGTGGCTGTAGACGGTGTGGATGTGGTGGTCGCCGACGAGGTAGGCGAGGCGCGGGTCGTCACCGCCGAAGGGCCGCGAGGACGCCGCCGCGGGCACGGCCGCCGAACCGAGGGCGAAGGCGGCGCCGAACAGGCCCGCGCGGCGCAGGAGTCCGCGTCTGGACAGGCCCTGCGGATCGAGTTCCGCAAGGGATATGGATGGGTCGGCCCAGGCGGGCAGCTGCTGGTCGTTCACGGAGGGATGCCTTCCGAAGGGTTCAGTGGTTCATGAACGACGTGACGGGCAGGGCGCGTTCGACGATCCGTACGTCGCCGAGGCGCCCGTACAGGATCTGGTCGATCTTCCCGCCGTACTCGTAGCCGCCGAGCAGCCACGGCAGGCCCACCGAGGTGAGGCCGATCGCGGGGGCGTGCGGGTTGCGGGCGACCGGGCAGCCCTGGACGTACAGCGTGGTGTGCCTGCCGTCGTTGACGACGGCGAGGTGCCACCACTGCTCGCGGGCCGTCTCGTCGCCCCAGTTGGTGGCGATGCCCTGCTGGTTGAGCGGGCGCACGGCCCACTGCGGACCGGGTCCGTCGGAGAGGGACAGCGTGGCGAGCGGCTCGTCCGGATCATCCTCGGTCTTGCCTGCCGCCCCGCCGGTGCCGGTGCGGCTGACCAGTCCGGCCCAGGCGTTGCGGGAGGAGGTCCAGTCGGCGGGCAGCCAGTAGAACGCCTCGATGGTGTAACCGGACTTGAAGGTGGCCGAGTTGAGGGGCGCGCCGTCGACCGTACGCAGGTAGGCGCCCTTGAGCGGCGGCTTGCCGCCCCGGAAGTACAGGCTGCCGTGCCCCGGCTGGTCGGGGTGATGGGCGGTGGACCAGGTCAGCGAAGCGTCTCCGACCTTGACCACGGTGAGGTCGTTGCCGCGCCCCGACAGGTCACGCACCGTCCCCTCGACCGCGGCTCCCTCCTCGTGCCCGTCGAACCGCCAGTACGCGACCGTGCCCCGCACCAGCATCCGGTCGGCGGGCCGGGACGGCCGCGCGGGTAGGGGCGCGAACCCGGCGAACCGCTCCTCGAAGTCGATGTCGACGGAGAACCGGTCCGCGTCTCCGGACAGCTCCATCTCCTGCCGCTCCAGCTCGTTGAGCCCCTTCGCGGCCCGGCCCAGGATCCACGGCGACAGCGTCTCGACGTCGATCGTGTTCCGGTCGAGGTCGAAGTGGTAGAGGCGGATCATCGCCGCGCCGCCGAAGTACCGGTTCTGATAGTTCGTCAGGTGTAGATGTACGTCGTTCCCGGCCGCGTTCTTGCGGACCGCGCGGGCGGCCGGCCAGTAGTGGCCGTTGAGGGTGAGGAAGATCTGGTCGTGGTCCTTGACCAGCTTGTCCCACAGCTGCTGTCCGTACGAGGAGAGGGAGTCGTCGCCGACGACCAGCTCATGCGTGGTGAGGATGACGGGCGTGCTCGGGTGCTGGGCGATGACGTCCTTCGCCCATGCGTAACCCTTGTCCGACAGCCGCCAGTCCAGGGCGAGGACGAGCCACTCGCGCCCGGCCGCCTTGAAGACGTGGAAGGTGTTGTAGCCGTCGGCAGAGGCACCGCCGAAGGTCGGCTTTCCCCTGAAGCGGTGCGGGCCGAACGTGTCCAGGTACGGCGTCGCGCCGCGCTGGTCGGTGGTGGACGAACGGACGTCGTGGTTGCCCGCCAGCACGCTGTAGCCGACCCCGCGCCGGTCCAGCAGCTCGAACGCCTCGCCGATCGCGTCGCATTCGGCCTTCGCGCCGTTCTCGGTCAGGTCGCCCAGGTGGGACAGGAAGACGAGGTTGTCCTCGCGCCCGTGCTCCAGCAGATAGCGCAGCGAGGCCTGGATCGGTGCCGGGTTGATGCTCGGTCCGTCGAAGAGGTACTGCGTGTCGGGCATCACGGCGAGCGTGAAGCGGCGGTTCTCGGTGTCGGGGCGCCGGCCACGGCCGACCGCCGCTGCTTCAGCGGCGACGGTCGGGAGGGTGACGGCGGTGGCCGCGGCGCCGATCAGCGCGGTGGCTCTGAGGAAGTTGCGCCTGCCTGCGTGGGCGCAGGCAGACTCCTGGCCGGGCTCATGGGTGGTGCACACATCGACTCCAGTGAAGGCACAAGGGCGTGAAGGTGTGAAGCGGTGAAGGGAGTGAAGGCGGGTTCAGAGTGCGCGCAGGGTCCAGTTCCAGCGGTGGACACCCGGCGGGATCAGATAGGAGGCAGAGGTGTCCGGGCCGCACGACGCGGTGCCCAGCCCTCGGTGCGCCGCGTCGATGTGCACCACGCACCCCGGTCGCGGGACCAGCTCGTCATGGTGGGCGGCGGCGGTCAGGTCCTCGGCGCGGTACCGGGTCACCGAGACCTGCCGGGGCTCGTCCAGCCGTACCGCGAGACCGGTGGCGTCCGGTGCCGACAGCGTGAAGTGCCGTACGCCGTGCCGGCCGCCGCTCTCCTGCGGGCGCAGATAGGGGGTGAACAACTCGTCCACGGGCACCGAGTGATGGCCGACGGGCGTGCCCGCACTCCGGTCCGGGTACGACTCCCAGGGCCCCTGCCCGAACCACTCCAGCAGGTCCAGCCCCGGCACCGTCTCGAACACCGTGCCCACCCGGGCCACGTCCTCGAAGTCCTCGGGCAGCTCGGCCGACTCCTCGACCCGGACGCCGCCCTCGACGGGGGTGAACACCTGCACATGGCGCACGACGCCGATCGTCCCGGCGTACTCGGCGTGCACGGTCACCTTCTCGCCGTCCCGCCTCACGTTGACGACCTTGCGGACGAGCGCGTCGAGCCCCCAGGTCCGCCAGCGCAGCGCGATGCCGCCCAGCTCGTCGTTGTCGGTGGGCGCCCGCCACAGCGACAGCGTGGGGGCGGCGGTGAGGAGGGGATGGACGAGGAGCCCTTCCCCGTCGACCTCGACGGGCGGGCCCTGGACGGTCGCGTTCCGCGGCGCGGGGGCCGCCCGCAGCCGCAGCTGGGGTGCGCACACCTCGGTGCCGCGCGGCCCCCACGGCTCGTCGTCCTTCGTGGTCACGCGCAGCGTCACCCAGGCCTCGCCGCCGTCGTCCGGCAGCTCGAAGGGGAGCGGCACGGCCGCCGTCTCGCCGGGAACCAGGTCGGGCAGCTCGGCGGGAGCGGTCAGCGTACGGCCGTCGGAGAGGGTCAGCTCCCACTGGGCGGACAGCCAGTCCAGCCCGCGGAAGCACTGGTGGTTCTGGACCACCAGGCCCTCGTGCTTGAAGCACGTCAGCCGCACCGGCGCCGCGATCTCGCGGTGCTCGTACATCACGGGCTTGGGCGTGCGGTCGGGGAAGACGATCCCGTCGGCGATGAACGCGCCGTCGTGGATCCGCTCGCCGAAGTCGCCGCCGTACGCCCAGCGATGTCCGGGCGCGGCGACACCGTTGTCGTACAGCCCGGCGCCGGAGCGCCCGGCGGGTCTGCCGTCAGTCACTCGCTGGAGAATGCCGTGGTCCCAGAACTCCCAGATGAAGCCGCCCTGAAGACCCGGCGTTGACTCGATGGCGGCCCAGTGGTCGGCGAGCGTGCCATTGCTGTTGCCCATGGCGTGCGAGTACTCGCACTGGATCAGCGGTCGCGTCTGCTCCCCGGAGAGCGCGTGCGCGACACAGTCCTCGATCGGCGCGTACATCGGGCAGGCGATGTCGGAGGCGTCGTCCGTCGCCGCCCAGTCGAGCTTGGCCGCCCCCTCGTACTGGATCGGCCGCGTCGGATCGTGCCGCCGTATCCAGCCCGCCGCCGCGTCATGGTTGGCGCCGTAGTCGGACTCGTTGCCCAGCGACCAGATGATCACCGACGGATGGTTCTTGTCCCGCAGCACCATCCGCGACACCCGGTCCACGAAGGCGTTCAGATAGCGCGGGTCGTCGGCGATCTCATGGGCGTGGTCGTGCGCCTCGATGTCCGCCTCGTCGACGACGTAGAAACCCAGCTCGTCCGCGAGGCCGTACAGCGCCGGGTCGTTCGGGTAGTGCGCGGTGCGGATCGCGTTGAAGCCGAAGCGCTTGAGCAGGACGAGGTCGGCGCGCATGTCGTCGTACGACACCGTCCTGCCCGTCAGCGGATGGAAGTCATGCCGGTTCACGCCCCGGATGTAGATCCGCTCGCCGTTGACCAGCAGGTCCCGGCCGACGATCTCGACGTCGCGGAAGCCGATGCGCTGGCAGGAGGTGTCGGTGACCGTTCCGTCGGCGCGGTGCAGCCGGACGGTCAGGCCGTACAGCTCGGGCGTCTCGGCGGTCCAGGTGCGGACGTCGGGGACGGTGGCGCACAACCGTGCCTCGCCGAGGAAGTCGGAGACCCGCTCGTCCTCGGTGTTGAGCCGGTCGAACTCGGCGTCCTGCGTCAGGGGTTCGCCGTCCAGGTCGCCGGTGACGTACCAGCCGTCCGGCAGCACACCCCGTACCTGGCAGTCGACGCGTAGCTCGCCGTCCGCGCGCGCCCGTACGGTCACGTCGGCGAGATACAGCGGATCCGTCGCGTACAGCAGCACCGACCTGGTGATCCCGCCGTGCCACCACTGGTCCTGGTCCTCGATGTGCGAGGCATCGGACCATTTGACGACCGTGAGCCGTACGGCCGCGGACGAGCCCGGGCGTACGGCGTCCGTCAGATCGAACTCGGCCGCCAGGTGCGAGTCCTTGGAGATCCCGACCGGCCGCCCGTCCACCTGCACCAGCAGCACGCTCTCGGCCGCCCCGACCTGGAGCACGATCCGCCGCCCGGCCCACTCGGCGGGGACGTCCACCTCACGCTCGTACACACCCGTCGGATTCTCGGACGGCGACGACGGCGGGAACTCGGGGAACGGCATGCGGACGTTGGTGTACTGCGGGAGGTCGTCGGTGTCCTGGAGGGTCCAGACGCCGGGGACGTACGACGAGGACCAGACGTCGCTCACCGGCGCGTCCGGCGTCAGCAGCAACTGGAAGCGCCACTCGCCGTCGAGGTTCAGCGCCCCGGGGCGGCGGTCGACGGCGTTCATGGGGAGCCGCCCCCAGGAGGTCACCTCGGGTGCCTCCCAGGGGCGGAGTGCCAGCAGGGGGTTCATCCGCGGACGGCTCCCTTGGCGAGGTCGCCGATGATCTGCTTGGCACCGATCGCGAACACGATGAGCAGCGGGATGAGGGCGAGGAGGGCGCCGGTCATCACGATGCCGTAGTCGGTGGTGCCGTGGGTGCCGTTGAGCTGGGAGAGAGCGACCTGAAGGGTCACGTTGTCCGGGTTGGTGAGGGCGATCAGGGGCCAGGCGAAGTCGTTCCACTGGCCCATGAAGGTGAAGATGCCGAGGAAGGCGAGGCCGGGGCGGACCACCGGCAGCGCCACGTGCCAGTACTGGCGCAGGAAGTTCGCGCCGTCGAGCTTGGAGGCGTCGAGCAGTTCGTCGTGGATGGCCGTCTTCATGTACTGGCGCATCCAGAAGATGCCGAAGGCGTTCGCCGCGGCCGGCACGATCAGCGCGGTCATCGAGCCGATCCAGCCGATCTTGGCCATGAGGACGAACTGCGGGATGACCGACAGCTGCGCCGGCACCATGAAGATGACCATGAGCAGCCCGAACAGCACGTTCTTGCCGGGGAACTCGAACTTGGCGAAGACGAAGGCGGCCAGTGAGTCGAAGAGCAGGACCAGGAAGGTCACCGCCGTGGCGACCAGCAGCGAGTTCCACATCGACCCGAAGAAGTCGATGGCGTCGAAGAGGTTGCGGACGTTCTCCAGGAAGTGCGTGCCCGGCAGCAGCTTCGGCGGGTAGGAGAAGATCTCCGACGAGCTGTGCGTCGACATGATCACGGCCCAGTAGAACGGGAAGGCCGAGAGCAGCGTGCCGATGATCAGCGGGAGGTGCAGCGCGATCCCTCTGCGGTGGGACCCCTTGATGGAAGACATGATGGGCCCTTCCTATTCGCCCCGGCGCTGCACGAGGCGCCAGTTGATGATCGAGAAGAGCACGACGACCAGGAAGATGCCCCAGGCCACCGCGGCTCCGTACCCGAAGTCGTTGTTGTCGAAGGTCTGTTGGAAGAAGTAGAGGACCATCGTCTGGCCCGAATGGCCCGGACCGCCCGCGAACGTCGAGTCGTTGGACGAGGTCTGGAGCAGGACCTGCGGTTCGGAGAAGCTCTGCAGGCCGGTGACCGTGGAGACCACGAGCACGAACAGCAGCGTGGGCCGCAGCAGCGGGAGCGTGATCCGGAAGAAGGTCTGGATGGGCCCGGCGCCGTCCACGCGCGCCGCCTCGTACAACTCGCCCGGGATGGTCTGGAGCCCGGCGAGGAAGATGATGGCGTTGTAGCCGGTCCACTGCCAGGTCATCAGCGCCGCGATGGTGACCTTGATGCCCCACGGCGTGTTCAGCCAGGCCACCTGGTCGAGGCCCACCGCGTTGAAGACGGCGTTCACCATGCCGTTGTTGGTGGCGAAGATGGAGCCGAAGACGATGGCGATCGCGACGACCGAGGTGACGTTCGGCAGGAAGTACGCGACCCGGTACAGGCCCTTGAACCGGACCGCGGAGTTGAGCATCACGGCCGTGACCATCGCCAGGAAGATCATGGGGAAGGTGGCCAGCGCCCAGATGATGATCGTGTTGCCGATCGAGTTCCAGAAGTCGGTGTCGCTCAGCAGGTACTGGTATTGCGAGAGCCCGGCCCACTCCATGGAGCCGAGGCCGTCCCAGCGGTGGAAGGACAGGTAGAGGGAGAAGCCGACCGGGAACAGGCCGAAGCCGAGGAAGATCAGGTAGAAGGGGGAGATGGCGGCGTAGAGGTGCCAGTACTTGCGGAAGCCCTTCTTGGGCTGTGTCGGGGCGGGCTGCGCCACAGCGGGCGGGGTCTGCTCGAGAACGGCCATCAGTAGCTCACCCCCAGGTGCTTCGCGATGCGCCGGCACTTGCTCATGGCGTCACTCCAGGCCTTCTTGGGGTCCTTGCCGAGGACACCGACGTTCTTGATCTCGTCCTTGAGGGGCTGCCCGAGCGCGATGTCGAACGGGCTGTTGTAGGCGACCACGATCTTCTGCGCGGCCGGCCCGAAGACGTCGGTCGTGACCTGGCCGCCGAAGAAGTCGTCCGGCTCCTGCATCGGCTTCAGGCCGTAGGAGGCGGGCGTGGAGGGGAAGAGGCCCGCGTCGACGTAACCCTGCGCCTGGTTGGACGCGTTGAGCATCCAGGTGATGATCTCGAAGGCCCGCTCGGGCTCCCGGCACGCCTTGGTGATCGACAGGAACGAGCCGCCGCTGTTGGCGGGCCGCACGGGCATCTGCGCCACCCGCCACCTGCCCTTGGTCTTCGGCACACCGTTCTTGATGTCGAAGCTGGCCCAGGAGGCGTTCAGCTGGCTCGGCAGCTTGCCGTCCTGGATGGCCGACAGCTGGTCCGGAGTGCCGCTGACCAGGTCCGAGACGATCCTGCGCTGCTTGGCCTCCACGGCGAGCGCCCAGGCCCGGCGGACGTGCTCCTGGTCGCCGATGAAGTGGCGGTCCTTGTCGACGTACCGCTGCGCGCCCTGCTGCACGACGTTCTCGAAGACGGAGTTGACGTCGGTGAGCAGCCGGGCCCCCGGGACGCGCTTGGCGAGTTGCACGCCCGCGTCGAAGAACTTCTCCCAGGTGTTCAGTCCGCTCGACACGTCGTCGGGCTCGTACGGCAGCCCCGCCCTGCGGAACACGTCGTACTGGTAGTAGTGCGCGACCGGCCCGCAGTCGATCGGGAAGCCGACCATCGTGCCGTCGTCGGCGATGCCCTGGTCCCACTTCCAGGACAGGTACTGGCTGCGGTACTTGTCCGCGCCAAGCGTCCGCAGATCGATGAACTGGTTCGCGTTCGGCAGGTAGGCGGCCATGTCTTCGCCCTTGAGTCCCGCGATGTCGGGGATGTGGGCCCGGCCGGTGATGGTGGTGATGAGCTTGGAGCGGTACTGGCCGCCGATCTGGATGGCCTGGAGGTCGACCGAGTTGTCGTATCGCGCTTTGGCGCCTTCGACGACCTTGTCGCTCAGGCCGCCGCTCCAGTACCACAGCACCATGTTCCGGCCGGTCGACCCGGTCGGAACGGCACAGCCGGTCGCCAGGCCGCCGAGTGCCGTGGCGGCCGTACCGGCCAGGCCCGCGCGCAGCAGGCCTCTTCGTGAGAGCCGCACAGCTCCCACCGCCTTTCGGATGTTCACGGATCTTCGAGGATCTTCGTGTGCCAGAGGGATCAGGGGGATCAGGGGAGATCAGGGGAGATCATTGGGGGGAGTTCGGGGGCGTCAGCGGCGCGTACCGGACCGGTGGTCCCAGGTCAAGCGGCATCCGGTCGGCCAGGAAGCCGTACGAGCGCCGCAGTTCGGGGTCGTCGAGCGCCTGCCACCACTGGTGGATGCCGTACCAGCCGGGGGCGGCCAGCGCTCCGGTGTGGTGCCGTACCGAGAGGCCGGACGCCAGCACCGCGAACTTCAGCCGCTCCGCCAGCGGCCAGCCGCCGAGCGAGGCGGCGACGAAGCTCGCGCCGAACACGTCGCCGGCGCCGGTCGCGTCCAGGACATCGATGTCGAGGGCGGGAACCTCCGCGTACTCGCCCGTCGTCTGGTCGGCGGCGATCGCGCCGTCGCCGCCGCGGGTGACCACGGCGACCGGCACCAGCTCGGTGAGCGTGCCGAGCGCCGCGACCGCGCTGTCGGTGCGGGTGTAGGCCATCGCCTCGGTCTCGTTGGGGAGGAAGGCGTGGCACAGGGAGAGCTGGTCGAGGAGGTCGGTGGACCACTGCTGGGTGGGGTCCCAGCCGACGTCCGCGTAGATCTGCGTGCCGTTCGCGGCGGCTTTGCCGAGCCAGGCGCGGGGTTCGGCCTCGATGTGCACCAGGGCGGCGCGCGCCTCGGGCGGGTCGCCCATCAGCGTGTCCTGCGAGTACGGCGGTTCCTGGCCGTGGGTGACCAGGGCCCGGTCGTGGCCGTGCGCGATGGAGACGGTGACCGGGGTGGGCCAGCCGTCCGCGGTGCGGGAGAGCGAGAGGTCGACGCCCTCCTGGTCGGCGAGGACGTCACGGCAGTGCTCGCCGTAGAAGTCGTCGCCGAAGACCGTGGCCAGGGAGGTCTTCAGGCCGAACCGGGACGCGGCCACCGCGAGGTTCGCGATGCCGCCCGGGCCGCAGCCCATGCCGGACGTCCAGATCTCCTCGCCCGGCGTCGGCGGCTTCCCGAGCCCGGTGAGGACGAGGTCGTAGAAGAGCAGCCCGGTCAGCAGCACATCGGGCCTGTCGTCGTCCACGCGCACATCCCTTCGTGGGAGCTCGTCAAAACTCGTCATTTTCGATGACCGGAATCGTGCGCTGCTCGGCGACATTGGTCAATACCTCAGCAGAAGTGAGCATGGAAATGATTGAAGATGACGAGTAGTGTTCACGGCGTGCTGGCAGAACGACGACACCAACTCATCCTGCGGGCCCTGCGCTCCGGCGGCCCCGCGGCCGTGACCGATCTCTCCGAGCAGCTGGGTGTGAGCCCCGCCACGATCCGGCGTGACCTGGTGAAACTCGAGGAGGACGGCCTGCTCACCCGGGTGCACGGCGGCGCCGTGGCGGAGGAGGGCGACCAGCCCTTCGCCGAGGTCGCCGAGGTGCGCGTGTCCGAGAAGGACGCGATAGCCGAGCACGCGGCGGGGATGATCAAAGACGGTCAGTCGGTGCTGCTCGACATCGGCACCACCGCCTACCGCCTGGCCCGCCGGCTGCACGGCCGCCGGCTCACCGTGATCACCAGCAACCTGGTGGTCTACGAGGAGCTCGCCGACGACGAGGGCATCGAGCTGGTCCTGCTCGGCGGCATGGTCCGCCGCGACTACCGCTCCCTGGTCGGCTTCCTCACCGAGGACAATCTGCGCCAGCTGCACGCCGACTGGCTCTTCCTCGGCACCAGCGGAGTGCGCCCGGGGGGTCAGGTGATGGACACGACGGTCGTCGAGGTGCCGGTCAAGCGCGCCATGATCAAGGCCGGCGACCGGGTCGTCCTGCTCGCCGACTCGGCGAAGTTCCCGGGCACGGGCATGGCGAAGGTATGCGGTCCCGAGGACCTGGACATGGTGGTGACGAACGCTCCCGTGAACACGGCGACGCGGTCCTCCCTGGAGGAGGCGGGCGTCGACGTGTTCGTGGCAGGAAAGGTGCAACCTTGAAGCTGACGATTCTGGGCGGCGGCGGATTCCGCGTGCCGCTCGTGTACGGGGCGCTCCTCGGGGACCGCGGCGAGGGCCGGGTGACCCGGGTCGTGCTGCACGACCTGGACGTCGGCCGGCTCGACGCCGTGACCCGCGTCCTGGCCGAGCAGGCGGTGGACGCCCCCGACGCTCCCGAGGTCACCGCTACCACCGACCTCGACGAGGCGCTGCGCGGCGCCGACTTCGTGTTCTCCGCGATCCGCGTCGGCGGCCTGGAAGGGCGCGCGAACGACGAGCGGGTGGCCCTGGCGCAGGGCGTCCTCGGTCAGGAGACGGTCGGCGCGGGCGGCATCGCCTACGGCCTGCGCACGGTGCCCGTCGCCGTCGACATCGCCCAGCGCGTGGCCCGCCTCGCGCCGGACGCCTGGGTCATCAACTTCACCAACCCCGCGGGCCTGGTCACCGAGGCCATGTCCCGCCACCTCGCGGGCCGCGTCATCGGTATCTGCGACTCGCCGGTCGGCCTCGGCCGCCGTATCGCCCGCGTCCTCGGCGCCAACCCGCGCGAGGCCTGGATCGACTACGTCGGCCTCAACCACCTCGGCTGGGTCCGCGGCCTGCGCGTGGCCGGCCGCGACGAGCTGCCGCGGCTGCTCGCCGACCCCGGCCTGCTCGGCTCCTTCGAGGAGGGCAAGCTCTTCGGCCCCGACTGGCTGCAGTCCCTCGGCGCGATCCCGAACGAGTATCTGCACTACTACTACTTCAACCGGGAAGCCGTCCGCTCCTACCAGGAGGCCCACCAGACCCGCGGCGCCTTCCTGCGCGACCAGCAGGCCCGCTTCTACGAGGAGATGCGCGACCCGAGCGCGGCGGCCCTGCTCGCCTGGGACCGCACCCGCGCCGAACGCGAGGCGACGTACATGGCGGAGAACCGGGAGACGGCGGGCGCCGGCGAGCGCGACGCCGACGACCTCTCCGGCGGCTACGAGAAGGTCGCCCTCGCGCTGATGCGGGCCATCGCCCGCGACGAGCGCACCACCCTGATCCTCAACGTGCGCAACGAGCACACGCTCTCCGTCCTTGACAACGATGCCGTCATCGAGGTCCCGTGCCTCGTCGACGCCAACGGCGCCCACCCCGTCGCCGTCGATCCGCTGCCCGACCACGCCACCGGGCTCGTCTGCTCGGTGAAGGCGGTCGAGCGCGAGGTCCTCGCAGCGGCCGAGTCCGGGTCCCGTGCGACGGCCGTGAAGGCCTTCGCCCTGCACCCGCTCGTCGACTCCGTGAGCGTGGCCCGCAGACTGGTCGACGGCTACACCCAGGTTCACCCTGGTCTCACGTATCTTGCGTAAGCGCTTTCCCGGCAGGCTCTTCATCTCCCCGTACGCTCTCTGGAGACTCTGATGCACGACGAACGCCAAAGGATCGAAGAGCGCGTCCAGCGCCTTCACGACCAGCGCATCAAGGCCGCGATCTACGCGGCCACGGTGCCGTTCGAGGTCAAGGCCTGGCAGGCGCCGGGCGAGCCGGTCTCCTTCGAGGAGGCGGCGGCCGCTCCCTACGCTCCCTTCGCGATGGACACCCCGTGGGGCCCGCCGTGGGGCACGACCTGGTTCCGGATGCGCGGACAGGTGCCCGCCGAGTGGGCCGGCAAGCGCGTCGAGGCGGTCATCGACCTCGGCTTCATCGGCGACTGGCCCGGCAACCAGGCCGAGGCGCTGGTCCACCGCACCGACGGAACCCCGCTGAAGGCGGTCAACCCGCTCAACCAGTACGTGCCGATCGCCAACCCGGCGACCGGCGGTGAGCAGATCGACTACCTCGTCGAGGCGGCCTCCAACCCGGACATCCTCGCCGACAACTTCTCGAAGACCACGCCCATGGGCGACGTCCTGACCGCCGGCGACAAGCCCCTCTACACCTTCCAGCGCGCCGACCTCGCCGTCCTCGACGAGGAGGTCTTCCACCTCGACCTGGACGTGCAGGTACTGCGCGAGCTGATGCTGGAGCTGGGCGAGCACGACCCGCGCCGGCACGAGATCGCGCACGCCCTGGACCGGGCGATGGACCTGCTCGACCTCGACGACGTCTCCGGCTCGGCGGCCGAGGTGCGTGAGGCGCTCAAGCCGGTGCTGTCGAAGCCCGCGAACGCGAGCGCGCACATCGTCTCCGGCGTCGGCCACGCGCACATCGACTCCGCCTGGCTGTGGCCGATCCGCGAGACCAAGCGCAAGACGTCCCGCACCTTCTCCAACGTCACCGCGCTCGCCGACGAGTACGAGGACTTCATCTTCGCCTGCTCACAGGCCCAGCAGTACGAGTGGGTGCGCGACAACTACCCGCAGGTGTGGGCACGCATCCAGGAGTCGGTGAAGAAGGGCCAGTGGGCTCCGGTCGGCGGCATGTGGGTGGAGGCCGACGGCAACCTGCCCGGCGGCGAGGCGGTCGCCCGGCAGTTCGTGCACGGCAAGCGGTTCTTCATCGAGAACTTCGGCGTCGAGACCAAGGGCGTGTGGCTGCCGGACTCCTTCGGCTACACAGCGGCCTATCCGCAGCTCGCCAAGCTGGCCGGCAACGAGTGGTTCCTCACCCAGAAGATCTCCTGGAACCAGACCAACAAGTTCCCCCACCACACGTTCTGGTGGGAGGGCGTCGACGGCACCCGTATCTTCACGCACTTCCCGCCGGTCGACACCTACAACGCCCGCTTCAGCGGCGAGGAGATGTCCCGCGCGGTCCGCAACTACCAGGAGAAGGGCAGCGCCACCCGCTCCCTCGCCCCCTTCGGCTGGGGCGACGGCGGTGGCGGCCCCACCCGCGAGATCATGGAACGGGCGCGCAGGCTGGCCGACCTGGAGGGCTCGCCGAAGGTCGTCGTCGAGCACCCGGACGACTTCTTCGCCAAGGCCCGCGAGGAGTACGAAGACGCCCCGGTCTGGGTCGGCGAGCTCTACCTCGAACTGCACCGCGCCACGTACACCTCGCAGGCCCGCACCAAGCAGGGCAACCGCCGCTCCGAACACAAGCTCCGCGAGGCCGAGTTGTGGGCGACGACGGCGGCACTGCACGCGCCGGGCTACACCTACCCGTACGAGAAGCTGGACCGCCTGTGGAAGACGGTGCTGCTGCACCAGTTCCACGACATCCTGCCGGGCTCGTCGATCGCCTGGGTGCACCGGGAGGCGGAGGCCGAATACGCCCGTGTGGCAGAGGAGTTGGAGGCGCTGACGCGGGAGGCGGTGGACGCCCTCGGCGGTGGCGGACCCCGGGTGTTCAACACGAGTCCGTACGAGCGTTCCGAGGTGCTGCGCGCGGCCGACCGGCCGGTCTATGTGGAGGTACCGGCCGGCGGCAGCGCACCTGTCGCCGCCGCCGAGCCCCCGCAGCCGGTGACGGTCGAGAACCGCACCCTCGACAACGGTCTCGTACGCGTGACGGTGGCGGAGGACGGAACACTGTCGTCCGTCCACGACCTGCGGGCGAACCGCGAAGTCCTCGCCGACGCCGGCAACCTGCTCCGCCTCCACACCGACCTTCCCAACTACTGGGACGCCTGGGACGTCGACAAGCACTACAAGAACCGCTACACGGACCTGCTGGACGCCTCGGAGATCACCGTCGTCGAGCAGGACCCGCTGGTCGGCGCGATCCGGGTGGTGCGGTCCTTCGGCAACGGCTCGACCATCACCCAGACCATCACCCTCCGCGCCGGCAGCCCCCGTATCGACTTCGAGACGGACATCGACTGGCACGAGGCCGAGAAGTTCCTCAAGGCGGGCTTCCCGGTGGACATCCGGGCCCCGCACTCCTCCGCCGAGATCGCATACGGCCACATCCAGCGCCCCACGCACACCAACACCAGTTGGGAGGCGGCCCGCTTCGAGGTCTCCGGCCACCGCTGGGTGCACATCGGCGAACCCGGCTACGGCGTCGCCGTCATCAACGACTCGACGTACGGCCACGACGTCTCCCGCACGGTCCGCGAGGACGGCGGTACGACGACCACGGTCCGCCTCAGCCTGGTCCGCGCCCCGCGCATCCCGGACCCGGAGGCCGACCAGGGCCGCCACCGCTTCACCTACGCGCTGCTCCCCGGCGCGACCATCGAGGACGCCGTCGCCGAGGGCTACGCCCTCAACCTCCCGCTGCGCGTGGCGGATGCGGCGGGCGCCCCCGAGCCGGTCGTCTCCGTCGACGGCGAGGGCGTGACCGTCGAAGCGGTCAAGCTCGCCGACGACCGGTCCGGCGATGTCGTCGTCCGGCTCTACGAGTCCCGCGGCGGCCGCGCCCAGGGCGTCCTGCGCACCGGGTTCCCGCTGGCCGGAGCGAAGGTGACCGACCTGTTGGAACGTCCGCTTGCGGACGAGCACGTTGAGGTTGTCGACGGCGGGGTCGCGGTCGGGTTGCGGCCGTTCCAGGTGCTGACGTTGCGTCTCGCTCGCGCGTAGCGCTCCGCTGGAGGGGCGCGTCGTTTGCTGCGGGTCTGTGGGGGCTGGTCGCGCAGTTCCCCGCGCCCCTTAGGTGGGACGCGGCACCGCCCATGATCAGCCGCCCGCCCCTTCTCCTTCGAAGTGACCTATTACCGTCGGGAGTTCAGCCGTGCCCATACAGCAGTGGTTCACGGACGCCAAGCTGGGCATCTTCATCCACTGGGGGATCTACGCGGTCGACGGCGTCCAGGAGTCCTGGTCGTTCTACGACGACATCGTCCCGTACGACGCCTACATGTCCCAGTTCGACCGCTTCACCGCATCCCGGTACGAGCCGCGGGACTGGGCGAAGCTGTTCGCCCGCGCCGGCGCCAAGTACGCCGTCCTGACCACCCGCCATCACGATGGCGTCGCCCTCTGGGACACCGCGTACGGCGAGCTGAACGTGGGCCGGGACCTGATATCCGGATACGCCGGCGCCCTGCGCGAGCAGGGCCTCAAGGTCGGCTTCTACTATTCGCACTCCGACTGGAGCCACCCCGACTACGCCTCCACGCGCAAGCCGGGCCGCCCGCCGGAGCTGGAGGACAACCGCTACTCGGAGGTGGCGGCCGAGTTCGAGGACCTGGAGGCCTGGGAACGCTTCCTCGCCTACCGGGACGGCCAGATCCGCGAACTCACCTCCCGCTACAAGCCGGACCTGATGTGGTTCGACGGGGAGTGGGACCGCAGTGAGGAGCAGTGGCGCATCCCCGAGTTGGCCGCGCTGATCCGCTCCGAGGTCCCGGACGTCGTGTTCAACGCCCGCATGCTCAGCGAGGGCGACTACGCGACCCCCGAGCAGGGCGCCCCGGTCGTCCCGCCCGAGGGCCCCTGGGAGCTGTGCCTGACGATCAACGACTCCTGGGGCCACCAGCACCACGACCACAACCACAAGTCGGTCGACCAGCTGATCCGCTACTTCACCGAGACGATCGGCGGTGGCGGCAATCTCCTCCTCAGCGTCGGACCGAGGGAGGACGGCACGATCCCGCAGGAGCAGGCCGAGCGCCTCGAAGGGCTCGGCGACTGGATCGCCCAGCACGCGGAGGCGGTGTACGGCACGGTACGGGGGCTGCCCGCCGGGCACCACTACGGCCCGAGCACCCTCTCCAAGGACCGCCGCACGCTGTACCTGATCCTGTTCGACGCCCCGCGCGCGGAGATCAACGTACGCGGTCTGCTCGGTTCGGTGCGCAGGGTCACCGTGCTCGGCAGTGGCACCGAACTGGACCATCGGATCACCGGAGGCCTGCACGAGACGCCGGGCGTGCTGTGGATCGAACCGCCCGCCGCGGCGGACCTCGACCCGCACGCCACGGTCCTCGCCGTCGAGTTGGACGGCGAGCTGGAGCTGTACCGGGGGGCCGGACGTTTCTGATCCTGGACACGTTGTCCCAGGAACTCCCATGAAGATTTAAGGAAGCGGTAAAGCGCCTGGTCACGGCCGGATTCCCGGAGCCCGTGACCATGGCGCTTTGCTTCTTGGACACTTGGAGTTTGCCTACTGCCCGTGGGATGCGAAGGTAAGGCGGAAGAGAAAGGTGTCGCGGTGGGAGACTCGCGTAAGTCAGCGATCGGCAAAGGGCTGAGGCGCCGGGGGAGGCTGATGATGCAGGCGGTGAGCCCGCCGCGTCGCACCCTGGACGCCATTCCGTCGCCCCGGCCCGCCGCGAAGCTGAAGGAGTCGACGTACGTCGCTCCGATCGCCCCGCGCCTGGTGGAGTCGCCGGTCTTCGTGCTGTCCTCGGTGCGCTCGGGCTCCACCCTGCTCCGCGTGCTGCTGAACAGCCACAGCCGGATCCGCGCCCCGCACGAGATGCATCTGCGCACCGTCCACGTCCAGCTGACCCGCAGCTTCACCGCGGACGCCATGAAGGCGCTGGAACTCGACAAGGCCGAGCTGGAGCACCTCCTCTGGGACCGGGTGCTGCACCTGGAGCTGACCCGCAGCGGCAAGGACATCATCGTCGACAAGACGCCACCCAACACCCTCATCTGGCCCCGCCTGGACCGATGTTGGCCCAGCGCCCGCTACATCCTGCTGCTGCGCCACCCGGGCGCGATCGTCGCGTCCCTGACCGACCGCCGCCGGGACCCCGACCACGAGGCCATCCGCGCCGAGGTGCTCAACTACTCGGAGAAGCTGGAAGAGGCCCGGCAGAAGCTCGGGAACGCGCACATCGTCACGTACGAGGAACTCACCGCCGAACCGGAGAAGGCCACCCGCGCGCTGTGCGACTACCTGGGCGTCGAGTGGGAGTGCGGCATGCTCGACTACGGCAACAAGGACCACGGCACCTTCCGCCCCCAGCTCGGCGACTGGAGCAGCACCATCAAGTCGGGCCGCATCCAGCCCGCCCGCACCGCCGACCCGACCGCCGAACTGCCGCCGCGTCTGCAGGAGATCGCGAAGGCGTGGGGGTACGAGGTCCAGGCACCGTAGACACCCCCACACCGACGCCCGCCCAGTCACGGATCTGGGTCCAGGTCGCCGGTGAGTCGATTTGCGGCTCCGCCGTGTGGGCGCGAGCAACCACAGACCACCCGCACCCGGCAGACAACCTAGAGCGGCAGTGCCTGCGCCGCCGCACCCGACTCCATCGACTCAACCGGCGCAGGCGAAGGCACCCTCGACAGCGGCACAGCCTCCCGCTGCTGAGGCAACGACACCGGCCGCAACGGCCGCGGCCCGGAGACCACCGTGTAGTCCTGCCCCAGGAACGGCGGAACCACCTCACCCGGATCCTCACCGAGCGCCAACTGAACAGCCGCCCAAGGCGCGTTGACACCGCACAACGACAGCTGATGCAGCCCGCCGGCCGGACGCGTGTTGACATCCATGAGGACCGGCGTGTCCCCGAACATCCGGAACTGGATGTTGGACAGGTAGTGCAGCCCGAACCCCTCCGCGATCGCCCGCGCCGGCGCCAGCCACTGCTCGTGCAGCGTGAACCCACGTCGCCGGCCGTCCTTCGTGCGGCCCACCGCCAGCCGGATCCGGTTGTCGGGCCCGGTGAGGCAGTCCACCGACACCTCCGGCTGCTCGAGGCGCGGCATGACCAGCCAGTCCACCGGCTCGTCGGACTGCCGTACCGCCTGCACGACCAGGTCGAGAGGGACGTACGAACTCGGGAAGCCGTTCAGGTGCATCATCGAGAACGGGGTGCGGGTGATGTTGCGGAAGCCCACCCCGCCCGCGCCGGACGCCGGCTTGAAGCACGCCTTGTGGCCGCCCGCCTCCAACTCCTCGACAACGGCGACGAGTTCGTCCGCCGACCGCACCCGCCACCACGGCGGCACCGGCACGCCGATCGCCTCGACCGCCTCGTACGCGATCACCTTGTCGTGGAAGACGGCCACGGCCTCGGGCGGCGGTGCGAGCACCGCCGTGCCGACCGCCTCGAAGTCGGCGCGGTGTGCCACGATCGCCGACTGCTGCATGCGGGGCACGAACACGTCGATGCCGCGACGCGCGCACTGGTCCAGGGCGTACTCGACATACGCGGCCGGGGACAGGCCCTCCGGCTCGAAGTCGGCGGTGTCGGCGGCGGCCAGCACGGGGGAGTCGGCGTCCCCGTGCGTGGCATGGATCTCGACGGCCCGATCGCTGGGATTTCGTCGCAGCTGATCCATGAAGAACACGTTCTCCGCGTACGTGCGGTTGAGCCAGACGCGTACGCGAGAGACCATGCAGGCCGCCTTTCACGGTTCGCGGGCACGGCGGAGCAGGCCGGGCCCGGCCAGATCGAATGGAGGGAACACCAAACTGCCCCTGGTGAAGGGAAGTCCGTGGTGGTGGTGTTGGGGCGATCATACGGCTTCGCGGGGGTGTGGCGTGCAACGTACGTGTTACGGATTCTCGGATGTTGCCTGTCGGGACGATGTTCTCCTGATAACCCGCGCGGCCCGCCGTCGAGATCCGCCTTGTCCGGGGGCTTCGGATGTGCTGTCGTGGAGCCATTCGTGCGCGGAAGGGGCGAACACGTGACGTCGACGGCCGGCGGTGCCGGACAACTGCTGGCCATCAGCGATCTGCACATCGGCTACCCGGAGAACCGCGCCCTCGTCGAGAAGATGCACCCCGAGACGGACGACGACTGGCTCCTGGTGGCCGGCGACGTCTCCGAGACCGTCTCCGACGTGCGCTGGGCCCTGAAGACCCTCGCCGGCCGCTTCCGCAAGGTCGTCTGGGCCCCCGGCAACCACGAACTGTGGACCCACCCGAAGGATCCCGTCACCCTGCGCGGCGTCGCCCGCTACGAGCACCTCGTCGAGGAGTGCCGGGAACTCGGCGTGCTCACACCCGAGGACCCGTACCCCATCTGGGACGGCCCCGGCGGCCCGGTGGCCGTGGCGCCGCTGTTCCTGCTCTACGACTACTCGTTCCTCCCGGCCGGCTGCGCGACCAAGGACGAGGGACTGGCGTACGCGCACGGAACCGGCATCGTCTGCAACGACGAGTATCTGCTGCACCCCGACCCCTACCCGAGCCGCGACGCCTGGTGCCGGGCCCGGGTCGCGGCCACCGAGCGCAGGCTCGCCGAGCTGCCCGACGACCTGCCGACGGTGCTGGTCAACCACTACCCGCTGGACCGGCACCCGACGGACGTCCTGTGGTACCCCGAGTTCGCCATGTGGTGCGGCACCGAGCTGACGGCCGACTGGCACCGCAGATTCCGGGTCCAGACCATGGTCTATGGTCATCTGCACATTCCGCGGACGACCTGGCACGACGGTGTCCGCTTCGAAGAGGTGTCCGTCGGATACCCGCGAGAATGGAGCAAACGCTCCCAGGAGCCGGGGGCACTGCGCCGCATACTGCCCAGGGAGGTAGGGCCAGGTGATCGAGGAGCTGCTGCCCGCCTCGGTGGTGGTCGTGGAGACGTACGGTAACGACGAGCCGGCGCCTCTGTACCCCGAGGAAGAGGCGGTCGTGGCGCGGGCGGTCGACAAGCGCCGCCGTGAGTTCGCCACCGTACGGGCCTGTGCCCGCCGCGCCATGGAGAAGCTCGGCGTGCCGCCGCAGCCCGTGCTGCCCGGCGAGCGCGGCGCACCGGGCTGGCCGGCCGGCCTGGTCGGCAGCATGACCCACTGTGAGGGCTACCACGCCGCCGCCCTGGTCCGCGCCACCGACCTCGCCTCGATCGGCATCGACGCCGAACCCCATCACCCGCTCCCGGAAGGTGTCCTGGCCGCTGTGTCCCTGCCCACGGAGGGACCGCGGCTCAGCAGCCTGTCCGCGCTCCACCCGGACATCCACTGGGACCGGCTGCTGTTCAGCGCCAAGGAGTCCGTATACAAGGCGTGGTTCCCCCTCGCCCGGCAGTGGCTGGACTTCACCGAGGCCGACATCGAGATCTCCGCGGACCCCGGCGATCGGCTCGGCGGCGCCTTCCGCGCCGAACTCCTGGTCCCCGGACCGCTGATCGGCGGCCGGCGGCTCCGTCACTTCGAGGGCCGCTGGACCGTCCGGCGCGGCCTGGTGGCGACGGCCGTCGCCGTGCCCCACCAGGCCAGGGCGTAGGTCAGGCCTCCGGGCACCAGCTCTGCAGCAGCCGGAAGAACTCCTCCTCGTTGCCCGCAAGCCCCGCTTCCGCCAGCGCCTGCTCCGCCTCGGCCAGCACGGACGGCGGAACGGCAGGTGGCAGGCCACCGCCCGGCGGGCCGGCAGCGGTGTCGAAGGCCGCACGCACGGTATGCAGCAGCCGCAGATAGGCCTGTACGGCGGCGCGCTCACGGTCGGTCACCAGGGCGGTCTGCATCGGTCGGCTCTCCCCACGTCGGCGTCGGTCGGGCGCGCCTCCGCACTCGGGTGGCACGCACCTCCAAGTTTGCCGCCCACCACTGACAATCGGGCTTGGCTACCTGCCGGTTCGCCCACTCAGCCCAGGGCGAGTGCCCGGCGAGTGCCCACCAAGGCCCACTGGTCCGACGCGCCGGCCGCGAGGGAGCCGTAGGGGGCGCGCCGGTGTCGAGACAGCGAACGCGCGGAGGCGCGAAGCGCTGAGCACGTTCGCTGTCTCGACACCGGCATTCAGCGCCCCCGGAGGCGACCGAGCCATTCAACACAGCGGCGCGAAGCGCTGAGCACGTTCGCTGTCTCGACACCGGCATTCAGCGCCCCCGAAGGCGACCGAGCCATTCAACACAGCGGCGCGAAGCGCTGAGCACGTTCGCTGTCTCGACACCGGCATTCAGCGCCCCCGAAGGCGACCGAGCCAGTGTCACGGCCCCAGATACCCCAGCGACGCCTCGATCCGCCCCGCCAGACGATCCCGCTGCACCGGCCCCCGCGACGACGAACCGGCAAGCCAGGTACGGCACTTGCTGGCCAGCAGGAGGCCGAAGCTCTCGGCGTCCTGCTCGTCGGCGAGGTCGAAGCGGGTGCGGGCGGCGATCCGGCGGACGGTGTCCTCGAGGTCGGCCTCGTCGCTGAGCAGCCGGGCTGCGACGGCGGCGCCCTCGACATGGTGGCTGCAGTGCCCGGCCTTCATGTGCCACAGCTCGTGGCCGAGGATGACCAACTGGTGGTCGGGGGCGGTGCGTTCCTCGACGACCACGACGTCCTGGTCGGCCATGTCGAGCCACAGCCCGCTGGCGGTGCCGGGCGGGAAGGCGGCCGTACGGAAGTGGACAGGACGGCCGCGGCGTCTGCTCATGGCGTCGCACAGAGCGCCGTACAGTTCCTCGGGCCGTGCCGGTGCGGGGAGCGCCAGCTCCGCGACCAACTCGCCGCACAGGCGACGCATTTCCTTGTCGATGCCCACTGCTCTCCCCCGGCTCACGACTCGGGCCGCTTGACGCTCTCCAGGAGCATGTCCAGCCATTCGGCGACCTTGTCGCGGTGCTGGTCGGTGGGCAGCTGTGCGGCCCGCCAGGCGATTCCGCGGACGCCGTGGTCCTGCAGCAGCCGCTCCAGCGGGTCGTCGGCGGCGGCTGCCGCCTCCCGCTCACGGTCGGCGAGCTTCTGCAGCAGTTCCTGCTCGGTGCGCTGAAGGGCGCCCGCGAGCGCCTCGGGGTCCTCGGCCGTCAGGAATCCGGCGTGCACCCGGAAGAAGCGCTGGATGGCGTCGCAGTGCTCCATCGTGGGACGCCGGTCGCCGTTGATGAGAGCGCCCGCCTGCTGCCGCGACATACCCGCGCCGTCGGCGATCTCCTGCTGGGTGTACTTGCGCCCGTTCGGCTTGAGCCGGGTGCGGCGCAGCAGGTCCAGGCGTTGCAGAAACCTCGCCTGCACATCGGGCTCGCCCGCCGGCCGGCCGCTCAGCAGGGCCTTGACCACGGGCTCGGGGACACCGGAGGCGACGGACAGACGGCCGGTGGCGAAGACGTCCGCGTGCGCCACGCCCAGCCGGTCGGCGAGTGCGGTGACCCGGGCGACGACGGCCGGCAGAGCCGCCGTCACGGCGCCGGGACCCTCGAAGCCATCCGTCACCGACAGATCTCCCACGTCTCTCACAGGCCTTCTCACCGGCATTCTCACCACACACGGTTGCCGTGAACTTCCCGGAGAGTAGCCGGTGGTTCGAACTCACATCCAGGTCTCGCCACAACTGTGGCCAATTTCAGCCGTCAACCGGCATGAAATGCCACGATAGTTGACACGCCTCGCGTCGGGGCAGGAGGATCAAGGCGCCGCGTGAAGGCCGCATAGGCAAGAGGGGTGACCTCCCGATGGCATATCAGGCAGGTGGGCAGCGGCCGGCGCCGCGGCCCGTCCCCGAGAGTCTTGAGGCCCAGGCGTATCTCCATGACTACGCCACCCTCCTGGAAGCCGTCACCTTCCCGTCCGTCGTGCTCGATCACCGGTGGGACGTGGTCCTGACCAACACCGCTTTCGAGACACTTTTCCGCGGCATCGGCCCGCACCCCACGGCCATGCCGTACGACAACTTCCTGCGCTTCGTCCTGTTCCATCCGGACGCGAGCACGGTTCTCGGCGAACACGAGTCGAGCTGGTGCCTGCCCATGCTGGCCCTCTTCGCCGCCGCCGTCGAGCGGCACGGCCATGACCACGGGCTGCAGTCGATCCGTCGGGACATCGCCCAGGACCCCATCATGGAGGCCGCCTACCGGCACGGCCTGCCGCACTGGATCCGCGCGGTGGGCGAGCAGGCCCTCGCCCACGACGGCGCGGTCCGCCCGCTGCTGCACCCGGACCCGCGCTGGGGCGCCACGGACTGCCGGGTCGTCGACGAAACCCCCCGGACGCTGCACGAGATGGGCTACACGCGGATGACGCTGGTCCTGCGCCCCGCCCGCCGCGCCACCCCCACCGGCCGCAGGCCCGCACGAGCCCGCCGCACGGCGAGCCACCTCACGGTGGTCACCGCCCCCGACGCCTGACCGGGCACCGCCGGCGTTCAGGTCGCCGACGGCGCTCTGGTCAGGACGGGGCGCGTCGCCCCCTTTCCGGTTCTGTCGCCCCCTTTCCGGTTCTGGGGTCAGCCCGCGAACTCCCGCATCCACGCCTCGACTTCGTCGGCCGAGCGGGGGAGCCCCGCCGACAGGTTCTCGTTCCCGTCCGCCGTCACCAGCACATCGTCCTCGATCCTGACGCCGATGCCGCGCCACTCCTCGGGGACGGTCAGGTCGTCGGGCTGGAAGTAGAGGCCGGGCTCGACGGTCAGGCACATACCGGCTTCCAGCACGCCGTCGATGTAGTCCTCGTTGCGGGCCTGCGCGCAGTCGTGCACGTCGAGACCGAGCATGTGACCGGTGCCCGCCATGGTGAAGCGGCGCTGGAGATCCAGCTCGTACACGCGCTCGGCCGGGCCCTCCAGGAAGCCCCACTCCACCAGGCGGGCGGCCAGCGACCGCTGGGCGGCCTCATGGAAGTCGCGGTAGTGCGCACCGGGCTTGACCGCGGCCATGCCCGCCTCCTGGGCCTCGTGCACCGCGTCGTAGATCTCACGCTGCAGCGGCGTGAAGGTGCCGCTGATCGGGAGCGTGCGCGTGACGTCGGCGGTGTAGAGAGTGCGGGTCTCCACGCCCGCGTCCAGCAGGAGGAGTTCGCCTGGGCGGACCGGGCCGTCGTTGTCCTGCCAGTGCATGATCGTGGCGTGCTCGCCGGCCGCGCAGATCGAGCCGTAGCCGACGGTGTTGCCCTCGACGCGGGCCCGGCGGAAGAAGGTGCCCTCGATCCACCGCTCCGACGTGGCGATCGCCTGCGACAACTCCCGTACGACATCGGTGAATCCGCGGACCGTCGCATCCACGGCGCGGCGCAGTTCGGATATCTCCCACTCGTCCTTGACCAGCCGCAGTCCGGAGACGGCCTCCTCGAACTCGTCGTCCCGCTCCTCGTCGGTGGCGAGCACCGCATCCAGGGACGGGTCGACGCCGCGGACGACACGGGTGGGGGTGTTGGTCGACTTCGCGAGGTCCTCGGCGATCGTACGGATGTCCCGGCACTCCATGCCGAGCACCAGCTCCGACTCGGCGAGCGTACGGCGGC
Organism: Streptomyces sp. DG2A-72; assembly: GCF_030499575.1. Classification (NCBI taxonomy): domain Bacteria; kingdom Bacillati; phylum Actinomycetota; class Actinomycetes; order Kitasatosporales; family Streptomycetaceae; genus Streptomyces; species Streptomyces sp. DG2A-72. The sequence continues at coordinate 8,943,464 of NZ_JASTLC010000001.1, forward strand.
GGCCCATCCACAGCTCGGCGGTGTAGCCCGTCCAGAACTCGTCGGTGTCCCTGCTGTCACGGGGGAGCTGGTAGCAGTGCGCGTCGTGGCCGCCGTCCGGGCGGGGTTCCAGGACCAGGGCGCCGTCGCGGGCCTGATCGCCGGTCAGGTGCACATAGCCGGTGTACGGGCGGTACGGGTAATGGGCGTCGTTCGAGCGGATCTTGAGGCCTCCGGAGGGGACGACCAGCCGCTCTCCCGGGAAGCGGGCCGACAGCGCGGCGCGGCGGCGGGCCGCGTAGGGGGCCTGCTCGGTCTGTCGCAGATCCGTGCGTTCGGTGTCGGCCCAGCCCGTCCGCATCAGGGCGGACAACTCGTCGGAGATTCCTCGGTAGAGAGAGTTCTTACGGCCGTTGGCCATGTCGGGGGCACCTCTTCCGTGTGTGACGTCGGGTGACATCGTTCCCAGCTGGAGCGGTATGTGACATAGTACTGCCGTGAGCAAGCGATTGACCTGCGATGTCGTGGTCGTCGGGGCCGGCATGGTGGGCGCCGCGTGCGCCCTGTACGCCGGTCGCGCGGGCCTCGACGTCACAGTGGTCGACCGTGGCCCGGTGGCCGGCGGCACGACCGGCGCCGGCGAGGGCAACATCCTCGTCTCCGACAAGGAACCCGGCCCCGAGCTGGACCTCGCGCTCCTGTCCGGCCGCCTCTGGGCCGAACTCTCGGCGGAGTTCGGGAAGTCCGTGGAGTACGAGGCCAAGGGCGGCGTCGTGGTGGCCACGTCCCCCGGTGGACTCACCGCCCTGGAGCGCTTCGCCGACGGCCAGCGCGCCGTCGGAGTCGCCGCCCAACTCGTCGCACCCGACACCCTCTACGACCTCGAACCCCATCTCGCCCCCGGTCTTCCCGGCGCCGTCCACTACCCCCAGGACGCTCAGGTCATGCCCGCCCTGGCCGCCGCCCACCTCCTCAAGGCCTCCGGCGCCCGCCTGCTCACCGGCAGGACCGTGACGGACATCCTGCGCACACCGGACGGGGCGGTCCGTGGCGTACGCACCGACGGAGGCGACTTGCACGCCCCGGCGGTCGTCAACGCCGCGGGCACCTGGGGCGCCGACCTCGCCGCCCTCGCGGGCGTGGACCTCCCCGTCCTCCCGCGCCGCGGCTTCGTCCTTGTCACCGAACCGCTCCCGCGCGTGGTCCACCACAAGGTGTACGCCGCCGACTACGTGGCCGACGTCGCCAGCGACTCGGCGGCACTGCAGACCTCGCCGGTCGTGGAGGGCACGGCCGCCGGGCCGGTCCTGATCGGCGCGAGCCGTGAACGTATCGGCTTCGACCGGACCTTCTCCCTGCCGGCCGTACGGGCGCTCGCGGCGGGCGCGACGCGGCTGTTCCCGTTCCTGGAAGGGGTCCGCGCGATGCGCGCCTACCTCGGCTTCCGGCCGTACATGCCCGACCACCTGCCCGCCATCGGCGCCGATCCACGGGTGCCGGGCCTCCATCACGCCTGCGGTCACGAGGGTGCGGGCATCGGGCTCGCGACCGGCACGGGGCAACTGATCGCGCAGGTGCTGACCGAGAAGGCCCCGGACCTGGATGTGGCGCCGTTCCGGCCTGACCGCTTCGCCTCGCCCGAGGAGGCCGCGTGAGAACCCCGTTTGACTTGGCCGGGGCCCGGCCCGGTCCCGCCTTCACAGTCACGCTGGACGGCCGCGAGATCGAGGCCCTTCCCGGCCAGACCGTCGCCGCCGCGCTCTGGTCGGCCGGCGTCACCTCCTGGCGCACCACCCGTGCCGAAGGCCGCCCGCGCGGGATCTTCTGCGGCATCGGCGTCTGCTTCGACTGCCTGGTCACGGTCAACGACCGCCCGAACCAACGCGCTTGCCTCGTGCCGGTGCGGCCGGGCGACGCGATCCGTACGCAGGAGGGGACGGGGCACGATGACTGAACGGCCGCATCTCGCCGTGATCGGCGCGGGCCCGGCGGGCCTCGCCGCCACCGTGGCCGCCGCGGCGCGCGGTGTCCGGGTCACCCTGATCGACTCGGCGCCGGAGGCGGGCGGGCAGTTCTACCGTCAGCCCGCCGCCGAACTCCGCGCCCGAAGCCCGCAGGCCCTGCACCATCAGTGGCGGACGTGGGAGCGGCTGCGGGATGCCCTGGCCGGAGGCGTGGAGGCGGGACATGTCACGCACTTGACGGACCATCATGTCTGGCTCGTGGAAGGGCAGTCGGGTCACTTCACGGTGCACGCCCTGCTCGGCCCCGAGCAGGAGGAACCCGCCGTCGTGCAGACCGACGCCGTCCTCCTCGCCACCGGCGGCTACGAGAAGGTCCTGCCCTTCCCCGGCTGGACCCTCCCCGGCGTCATCACCGCGGGCGGCGCCCAGGCCATGCTCAAGGGCACCCTCGCCGTCTGGGGGCACACCGCCGTGGTCGCCGGGACCGGGCCGCTGCTGCTTCCGGTGGCGACCGGACTCGCCGCGGCCGGGGTGAAGGTGGCAGCGCTCGTCGAGTCCGCGCACCTCACAGATCTCGTACGACGGACCCGGGCGCTCGCGGCTCAGCCTGGCAAGGTCGGTGAAGGCGCCCAGTACGCCGCCCAGTTGCTCCGGCACCGGGTGCGCGCCCTCGTTCACCACACCGTGGTCGAGGCGCACGGCACCGAACGCCTCAAGGCGGTGACCGTCGCCGCGCTCGACGGCGCCGGACGCGTCCGGCCCGGCACCGAGCGGCGCATCTCCTGTGACACCCTCGCCGTCGGGCACGGCATGCTGCCGCACACCGACCTCGCCGAGACCCTCGGGTGCCGCCTCGACGGACCGAACGTGCACGTCGACGACGAGCAGCGCACCGACGTCCCCGGCGTCTGGGCCGCGGGCGAGATCACCGGCATCGGCGGCGCGGCCCTCGCCCTCGCCGAGGGGCACATCGCGGGCTGCTCGGCCGCCGCGCGGCTTAACGGTGCCGAGCCAGACCCGGGCGCGTGGGCCGCGGCAGCGAAGTCACGTAGCAGCTTGCGGGAGTTCTTCGCCGCGCTGGACACCGTGTACGCGCCGCCCGCGCACTGGGCCGAGCAGGTCACCGACGACACCGTGGTCTGCCGCTGCGAGGAGGTGACCGGCGGCGCGATCCGCGAGGCCGTCGGTGAACTCGGTGCCGGTGACCTGCGGAGCGTGAAGCTGCTGACGCGGGCCGGGATGGGCTGGTGCCAGGGGCGGGTGTGCGGGCCCGCGGTCACGGGGCTGGCCGGGTGCGCTCAGACGCCGGGCAGAAGGCCGTTCGCGCGGCCGGTGCCGTTGGGGGTGCTGGCTCGGGCAGGGGAGTCCGAAGTCGAGTGATGTCTCCAGTGATATGTCACATTCCATTCGGAGGGAACCTCATATGACCGCCACCGCGAACCGCCCCTGGCGGGGCATCCTCGTCGCCACCGCCCTCCCGCTCGACGACGACCTGTCCGTGAACCACGCCAAATACGCCGAACACTGCGCCTGGCTGGTCGAGAACGGCTGCGACGGCGTCGTACCGAACGGCTCGCTCGGCGAATACCAGGTACTCACCCCCGAGGAGCGGGCCAAGGTGGTCGAGACCGCCGTGGCCGCCATCGGAGGCGAGCGCGTCATGCCCGGCGTCGCCGCCTACGGCTCGGCGGAGGCTCGCCGCTGGGCCGAGCAGGCACGCGACGCCGGCTGCGCGTCCGTGATGCTGCTGCCGCCCAACGCCTACCGCGCCGACGAGCGGTCGGTGCTGGCGCACTACGCGGAGGTCGCCAAGGCGGGGGTGCCGATCGTGGCGTACAACAACCCCATCGACACCAAGGTCGACCTCGTACCGGAACTCCTCGCCAAGCTGCACGGCGAGGGCCACATCCATGCCGTCAAGGAGTTCTCCGGCGACGTCCGCCGCGCCTATCAGCTCGCCGAACTCGCCCCGGAACTGGACCTGTTGATCGGCGCCGACGACGTTCTGCTGGAGCTTGCGCTCGCGAGCGCCAAGGGCTGGGTGGCCGGCTACCCGAACGCGCTGCCCGTCGCGACCGTCGAGCTGTACCGGGCGGCCGTGGGCGGCGACCTCGCCACCGCCAAGAGGCTCTACGAGCAACTGCACCCGCTGCTGCGCTGGGACTCCAAGGTCGAGTTCGTGCAGGCGATCAAGCTGTCCATGGACATCGTCGGCCGGCACGGCGGCCCGGTTCGCCCGCCGCGCGTCCCGCTGCTGTCCGAGCAGGAGGCGGCCGTACGCGCCGCGACCGAGAAGGCCGTAGCCGCAGGGCTCGCGTGAAGGAGTCTGGACCATGCGCAGCAAACTCGTCCTGCACGCCGTCGACTCGCACACCGAGGGCATGCCGACCCGCGTGATCACCGGCGGGATCGGCACCATCCCCGGCGACACGATGAACGAGCGGCGGTTGTACTTCCGTGAACACCGGGACGACATCAAGCAGTTGCTGATGAATGAGCCGCGGGGCCACTCCGCGATGAGCGGCGCGATCCTCCAGCCGCCCACCCGCCCCGACTGCGACTGGGGCGTCGTCTACATCGAGGTCTCCGGCTATCTCCCGATGTGCGGGCACGGCACGATCGGCGTGGCGACCGTGCTCGTCGAGACCGGCATGGTCGAGGTCGTCGAACCGGTCACCACGATTCGGCTCGACACCCCGGCGGGCCTGGTCGTCGCCGAGGTGGCGGTGGAGGACGGCGCGGCGAAGGCGGTCACCCTCCAGAACGTGCCGTCCTTCTCCGTCGCCCTCGACCGCAAGATCGCGCTCGCCGACGGGCGGACGGTGACTTATGACATGGCATACGGCGGCAACTTCTACGCCATCCTGCCGCTGGACGAGTTCGGCCTGCCCTTCGACCGCTCCCGCAAGGACGACATCCTCAAAGCGGCCCTGTCCCTGATGGAGGCGATCAACGCCGAGGACGAGCCTGTCCACCCCGAGGACCCGTCGATCCACGGCTGCCACCACGTCCACCTGTACGCCCCCGGCTCCACCGTCCGCCACTCCCGGCACGCGATGGCCATCCACCCCGGCTGGTTCGACCGCTCGCCCTGCGGCACGGGCACCAGCGCGCGCATGGCGCAGTTGCACGCGCGCGGCGAACTCCCCCTGAACACCGAGTTCGTGAACGAGTCCTTCATCGGCACCCGGTTCACCGGCCGGCTGCTCGCCACCACCGAGGTCGCCGACCGCCCCGCCGTCCTGCCCAGCTTCACCGGCCGCGCCTGGATCACCGGGACGGCGCAGTATCTGCTCGACCCCGCTGACCCGTTCCCGGCGGGGTTCGTGCTGTGAGCCTGCGGCCCGCGTCCGGGGATATTGTCGTGTGACGCGTGACATTGCACCGTCGCACAGCCAGTTGCACCGCCTAGGAGAGTCCCATGCCCGCCCAGCGCACCAGCGCCCCGACCGCCGCTGCTCCCGCCCTGCCCACGGTGGGCGGCAAGAAGAGCAGCTACCGTGAGCGGGTCGCCGACGCCCTGCGGGCCGCGCTGATCGCCGGTGAACTGCGCCCCGGCGAGCTGTACTCCGCGCCCACGCTCGCCGCTCGCTTCGGCGTATCGGCGACCCCGGTCCGCGAGGCCATGCTGGATCTCGCCAAGGAAGGCCTGGTCGACACCGTCCCCAACAAGGGTTTCCGGGTCACCGAGGTGTCCGAGGAACAACTCGACGAGTACACGCACATCCGCGCCCTCATCGAGATTCCCACCGTCGTGGATCTGGCCAGGACCGCCGACTCGGTCTCGCTGGAGGCGCTGCGCCCGGCCGCAAGAGAGATCGTCGCCGCCGCTGCCGCCGGGGATCTCATCGCCTATGTCGAGGCCGACACCGCCTTCCATCTGGGTCTGCTCGCCATCGTCGGCAACGCGCACCTGGTCGAGGTCGTCGGCGACCTGCGCAAGCGCTCCCGTCTGTACGGGCTCACCGCACTGCTCGAGGGGGGCCGGCTGATGGCCTCCGCCGAAGAGCACCTCGAACTCCTCGATGCCCTGCTCGCCCGGGACGAAGACGCCGTGCGCGAGGTCATGACCCGTCACCTCGGCCATGTCCGCGGCCTGTGGGCGGCTCACGAATAACCATCCCACCTTCTGGACGCAAGCCGTGTGCCGTCAGGTGATGCTCTTCCCCGGGCCGGGTAGCGTCTCCCCGCGCTTCGCCGCCTGGATCTGCTCGTACACATGGGTCCGCAGCTCGGCGAAGCGCGGGGCCACCCGGGTGTGCAGCTGGTCGCGGTCGTCGGGCAGGTCGACCTTGAGCTGTTCCTGGATGACGGTGGGGGAGGAGGACAGGACGATCACCCGCTCGCCCAGGTACACGGCCTCGTCGATGTCATGGGTGACGAACAGGATCGTGATGCCGCGCTCCCGCCACAGCCCTCGTACGAGGTCTTCCAGGTCGGCGCGCGTCTGCGCGTCGACCGCCGCGAACGGCTCGTCCATCAGCAGTACCCGTGGCTCGTACGCGAGCGCGCGGGCGATGGCGACCCGCTGCTGCATACCGCCCGACAGCTGCCAGGGATAGGCGCCTGCCGCGTCCGCGAGCCCGACCGATTGCAGCGCGTCGGCCACCAGCTCTCTGCGCCGTGCTTTGCTCAAGTCCTTCTGCTTCAGGGGGAGTTCGACGTTCTCGCCGACCCGCATCCAGGGGAACAGACTCCGCCCGTACTCCTGGAACACGAAAGCCATCCCGGGCGGCGGCCCGGTCACCTTCCGTCCCTCCAGCAGCACTTCACCGGCCGTGGGCGCGAGCAGTCCGCCCATGCACTTCAGCAGGGTCGTCTTGCCGCAGCCCGACGGGCCGACGAGACAGACGAGTTCTCCGGCGTCGACGGTGAAGGTGAGGTCGCGGACCGCCTCGACCCGGCGCCCCGACCCCTCGTAGACCTTCTTCAGGCCGGATACGGCAAGAAGCGCGTGCATGGACCGCCCTTTCGCGAGGTTCACGGCGACCGCCTGGTCGAGGCGCGCAGGCCGTGGTACCAGCCGAGCACTCGGCGCTCGACCAGCTGGAAGACGACGGAGAGGAGGAAGCCGAGCAGACCGAGCAGGAGGATGCCGGTCCACATGTCGGGGATGGCGAAGCCGCGCTGGAACTGGACGATGGTGAAGCCGAGGCCGTTGCTGGCCGCGAACATCTCGCTGATGACCATGAGGATGATGCCGATGGACAGCGCCTGACGCAGCCCCGCGAAGATCTGCGGGCTCGCCGAGCGCAGCACGATGTTCCGCAGCCGTGCGCTGCCGGTAATGCCGTACGAGCGCGCCGTCTCGGCCATCACGGGGTCGACCGCGCGTACGCCTTCGACGGTGTTGAGCAGGATCGGCCAGACGCAGCCGCTGGCGATCACGGTGACCTTCATGGTGTCGCCGATGCCCGCGAACAGCATGATGACCGGCACGAGGACCGGGGGTGGCACCGCCCGCAGGAACTCCAGGACCGGTTCGCAGACCGCGCGCACGCGTCGGTAGGAGCCGATGACCGTGCCGAGTGCCACGCCGACGACCGCCGCGAGCGCGTAACCGCCGGTCAGCCGCAGCACGCTGGGCAGGACGTCGTCCTGGAGCCGGTCGGCGGTCCATACGTCGGGGAAGGTCTTGAGGATCGTCCGCAGCGGCGGCCAGTACACGTCCGTACTGCCGTCGGACGCGACCCACCAGCCCGCCACCAGCAGTGCGGGCAGCGCGAGCACGAAGGAGCCCCGCAGCAGCAGCCGGCTCACACCGCCACCTCCCCGCGCACCGACTGGTGCCAGGCCAGCGCCCGCCGCTCCACCGACCGCGCGCCCACGTTGATCAGCAGCCCCAGCAGGCCGGTGACCACGATCAGCGCGTACATGTCGGGCACGGCCTGCGAGGTCTGCGCCACAGCGATCCGCGCGCCCAACCCCGGTGCGCCGATGACGAGTTCGGCCGTCACCGCGAGGATCAGCGCGACGGCCGCGGCCAGGCGCACGCCGGTCATGACGTACGGCAGCGCGGTCGGCCAGAGCACATGCCGGATCCGCGCCCAGGTGCCCAGGCCGTACGACCGTGCCGTCTCGTCGGCGACCGGGTCCAGGTCCTGGACGCCGTACAGGGTCTGGATCAGCACCTGCCAGAAGGAGGCGTACACGACCAGGAGCAGGACCGAGCGGAGTTCGGTGCCGTAGAGGAGGACCGCCAGGGGGATCAGGGCGACCGAGGGGATCGGGCGCAGGAACTCGATCGTGGAGGCCGTCGCCTCCCGCAGATGGGGGACCACGGAGATGACCACGCCGACCACGATCCCCGCACAGGCCGCGATCGCCAGGCCCAGCGCCCAGCCGGTGAGGGTGTCCCCGAGCGCCGACCAGAAGGCGCCGTCGGTGAGTTCGCCACCGAGCGCGTCGGCGATCCGGCTGGTCGGCGGGAAGTAGTCGTCCTTGACCAGACCGAGCCGCGGCACCACCTCACCCAGGGCGAGGAAGGCCGCGAGCCCGGCCGCACCGAGTGCGGCGTTCACGCCCCTCACGGCAGCAGCGCGTCCAGGTCCGGCGTCTTCTTGAAGAGGCCGTCCTCCTCGCCCAGCTTCATCAGGGCTTCGATGGAGGCGCGGTTGGCCTCGGCCGGCCACTTGGGCAGGGTCACCCGCTCCAGGACGTCCGCCGGGATCTTCGTGTACGTCGTCATGATCGCTCGGGCCTCGTCGGGGTGGGAGTCGGCGTAGGCCAGGGACTGGGCGGTGGCCTCCCGGAACCTCTTCACCACGTCCGGGTTCTGCTGCTCGTACTGCTGCGAGGTGAAGTACATGGCGACGGTGAGGTCCGGGGCGATGTCGACCAGGGGAGAGGCGATCTCCACGCCGCCCTGGCTCCTGATCGTGGCGGTCGCCGGCTCGACCACGCAGGCGGCGTCGATCTGTCCCTTGTCGAGCGCCGCGGGCATCTGGTCGAAGGCGAGCTCGACGAGCTGCACCTTGTCGGGGTCGCCGCCCGCCGCGCGTACCGACTGACGCACCACGGTCTCGTTGATGTTCTTCAGGGTGTTGATGGCGACCTTCTTGCCCTCCAACTGCTTCGGCGACGTGATCGAGCTGCCCTTCTTCACCATCAGGCCGTTGAAGTCCTTGCCCTTCACACCGGTCGAGGCGATGCCGTTCACCACGGCCTTGATGGGCACGTTGTTGGACTGGGCGACCATCAGCGAGGTCACATTCGAGAAGCCGAACTGGAACTGGCCACTGACCACACCCGGCACGATCGCGGCGCCGCCCTGCGCGGGCGTCAGCTCCAGTTTCAGGCCGCGTTCACTGAAGAACCCCTTCTTCTGGCCCAGATAGAGGGGCGCGACATCGACAATCGGGATGATCCCCACCTTGACCGTGGTGGTGCCGCCGGACGAGGCGTTCGGGTCCGACGCGCCACCGTCGTCGGACGAGCCGCACGCCGTCGCGGCGGCCAGAACGGATAGGGCCGTGAGGCCGATGAACAGACGACGACGCATGACTCCCCCTGTGGGACCGGTCCTGGTGCTCCGAGAGGTTGTGCGCAGACTGCACGGGTGTGCTGTGTGGGAACGTAAGGCCCGGCCCCGGGCAGGGTCAATGTCCGTGTCATCACAGGTCGTTGACAGGGGGAGATGCGCGCTCTTAGCGTGCGCACAGCGCACGTTCATGCGTCCGCCCGGAGGCTACGATGCCCGCTGCACCCCGCGCACCGCACTTCGTCCGGTCCTTCGAGCGGGGTCTCGCCGTCATCCGCGCCTTCGACGCCGAGCACCCGGCTCTCACGCTCAGCGATGTCGCCCGCGCCTGCGGACTGACCCGCGCGGCTGCCCGCCGCTTCCTGCTCACGCTCGCCGACCTGGGCTACGTCCAGACCGACGGCCGGCGCTTCCGCCTCACCCCGCGCGTGCTGGAACTCGGCTACTCCTACCTCTCCAGCTTCACCCTGCCGCAGATCGCCGAACCGCATCTGGAGCAACTCGTCGCGCAGGTACGGGAGTCGTCCTCGCTGTGCGTCCTCGACGGCGACGACGTCGTGTACGTCGCGAGGGTCCCCACCAGCCGCATCATGACCGCGTCCATCACGGTCGGCACCCGCTTCCCGGCGCACGTCACCTCCGTGGGCCGGGTCATCCTCGCCCATCTGCCGGACGAGGAGATCGAGATCCGCCTCGCCCGCGCCGATCTGCGCCCCCTCACCGCCCGCACCGTCGTCACGGCGGACGCCCTGCGCGCCGAACTGCGCCGGGTACGGCGTCAGGGGCACGCCCTCGTCGACCAGGAACTGGAGGAGGGGCTGCGATCGGTCGCCGCCCCGGTGCGTGACCGGGACGGCGAGGTGGTGGCCGGCGTGAACATAGCCGTGCACGCCGGCCGCAACTCCGTCGAGTCCGTACGCCGCGATCTGCTGCCCCATCTGCTCGCGACGGTCGCCCGGATCGAGGCGGACGTACGGATCACAGGTCCAGCACGAGCCGCTTCCCCCGGCACCGGGACACACAGATGAGCATGGTCTCCCCGGCCTCGCGCTCCTCCTCCGTGAGGACCGAGTCACGGTGGTCCGGGGTGCCCTCGATGACGTCGGTCTCGCAGGTGCCGCAGGTGCCCTCGGTGCAGGAGAAGAGCACCTCGACACCCGCGGCACGCACGGTGTCGAGCACGGAGACGTCCGGCGGGACGGTGAGGGTGCGCCCGCTCTGCTGCAGGACGACCTCGAACTCCTCGTCGTCTCCGGTCTGTTGCTGCTCCTTCGGGCTGAACCGCTCGACGTGCAGCACTCCGGCCGGGCAGCGCTCCTCCACCGCGTCCAGCAGCGGCCCGGGACCGCAGCAGTAGACGAGGGTGCCCTCGGGGAGGTCGTCGAGGACCGGGGCGAGGTCGAGCAGGCCGGCCTCGTCCTGCGGAGCGACGGTGACGCGGTCGCCGTACCGCCGCAACTCCCCGGTGAACGCCATGGACCGGCGGCTCCGTCCGCCGTAGAGCAGCGTCCACTCGGCGCCCGCCGCTTCCGCCGCCGCCAGCATCGGAAGGATCGGCGTGATGCCGATGCCGCCCGCGATGAAGCGGTAGCGGGGTGCCGGGGCCAGCGCGAAGTGGTTGCGGGGCCCGCGCACCCGCACCTTGTCGCCCGGCCCCAACTGCCCGTGCACGTGCGCAGATCCGCCCCGCCCGTCCGGCTCCCGCAGCACCGCGATCCGCCACACCGAGCGGTCCGCCGGATCCCCGCACAGCGAGTACTGCCGCTCCAGCTCCGGACCCAGTACGACGTCGATGTGCGCCCCCGGCTCCCAGGCCGGGAGCTCCTCGCCCAGGGGATGGCGCAGGGTGAGGGCGAGCACGCCGTCGGCCGCGGCCTCCCGGCGGTCGACGACGAGTTCGGCTTCGTACACGGTCATGAGTCGCTTCCTCGCGGCTGGTGTCCTTCGGGGTGGTGTCCTTCGGGGTGGTGTCCTTCGGGGTGGCCCAGCATCCACTCCCACATCTCGATCGGATCCTGGGCGGTGTGCTCGGCGCCGCAGTGACAGGTGCCGTGCAGGATGTCGGTGCCCGGCAGCCAGTCGATGCGGTAGATCTCGCCCGTGGGGCTCGTCACTGGACCTTCTCCATCGGCTTGTCGCCCTCCTCCACCAGCCGGGCGAGGATACGCCGGGCTGCCAGGCCGCCGGTGTCGATGTTGATGCTCAGCTCCTGGTACCCCGTCCGCTCGGTCCCGAGCGTCTTCTGGAGCAGGTTGAGGGCGTCGACGTCCTGCATGACGACGGTGTGGTTGTTGCCGCGCAGGAACTCGGTGACCTCGTCGTCGTCCGTCGCCCAGTCCCGGGAGACCATCCAGAAGTCGTACACCTTGCCGTCCGAGGACGGCGTGATGGCGTACGTGATCTCGGTGTGGAAGCCGTTCGGATCGCTGCCGTCGGCCTCCGGCACCACGCCGACCGGGGCGATCCGGCTGTGCAACAGATAGAGGCAGGGGGCGTGGTACTCGATGTCCTGCCAGCGGGTGATGCGGCCCTCGATGCCGGTGGACTTGGCGTAGAACGGCGGGCACTCGGCGTCGTCCATGTGCCGGCTGACCCGCACGATCCCCGCGCCCTCGTCGACCTCGGTGGTGATCGGCGTCTCGGCGACCTCGGGGGTGCCGATGTAGCCGCCGTGCAGATACGTCTCGTGGGAGAGGTCGAGGAGGTTGTCGACGAGCAGTCCGTAGTCGGCGTCGATGGGCTCCATGCCGCGGACGGTGGTCCAGCCGGGGGCGTCGAGGTGCCGGGCGCGCGGGATGGTCTGCGGGTCCGCGAGCGCCGGGTCGCCGATCCACACCCAGATCAACGAATCCTGCTCGACCACCGGGTAGGAGGCGACGCGGGCCGTGCGCGGGATGCGTTTCTGCCCGGGCACGTACACGCAAGCGCCCGTCGTGTCGTACGTGAAGCCGTGGTAGCCGCAGACGATCCGGTCGCCGTCGAGACCGCTCTCCGACAGCGGGTACCGGCGGTGCACACACCGGTCGTGCAGCGCGACGGGCGTTCCGTCGCCCTCGGTGCGGTAGAAGACGAGCGGCTCACCGAGGACGGTCCGGCCGAGCAGCTCACGCCCGACCTCGTGGCTGTAGGCGGCGACGTACCACTGGTTCCTGGCGAAAGTCGTCATGTGCGGCATTGGCTTCGGCTCCCGTCGTTGGGTGATGGCGACATCGTCCGGAAGGGTGTCACGGCGCCGCAATACCTCTTCCGCCTCACGGAAGGCTCTGGGGAAACTTCCTGTTCAGGACGGGTGCTCGTTTGTGGGAGTGAAATCAGGAGTGCGCTGAGCCGGCGATCTCGCTGAGCGTTTCCGCCGATGGTTTGTGTCAGCCTGGCATTCCCGCTTTGCGATATATAACGGCTTTGAGCATTTTGTATCGATCGTTGCGCCGCAAACTGTCTGCACAGGAGCAGAAATTGCATCGTCGCAGATCAATCATGTTCGTCGGCTCGGGAGAGGGCTTCGGGGGCGAATCCGGGTCGAATCTGCCCTCCTTTCGACTCTCCAGTGTGTTGTCGCAGGTCGGACAGGCAGCGCGAAGGCTTGGGGACAGGGATCGCGAGGAGGCTGCTGGATTGACGGACGCGGGGACGCGGCCGTCGACCGGCTGTTCGTCTCCCGGTGGCACCCGTGAGACGCCAGCTCTCGCTTGCGGAAACGGGACTGCTGTCGGATGGTGACTCGGCCCACGAGTGGCCCGGTTAGGTTTCGGGTGGCGCGGCCAGGACGGGTCCTGGTCCGGCTGCGTCCCCAGTCCTATGTCGGGGTTGGGCAGCGAGCGGGGAGTGAATTCGGGTCGAGCAGAGCAGCGGACTCATAATCCGTCGGCCGTGGGTTCGAGTCCCACTCGCCCCACCGGGCAGGCATCTGACCTGCGGAAACGTCTCATCGAGGGTGCGGATTCAGTCTGTTGGGTCAACGGACTGAATCCGCTGCTCGTGACTTCAACGGCGTTGCCGTCAAAGGTAGTTCGAACTGTTCTGACCTGCACGGATGTCGTAGCTCATAGCCAGGAGAGGTCGCCGCATGTGGTCTCTGTGAGTGGCTGGGCGCTTGATTCGGGACGCTGGCAGGACGCAGGGAAATCGGAAGTGGCTGCCGCGGCACTGTCCTGCCCGAGACTGCTGTGGTTGGTGGCCGGGTGGCGGACGATGATCAGGGTGCTGGACGCCCCTTAGATGTGTACTGACCCGGGAGGTTGATCAAGCGGGCGATGGGCGGCTTGTTCCCGATGGCGGTGTGTGGCCGGTGGTGGTCATAGGTGTGGAGCCAGGCGGAGAGGGCGGCCCTGCGTTCGGCTTCTGAGACGTAGCAGCGGGCGTATCCCCAACCGTCAGCGAGGGTGCGGTGGAATCTCTCGATCTTCCCGTTGGTCTGCGGGCGGCGGGGTCGCGTGCGTGAGTGCTTGATCCGAAGTTCGGTGCAGGCGTCGCGCCAGAGGTGTGACACGGGCGGCGCCATTGTCGGAGAGCACCCGCTCGACGGTGACGTCACGGTCGGCGAACCAGGTCACGGCTCGGCAAAGGCGACACGAGAGTGGTCGTCGATGACGGTGTGAACGAATGCGTAGCCCATCTTCGGGTCGTGGTGCTGATTCTTCGGCTTCCCTTCCGTCCGCGCGCGGTTGCGTGTGCCTTGCGCGCGACCGACGAATCGCCATCCGCCTCCGTCGGGAATGTTGCCGAGCTTCTTGACGTCGACGTGGATCATCGACCCCGAGTGAGGGTGTTCGTAGCGGCGTACCGGGTCTCCCGTAGCACGATCGAGGTAGTTCAGACGGCTGATGTGGCAGCGCCGAAGCACCCGGTGCACGGTCGATGGCGCGACCCCGGTCAAGGCAGCGAGCTGGACAGGGCCGATGCGCTTGCGCAGGCGCAGCGAGACGATTCGTTTCGTCGTTGCTGCTGGCGTCTTCGCGGGGCTGGTGTGTGGTCGGGAGGATCGGTCGGTCATGGGCTGCCCGGCTGCGTACCTGCTCGCCCATCGCTTGACGGTTGGCCATGAGCATTGGAATCGGGCGGCGACTTCGCGGATCAGGACTCCTTGGTCGACGACCAGTTGGGCGACCTTGAGTCGCGCTCGCGGGGTCAGGGCGGAGTTGGCATGACTCACAGACTCGGTTCCTTCACCCGGGCTGCCTCGGCGCGGGCCGTCGGCTGCTTGAACGCGTGCAGTGATAGCCACACGGCGACAAGGAGGCTCGCGATGCAGATTCCGAGTGCGACGTGGTAGCCGGTTTCGAATGCGTGACGGGCCGTGCCCTGCATCTGGGTGGGAACTGCATGGAGGTTTCCGGTGGCGATGGTGCCGGGGGCAGAGTGCGTGTGCCCGAATCGCGATGCGACCCAGGTGTGGTGCGTCACTGCCGCGCCGATGGCGCCGACGAGCGCGAGGCCTACGGCGGTACCGAGCTGGCGCGAGGAGTTCAGCACCGCCGAGGCAGCACCCGCGACGGGCGCGGAGACGTCGCGCATGGCCACGTGGGTGATCCCAGGAACCAGCAGTCCGAAACCGACTCCTGCGACCAGGTACCCGATGCCCGCCACGGCGAATGGGGTGGTTGGCGTCAAGGTGCTCAGTGCTGCCACACCGAGCGCTCCGGCCGCGCAGCCCGTGGTCACGATGGCACGTGGCGTGAAGCGTTGACTGAGTTTGCCGGCCATCTGCGCGGCCACTAGGAACGGGGTGTTCATCAGCAGCCACGACAGGCCGGTGTGAAGTGCGGACCAGCCGAGAACGTTCTGGAACATCAAGGTGACGTAGTAGAGCGTGCCGCTGAAGGCCAGGTAGCTGGTGAAGTAGATGAAGCAGGCACCGATGAACGCTGAGTTGCTGCGCACCGCTCTCGGTACCAAAGGATCGCTGGCGCGGCGTTGCCACTGCACGAACGCCACGAGAACGAGCCCGCCACCGATGAGCGGCAACAGGGTTCGTGCCGGATCCCAGGACACGTCAGTCGCGGTGATCAGCCCGAAAGTCACTGATGTCAGGCCCACCGACGCGAGCACGACACCCGGCACGTCAAGCGGCCGCGACTCGGACGTCGTAGCGGCCCGTGGGATGGTCAGCAGAATCAAGACAACCGTGACGACAATGATCGGGAGATTGGCCCAGAAGATCGTTGACCAGCCGAAGGCCGACAGCAGTAGGCCGCCGACGATCGGGCCCGCGCCGAAGCCAATGCCGCCGATCGCTGCCCACCAGCCGATCGCGTGACCGCGCTGTTCCGGCGGGTAGGTATCGGTCAGTACGGCGAGGGTGAGCGCCAAGATGTCGGCTCCGCCAACTCCCTGACCGATTCGCGCGCACACAAGCGCCACGGGGCTGGGTGCCAGCGCTGCTCCGGCGGAGCAGAGGCCGAAGACGACCAGACCGGCCAACAGGACCGGCCGGTGGCCAAGCCGATCACCGAGTGCACCCATCAACGGGATCAGTGCAGCCAGCCCGAGGGCGTAGCCGCTGATGATCCACTCCAACGAGCCTGGCGCCACTTGCAGCTCATGCTGGATCGTCGGGAGGGCGACATTGACGATCGTGACGTCGAGCTGGATCAAGAAGCCAGCCAGACACAAGGCCAGCAGCGCCATCCGGCGTCGTTGTCGGGCATCTAGGGTTGGCGCTGATTGGTTCGGGGTCATCACATCGTGCTCCAGTCACGTTCTCGCTCGTAGGCGTGTCACAGGCACTGACACCCCGCAACACGAGGACGTGACTGGATGGACTCTGCTGAACAGCTCAGCCGACACTTCGAAGAGAGCCGTCAACGGCTGACCGCACTGGCCTACCGGATCCTCGGCAACAGCGCGGATGCAGAAGACGCTGTCCAAGATGCCTGGGTGCGCCTCAGCCGTCCCGGCGCAACAGACGTCGCCGTCGTCACCAACCTCGATGGATGGATGACGACCGTCGTCTCACGCACATGTCTCAACAAGCTGAGAGCGCGAACCGCGCGACCCGAGAGTCCAACAGACGCAGCCGGGCCCGAACTCCACGTGCGCCCCGACCAGGCACTGAGCCCAGAGGATCAGGCTCTTCTCGCCGAGCAGGTCAGCCTGGCGCTCCACATCGTTCTACAAAGTCTGACGCCACCAGAGCGCCTCACGTTCGTGCTGCACGACTCCTTCGGAATGCCGTTCAGTGAGATCGCCAACGTCCTCGGCAAGTCGACCGAAGCTACCCGCAAACTCGCCAGCCGCGCGCGTCAACGAGTGCACGCCGTAGATCCCGCCGAGATTGAGACCAATCCCGCAAGTCAACGCAGCGTGGTCAACGCCTTCTTCGCAGCATCCCGCGACGGTGACATCGACACGCTTCTCACTCTGCTGCACCCCGAGATCACATTCCACGCCGACGGCGGAGCCACCCGGCCTGCCACGTCCGCCACGATTCGCGGCCCAGAGAACGTGACACGACGCGCAGCGACATTCGCCATCCCGGACGCCACGTTCCAGCCCATCACGCTAAACGGCAGCGCGGCTGTCGTCGTCCGCACCAACCACCAGCCCGTCTCGATCATGGCTTTCGTGATCTCCCACGGCCGAATCGTCCAGATCTACTCACTGCTCGACCAACCACGTATCGAGCAACTGGTCAACGGCATCGGGTAGGCCCGCCGGCTCAGCGACAACGCATCTCCCCAGAGCGCCCCTCGCTGAGCCGCTCAACCAATGTCCCGGGTCAGTACAGCTAGGAAGGCCTCAGGGCGCAGCCGGCGATTCCGGTGGTGGTGCCTACGCACGAGCTTCACGCCGGACCGCCCACTCATCGCAGGACATGTTGCTGCCTGGCTCGCCGAGCCTCGAGCGCGCTCGTTGTGAGCGAGCGCCCCTGGGCCGTCAGCTCGTAGTACCGCCGGGGCGGACGCCCGGGATGCGGCTCGGTCTCGGTCCAGCTGGAGGCCCAGCCGTGCCCTTTGAGCCGATCGAGGATGGGGTACACGGTGCCGGAGCCGAGGTCGGCATCGCGGCAAATGCTGAGCCCCCACGCAGGGGCATCGTCCGTCGACGCCAGCAACACCTCCAGCACGGCGATGGTCGGCTTGGTCAGCCTAGTGCTGTGGCCGCATAGGTTCGCCGGTTTGGTGGTCGTGGCGGTTGGATGTGCGGTGACGTCCGATCTGATGGCTGGGGGTGTGGTGGCTGAGCCTGTCCGTGTGCGCCGGTTGACCGATCAGGAGGGGCAGAAGCTGCAGCAGATCGTTCGCCAGGGCAGCACGAGCACGGTGCCCTACCGGCGGGCGATGATGCTGCTGGCCTCGGCCGACGGGAACCGGGTACCGGTGATCGCCCAGCTGGTGCAGGCCGATGAGGACACCGTCCGGGATGTGATCCACCGGTTCAACGAGATCAGCCTGGCCTGCCTGGACCCTCAGTGGGCGGGAGACCGTTCCCGCCTGCTCAACCGTGACGACGAGGAATTCGTCGTCCAGACGGCCACCACCCGCCCCACCAAACTCGGCCAGCCGTTCACCCGCTGGTCACTGCGCGAACGCGTCGCCTACCTGCGCAAAGTCCACGGCCGTGTGATCCGCATTGGCCGCGAGGCGTTACGCGAGTCCCCGGACCCCGAGCGGAAGGCGAAGCTGGACCGGATCGAAGAGGTCCTGGACCGCTTCCCGGACCGGGGCTTCGCGTTTGACGAGTTCGGTCGGCTATAACCACCTGTATGCCGGCGCTGTCAGGCCCCCCGGAACCCCGTCGGAGAGACGGCCCTCGAAGGAGCTCTCACTAGAGTGCGATCCATGGAACCCCGTTGGCTCTCCCCCGAGGAGCAGCGCGCCTGGCGCGCCTACCGCGACCTCAGCCTGGTACTGGAGGACGCTCTCGACCAGCAACTGCGGCACAAGGCCGACCTCAGCCACCTGCACTACTCGGTGATGGTGTTCCTCTCGGAGGCCCCCGAGCGACGGCTGCGCATGACAGACCTCGCCGAACAGCTGAAGATCGCCCGGACACGGCTCTCCTACACCGTCAGCCGCATGGAGGAGCGCGGCTGGGTGCGCCGCGAGGACGCGCCGGGGGACGGACGGGCCCAGCTCGCCGTGCTGACGGACGAGGGGCTGACCGCCCTAGAGCAGGCCGCCCCCAGTCACGTCGCCACTGTCCGGGCTGCCGTCTTCGACCGGCTGACACCCGAGTCGAAGACGTCCGTGACCTGAAGGCGGCGTCGGCCGAAGCTGACCACTGCGGTGAAGCCGAGGATGCTCGCTATGCCGATGAGGAACGCCATCTTGTGACCGCTGTGTTCGATCACGGCTCCGCTCGCGGCCTGGCCGGCGGCGTTGCCCAGGGCGATGACGGTGGTGACCCATCCGAAGGCTTCCGAGACCTGATGGGGCGGTACGAGCGAGTCCAGGAGGGTGTTCTGAGTGGTGAGTTGGGGAGCCAGGGTGAGGCCCGTGAGGATCATCGCTGCTGCGATGCCGTAAAAGCCGCCGATGAAGACCGGGCAGAGCAGCAGGCCGAAGGCCGCCATCAACAACGGCAACCGCAGGGATGCTTCGGAGGGCCGGGGGCGACGGTTGTAGCCGAGTCCGCCCACGACGGAACTGACGGACCAGGCGGCCAGCAGCAATCCGGCGGCCGTCGGCATACCGAGTGCGCTTGCTGCGGCCGGTACACCGACCGCGACGAAACCGACTCCGACACCGAATCCCAGCGCGGCCATCAGCAGGATCGGCATTCCTCGATGGTGCAGGACCGCTTGCGTGTGCTCCGGCGACTGCACGGCACTGCGTTCTGCGCCGCGGTGTCGACGTGCGGCCGGGGCCAGGGCAAAGCCGATGGCCGCCATGGTAATGACACCGGAGGCCAAAGTCAGAGGAGTTCCCGGCCACAGCGTTGCGGCCAGAGTGGCGGCGATGGCCGGGGCGATGAGATAGCAAGTTTCGGTGCTGATGGTCTCGTAGCTGTATGCCGTCCGACGCGGCGAGACCGCCGGGACGAGGCGCGGCCACATCGACCGGGACACGACGGCCAGCAACGGCTGTGTGGCGCTCTGGGCGAGGACCACGCAGACCAGCGGAAGATTCAGTGAACGCTGGGCAGAGACCATGGCGATCAGCGCGAGACTCAGCGGGCCGTACGCTGCTGCCAGGACGAGCAGGGGGCGGCTGGGCCCGAACCGGTCGATCAGTCGGCCTTGTCCGATCGCCCCGGCGGCCGTGCCGATCAGACTGACCGCGGTCATGCTCCCGGCCAAGGCATAGGAACCGCTGGTCGCGCTCACGTACAGCAGCAGGCTCAGGTTCGTCATTGCGAACGCCAGCCGCCCCAGCAGTGACCACACCACCAGCGGCGGCGCCCCGTGCGCCGTGAGAACGGCGCGGTAGCCGGAGGCTCCGTCGTGCTGGGTGTCACGCCGTATCCGCCGTGAACGTAACCGCATGGATGCTCCATTCCCTGCCGATCCGGCGTAGAGCGTTGCAGCCTCTCCTTGATAACGCACACCGGTAGCGATTGGATAGTCATATGGAGCTTTCGGAACGGCATCTGGCAATCATGAATTGTCTTCGTGAAAGCGGGCAGGTCGATGTGTCCGAGCTGGCCCAGGCGACGGGCGCTTCTGAGGTGACCATCCGCCGGGATCTGGAGCAGCTGGCCGCGCTGGGTGCGCTGCGGCGGGTGCGGGGCGGGGCCGTCAGCGACCTCGCGCGCGGGGATGAACCCCCGTTCGTCTTCCGCGAACTGGACAACGCTGAGGCCAAGCACGCCATCGGCACTGCGGTCGCCGAGTTGGTCCAGGACGGGGAGGCGGTCCTGCTCGACGGCGGGACCACCGCCTTGCATATCGCTCGCGCCCTGGCCGGACGCCGGGTGACGGTCATGCCACTGTCCCTGCAGGCGGCCAATGTCCTGTCGGCCGCGGCACCGACCCGGGTCATCCTGCCCGGCGGCGACCTGCGGCCCGGAGAATTGGCCGTCAATGGGCCGCTGGCCGAGGCGAGCCTGCGCGCCCTGCGCTTCGACACCGCGATCCTCACCTGCTGCGGCGTCTCCGTCACGGACGGGATCACCACCTACAACCTGGCCGACGCCGCTGTGAAGCGTCTGGCCATTACCCAGGCACGACGCGTGCTGCTGGCCGCTGACGCCAGCAAGTTCACCCGCACCGCGCTGGCCATGATCGCACCACTCGACCGCGTCGATGTCCTGGTGACCGATGGCGCAGCACCACAGGTCATCGTCGATGCCATCGAAGCTCTGGGCGTCGCAACGCACCGAGGCTGAGCACCCAGCAGGAAGCCGCAACTAAGCTCCCACCAGCCGTACGCCAACTGCGGGCCACTCCGGTACGCAAGCAAGCCGAGGCTTCACGGAAGAGCGGTCACAACCAACTGAAGCGCTCAGTCACATGAGCGTCACACCACTTGTGACCTTCAGTGGTAAGTGGCCAGAGACGTCGAGAAGTCCGCTGGTGAGCGGCCGGTGTTCAACTACGGTTGGCCATTTTGCTCAGAGATAGTTGGCCACTCCAAGCATCGGAGTTGGCCACAGGGTAGTGCCCCCTGGGCGACTCTCCAGGGTGAGGGCTCTGCAACGTCCGGCGTCATTCATCGCTTCGCACTGCCCGTCTCGTAGTCTGTCAGCGCGATTGAACAGTCCGTTCCCGAAGGCTCGACTCCTCCTGACTGTCGGGACCGTTCAGGCGGGATGGAGCCCACCGTGCGGCCGGTTCGCGCCTCGTAGACAGTGGCACGGTACCGGCCCTGGTAGTAGTCGACGCGATAGGACGAGCCGGAATGGTCCTTGTACGCGCAGGCGGCGATCGAGGTGTCCGACACGCGACCGATCAACGTGGCGCACGCCACCAACTGCACATCCTCCGGAGCCGGTTCCGGCCCTGTGACGAAGTCGGGATCCCCCGTCACAGGGAAGACCACCAGCGGATGCGGTGCCGGGTCGCGGTAGGCCGCCGCACTCTCATACCCGGCATGGTCCTCGCAGACGCGCTCCAAGTCTCATAGGCTGTCCAGCCGTTCGTCCCGGTGCTCGCCGTGGTCGGTATAGTTCGTCAGCTCAGCGACTGCGTACAGCACGAGCCACAGCGTGACCACGGCGGTCGCGATGCATCCCGGCGAGCGGACCGATTTTTTTCTCATGGCGCGGAAGGCTAGGCGAAGACGCGCGGGACCGGACCCGGCGCTGGTACCGACGTCACGGAACTTGAAACTGCTGAACTTGATTGAGCACTGTGCATCGTGAAGTTGCTGGTCACGGGTCTGGTGTGCGTGGGGTTCGGGGTGCTCGTGCTGGTCGTGGGCGGATGACTTCGGTGAAGATCGTCGGTCACCGGGAGACTTCGCGGTTCGTGAGGACGAGCAGGGACCTGACCAGGGCGGTCGCCCGCGTCGGGTCGGTGCGGACCTTGCCGAGCACGCGCCAGTTCTTGAGGTGGGCGAAGCCGTGCTCGACCGGTGCCCGGACCGCTTCCAGTGCGGTGTTCGAGAGTTTCTGTCCTCGTGTCAGGGGGCGGTTCCGGGCGGCCTTGTAGCCGGTGATCACCGCCGGGTCGATGTCGGGGCCGCTGTCGTCGAGGCCGACGAAGCCCAGGTCGGCGATGGCGCCAAGGCCGGCCGCCCGCAGCCTGGCGGTGAGCTGGTCGTGCTGGCAGGCGGTGATCTCCGAGGTCCGTCCGGGCCGGGCCGCCGAGACCCAGAGGAGCCGGCCGCGGTCGTCGGTGAGCGCGATGACGAGCAGGCCATGGCATTTGCTCTTGCCGGAGTAGTTCTTCCGGTCCTCTTTGCCGGTGCGCCGCCGGGTGCGGATCAGCGTGCCGTCCAGCAGCACCACCCCGCCACCCTTGTGGGCGATCTTTTTGAGGGCGCGGTCCGGGCGCAGGGCGCGGGCGGCCAGCAGGCCGACGACTTCCCGCACCCACCGGGTCACGGTGGTGCGGTGTATCTGGTTGCCGCCGGCCAGGTCGCCCGGCCGCTGGTCACAGCGCAGTACCGCCAGCACGATGGCGGCGATCTTCCCCGCGGGCAGGGCCCGCCACCGCGAGCCGATCTTCTTCAGGTGGCCGCGTATCAGGCTGGCGAGCCAGTTCAGGGTGGCACTCGACAGCGGCAGGCAGGCAGTGCAGACAAGGTCGTCAGGGCCCTCGACGGGATGGTTGTTTTTCTTCACCCTAAACTCAACTGCCGCCGGGGGCCCGCTAGTTACGCTCCGTCGGCGCCCGCATTGCCTACGCCTACGAGCGTGCGGTGAACCTGCCGTCGGGACGCTTGTGCAGTCGGCCGCGGTCGCCGAGCTTGGTCAGCTTCGCCCGCAGCGGTTCCAGCTTCCCGCGCACCGTCACCTCAAGGCCCAGCTCCTCGCTGACGGCCCTGACCTGCATCGGGCCGTCGGCAGCCCGCACGATCGCCAGGATCTTGCGGTAGTCGGCGGGCAGCGCGGCCTCGTCGGGATTCTCGCTGCGGTGTGGGATCAGCAGGACCGCCCGCCCCGCCACCCGGGCCGCCGTCGGGGCGACGGCCGCGGCGGCCTCCTGCGCAGCCCGGTCCTGTTCGGCCAGCCGGTTCAGGACCCGCTAGGCGATCACCAGTTCCTCCTGCTCGGCCTGGACCTCCGCCAGTTGCTTGGCCAACCCCTCGGCAAGCGTGTCGAGTTCATTCCGGCGAGCCGTGATCCGCTCCAGCTGCAGCATCTCCACGCCCTCCCCACGCCCTCCCGGCGCACCGGCCCGGCCACGGATCGTAGGAGCGGCACTGCGGTTGGCGCAGCAGAACCCGGCAACGGCCCCGGCCGACAGGTCAGACGATCTTCACCATGGACACCCGCCGACGACCAGCGCGAGTATCCTGCCCGCCCCGCACACCAGACCCATGACCTGCGTACTTCATGTTCCACAGGTCTCATTGGGGCGCGGGCAGCTCGTCCTCCGTCCAGATCAACGTTCGGGGAAAGTCCGGATGGGCGTCCGTGGCCTCCCACTCCTCATCACCCGGCAGTATTGCGATCCAAGGGCGCGGCGAGGCGAGCAGGTTCCCGACGAAATCGAGAACCGACGACAAAGTTCCCCCGGGAAGTTGCGCGTCGGACGAGTAGGGGCTCTCGATGTCCCACCAGCCCAGCTTTCCCGTTCTGGTGTCAACAAGGAGCATGTTGCTACTCAGAGCGGCTATGGGCACGATGAAGGGTTTATCGGTTTCGCTCAGGTTACTGTCGTCCGTCATGGCGAAACGTAGCCATGATGCGTGCTTCTTAAGAATGTCTTCGGTGCTGAGCAGCGTGAAGCCGGGAGGGATGATCGTGGTGATGCCGGAGCCGTCGTGGCGGAGCAGGGAACGTTCCACGTCCTCCGGTAGGTGTACCCCGAGCTGATCATGAAGTTGTTGGATGCCCGAGGGAGTGCACGGCCCTGGCAAAGCAGGCTCGTTCGGTGCATGCCGGACTATCCACTGTTCGATCTTCTCCCAGGACTCTTCAACCGACATGTTCCACTCCTTCGTCGTCGTAGATGACGGTCACAGTGTGGTGTCCGCGCTGCCGGACGGCAGCGCGGACACCACACATGCCGAGCAGTTATGCGTTACGGGCAGGGTTTTCCGCGGACCAGGGAGAATACCCCGGCCAGAGGGCGTTGTTCTGGTCGACAGGGTATCGCTGTCTTCTGCGGTTGCTGGGTCGAGTACTTGATGTTCGCTTCGCTCCGTTTGACGTTGGAAGTCTCCAGAGTGAACGAAACGAATCGCGGCCGGTAGATCGTGGGATCACGATAGTGTGCGGCGCCGGGCGCGATGTTGCTGTCGAAGTTATTCACGTTGTAGGACAGGATCCAGCGGCTGTCACTCGACAGTGAAGGGTGGACGTGTGCGTTGTAAGAGAAGCACTTTCCGTCTTCTTCTTTCTCGGTGCAGTCTCCGTAAGGACCCGGTTCAGGCATTTGATAGACCTCGTCGTGGCCTACCCAGGAGCCAAAGGGGCCGTAGGGATCGCAGCCGTTCCACATACGGATCTTTCCGCTGAACGCTACGGTGCTGTCCTGGCTGACGAGGACGTAGTTGCCCTTGAATGGGGTGACGCTGTATTCGTTGGCGACGCCCGTCAGTGCGTTGTCGCCCTCGGTCTCGCCATACATCCACTCGCCTCTGGCGGAGTTGAGGTATTGCCACTTGTCCGGGTCGGCAATGTTGGTTCCCTTGACGCGAGCAATCCTCATGCCCTTGTGGGTGGGTGCGTCATCGACACCGTAGATGTAGGTGTACCCGTCGTCGCTCTGATCGGCTGACATGACGGCTGCTCCCCACTGGACGCCTGCTTCGGCGGGCAGCGGCTGCATCCACTCGGGAGCGGTGAGATCGTCAGGGTCGAAGGTTGCCACGAGTGATCGCTTGATCTTGAAGTCCCAGAGGCCCTCGCCGAACTTGTACCACTCGTGGAAGACGACCTGTAGTTTCTTCTTTCCCCCGATGGTGGTGATGAGGCCGTCTCCGAGCCAGTACCAGTGTTTGTCCGCCTGGGGAGGCATGAGTGCTTTGGGGTTGCTGTCCGAGCCTCCCTTAATGGTGGTGAGGTTGTCTCCGACCTGGGCCACGAAGGAGCTGTTGATCAGGCCCGCACTTGTCGGCCGGGTGCCGTCGTCGTTCAGCGGACCGAGGAAAGTGTCGGAGAACATCCACAAGCGGCGACCGTCGGGCATGGTGACGCTGTAGGTGGAGTCCCCTCCCGTCCAGCCATTGCGCGTGGTGGCGGCATACTTGTTGAACACGTCCTCCGGGTACGCCTTGGGGGCTGCTTGTTTGGCTTCCACCACGGCATTTCCCTCGCACTGGTGGTAGGTGACGGGAGCAGCGGCCCCGCTCGGTTTATTGGGCCCGTTGTACTCGCCCCCGGAGGGGGTGATCAGGTGGACGTAGAACCTGTCGCCGTCGAGTATGCGACTTGATACGTAGAAGTGCGCCGTGAGGTCGGTTCCAGCGAGCTGATTGTGTTCGGCGTTGATCGGCTTCACGGAGAAATGCCGGAACCCGTCATTGGGTTCGATCCCGTTCACGCCCGTTGCGGATCCCTCATAGGTGGATGCGTACGGGTACTCGTCACAGTCGCGGGGATACGACAGCGCGTCAGAGTAACGGCCGAAGTAGTTCCTGCACTGAAGGGTGGACCTGTCTCTGTTCGCCCTGTTGTCGCTTGCGCTGAAGCGCCTCGTGAGCGGATCTTTACTCTTGGGGGAGCCAGGTATCTGCTTCTTGTATTGCGAGGAAGGCTTCGTCCGGTCGGGAGTGTTCTGTGCCTCCCAGACGTGTTCCGTCTGCTCTACCCACTCAGGACGCGAATCGAATCGATAGGTGACCGGCTCATCGTCATCGAAGACACATCCACGCGCGGACCCCACGTAGGTAGCCGAGTCGCAGCGGAAGGGAACATCTTCGATCCTGTTCACCTCCTGCGCGGTGAACTCGATGTCGAAGGTCGAGTTTGCGACCTTGTCGCCGGACAACGATCCTTCCGGGGAAAAGAAGGTCACCCACTCGTTGACGTCATCGAGGTAACGCCACTCGCTGAGCGGGGCAGTTCGGCCACCTTGGTCGTTGCAGGTCACGCCACCCGTCTTTGGGTGGCATATCCCTTTCAGCCCGAAGCGCTGGGTCCAGTCCGGGGTCCCGGTAGTGCGCCAGTTGTCCAGGTGGATCCACACATCGACGTTGCGGTCAGCTTCCGCCGGCCCTGAGCTCGCTTTGCCCAGGGCCGTCAGCCGGAACCGGATGGAGCCGCGGCTGGTCTGGTACAGGATGTCACCCATGGCGCACCAGGTCAGCCGGTCCATGATCATGTGGCGTTTGCCGGCCGGGTAGGGGGCGTTGCGGCAGGTTTCTAAGTCTGCCTCGGCAACCGCCTTCCGCTTCTTCTGCGACGCCAGCTCTTCGTAGTCGGGGGAGTGCTGGTGCATGTACCGGGAAAGTTCTGTTCTTTCCTCGGGTGTCATCGGCTTCTTCGACCGTTCCCAGACCTTGGTGTCACTGGTCTTCTCTCCCGATGAAGACCCGTGGTCGGCGTCCTGGCCAGCAGTCAGGGCCGTCGCGAGAAGTGCTGCGATCACAAAAGTGATCAAGGTTCGTAACTTGCGTCTTCGTTTCAATTCTCGCCTCCGTGGTTCAGGCCATTACTGAGGAGGCCACAGTAAAACTGACGCATTCTTGATCAAACAAGGCGCGATATTCTGTAAAGGTGTGTTTGGCTTAAAACAGCTACTCCAGCGTGGAGTTGCTTCCCTTCACGACGCGTCGCGGGCGCCCCCGGCGCGAGCCGTGGCCTCTTCGTCGTAGTGGGCGAAGGGCCTGCTCGGTACTCTCCGTGGCGGCTGGCGAACCGGCCGGTAGCATGCCCGCATGCGCCCGCTCACCTCCGTCAGCAGCGCCAACGATGCTCCGCCACCGCTCGCCGACTGACGGTACGTGACCGCCACATGATCTTCGCTACTTCGTAAACCCGCCCGGAGCCGCCCCCTGACACGAGGACAGAAACTGTCGAACACCGCACTGGAAGCGGTCCGGGCACCGGTCGAGCACGGCTTCGCCCACCTCAAGAACTGGCGCGTGCTCGGCAAGGTCCGCACCGACCCGACGCGGGCGACCGCCCTGGTCAGGTCCCTGCTCGTCCTCACGAACCGCGAAGTCTCCCGGTGACCGACGATCTTCACCGAAGTCATCCGCCCACGACCAGCACGAGCACCCCGAACCCCACGCACACCAGACCCGTGACCAGCAACTTCACGATGCACAGTGCTCAATGGTGCCGTGCTCGGGCTGAGCCGGTCGGCGGAGAATCGGACACTCACGACCGACTGCGCCGTGCTGCCCTTGCGCAGATTGCAGGAACCGCAGATTGCCTGGAGGTTCTCGCTGCTGGTCCGCTCGCCCTGGCTCCATGGCACGATGTGGTCGCCCTGCATCAGGTCGAAGGGAATCGCGCGCCTGCAGAGATTGCAGACGCAGCCCTGCAACTGCCATGCACGCCAGGTCTCCTGGCACGTAAATGTTCGCCGGGCATCGACTGTCACGTAGGGAGGGTAGTGAGCGGGGACCAGGGGAGGCGGATGACCATCGAGATGTCCTAAGCTCGCACGACAGGTCGCCGTCGACCTCACCCCCGACCAACTCGCCTTCCTCTCCGTAGCCGGGCATACCGTCGGCACCCGCACAGCCGAGACAACGAACCGCCGCCGCGGCCGCCGGTCGTGGTGGGGGATGCCGGACCGCCCCCCGGGACATTCAGAGGGACAGGGCCGACTCACCGAGGAGGTGGCTGTCCGCCTGATTGGAGCGGCAGTACGGCGTTCTTCGTGAGGAATCCTGGAAGCCCGGGCCACGCCAGTACGTCCTCGCTGATGCCTCGGCTACGACTTCCTCATCACGACGGGGATCGCACTCTCCTGTACGAGGCGAAGGCCTTGGCCGTTCGCAGACTTGCGTCTACTGCGATCGCAGCAGGCGGGGTGGCGAGGGATGGCCTGCCCTCCCCTCGTGGGCGGAGGTGCACGCCGCCGGGTCCGGCGTACTGGGCAGGGTCGGCGGCACCGCGGACCTCGACCGGCGGTTCATGAGGGCCGGAGCGCTGCAGCTGTCATGGAGCTCGGTTCTCTGTGGCTGTCCCGATCGTGCCGTATCGACAGGCCGCGGTGGCGATCGTGCTCCGGGGCCCATCAGGGCCGACTCACCCTGGCACAGAGCCGCCCGCATTCGGGCGGGCCGCCGACGCCCAGCTGGGCTGGTCGGGGTCCCAACGGGGTGATCCGGCTTGTGATGGCCACCACCGACCCGACCACCCTGCCCGAGACACCATGACCCGCCGCCACCATAGCCTCGTGAACTGCGCGTATAGCCTGACTCGTCTGCCGCTCTGCATTTCCGCAGGTCAGAGGTCATGTTTTTCAGGCAAACAAACCGTCGGGGTCGAATCCGGGTCGAAGGACCGCCACGAGAACCATCGAGCGGTTCGTGCACGCCATCGGCGTGCCGACCGGTTCCCCGACGCTCCCGGGTCGGCTGATTGCTCCGGTTCCCGAGGACTACGAGGCCGCCGGTAAGGAATTCGGCATCGAGTTCCACCCGGAGTGGGACCCGAGGACCGCGGAGAGTTGAGTTCAGACAGCAGTCCTGGGTGGTCCCGACTGCAGTCGGAGTGCACGGGGCGGAGGTATCGGATGTTCCACCGTCAGGGACCGGAGCCGCGGTACCAGTTTGTAAGCCGTGATGACGCACCGGTCGGACTGACAGTGACGCAACGGGAGGCGAGCTGCACCTGCTCAGGGAAGGATGTGTCCTTCCCTCTTCTCCGGAGCGAGGTAAAGGATGCCCGTGATGGCTGACAATGCGACCCAAGCCAAGCGCTCGTCTTCCAGTCGGCATCGTGACCGCGGCCTCCGTGCGCAAGAGACATGCCGCGCGAGCACGTCGACCAGGCCACAGGAACGGCCCGAGAGGACTGGTCAGAAAAAGAACGTCATCGGTCGGCTGGGGCTCGGCGTCGAGCGCATCGGCGATCTCCCGTAGTCGGGATCAGTGAAATGCCTGCTCAGAGCAAGCACTCGCCCGCAGGGGCGTTGTCAGGGACGGCCTGAGAGGCCGCCGGCGCGCTGGTGTGACGCGCGTTCGAACGGTGGGACAACGCCGAGGCCCGCCCGGGAACGGCGGCGCATGCCTCGTACGTGCTTCAGAGGGAGTTCGCGCTGCAGGGCGGAGCCGGTTGCTGGGACGGTCGGTCAGGCGGGGAACGCGGACCGGGCCAAGCCGCCGAAGTCGAGTACGTGGGTGGTGCCGTTCACACCCCGGGCCAGGTCGGAGACGAGATAGCAGACGGCCGCCGCGATCTCCTCGGGGCGGTGTACCGGGAACGGCTGGTCGTCGAAGCCGGCCTCGACGAGCCCGAGGTCGGCCCGGGACATCGGGGTGTCGACGATGCTGGGGGCCACGCAGTTGACCCGCACGCCGTACGGGTCGAGGTCGGTGGCGAGCGCCTTGGCCAGCATCAGGACGCCGCCCTTGGAGGCGCAGTACGCGGCCATGCCGGGCGCGGCGACGAAGCCGGAGTTGGAGGCGACGAACACGATCGCCCCGCCGCCCCACTCCCGCATGGCCCCCGCCGCGTGCTTGGCCAGCAGGAACTGGCCGGTGAGGTTCACCTCGACGGTACGGGAGAAGTCGGCGCGGGAGATGTCGGTGGGTGCCTTGCCCATGGGGCCGGAGATGCCGGCGCAGCCCACGGCGACGGCGAGGCCTTCGCAGTCCCGTACGGCGCCCGCGACCGCGTCCTCGTCGGTCACGTCGCCGGTGTGCCAGTGGACGGAGCCGGGCAGGTCCGCCGGCCGCGGGGCGCGGTCGAGGACCGTGACCCGCGCCCCCTCGGCGAGCAGCGCGGTGACGACGGCACGGCCGATGCCGCTGGCGCCGCCCGTTACCAGGGCCGTACGGCCGGTCAGTTTCAGATCCATCATTCAGTCCTGGTTCTGACGTGGGGTGATCCGGAAGTCGAAGGGCACCGCGCCGGGGTCGATGACCGTGGTGCCGCCGTCGACGGTGAGGGTCGTGCCGTTGACGTACGAGGACCGCGGTCCGAGGAGCCACAGCACGGCGTCGGCGATCTCCTCGGCGGCGGCCGGGCGGCGCTGGGGGACCAGCGCGGTGACGGCCTCGTACGACTCCTCGACGCTCATGCCCAGCGGGCCGCCGAACTCGCGCATCTCCTCGTCGGCCATCTCGGTGCGGGTCCAGCCGGGACAGACCGTGTTGGCGCGCACGCCGAGCGGGCCGAACTCGGCCGCGATGGTGGTGGTCAGCATCGCCGCGCCGGCCTTGGATGCGGCGTAGGCGGACATGCCGGTGGGCGCGCGCAGGCCGGCGATGGAGCCGACGGTGACGAACGCGCCCCGGGTGGCGGTGAGTTGGCCGATGGTGGCGCGGGCGAGCAGGAAGACCGAGGTGAGGTTGGTGGCCAGGGTGGCGTCCCAGTCCTCGTCGCTGAGGTCGAGGACCCCGCCGGGGCGCATGACCCCGGCGTTCGCCACGACCCCGTCGAGCCGGCCGTGTTCGCGTACGACCGACTCGACCAGGTGCTCCACATCCGTGCGGCTGGTGACGTCGGCGACGTGCGCGGTGGCGCCGCAGCGGGCGGCGACCGCCGCGAGGGCGTCCGGTCGCCGTCCGCAGACGGCGACCCGGGCCCCGGCGGCGCACGCGCGCTCGGCGACGGCGGCGCCGATGCCACTGCTCGCTCCGGCGACCAGATAGACGGGCGGCTGTGCTGCGGTCAACGTGTCACCGCCGTACGGGACTTGACCGCGACGGCGGCGACCACGGCGAGCGCGCACCAGCCGATGGCCCCCAGCGCCGCCCAGATGGTGGGGGAGGGCACCTTGTACACGGAGCCGAAGAGCGCGCCTCCGGTGATCAGCACGCCTATGACCGCGGCGCCCCAGACCTTGGCCGGGCTCGCGTGCCCACGCAGTCCGCGGGGTGCGCCGAAGCACATCGCGAGGTAGATCGAGGCCAGGCAGAAGATGCCGAACGCCGACAGCCAGGCGTACCAGCTGAAGTAGTCCGGCAGGCCGGGCACGGAGACGCCCTTCGGGAACGCCTGGCTGACGAGGAGGATCAGCAGGTAGGCGACGGCGACCACCGCGGTGCCGCCGATCGGGGTGCCGCGCCGGGCGTTCACCCGGGTGAGCTGCTTGGGCAGCCAGCCGTCGCGGGCCATCGTCAGCACACCGCGGGTGACGGAGACCGAGATGCCGATGTAGACGGCCAGCATGTCGAGGAGGATGACGAGTTCGACCAGGCGGGCCAGCCAGGTGGCGCCGTACATGCCCGGCGAGGCGAGCGTGGTGAGCGGGGCTCCGGCGTTCTCTGCGACGGCGGAGACGTCGAAGTGGAAGCCGGCGATCTGGGCGTAGCAGCCGAGCAGGAAGAAGACGGCGGAGGCGATCAGTGAGATGAGGACGGCCCGGGGGATGGACCGCTGGGGTTCGGCCGTCTCCTCGGCCAGGTTGGCTGCGGCCTCGAAGCCGGTGAAGAGCAGTACGCCGTAGATCACGGAGAAGGCGATGCCGCTGAGGCCCTGGGCCGAGCTGGAGGGCTTGAAGGCGGTCAGGCTGTTGTCGCCGCCGACCTTGACGATCAGGTAGACGAAGAAGACGGTCAGTACGGCCATGGAGACCAGCGCGAGCGCCAGCTGCATCTTGACCGAGATCTGGACGCCGATGTGCACGACGGCGACGACGATCGCCAGGACGATCAGCTGCCAGGCCCACACGGGCACGGCGTCGAAGCCGAACTCGGCCTTGAGGTCGTCGTACAGAGTGCCGCCGATCAGTACGGCGATGCCCGCGCCGAGGACGAGGACGCCCAGGTAGTAGACGTATCCGGCGGCGGCGCCGAGGCGGGTGCCGAGACCTTCGGTGACGTAGTTGTAGAGCGATCCGGCGGCGCGGATGCGGCGGGCGTAGGCGGAGACGATCCAGCCGATGCCGAGCATGCCGATGGTGCCGATGAGCACCGCGAGCGGGGCGGCGGCGCCGGCGCCGTTACCCGTGGCGGTGGTGATGCCCACGAGCATCGGGAGCAGGACGGAGACGGAGAAGACCGGGCCCATGAAGCCGACCGACTGTGCCACCACGTCGGTGAGGGACAGGGTGCCCGCGGTGGGTGCGGCTTGGGGCGTGGTGCTCGGTGGTGCGGTCTGGTGCGACATGGATCGCTCCATCCGGGAAGAGCCGCGGACGTGCGGCGGCGATGGCGGTCGGGAGACGGGCGGCGGGCGCGGGTGGAGCCGATGCTTATCGTTTGGGCCCGTACGTTATTCCGGGTTCCGCCTGTCGGCAATGGTCTGGATGTCTCGACTCGGCAAAGGGGTGTGCACTGGGCGCGCCTCTTGCCGTGCGGTCCGGTCGTGTCTATTGTTTGGTCTCAAACGAAATTCCGGCGAACCGGAGGCCCCCGGTGTCAGACAGCACTCCGCCCGCACGCGCCGAACGGCTCGCGGCCCTCGCCGACGACCTGTCCGGCCGGGGCATCGACCTTGTCCGTGTCCTGTGGAGCGACCTGCACGGCGTCGCCCGGGGCAAGGAGATCGCCACCGCCGAACTGCCGCACTTCGCCGACCACGGAGTGGCGTTCTGCCAGGCCCTGATGGTCACCGACCTCGGCGGCAACCCGCTCGACGTACCGGAGTCGGCGGCCAGTGGCTGGCCCGACGCGGACGCCCTGATCGACCCCGACACACTCGCTCTGCCCGGCTACGCGCCCGGCATCGCCTACCTGCTGGCCGAGGTCACCGACCCCGCAGCGGGCGGCGCTCCGCTGGGCTTCGACCCGCGGTCCATGCTGCGCGGGCAGATCGACCGGCTGGCCGCCCGCGGACTGCACCCCGTCGTCGCCCCCGAGCTGGAGTTCTACCTGCTCCGTGAGGATGCCACCGCCACCCACGGCTGGCGTCGCTACCTGGACCGCGACACTGCCGGCTACGTCGTCGGCACGGCCTACGACCCCGACGACATGCTCCCCCTGCTGATCCGCGAGTGCCGCGCGCTCGGCCTCCAGGTCCACGCGGGATTCCAGGAGTTCAGCGGTGGCCAGTACGAGATCAACCAGTGGCACGGCCCCGCGCTCGGGGCGGCCGACCGGGCCTTCCTGTTCAAGTACGCGGTCAAGGAGATCGCGGCGAAACGCGGGATGCGGGCCACCTTCATGGGCAAGCCATTCGCCGACCGCTCCGGCAGCGGCCAGCACATTCACGTCTCCGTCACTGACG
The DNA here is from genome assembly GCF_030499575.1 of Streptomyces sp. DG2A-72. Lineage (NCBI taxonomy): Bacteria > Bacillati > Actinomycetota > Actinomycetes > Kitasatosporales > Streptomycetaceae > Streptomyces > Streptomyces sp. DG2A-72. The sequence continues at coordinate 8,976,674 of NZ_JASTLC010000001.1, forward strand.
AGCAGGGCACCAACCTCTTCGCCGACAGCAACGCCGACGACGGGCTCGCCCCGCTCGCCAAGTCCTTCCTGGCCGGCGTCCTGGAGCACGCCCCGGCCCTGATGGCCGTCCTCAACCCGACCGTCAACGCCTTCAAGCGCCTCGCCGATCCCGGCTCACTGGCCCCCGTCACCGCCAACTGGGGCTACGACAACCGGCTCGCCTTCGCCCGCATCCCGCCCGAGCGCGGCCACGGCACCCGCGTCGAGGTCCGCATCGGCGACGGGGCGGCCAATCCCTACCTGGCGATCGCCGCCCTGCTCGCGGCCGGACTCGACGGCATGGAACGGGACCTGACACCTCCGCCGCCCATCGCAGGCGCCCGCGGCGACGACGGCGCCCCGCTGCCCACCTCGCTCGGCGCGGCACTCACCGCCCTGGAGACGGACAAACTCCTCGCTCAGGCGCTGGGCGACCGCTTCGCCGAGGTGTTCACCGCCCTGAAGCGGCAGGAACTGGCGCGCTTCGACAGGGCCGTCACCGACTGGGAGTTCCACGAGTACTCGTGGATGCTCTGAAGAACGGAGTGCGTACGACCATGACGACCGTCCCAGCACCCCGCATGCAACTGGTGCTCAGCGAGAACTGGACCATGACCGGAGGCCGGGCCGACCTGCCCACGCTGGTGCGCTGGGCCCGCGAGGCCGAAGACGCCGGGTTCGACTCCGTGATGATCAGCGAGCACATCGTGCTCGGCCCCGACGCGGGCGTGAACGGCGTCATGGGCAACCCGCGCGACTACGCCCTGCCGGGCAACCAGGACCCGTACACCCCCTGGCCCAACTCCCTGATCCTGCTCGGCGCGATCGCGGCCGTGACCGAGCGCCTCCGCCTCGCCGCCTCCGCCGTGATCGCCCCGCTGCGCCACCCGCTGCTGCTCGCCCGCGAGTTGGGCACCCTCGACCTGCTCTCCGAGGGACGCCTGATGGTGCTGCCCAACGTGAGCTGGAGCCGCGACGAGTACGACGCCCTGGGCGTCCCCTACTCCCGGCGCGGGAAGCTGCTCGACGAACACCTGGAGATCTGGGCGAAGTTGTGGGGCCCGTCCCCCGTGTCGTACAAGGGCGAGCACTACAGATTCGAGAACGTCTACTTCGAGCCCAAGGCCCACCGGCCCGACGGCCCGAGGCTCTGCTTCGGCGGCGCCGGCATGCACGACGCCATGGTGCGCCGGATCGTCCGCCACGGCCACGCCTTCAACCCGCTCGGCCGGCCGACATCCGAGCAGATGCGCATCCTCGCCGACGCGATGGCGGCCGAGGGCCGTGACCTCGCCGACCTGGAGATGATCGGCGGCACCCGCGCGGTGTTCCCGGACGATCGCTCGTGCGCCGACCTCGGCCGGGCGCTGGAGTCGATCCCCGAGCAACTGGAGCAGGGCTTCACGACGTTCTGTGTGAAGCCCTCGCAGTTCACCGACGACCCGCACGGCGTCGGGGCCTTCTGCCGCGACGTCATACGCCGGGTGGAGTCGCTCACCTCCACCTCCCCCTCATCCAGCGCCTAAGGAACGTCATGGCCAGTGTCCGTGGTTACTTCCCTCCCAAGACGGCGACCGGTTCGTCGTCGCTGATCCCCTCCCCGCCGTGGCACTACTCGGGCGACCTGCTCACCGTCGAGTACCGCACGGATCCCTCGCGGGTACGTGAACTGCTGCCCGAGCCCTTGGAGTTGGCCGACGACGATCCCGGTGCGGTCGCGCTGATCTGGGCGGACTGGCAGTCCTGCTCGGCGTCGGCCGAAGAACTCCTCGACCCGGTACGAGCCCAGTACAAGGAGGCGTTCGCGGTCGTCCGCTGCCAGTACCGGGGGCAGACGTACTCGCGCTGTGTGTACATCTGGGTCGACAAGGACTTCGCCATCGCGCGCGGGCTGCACCAGGGGTATCCGAAGAAGCTCGGGTCCATCCACCAGACGCGTCCGCATCCGTACGGGCCCGCTCCACGGATCGAGGCGGGAGCGCGGTTCGGGGCGACCCTGGCCGCGGCGGACCGGCGCCTGGCGCAGGCGGTCGTCACTCTGCGGGAGCCGTCGCAGACGAACGGGTTCGTCAACGGGCACGCCATGGCCCATCACCGATGGCTGCCTTCGATCGAGAAGGGCAAGGGGCTCGCTCTCGATGAGCTGATCGAGTCCGGTGCGGCCTCATTCGAAGGGGGGCAACCCTGGCTCGGTGACGCCGAGCTGGAGCTCTTCGAGGCGCCGACGGAGGAACTGGCCCGGCTGGAGATCCGGGAGCCGATCGCCGCGTACTACCGCCAGGTCGGGGTGGTGTGGGACGGGGGGCGGTTGCTGGAGGCCGGTACGTCGTCTGCGCGCCCCTGATAGGCGTACTCACCCTTCGTTCAAATGGAGCACTTCTCATGTCTGACAAGATCACTGTCGCCGGGGTTTCCGTCGACACCCGGCACTGGATCGGGGGTCGACGCGTCGCGTCCGCCGAGACGTTCACCGATGTCTCGCCGATCGACGGAAACGCCCTCGGTGAGGTCGCCCGCGGCGGCCCGGCCGAAGCCGAAGCCGCCGTTGCCGCCGCTCGTGAGGCGTTCCCCGCGTGGGCGGCCACCCCGCGTGCGGAGCGGGCCCGCATCCTGCACGCCATTGCCGACGGCGTCGAGAAGCGGATCGAGGAGCTGGCGATCGTCGAGACGAACGACAACGGCGCTCTCCTGCGTTCGCACCGCCGTGGTGTGATGCCCCGCGTCGCGCACAACTTCCGGTTCTTCGCGGACTGGTTGCTGAAGCTGGACCACGAGGACTTCGAGACGCGCGGCCACACGAACCGGGTGAGCTGGGACCCGGCGGGCCCGAGTGTGCTGATCACGCCGTGGAACGCGCCGCTGATGCTGGCGACGTGGAAGATCGCCCCGGCCCTCGCCGCCGGCAACACGGTGATCCTCAAGCCCGCCGAGTGGACCCCGCTGACCGCCTCACTGCTCGCGGACATCGCCGCCGCGGCCGGGTTGCCCGCCGGGGTGTTCAACGTCGTCCAGGGTTACGGCTCCGAGATCGGCGACGCTCTCACCTCGCACCCGGACGTGCGCCGGATCAGCTTCACCGGGTCCGTGCCGACGGCCCAGCGCATCGCCGGGTCCGCCGCCGTGAATCTCACCCCGCTCAGCCTCGAACTCGGCGGCAAATCACCCCTGTTGGTGTTCGCCGATGCCGACCTGGACCTCGCCGTGGACCTCGCGGTGGAGCAGTACGACAACGCCGGGCAGGTCTGCCTCGCGGCGACCCGGTTCCTCGTCGAGGAGTCGGTCGTCGAGGAGTTCACGCGCCGGTTCGTCGAGAAGGCGAGCGCGCTGAAGCAGGGCGACCCGCGTGACGAGGCCACCGACATCGGGCCCAACATCCACCCCCGTCAGCTGGAGAAGATCGACGGGTTCGTGCAGCGGGCGCTCGCCGCCGGAGCCCATGCGGTCATCGGCGGACACCGCGGCGACGGGCAGTACTATGCGCCGACGCTGCTCACCGATGTCGCGCAGGACTCGGAGATCGTGCAGGAGGAGGTCTTCGGACCCGTTCTCACGCTCCAGACCTTCACCACCGAGGACGAAGCCGTCCGCCTCGCCAACGACACCCGCTTCGGCCTCGCCGCCACCGTCGCCACCGGCGACAAGGAGCGCGCCGAACGTGTCACCGCACAGCTCGTCGCGGGCACGGTCTGGGTCAACTGCTTCTTCGTCCGCGACCTCCAGGCCCCCTTCGGCGGCTCACGCCAGTCCGGCGTCGGGCGTGAGGGCGGCACCTGGAGCTTCGACTTCTACTGCGACCTCAAGAACACCGTCACCGCACCGAACGGATGGCAGTAACCATGGGCGAGATCGTCGGAGCCGGGCTGCTCGCCCACGTACCCACCATCGTGCTCCCCGAGGCCGACCGGCTGGAATTGAATGAGGGCAAGGAGATCACCCTCGTCACCGGCCTGCACCAGCTCCGCAAGGACGTCTTCGAGTCCGACGACTACGACACCGTCGTCGTCCTCGACTCCCACTGGGCCACCACCGTCGAATTCGTCGTCACCGCGCAGCAGCGCCGGGCCGGGCTGTTCACCTCCGAGGAACTGCCGCGCGGCATGTGCCGGATGCCGTACGACTTCCCCGGCGACCCCGAACTCGCCCACAACATCGCGAAGTTCGCGGACCGGCACGGCACCTGGATCACCGCGATCGAGGACGAGTACCTGCCGATCTACTACGCCACCATCAACCTCTGGAAGTTCCTGGGGGAGGGGCTGCCGGACAAGCGGTGGGTGACCATCGGGGTCTGCCAGACCGGCGACATGGAGGACCATCTGCGCCTGGGCCGCGCTCTCGCGGACGGCATCGCCGCCACCCCAGGCCGTCGTGTTCTGGTCATCGCCTCCGGTGCGCTGTCGCACACCTTCTGGCCGCTGCGCGAGATCCGCGACCACGAGGCCAGCGACCCGGTGCACATCTTCACGCCCGAGGCGCGGGCCGCCGACGAGGAGCGCATCGCCTGGTTCAAGGAGGGCCGCCACGACAAGGTCCTCGACACCATGGACGCGTTCTGGAAGTACAAGCCGGAGGCGAAGTTCTTCCACTACCTGATGCTTGCCGGCGCCCTCGGCGAACAGGCGTGCACCGCCAAGGCCCGACAGTACGGCCAGTACGAGAACTCCGTCGGCACCGGCCAGGTCCACCTCTGGTTCGACCGCCCCGCCGGCGGGTGGACCGGCACCACTCTGCCCGCAGCCGCTTCCCCACGCACCCCGCACAGCCGCCCCCAGGAGGCCTGACATGCCTGAATACCGCCGTATCCTCCTGGACGGCGCCGCCGTCCAGGTCACCGTCGAGGGTGACGAACTGGTCGCCGGGGACGGCCGCCGCGTCAAGACGGAGGAGGCGCGGCACCTTCCGCCGGTCGTGCCGTCGAAGGTGATCGCCGTCCACCTCAACCACCGCAGCCGCGTGGACGAGTTCCAGATCCGACTGACTCCGACCCCGACGTACTTCCACAAGCCGACCTCGGCCCTGAACTCACACCAGGGTGCGATCGTCCGCCCCGAGGGCTGCAAGTGGCTCAACTACGAGGGCGAGGTCGCGATCGTCATCGGCAAGACCGCGCGCAACATCTCCCCGGCCGAGGCGGGGGAGTACATCGCCGGCTACACCATCGCCAACGACTACGGGCTGCACGACTTCCGGGACACCGACGCCGGGTCCATGCTCCGCGTCAAGGGCTCCGACACCCTCTGCCCGCTCGGCCCCGGCCTGGTCACCAACTGGGACTTCCACGGCAAGTACCTGAAGACGTATGTCAACGGGGAGGTGGTACAGGACGGTTCGACCGACGAGATGGAGTGGGACATGCACTACCTCGTCGCCGACATCGCCCGCACCATCACCCTCTACCCGGGCGATGTCCTCCTGTCCGGGACGCCCGCCAACTCCCGTCCCGTACGACCCGGTGACATCGTCGAGGTGGAGGTCGAGGGCCTGGGCCGGCTCACCAACCACATCGTCACCGGCCCGACCCCGATCCGCAGCGACGTGGGCGCGCAGCCCACGGAGTCGGAGGAGGTGCTGTCCACGGCGCTCGGCGGCGACTGGGAGTTCCGTGGCATCCGCCCGCCGCAGCGGTAGACAGGGGTCACTCACCTGCGTCGATGACCTGTCGCAGGTAACACGTATGATTTGACGCCGAACGAATTCGTGGGGAACCCATACGGTTCAGTGGCGCATCGGAGGTGTGCGGTGTCCGGGCAACGATCCATCGTCGAGACCGAGAAACTGGTCAAGGCCAAGCTGGGCGACACCCCCATCCGCCATGAGCAGATGGCAGTCGTCGCGAACATCCACCGGGCCGCTGCCGCGGTCCGTCAGCACGTGGAGAACTCCGTGCTGCGGGGTTGCGACCTGACCTGGACCGGGTTCGTCGTGCTCTGGGTCGTGTGGATCTCGGGCGAGACGGAGACGCGGCTCGTCGCCGAGGAGGCCGGGATCTCCAAGGGCACGCTCACGGGTGTCGCCCGGACACTGGAGTCGCGAGGACTGGTGCGGCGCGTCGAGCACCCCTCCGACGGCCGACGGGTCCTGCTCGGACTCACGGACGCGGGGGAGGCCCTGATGCAGAGCCTCTTCCCGGAGTTCAACGCGGAGGAGGCCTTCGTCGCCTCCCCGCTGAGCGACGAGGAGTGCCTGGCGACCGCGGACGCGTTGCGCCGGATCGTCGTCCAGGTCGAGACCCACGGCGAGGAACGCCGCCTGGAACTGCTCGACGGTGCCGAGCCCGCCCCGCGGCGCAGCGGGCGTCGCCCCAGGACCTGAGCCGCGTCGCGCGGGGCGCTCAGTCCGTGTCGCGCGCGACGCGTACGAGGGCGTCGAACAGCCCTTGCTGGGCGGGGTCGGTGTGTGCGGTGTCCTCGGGATGCCACTGCACAGCAGTGAACCAGTTCCGTGTGTCCGGGAGTTCGAGGCCCTCCACGGTGTCGTCGGCGGCGCGGGCGGTCACCGAGAGGCCGGTGCCGAGGCGGTCCACGCGCTGGTGGTGGTAGCAGGACGCCTCTGTCTTCTCGCCGCCGGTAGCCTGTTCCACCAGCGTGCCGCGTCGGAGCGTCACAGGGTGCACAAGGTGCCGGTGTTCGCGATCCGGGCCGCCCATGTCCTGTTCGAGGGTGCCGCCGAGGGCGACGTTGACAGCCTGCAGACCACGACAGATCGCCAGCAGCGGCAGACCCAGGTCCAGTGCGGTACGGGCGACTTCGAGGTCGAAGGCGTCCTGGAGGTCGTCGACGTCGTACACGCTGTCGTGGGTGTCGGTGGCGCCGTAACGGTGCGGAGCGAGGTCGCCGCCGCCGGGGAGCAGCACGCCGTCGAAGCGGGTGAGACGGGCGGCTACGTCGGTCATCTCCGGGTGGATGCTCACCGGCTCGCCGCCGGCCCGCCACACGGCCTCGATCAGGGCGCGGGCGTTGACCTCGGCGGCGTACCGGAGCGCGGAGGTGGTGGCGGCGAAGCGTGCCGGTATGGCGATCAGGGGTCGGGTCACAGCTGGATCCAGGTCGTCTTGAGCTCCGTGTACTTCTCCAGGGCGTGTGCGGACTTGTCGCGGCCGTTGCCCGACTGCTTCATGCCGCCGAAGGGGACGGTCAGGTCGCCCTCCTCGTAGCAGTTGACCCAGACGGTGCCGGCTCTGAGTGCGCGCGAGACCCGGTGGGCGGTGGACAGGTCGGAGGTCCACAGGCCGGCGGCCAGACCGTACTCGGTGGCGTTGGCCAGCCGTACGGCCTCGTCGAGGTCGTCGAAGGTGAGCACGGACAGCACCGGGCCGAAGATCTCCTCGCGGGCCAGCCGCATCCCCGGGTCCACCCCGTCGAAGACGGTGGGCCGCAGATAGCTGCCGCCGGACTCGGCCAGCGTCCGGCCACCGCCGGCCCGCAGCCGGGCGCCTTCCTCCAGCCCGGTGCCGATGTGGTCGAGGACGCGCCCGAGGTGGCTCTCGCCCACCATCGCGCCCATCTCGGTGGCCGGGTCGAGCGGATCACCGACCCGCAGCTCGCCCGCCCGGGCCACGATCGCCTCGGTGACGCGTTCGGCGACCGAGGAGTGCACGAGCAGCCGGGAGGGGGCGGTGCACATCTCGCCCTGGTTGAAGAAGATGCCCCAGGCCGCGGTGGCGGCGGCCTTCTCCAGGTCGGGGGCGTCCGGGAGGATGATGTTCGGCGACTTGCCGCCGAGTTCCAGCCAGACGCGCTTGAGGTTGGAGTCCGCCGCGTAGCGCAGGAAGTGGCGGCCGACCGCGGTGGAGCCGGTGAAGGCCAGGACGTCCACGTCCGGGTGCAGGCCGAGTGCCCGTCCGGCGACCGGTCCGTCACCGGCGACGACGTTGAGCACGCCGGGCGGCAGCCCTGCCTCGGTGGCGATCCGGCCCAGCAGCAGCGCGGACAGCGGGGAGTTCTCCGAAGGCTTGAGCACCACCGTGCAGCCCGCGGCCAGCGCCGGGGCGATCTTCCAACTCGCCAGTGTCAGCGGGAAGTTCCACGGGACGACCGCCCCGACGACTCCGGCCGGTTCCCGGGTGACCAGGGCGAGCGCTTCCGGTGCGGTGTGCGGCGACTCATCGGTGAGCTTGTCGGCCAACTGCCCGTACCAGCGGAACGTGTTGATGGCGGCGCGCAGTTCGATGGCGTAGGCGTCGGTGATGGGCTTGCCCATCTCCAGGCTGACGGCGAGCGCGAGAGTTTCGCGGTACTCCTCCAGCAGGTCGGCGAGGCGCAGCAGGATTCTGCCCCGGTCGGCCGGGGAAAGGCGCGGCCAGGGGCCGGAATCGAAGGCCCGGCGCGCCGCGGACACCGCCGAGTCCACCTCCCCGGGCCCGGCGTCGGCCACCTGGGCGAGCACCTGGCCGTCACGGGGTGAGACCACCGGAAAACTGCGACCGCTCCCGGCTTCCCCGACACCGTCGATGTGGTGGGTCGTCGGCAGCGTCAGCGCCTTGGCCAGGTGCAGCCACTCGTCATGGGTGCGGTCCGCCATGGATGTCTCCCGGGGTGCGCGATGCATTACGTTTGAAGCCAAACGATATCGCCGGGTCGGCGCTCCCCACAAGAGCCGTCCGCTCCCGCACCATCGCCGCCGAAAAGCCGAGAAGAGGAGAGCCCGTGCGCGCCCTCGTCATACGTCACGACCACGCGTCCCTGTCCGGTCCCATCGGCGACCGTGTCGCCCAGCTCGGTTACCGGATCGACGAGGTGACGGTCGTCCCCGAGGCCCGTCACCGGACCCCCGCCCTGGACTTCGACTTCCCCGACCCCGCCGGCTACGACCTGCTGATCCCGCTCGGCGCCCCCTGGTCGGTCTACGACCGGAGCACGGTCGCCCCGTGGATCGACGGCGAACTGGAGCTGCTGCGCACCGCGCACGCCTCGGACCTGCCCGTCCTCGGTATCTGCTTCGGCGCCCAGGTCCTGGCGACGGCCCTGGGCGGGAGCGTGGAGCAGGCGCCCCGTCCGGAGATCGGCTGGATGACCGTCGAGTCCGACGCGCCGGAGCTCATCCCGCCAGGTCCCTGGTTCCAGTGGCACTTCGACCGCTTCGTGACGCCGCCGGGAGCCGTGGAGCTCGCCCGCAGCGCCGTCGGCCCACAGGCGTTCCGGGCCGGCCGGGCCCTCGGGGTGCAGTTCCACCCCGAACTCACCGAGGAGACGCTACAGCGGTGGCTCGACCTTGGCGGACGCCGGCAGGCCAGGGAACACGGCATGGACCCCGATCGACTGCTCGCCGAGACTCGGAGCCTGCAAGAGGAGTCCGTGCGGAGGGCGTACGGCATCGTGGACGCGTTTCTGGCACAGGTGGCCCGGAACTGAGAGCGCTGCCCCGGCATCGTGCCGCGATACCGGGACGGCGTCAGCGTCAGCGACGGTTCCGGCCAGGAACGTCGGCTTGCGCGTGAGGCAGCAGCCGCACTGGTCCGAGGAGGCCGTGGCCGAGCTCGGCCTGGCCGTCCAGGTGTCGGGCCCTCTCGGAATCCATCGGGTCGGAGCCGTCTTGGTCGGGGAAGCGGTCGGCGGAGCCAGGGCCGGGTGCCCGGGCAGGACAACGGCCGAGCCGGAGCGGATCGCGACGGTCGCCTCGTGGCCCCGGTTCGGCTCGGCCGCGGCGATACGGGAGCCGTCATGCCAGTGACACCGATCAAGAGCTTACGGCCGTGCGCGCCCCTGCACCGTGCCGCGTGCGGAGTGGGCCAACAGCTTGGTCACCAGCTCGCGCAGGATCAGCCGCTCGACCGGGGCATCCGGCTGGTCAACGCCGGCCTCGAACGCAGCCCGCCCATGCACAGCCGGGCCCGCCGTCGGGCTCGGCCCCGCGGCGTTCACTCGCCCCGTGCTCCCACCTGCCGGGTGACCGCGCGCAGCAGAGGACGGCTCAGTCCGCCTGCCGCCACGATCCCGCCGACCCCGGCGGCGCAGCACACCGCGAGAACGATCAGGCCGCGCGCGTCGAACGACGAGTCGCCGCCGGCCGGCATCATCGATCCCCCGCACATCAGCCCTGCCGCGACGGCCCCGCCCGCCAGCACCGTCACCGGGATCAGCGTCTCCCGGCTGCGGGCGGCGTCCAGGACCCGCAGGGGAGTCCCGGCCAGGTGGAGCAGGGCGTAGGTGCGGCGGCGGTCCAGGACGGAGGAGGCCGCGGTGATCCCGGCCGAGGTGATGGCGACGGCGAAGGTCACCACGAGCACCACCCGGGTGATGGTGTTGAAGTCCCGGGTGAGCCGTGCCTCGGACCAGTTCACCTCGACGCCGGTGACCGGGTACTGGTCGGGCATCAGGCCGGTGAGCGCGGTACGGGCACGGTCCAGCTCGGCCGGGCCGCCGGACACGGTGGCGGTGACCTGGCGGCTGTCGTAGGGGGCTTGGGCCACGAAGCCGTCGTCCACGCCGACCACGGCGGTCACCCCGGCGGCGTGCAGGCGCTGTTCGGCCAGCGTCCGTACGTGCGTCACCTTGTTGTGCGGGACGGCGATGGCGAGCTGGTCGGGCCCTCCTCCCCACGTGGGAGCGGCGTCCAGGCTGAGCAGGGCGAAGAACCCGGCGACGAAACCGGCCAGGGTGAGCCCGGAGACGATCCGCCAGGCGGCCTTGGGATCGTCGAGCAGCCGGCGCCCGGCCAGCAGCGTCGCGGGGCGCTTGGCCCGGGCGGTGACGACCCTGCCGAGCAGCCGGACCACCCAGGGCCCGATCACGGCCAGTGCAAGGAAGACCGCGGCGAACGCGGACAGCGCCACGACGTCGTCGCTGCCGTACTTCCTGGTGATCCAGCCGTACACGGCGACCACGGCCACGAAGACCAGCGCCCGTACGGCGCTCGCTCCCCGGCCGCGCGAGCGGCGGGCCACGCCCAGTGGGCCGACGACCACCTGACGGAGACCGGCGAGCGCGCTGACCACGACCAGCGCGACCACCCCGGCCGTCACCGCCAGCAGCGGCGGTGCGCCGATCCACAGGTCGGCTGTGTACCAGGAGCCGCCCGCGATCGGCAGACTCGCCGCCGCCGGCAGCAGCACCGCGTACCCCACGGCACCGAGCAGTGCCCCGGCCGCCCCGGTGAGCAGTGCCTCGGCGGCCGTCATCCCGGCGATACGGCCCGGCGTGGCACCGATCAGGCGCAGCGCGGCGAGCCGCTGATCGCGGCGGGAGACCGACAGCCGCGCGGCGGAGGCACCCAGCACCAGCAGCGGTACGACGACGAGGATGGTGGCGAGCCGGGCGAGGAGCGTGTACATGTCGCCCACGCCTTCCTTCAGCGGCGTGCCGGTGAAGGAGGCGACGGGGGTGGGAGAGACGGTGTCGCCGATCCGGCGCGGGTCGGGCGCGCGCTCGGCGGTGACCGCCGGGTCGGTGGAGCGGTGTCCGATCACCGCGACGAGTTCGTCGGGGTGTGCGAGCGCCGCGCGGCCCAGTGTTCCGGTGGGCGTGCCGGGGACCGGGTGGCGGTCGGCGGGCAGCCGGTCGAGCAGGGCGCCGAGCGCCGGGGAGACCCACAGCTGGCCGGGGGCGGGGAAGCGGTCGAGGCCGGGCGGGGCGGGAGCGGTGCGCCCGGGCAGCTGCGCCACGTCCACGACGGTGACGGGCACTCCTTGGGTGAATGTGGTCCCGACCGCCTCGATGGCCGCCGGGCGGGAGGACTCCACCGGGTTGCGCCAGTCGGTGTGGTCCGAGCGGTGCTGGAAGCCGAGGTTCATCGCGACGCACAGCAGCAGCAGTGTGGTGGACACGGCAGCCGCCGCGACCGCGAGCCCGGTGGCGAGCAGGCCGGTGCGGCCGCCGGCCCGGGTGAGCCGCCAGGTCAGCGTCCAGGTGGTGCGGTCCAGTGCCCTCATCGCCGGTACCCCGCCTTCGACTCGGCCCCGGCCTCTGCCGCAGCTCGGTCTCCGGCCAGCCGGCCGTCGCGGACCTCCACCGTGCGATCGCACCAACGGGCCACGTTCGCGTCGTGGGTGACCAGGACCAGGGCGGCGCCCTGGCCACGGCTGACCTCCGTCAGCAGGTGGATCACTTCCATGCCGGTGGCCTGGTCCAGCGCGCCGGTCGGCTCGTCCGCGAAGATCACCTTCGGACGGCCGACCAGGGCCCGGGCGATGGCCACCCGCTGCGCCTGACCTCCGGACAGCTGTCCGGGACGCCGACTTTCCAGGCCCTGCAGGCCCAGTGGACCGAACCACTGCCGGGCCTGCTCGACGGCTGCCCGGCGCGTCGTGCCGCCGAGCATCAGCGGCAGGGCCACGTTCTCGTCGGCGGGCAGTTCCGGCAGCAGCTGGCCGGACTGGAAGACGAAGCCGAACGCGGTGCGGCGCAGCTCGCTGCGGGCCGGTTCGCGGAGCTGGTCGACCCGCTTGCCGTCCAGCCGGACTTCACCGGAGTCGGGTCGTTCGATCCCGGCCAGGCAGTGCAGCAGGGTGGATTTGCCGGAGCCGGACGGGCCCATGACGGCCAGCGACTCGCCGGCCGTCACTTCGATGTCGACGCCGGCCAGGGCGCGGGCCATGCCGTAGGACTTGAACAGGCCGGTGCCGGTCAGGACGGCGGAGGGGGTGCTCATCGGGCGGTCTCCCGGGGGGAAGCGGTGTTCAGCGGGTTCATGCCGTCCACGATCGGGGCGCACGTTTCCGGCGGGCTCGGCCGGACGGCCGGTTGTGGCGGCCGGACATCGGCCATTCGGCCGAGTCCGCCGGGAATCGCCGCTTCCGTATCCTGCGGGCGTGAACTCCAAAACTCCGCTGCTCCGTCGGGCGCTGACCGCCGTCGGCTGGATCATCCTCGGCCTGATGGGGCTGTTCGACATGTTCGCCAAGGGGGCGCCCGACTACAGCTGGCCGAGCTTGCTGCAGATGGTGTCCGGCTTGCTCGCCTGCATGGCGCTGCTGTGGCCCGCTCGTCGGCCGAGCGTGCCGGTACGTGCCGTGCTCGTCGCGGGCGGCTCGCTGGTCCTCACGGCCGTGATCGCCACGTGGGCGGGCCCGGGCGCCCGTACGTTCGGGGCGCTGGAGAGCGTTGCTCTGCTGGTGCTGCTGTCCCGCGCGGTGTGGGCGGTACCGGGCCCGAGGACCGCGGTGGCCGTTTGTGCCGCACTGAGCGTGGCGGGCGTCGCGATCCCGCAGCGCTTGCTGCCGAACGACATCCGGAACGACGGCCAGGACGCCCTCAGCGGGTCCCTGCTGATGACGCTCGCCGTCGGCCTGGCTCTCGCCTGGGGTTCGCGGGTACGACTGATGGAGGAGCGGCGGGCCCGCGACATCGCCGCCGTGCGCCAGCGCCAGCGCCTGGAACTCGCCCACGACCTGCACGACTTCGTCGCCCACCACGTCACCGGCATCATCGTCCAGGCCAATGCCGCGCTGACCCTTCAGCACACCGCGCCGGAACAGGTCGGACCGCTGCTGCAGAACATCACCCGCTCCGGATCGGAGGCACTGGACTCGATGCGCCGTCTGGTGCGGGTCCTGCGCGAGGACGACCACGCGGGCGTGCGGCCCGGCGAGGTGTGGGCGGAACTCGCCCGCCTGGTTTCCGCGTTCTCCGGAGACGAAGAGGACGCCCAGTTGCACGTGGCGGCGGCGGCCCGCGAGGTGCGGCTCGCCCCCGAGGTGGAGACGTCCGTGCACCGCGTGGTGCAGGAGGCGTTGACCAACGTGCGCCGGCACGCGCCCGGCGCCGTGGTCGCCGTACGGATCGATGTGGACGGGAACCGGCTGCGGGTCGAGGCGTACAACACGGCACCGGCCGCGCGCCACCCCGGCCCGGTCGGCGGGCGCGGCGGCTTCGGGCTGGTCGGCCTGCGGGAACGCGTCGAGGCGGTGGAGGGCACGCTGACCGCCGCCCCCACCGACGACGGCGGCTGGCGGGTGACCGCCGCCTTCCCGGTGCTGGCCGCTGTGGCAGGATCACCGGCATGAACGATGCGGCGATCCGGGTGCTGATCGCGGACGACCAGGAGCTCGTCCGCATGGGTTTCCGGCTGATCCTCGGTGCCCAGCCCGGTATCGAGGTGGTCGGTGAGGCCGCCGACGGCGCCGCCTGCGTGGAACTCGCCCGCCGGCTGCGGCCGGACGTGTGTCTGGTCGACATCCGGATGCCGAAACTGGACGGCCTGGATGTCACCCGGGCGCTGGCGGGCCCCGGAGTCCACGCCCCGATGCGGGTCGTCGTGATCACCACGTTCGACCAGGACGACTACGTGCACACCGCGCTGCGCAACGGGGCCTGCGGCTTCCTGCTCAAGGACGCCCCGCCCGGCCTGCTGATCGAGGCGGTGCGGGCCGCCTCCCGCGGCGACGCGCTGGTTTCCCCCGCCGTCACCGTCCGGCTGCTGAAGGAACTGTCCTCCACGCCGCCCGAGCCGGATGCCGCCTGCCCGCTGACCGAACGGGAACTCGACGTGGCCCGGCTCGTCGCGGTGGGCCGGACCAACCAGGAGATCTGCGACGAGCTGGTGGTGTCGCTGTCCACCGTCAAGACGCACCTGGCCAACATCCAGCAGAAGATCGACGCCCGCAACCGGGTCGAGATCGCCGCCTGGGCGTGGGAGTGCGGCATGGTCCGGGAGCGATAGGGGCAGCTGAGCCCGGAACGCCTCCACGATCCCGTTGCGGGACTTGGGTGTCCCGCCGGGCCTTGTGGTCCGGCCGGTCCACCTCCGCCACCGTGACCTCGTTCGAGGAGGAACCGCGCGACCTCGGCGCCGTAGGCGCCGGTCCCCTCGACTCCGACGGCGAGGACGTCGCCATGGGACCGGACGACCACGGCCTGGTGGACATCGGTGTGGGTCTCGGTCCCGCCGATCACCGCCATCTCGTCGGCTCGGGGCACCGCCCGCCCTGTTGCCCGAGCGGTGCTCCGACAGGTCCCGGGTCAGACGCGGCGGCGGGTGAAGCGCTGGTTGGCGTTGCCGCTGTAGGTGTACTGGGTGATGCGGGCGCCGTTGGCGGTGGAGTATTCCCAGACGTCCATGGCCAGGCCGGACTCCCGGTTGACGAGGCTGATCACGTCACCGCCGTGGTCGATCACGCGCCACTGCTGGACGGTGGCGCCGCTGTCGGCCTGCTGGACTACGTCCGCGCCGGTCGTGGTGCCCGCGGGCTGGAGGAACAGGCCACTGTGCCGGGCCTTGATGCGGACGTGGCCGTCGCCGGCGTCCACGAACTCGAACTGCTGGTTGGGGCGGCTGTTGGCGGTGTACTGGGCGAGCCTGGCGCCGGCGGCGGTGGAGGCCTCGTAGATGTCGGCGGCCTTGCCGCTGTGCTGGGCCACCAGGCTGTAGACCCCGGGGCCGCCGGTCGAGTCACCCAGCTGTGCTTCCCACCTGGTGTTGGATCCGGCCGCGTCGGCGGGGAGGCGGTCGCGTGCGGCGGTGTCGCCGTACATGGTCCAGCGGGCCCAGTCGACGACGGTCCTTGGGAAGCGTTGGTCGCTCCAGAAGCTGGTGTGGCTGCCGCCGACGAAGGTGAGGAACGCCTTGGGCCAGGTCATCTCGGTGTATGCCTGCCGGGCCGAGGAGTACGACGTGGTTGAGTCCCGGTCGCCGTGGACGAACAGGACCTTGGCGGAGACCGAGGCGGCGGGGTTGCCCATGTCCACGCAGGACTGGGGGTTGGCGGAGATGATCCGGCTGTCGGGCCAGGAGGTGAGCAGGCCGTGGGTGACCATGCCGCCCAGGGAGTGGCCGGAGACGCCGACGCCGATGCCGGTGTTGATGTGTCCGGCCAGCGGTCCGCTTGTGTTGAGGGCGAGGGTGTTGGTGAGGATCTGCGAGACGTCCTTGGAGGTGTTGCCGTTGTTGACGTCGGTGAAGTTGTGGTTGAAGTGCGGGGCGGGGACGATGAAGCCTGCCGCGGCCAGGGCTCGGATGATGAACAGGGAGTTCTGCGGGCTGCTTCCGTAGCCGTGGGTCATGTTGTAGACGGGGAAGACGCCGCCTGCGACCGGGGCGTCGGTCACGGGGTTGCCGCCGGGGGTGCCGGTGGCGGGGTAGTAGACGTAGGTGGTGCACGGGCGGCTGCCGCGGGTCCAGTTGTACCTGCGCACGCCGACCGCGAACGGCGTGGTCGGCGCCGTGTCCAACGGCCCGACGGCGGCCGGCGCCTGTCCTGCGCCGAGCAGGGACAGACCCACGCCCGTCGCTCCGGCCGCGCTCATGCTGAGGAATGTCCGTCGTTGCATGGCCATGGATGTCTCCTGGGGTGCGGGGATGGATGTAGCGATTGGCGTTCGGCGGGGCAGAGGTCTTCGTGCACGCCGTCTTCTGGTCCTTCGCTCGGCGATGGAGGCTATGAGGTGGTCAAGTCGTGTTCGCCGCGTCCGGGAACGACGTCGATGACCGCCGTCACCGGTCCTGTGTCGGTCATCCCGGTGACTGTCACCTCACCCGGCCTGTCGGTCGCGCCAGGTGGCAACGGCTGCCAGCGGACGGGAACACGGGTGATCCTGTTGTCGGCGGTGGTGAGCATGCGGATGGAGGAAGGCAGCTTCGGGGCGGCCCCCACCACGGTGGCGGTGTAGATGGTGTCCTGGAGGATGTGCTTGGCGCGGCTGGCGTTGAAGACGTTGATGGAGGCGTGCGGCTCCCATGTGTTCGCCAGCCCGGGCACGGCCCGGAACATCGGCTGGTAGCCGGCCGGCTCCCACACCAGTACACCTGAACCTCGGTTGTCGACCACGTCGTTGGCGGCCTGGAACACCCTCCGGACAGCGTCCGCCTGGCCCTGAATCGTTCGCGGGAAGGGTGAGTTGGGCAACGGCGAGCCGTCGCCGCCCGAGGCGGGGTAGGCGGTTTCCGCGATGTCGATCTCGTAGCCGGGATAGGCGGTGGCCATGGTGTTCAGGTTGAGATCCAGAGCCTCGGGCGTACCGTGCCACTCCGGGTAGTACGAGATGGCCAGCACATCGGGGTTCTGCCCCTTTGCCTTCACCCGGGTGACGAACTGGTGCCAGAACTCCATGGTTTTGGCGAGCCGGTCCTTGCCGACGATCACGTGTATCTCGACCTTGGATGTCGGTGACGCGTCGCGGACGGCTTTGATCCCGGCCGCGGCCAGGGTGGTGAACCGGTCCCACGCCTGGTCGTAGAGCTGCTGCTCCACCGGGTCGGTTGACCCCCAGTACTGCCACAGCAGGCCACCGCCGGGCTTCGACTGGTAGATATCGGCCTGGTCGACGAAATACGGCGGACTCGTCGTGCCGATGTGGGCCGCCTCGCTGCCGTACATGAAACCGTTGATGATCTCGTTACCGACGGCCACCTTCTCCGGCGTGGTGCCCTGCTGGATCAACCGGTCCAGATAGTCAGCGGTGAAGTCGTACACGGCCTGGGACAGGTCCGCGAACTCCAGCTCGGCCCAGGCGCGTGGTTTTGGTTGCTTGCTCGGGTCCGCCCATGAGTCCGCGTAGTGGAAGTCGATACCCAGGCCCATGCCCCGCTGCTTGATCCCCTTCGCTGAGACCAGTGAACGCTCCGGGCCTTGGCGCGGTATCGGCGTCGGCCGACCGGTGCTCTCGCTGCGCGGCTCGTTGAATATCCGCAGCCGGGTGTGCTGCATGCCGCGGTCCTTGGCCACGTCGAGCAGGTGTGGCCCGGCGCCGCGGTCTTCGGCCAGGGGGTCGACCCAGTATTGCCGGTCCTGGACGTCGTCCATCCAGGACAGATCGGCGCCGAGGATGAGGTCGTCGCGCAGGTAGTTGAAGACCTGGAGCTCGCTGACGCCGGCTTGGGCACGGCCCGGCCCCCCAGTGAACATCAGCCGGACGAAGCGCGTTGCCGGCCGGGTGAACAGGTGTACTTCCCCTCGTGACACGGCTTGGTTGTGGGACCTGTCGGCGATGGTCTTCCACCGGCGACCGTCGGATGAAGCCTCGACGATGTACCGATAGGCCACGCCACGGTCCGGGAACATCACCTTGACCTTGCGCAGGTTGTCGTAAGTTCCACCGAGGTCGACGGTGAGCCACTGCCGACCGCCGGCACGACCGGGTTGCCAGGACGTCGTCGGGTCGCCGTCGATGGCCAGTCCGGCGTTCGACGAACCGGTGGCGGCTGTCGCCGAGGCCCAGGGTTTGGCAGCGATATTGCTTTCGATCGGCTTGATGTCCGCGGTGCCGAAGGTCGCATGGGCCGGCGCGGGCACCATGAGCAATGTCGCGGACACCATGGTGGCCAACGTCGTCATGCCCGCGACGACGCGGGGCAGACGCTTGCTGCTCATTCCTTCTCCTGACGATGTGACGGTGTCGTGGACTCAAGGACGCGACCCTGCACGCTCTGCCGGTCGAAGCGACCGGCAGAGCGTGGGATGTCAGCCAGTCGCGGCACCGACATCGAGGTAGTCGACGTTGGGCAGACCGGCTGCCGTCGTCGGATCCAACCGGATGGTGTTGCTGCCGGCGTTCAGCGGGACGGTCGCGGTCTTGGTCGACCACGTCGTCCACGCACCGGTGGACTCGAACGAAACCGTCCCCACCGTGGTCCCGTTGACGACCAGGTTCGCCGGCCTCGCACCGGTACTGGCGCCATTGGCGAACCGGATCGCCAGCGTGGCCGTACCAGCGGCCTGCGAGGTCACCGTGAACTGTGCGTAGGACCCCGCGGCGGCATTGCCGTTGCAGAACCCGCTACCGGAATAGCCCGCTTGGTTCGAGTCGATCGTGCCCTGGCACTCCGCCGGCGCGGTCTCCGCCTCGTACCGCTGTCCCGATGGCGCGTCGGCAGAGGTCTTGACCAGTGAGAGCTGGTCGACGATGACGCCGCCCGAACCCGACGCCCGCACGGTGACGGTGGCGGCCCCGCTGGGTAGCTGGATGCCGGTGAGCTCGCGCTTGGCCCAGCCGCTCGACGACGGGATGCTGAGGGTGCGCTGGCTGCCGTTGGCGCCGGTGATCACGACCTGTCCGGCGCTACCCCGAGCGTGCAGGGACAGGGTGTAGGTGCCTTCGGGCACCGACGCGATCCGCTGCTCGACGCCGCCGCTGTTGCTCACCTGGAGGGCGAAGCGAGACCCGTTCACACCGCCGTTGACGTTGGTCACCGAACCGCCGAGGTTCCGCCATCCGCGCACACTGGAGACGATGATGCGGTCGGCCTGGATGTCCGGGTTGAGGATGTAGTTGTTCGCCGGCCCGACACGCCACTCTCCGGTCGTGACGTTGAACTGCCACTGGCTCACCGAGTGGAACTGCGGCCTCGCGCCGGTCTTGGTGATCGGCACCCACTGGTTGTATCCGATGCCGTTCCAGGCGAAGTCGGCCCAGCGGTCGCCGGCGTAGATCACCGTGTTCTGCTTGGTGCCCTTGACCGTCACGAAGAACCCGGTCTGGGTCACGTGGCTGTAGTCCATCTCGGTGCCGGCAAGGACGTACTCGCTGCTGTAGGAGCCCTGGACGTTGCTGCTGGTCGACTCATTGACGTAGTTGACAGAGGTGTTCCAGCCGTGCAGGTCCGACGCCGCGTGGTAGTACTTGCCGTCGAGCTTGAACATGGCGTTGCCCTCGCGACCGTCACCGCGACGGATCTCCACGCCTGGCTCGATCCGCAGCGAGTCGGACTCCCGGAACTTGGCCACGAAGCCGCGCGACCGTCCTTCGCGGTTGGAGAAGATCAGGTAGTCCTTGCCGTCGTCGTCGGTGAAGACGGTCTGGTCTCCGGTGCCGGTCGTCGGCGAGTTGGTGATCTGGGTCTGGAAGTAGCCGTAGTCGAAGGTGTCGGTCGGCGAGTCACCCTGCAGCAGCAGGACGCCGTGCCCGCCCCTGCCCGTGTGCCACATCTGCACGGCGAGCACGTATTTGCCGGTGTTCTCGTTGTACGAGACACCGAGCCGCCCGACCCAGCCCGCGCCGCCCATGTTGGCGCCGCTGCCGACGCCGGTGGAGCGCGTCGCGACGCGGTTCTCGAACTTCCAGTTCACCAGGTCCTTGGACGAGTACACCGGGATGGACCTGAAGCTGACCTCGCCGTCGTACTTCCTCGTCGGATTGGCCCGGTAGGACTCGGCGCCGAGGTAGTGCACGCCGTACCAGTAGTAGGTGTCACCGAACTTGAAGACCCCACCGCCCTGCGAATAGATGGGGTTGCCGCTGGTGTCGTTCCAGAAGGTGTTGTTCGTGATGGTCTGGAACGTGCCCTCGTCGGCAGCCTGCAGATCGCCGGCGGCGTTCATCAGCGCCGTCTTCGCCTCGGCGACCTCCGACTTGGTGGCCGATGTGTCGTCGGCTACCGCGTCCGCGGAACGCAACGCCTTGGCGAAGGGTTTCCAGGAGCCGGCCGTGTACTTCGACGGAGCGCGGGTCTCGTACTCGGACACCAGGTACTTCAGGCCGCGATCCACCACCGGTCCAGCAGCGGCACCCTGGTCTTGGAGCGCCGTCGCCGGTGTCCGCGTGGCCTGTGTCTGTGTTGTTGCCTGTGTCCGCGTCGCAGGTGTCTCCGCCGCAGCGGTGCTCGCCGAGAGCGGTGCCGCCAACGCCACGGACAACAATGCGGCGGCGGCCACCTTCCAGTACTTCGAGAGGACGCGCGATCTTTGCCTCAAGATGTCACCTTCCATCGTTCTCAAAGGCGCCGAGATCCGGCGCACTTCCGCTGAAGGGCAGTCCCACGCCGGTGCCCTTGTCGATCAGGGCACTGTTCGCCGCGAGACGGAGGTGGGGCAGCACGGGCAGGCTTCCGTCGGTCTGGCGGGGCGCGTCCCAGCCGGATGTCGACACACTCTGGAACTCGGAGTTCGACAGGGGGCTGCCGAGGTTCCAGGAGTTGTACGCGGCGTTCGTGCCGGTCATGTACGACGTCGGCGTTCCGGTGTAGGCGATGTTGTTGCGCAGGTTGCCCCGGCCGACGGCGGCGCCGCTCGAGTCGACGCCACGCATGTTGAAGTTGGGGCTGTTTCCGTAGCCGGTGTTGTTGAAGAAGTCGTTGGCCACCGGGTGGTGGTTGGCGTAGAAGCCGGCCGCCTTGTTGAGGAACGCCACCGAGAAGCGGACGGTGTGCTTGGGCGCGTTGGTCTCGTAGTCGCCCCCGTAGCCGCCCGACTTGAAGCCGGCTCCGTTGCCGGAGGGCGTCGTCGTCCCCGGCACGTACCCGTTGCGCCAGGCCCACGAGTTCTCGATGATCACGGGCGAGTAGGTGGAGATGAGGTCGAACCCGTCATCGGCGTTCCACCACGCGCGGCAACCCCGGAACACGTTCGCGGCGCGGCCGGCCGGCGTGTAATGCGAACCGAACCCGTCGGCGTTCTCACCGGGCCCGTCATTGCTGCGCAGGTCGTAGTTGTCATGCGAGTCCGAGTTGAGGACGAGGTTGCCGCCCCCGCCGTTGATGAACAGGCCGGTTCCCATGTGGTGGTGGGTGTTGATCTGCTCGAAGACGTTGTTGCTGCCGGAGACCCAGATCCCCCAGGACTCGGCGTTCCGGTTGTTGTTCTGCGGAACGCCCTTGACTTCCAGTCCTTTGAGGTGGATCCAGCTGCCGGTGACGTTGAAGCCCTTGATGCGGCAGTTGTCCGTCATCCGCGAGAAGTCGAAGACCGGCTTCTCGCCCGGCTGGGCCACGTACCGGATCGGGCTGCCCGAACTGCCGCTCTTGTTCAGGGTGATCGCGTCGACTCTGGCGGACTGGCTCGAACAGGCGCTGTTCGCGCGGGTGTAGGTGTAGGTGCCGCCCCGGAAGTGGACCGTGTCACCCGCCTTGGCGACGGACTGCGCACGGGCGATCGATGCCCACGGAGCGGCCTGCGTACCCGCTGCGCCGTCGTTCCCGTTCGGGGCGACGTAATAGGTGTTTCCGGCCGCCGCGTCGCTGGCGGACGCCGAGTCGGCGACCATCACGAGAGAGCTCACCGTGACCACCGAGAGCAGGAGAGCGGCAGGGGGGACGAACTTCGCGGTTCTCACAGCGTCATCTCCCGGGGTAGGTGATGTTCGGCCGTGGTGGCCGGGCCATGCCGGCGCCGAGGAAGTAGTCGACGTGGTGGGACTGCATGTATCCCTTGAACGTCATGGCGTTGCGGTAGGCGGGGTTGTGCGCGAGCGTGTACAGCCGTGTGCTCGACGGGCGATCGGTGGTGAAGATGATCAGCTGGTTGTGGCTCGCGTTGGTGTACACGGCTTCCTCACGCCAGTCGCCGAGGATGTCGCCGTA
Source organism: Streptomyces sp. DG2A-72 (assembly GCF_030499575.1). NCBI lineage: Bacteria > Bacillati > Actinomycetota > Actinomycetes > Kitasatosporales > Streptomycetaceae > Streptomyces > Streptomyces sp. DG2A-72. Next base: position 8,998,858 of record NZ_JASTLC010000001.1, read on the forward strand.
GAAGGTGGGCTGGACGTTCTGGCTCGCGTCGACCGCTCCGTAGTTCGAGGTGGTGAGCAGCCGTGTCAGGCTGTTGGTGGGCTTGGGGTTGTTCGGGTCCCACTTCTCGAACTTGCCGTCGTTGAGCAGCTCCATCGTGATGTCGCCGTCCCACCACAGGCCCAGCTGCGGCCAGGGACGCAGTGAGGTGTTCGGTTCGGTGAGGCGGTTGGCGGGTGCGTTGTAGAGGCCTGAGAAGGACCAGACCTCCATGCCGGGGAACCGCGGGTCGATGTCGCCGGCCATGCCGCGTCCCACGTCGGCGGTGCCGGACGCGGTGTGCCGCCAGATGATGGAGCCGTTGGTGGCGTCGTAGTAGTACTCGCGCAGACCGCTGGGGTTGTCCTGCTGGACGCCGTAGCCCTGCAGGCCCGGGCGGTTGGGGTCCATTTTGGCGATGTGGAAGCGGTCGCCGTGGATGACGCCCGCGGGGCCCAGGGAGTACCGCAGGGTGCCGTTGCCGTTGAGCACGAACCCGATCTCGGCGACCTCGTCGGTCCCGTCGCCGTCGACGTCGATGGCGCGGGTGTTGTGCCCGTCGGGTGTGTTCTGGTTGCCGCGCAGCCACTTCCACTGCTGGGTCAGGGACTGGCCGTTGAACTGCCAGGCGCCCATCATGAGGTTGAACGCCCCGTTGCCGATCCGGTTCTTCATGAAGGCGACCAGACTGGGCCGGGAGCCGTCGAGGTAGCCCACGCCGAACCGGGCGTACATCGGGCCGTCCGCCAGGTAGTCCGTCGGCACGGGAGCGGTCGCGCGAGGCGCCCCGGTCATGCCGTCGAGGATCGCGATGAACTGGCGGTTGTTGTTGCTGTTGGTGAATGTGGTGCCGTCGCCGAAGCGGACACCGTTGGCGATCCGCACGGCGACCTCGGCGCGGCCGTCACTGTCGAAGTCGTAGACGGTCACGCCGTCGTTGTGGCCGACGTCGATGGTGGACGATCCGCCTTCGATGTTGTTCTGGTTGGTGCTGTTCGGCCCCATGTTGACCGACCAGAGGAGCTGCCCGTCGCGCCGGTAGGCCTCGAGTGTCTGCGGCGATGTCTGGCGGTCCAGGACGAAGTCGTATTCACCGTCGCCGTCGAGGTCGCCGACCCAGACGAACTTCACCGGGCCCCCGGCGCGCAGCGGTACGCGAAGGGCCGGCTCGACGGCGTGGTTGGCGGTCAGGGTGAAGGCGCCGCTCGGTGACTGCTCCGCGCCGTCGATCACGGGCCGTACCCGGTAGCTGTTGGACCGGGTCAAGTCGGCCGTGGAGTCGGTGAAGTTGGTGCCTTGGGTCAGGACCGCGGAGTTGAGCTTGACCTCCTGGCCTCCGGCTGTGGACCGGTACACGTTGAACCCGATGCCGTCCGGATCGAGCCCCAGCAGCCGCCAGGAGACGAGAACACTGGTGTTGCTCGACCGCACGGCCACGACGCCGCGGCCGAGGTTCTCCATCGGTCTGGCGGCTGCCGCTGCGAGGCCGTCCGTCGGCGTCGCGGCACCCGCGTCGACTGCGAGCGTCGTAGTCGCGGCGGACAGGAGTACGGCTGTGGCCCCGGCTAACGAGACCTTGATGGAACGTTTCATGAATCCTCCCGTGCGGGTGCGGGTGCAAGGCAGATGATCACCGTCGGCCGCGGTTGCGCCGGTACGGCCGCCTGGCCCGTCGGGGTGGTGGGGGAAAGCTCGCCGCCGCGGGGGTGCTGCGTCGGCCGGGGGAGAGCGACGGGAAGGTTCGGGCATCGGGGCCCTCCACCCAAGACGGTGTTAAAACGTTTACTATCCCGATGTCATGATCGTGTCAAGACTCGTCGTCGCTATCCGTTGTCATTGCTGGTATTGATCGTGTTGCGACGCGGCCATAAGCTCGAGCCATCGGTGCAAACGCTTTAACCGATGCTCCCCCGGGCGGCGGATCGCTGTCTCCCTGCACGGGATGGCCCAGGCGCACTGGGAAGCGGGGAAGGCTGGTGGTGGACGATGGCGCGACGGGCGAGCGAGCCCGGGGGCGGCCGACGGCGGCCCACGATCCGCGAGGTGGCGGACCGGGCAGGCGTGTCCGTCGCCACCGTCTCCCGAATCCTGACCGGCGACTACCCCGCCTCCCCCGCCACTCGCAAGCGCGTCATGCGCGCCGTCGAGGAACTGGACTACGTGGCGAATGCCCACGCCCGCGCTCTGGCGGGCACATCCGCCAAGAGCATCGCCATCGTGCTCAACTCGGTGATCTCGCCGCACTACGCGCATGTCGCCCAGGGAGTGGAGGCCCAGACCGCCGTCGAAGGCCGGCTGTGCCTGATCGGCACGACCGGCGGTGACCCCGAGCGCGAACTCGCCATGGTGAAGTTCATGCGGGAGCAGCATGCCGAGGCGGTCATTCTGGTCGGCAACGTCATCGCGGACGAGAAGTACCGGCAGCGTATGAGCCAGTACGCACACGCCCTGGCCGCCATCGGGTCCCAGCTGGTGCTGTGCGGCCGCCCGCCGCTCGGCCCCGACGTGCCCGCGGTCGCCGTGGAGTACGACAACGCCGGTGGCGCGTTCGCCGCGACCAGCCACCTGCTGTCCGCGGGACACGAGCGGATCCTGTGCCTCGGCCACCGTCCCGGCTACACCACGGCCGAAGGCCGGGTGGCCGGGTACCGCCGGGCGCTGGCCGCGCACCGTGTGCCGCACGACCCGGCACTGGAGGTCGAGGGCGGCCCGTTGGAATGGCACGAGGGTTACCGGATGATGAAGGAGCGGCTGGCCACCGGTCCTCGCGACTTCACCGCGGTGTTCGCCCTCAACGACCTCATCGCCGGGGGCGCCTGCCGGGCACTGACCGAGCACGGGCTCGGGGTTCCCGACGACGTGTCGATGGTGGGATTCGACGATCTTCAGTCCTCGCTCGACCTCAATCTGACCACTGTGCACCTGCCGCACGAGGAGGTCGGGCGTACCGCCGTACGTCTCGCACTGGAGCACGAGGCACGCGGCGGCACACCTGCGCACGTAGTCCTCGGTACGCACCTGGTGGTCCGCGATTCGGTCCGCCCCCGCGTGTCCTGACGCCTGGGCGGCGGGCTTGGCCGGCGGCGGTGTACTCCTTGGCCGGTGGTCCAGTCGGTGCCCGGCGCGGAGCTGGCCCGCCTGGAGGACCGTGGCCAACCCGAACGCAGGCCGCACCCTCGCCACCGTCATGTGCAGGAGCTCCACGTCACCGACGCCGGCCGCGAAGCCCTGCGCCGGGCCGACGCCGTCCAGGAGATGTGATCGGCGGCCTCGCGGCGCCGCGTGATCAGCAGGCTGGAGGGCCGTAGCCTGCCGCTCCGGGCGGCGGTGACGCTCGCCACCGTCGCCGCAGGCAGACACCCGGGTCCGCCACGATCGGCGGATCCGGGCGTTGCAAGGTGCCCTCAGACTTGGGCCGGGCCGCTTCCGTACTCCGTCGACATGACGGACGTTGTCCATCTCGCCCGTTGCACCGCCTTCACCGGAGGCCACCACGGCGCGCTACCTGAGATACGCGGCGAGCGGGAGGCTCTGCCGGCGCACGTCACCGGCGACGAGCCCGGCTGTCTGCTGCGCGCCATGGGTTTCGAAGTGGGTCCGGTCGTTGCAGAAGAAGGCGCCCACGGGGCCCGATCCGAAGTCGCCGTTGTGCGGGCAGAAGCGCAGGCTGTTGTAATGCGAGACGCTGAGCGTCTGCAGGTCGATGACCGGCGCCCCGGTGGCGGTTCCGGCGGCGAAGGTCTCGTTCACGAAGCCTCGGTTCTTGGTCGCCGTACTGCCGGAGCAGGTGATGGCGGCCACCGAGGTGAGCAGCACCGGATGCGCGCCCCGGGCCAGGGCGGCCTGCGCCATCATGGTCATCAGCTGTTGGTACCGGGCCGGGCCGACGTGCCGGGGGCAGGTCGAGGAGGAGTCGTTGATGCCGAACTGGATGAACAGGTAGTCGCCCGCCTTCATCCCGGTGCTCGCGTTCAGCATCGCCTGCCAGCGTGACGAGTACGTGTTGGACGTGAGGCGGCACTCGCCGTCGGAGCCCTTGGTGCTGCTCACGTTCCCCTCGTACAGCCAGGTCTGGATGCTGCGGCCTCCTACGGCCTGGTTCTTGACGGTCACGTCGCTGTTGAACAGGGCGTCGAACTGGCTGCCCCAGCCGACCGGGCACCGGGCGGAGCCCGGGTTGGCCATGGTGGAGTCACCGGCCAGCCACACGGTGACCGGTGCGGCCGCCGCTCGAGCGGCCGGGGCCTGGGCGCGGGAGGCGTCGGTGCAGTTCGGCGCGGAGCGGTCGGCCGCCGAGGCGGCGCTGACGCCGAGGCTCGACAGGGCGATCACCAGCGCGGTCGTGATCAGTGTCCGGAATTTCTGCATGGGGTCTCTCCCAGAGACGGGCGCCGCCGCGCGTCGGTCAACGCAGGTACGTGGCCAGGGGCAGGCGTTGCTCCCGGATGCTCTGGAGCACCAGCCCGCCGAACTGGGTCGCGCCGTACTGGGAGAAGTGGGTGTTGTCGTTGACGCCGTCGACGGAGGAGCGGAGGAAGAGTTGCGCGGAGGCGGACGGGCCGAGGGACTCCACCAACGTCTTGCTCTTGGTGGTCAGGTCGATCACCGGCACGTTCTGCGCCGCGCCGAGCGAGCGCATCTCGGCGGGCAGGTTCACGCCGACGCCGTTGACATGCAGCGCCGTTGGCGTGAGCCGGTTGCCGTTGAACTGTCGGCGGACCGGCGGGGTCACCAGGACCGGGACGCCGCCCTTCGCACGGACCTGCGTGATCATGGACGTGAGGTTGCTCCGGAAGGCGGACGCGCTGGTCTGCTTGTCGTTGTGGCCGAACTGGATGAAGACCGCGTCGTTCGCCCTGACCTTCGACAACAGGGCCGGGAAGAGCGCCGAGTTGCTCCGGAAGCTGCCCGAACTCTCTCCGGAATCGGCGTAGTTGGCGATGACTGCGCCCGGACGCACCGCAGGCGTGATCATCTGGCCCCATCCGGTGTACGGGGCGATCAGCTGGTCGCACACGGTCGAGTCGCCGGCCAGGTAGGCGACCATCGGCTGGGTCGCCGGTTTCACCGAGACGGCCGAGACCTGGGGGTTGGACCCCGCGAACCGGATGTCCAGACCAGGGTTTCCGGTGCCGCCCTGGCCGGTCGGCTGCCCCTCCGGCTGCCGCACGTTGACCGTGAACGAGTACGAGGCGACGGCTCCGGCCGCCGTTCTCGTCGCCGGAAGCATCAGCCGCCGGGCCTCCACCCACATCTCGGTCTGCCCGTCGGAGGCGCCGCCACCGATGGAGACCGTCACGTCGTAGTTGCCGGGTGAGACCGCGTAGTGACACTTGACCGGCGCAGTGCCGGAACAACCGGCCGGCAGAGCCCGTGTGGCGGCATGGGCATGCGCCGCACCGGTGCCGACCAGCGTCGCAAGGGTCAGGAGCCCTGCGGCCCCCAGCCTGACCCCATGCCCCTCCAGGCTGAATGTCATGCGCATTTCAATCACCAGTTCCCATCCTTGACCGGGGAGACGCCCGGGTTGAGGTCCACTGCCTGTCGCTCAGGCCTGGGTGAAGCCGTCCATGATGACGGTGGGTCGCTGCGTGGAGGAGTCCCAGGCGCCCATGTTGTAGCCGGTGAACGGGGACATGCACTCCGGCTCCCAGTAGAAGATGCCCTGCCCTCCGTTGGCCTTCAGCGCCGTGGTGTAGGCGACCAGCGCGGCCCGGGTGGAGGAGGCCCTGTCCACCCGACCGCCGAACTCGCTGTGCAGGAACGGTTTGCCGTAGGCATCGGAGATCTTCTTCATGTTCGCCACGATCCCGGGGGCGACGTCGGCGCTGCCGTACGAGGAGAACACCGACATGTCCCACTTGCCGCCGTTCGCGGCGTAGCGGCTGAAGAAGGTCGTCATCACGTCGTACTTCTGCGGCTGGGCCAGGTGGATGCACACGGTCGAGTTCGGTGACACCGCCTTGACCTGGGTGTACGCCGCATTGAGCAGCCCGGTCATCTGCGCCGGGTTGGAGACGCTGCCGACGGGGCGGCAGATCCCGCTGTTGATCTCGTTGCCGATCTGCACCCACGTGGGGAGCACGTCGTTGTTCTTCATGACCGTCATGGTCTGGTTCACGTACGTGCTCATCGCGGTGCGCATCTGGCTGTAGCTCATGTTCCGCCAGGCGGCGGGCGGGTTCTGCACACCGACGGAGTTCCAGGTGTCGCCGAACATGTAGTCCAGCATGATCGACATTCCGGCGGCCTTGACCCGCTTGGCGAAGGCGGCGACCTCGTTGATGCCGCAGTGCCCGTCGGTCGGGCTGCTGGAGGGGTTGACGAACGTGCGCAACCGCACGGCGGTGATGCCGTACCCCTTGAGAATGGTCAGCAGGTCCTGCGTCTGCCCGCTCGCGTTCTTCCAGGAGAAGCCGCGCGCCTCCATCTGCGGCACCCAGCTGATGTCGACGCCCTTGACGAAACCCGCGGCGGCGTTGGCCGGCGTCTCGAGTTCGGCGAACACGGCGGCGGTGGCGATCGCCCCGGTGGTGGCGGTGGTGGCCTTGAGCAGGGTTCTGCGGCTGATGCGTTCGGAACGTGATGCCTCGGTGGGGTGCATGGTCGCTCCTTGCTGCGCGCCGGCCGCGCGTGAGTCGTGGCGGCCGACGGGCAGTTGGTCGTGGGGGGTGGGTGTTTCCAGGGCTTGGTGAAGGCGAGTAGGGGGTGCGTGATCGCAGGAGGTGTTCTTTCGCGCCGAACCAGCCCTCCCACGCCCCTGGTCGGCCGCCCATGCGGTGGAGCACGGGCGGCCACACGGCGGGGTTCAGGGCGTGTAGACGGTGGGCCGTGGAGCCGTCGGCATTCCGTTGCCGATGAAGAAGCTCGGGTGCGGCGGCTGGTTGTAGGCGGTGTTCTGCCAGGCGAGGGCCGTACGGTACTGGGTGTCGTGGAGCAGGGTTGTGATGCGGGTGTTCGTCTGGTGCGGCGTGGAGTAGATCCGCAGGGCCGTGTTGTTCGACGTCGGCCAGATGACCTCTTCACGCCAGTCGCCGAGGATGTCTCCGGACAGCGACGGGGTGGCCTTGGTGCCGTTGTTGGAGTGGACGCCGGAGCCGGTGAGCAGGCGGGTGTCGCCGGAGGTGCCGTACTTGTCGATGCGGGTGCCGTCGAGGAGTTCGCGCACGGGGTCGCCGTCCCACCAGCTGACGAAGTTCGTGCTGGACGGCTCCCGGCCCAGGGAGGAGCCGGTGGCCGAGCGCAGGGTGGTGTCGGAGGCGGACCATGCCTCGGCACCCGGGCTGCCGGCGTGGATGTCGGCGGCGACGCCACGGCCGTTGTCCGAGCCGGAGGCCGTCCGCCACAGGATCTGGCCGGTGCGCGCGTCGGCCATCCACGAGCCGGGCTGGCTGGAGCTTTCCGAGACCTTGAAGTACTCCAGGCCCGCGCGGGACGGGTTGAGGTCCCCGACATGGCCCGCGTCCCCGTGGCCCAGCCTGGTCGTCCAGAGCCCGGCGCCGTTGTCGTCCACCGTCATCGCGCCGTAGACGATCTCGTCCTTGCCGTCGTTGTCGACATCGGCGACGGACAGGCTGTGGTTGCCCTGCCCGTCGTAGCCCTTGCCGCTGTTGGTGGAGGAGCTGGTGTCGAAGGTCCAGCGGCGGGTGAAGGCACCGTTTCGCCAGTCCCAGGCGGCTATCACCGTACGGGTGTAGTAGCCACGCGCCATGATCAGCGACGGGCGGGCGCCGTCCAGGTACGCCGTTCCGGCCAGGAAGCGGTCGACGCGGTTGCCGTAGTTGTCGCCCCAGGAGGAGACGTTGCCGCGGCCCGGGACGTAGTCGACGGTCCCCATCGCCTTGCCGGTCTGGCCGTTGAACATGGTCAGGTACTCGGGGCCGGACAGTATGTAGCCGCTGGAGTTGCGGTGGTCGGCGGACGCGCTGCCGATCACCGCTCCGGTGCCGTCCCGGGTGCCGTCAGCGGTCTTCATGGCGACCTCGGCCTTGCCGTCGCCGTCGTAGTCGTACACCTGGAACTGCGTGTAGTGCGCGCCGGAGCGGATGTTGCGGCCCAGGTCGACGCGCCACAGCCGGGTGCCGTCGAGCTTGATGCCCTCGATGATGGTGTTGCCGGTGTAGCCGGACTGGGCGTTGTCCTTGGCGTTGGTGGGATACCACTTCAGGACGAGGTCGAGCCTGCCGTCGCCGTCCAGGTCGCCGAGACTGGCGTCGTTGGCCTCGTAGGTGTACGCCGAGTTGCCCGGGGCGGTGCCTCCGGCCGGCGGCGAGATCGGCACGTCCAGGTAACCCGACCGGAACTGCAGCGCGCGCTCGGAAGGGGCCTGCTCGGTGCCGTTCACCACCGGGCGCACCGTGTAGTCGGCGGAGTCCTGGGCGCCGGAGTCGAAGTAGTTCGTGGAGCCGGTGATCGGCGAGGAGTTGAGCTTGGTGGCGCCGCGGTAGACGTTGAACGCCACGTCGTTCGGGTCGGTGGCCAGCCAGCGCCACGACACCAGATTCCCGCTGCTGGTGTGGACACTGGTCAGTCCTCGGTCGAGGCGCTCCACCTGCCGCGCGGTCGCGGCCTGCGCGGTCTGGGGCAGCATGGTGAGCGCGGAGGCGGCCAGCACGACGGCGGCGGTGAGAACGCCTGCCACACGGCCGCCCGAGGCTCGGCGGATTCTTCGTGGACCCGGCGCCGTGCGGGGGCGCCGGTACGACTCGGTCACAGTGACCTCCGGGGTGGGGGAGTGCGATGTGTGCGGGGAAGTGGGGATGTGTGCCTTGTGGTGGATCACGCGGTGGTGGCCGACGGGGTGCTTCTCCCGCGGAAGACGTAGGTGGTGATGCTCTGCGCCGGCAGGTTCGGTTGCCGCGCGGGCGACATGGTCAGGATCTGCACACCGCTCGGCGGCCCGGCCGCCGGGGACACGGAGCCGGGACACGCACGAACTTTTGGGTCGTTTCCGGGCCGCATACCGCTCGCCCGAAACCGCGGTATCCACGCCGGGTTCGAGTCGTTGGCGAGTGGACGGCCAGGAGTGCCCCCACCCCCGAGGCTGACTCGGCCATGACAATTCGGGGGCGGGGCGGAGATCAGAAGCCTCTTCAGCTCAGGACGGCTTCCCACCTGGTGTTGGATCCGGCCGCGTCGGCGGGGAGGCGGTCGCGTGCGGCGGTGTCGCCGTACATGGTCCAGCGGGCCCAGTCGACGACGGTCCTTGGGAAGCGTTGGTCGCTCCAGAAGCTGGTGTGGCTGCCGCCGACGAAGGTGAGGAACGCCTTGGGCCAGGTCATCTCGGTGTATGCCTGCCGGGCCGAGGAGTACTGCGTGGTCGAGTCCCGGTCGCCGTGGACGAACAGGACCTTGGCGGAGACCGAGGCGGCGGGGTTGCCCATGTCCACGCAGGACTGGGGGTTGGCGGAGATGATCCGGCTGTCGGGCCAGGAGGTGAGCAGGCCGTGGGTGACCATGCCGCCCAGGGAGTGGCCGGAGACGCCGACGCCGATGCCGGTGTTGATGTGTCCGGCCAGCGGTCCGCTTGTGTTGAGGGCGAGGGTGTTGGTGAGGATCTGCGAGACGTCCTTGGAGGTGTTGCCGTTGTTGACGTCGGTGAAGTTGTGGTTGAAGTGCGGGGCGGGGACGATGAAGCCTGCCGCGGCCAGGGCTCGGATGATGAACAGGGAGTTCTGCGGGCTGCTTCCGTAGCCGTGGGTCATGTTGTAGACGGGGAAGACGCCGCCTGCGACCGGGGCGTCGGTCACGGGGTTGCCGCCGGGGGTGCCGGTGGCGGGGTAGTAGACGTAGGTGGTGCACGGGCGGCTGCCGCGGGTCCAGTTGTACCTGCGCACGCCGACCGCGAACGGCGTGGTCGGCGCGTTCTGCGGCCTGGCGATGGCACCTGCCGCCTGCCCGGTGCCGAGCAGGGACGCGCCCACGCCTGCTACTCCGGCCGCGCTCAGGGTGAGGAACGTGCGCCTTTGCATGTTCATGAGCGACTCCTGTGTGGGGGGTTGCTTGCGGGGAGGGGGGACGTGACGCCTTGTGGGAGGTTCAGGGACTCGGACGCCGCACTGGTGGGGCAGCACCAGGAATGGTGACGGCGGCGGCACGACCCTGCTGACGTGGAACACGGCCGTTGTCCAACGCCCTTGCCGATCCGTGAACCACCGCGGCATCCGTGCCGACCAGCCGTAACTCACGCATGGAGATGCCTCCTGTCACCACTGATGCGGAGGTACAAACGCCCGAGGCGGCGAGGAGCGATGCATGCGGTCTGCTCGGTGCGCACCACATGACTGTGAACGCTCCCACACCATTCCGAATAACAGAAAGAGTCGCGACCGCACACTCATCTGTCAATCGCTGCGACCCAATCCCTCTGAACTCAGGGTCGGACCGCCGGCCATCAGCCGTGGCTGTGACCGATACCAGCACTCATGCCGGCGATCGTATGGGCACTGATGTCGAGGTGCGGACCGTCCGCGGACCGGGCCGCCACCGAACGGACGTGTTCCTGGGCCGGTTGGGCCAGACCGTCGTACACCGCGACGCACACTTCCCGCGCCCGGGACCGAGGCCAGTCGGCCGGCAGCAGATCGATGGGCAGCAGGGGATCCAGCACCGGGAAGTGGCGGTAGGTGTTCATCACCTCGGTGCGGGCGCGCACCGCAGCGGCGCCGGTGACGCGGCCGGCACTGATACGGGGCAGCAGGCCGCTCCACCGCCGGATGAAGATCTCGTACTGGTCGGCGATGCCGGGCAGGTCCCATGATTCGATCGGGTTGCGGTTGGCCTCCGTCTCGAGATCCACCTGTCGCGCGTGGAACACACTCACCGCCCCCAGCGCCAAGTCGGCCAGTTCGACACGCCCTTTGGTGGTGAGCGGGTGCGGCGAGGCCCAGACCGCGTCGTACAGCGGCGCGTACCCCCGCCACCGCAACGCCGTGCGCAGCGCGCGCCGTCGCGTGCTCTCCCGTTCCGGCACGGAGAAGGCGACCAGTGTCCACCATCCGTCCCATGAGTCGGGTTGCGTGGTGAACGTGGCGATCGAGCCACCGCCGCTCCACAGATCGACAGCGGCCTCCCGCGTCAGCCGGTACGAGCTGTACCGCCCCTGCCGACTGCCCTCCAGCACCCCTCGACCCGCCAGCCTGCTGATCGTCGTACGGGCGGCTCCCTCGGCCACGTCGAACTCCCTCAGCAACGCCACGATCGCCGCCGCCGGCAACCAAGCCCGAGCCGGGAACGTGTAGTCGGCGATCAAGGTGACCGCCAAACCCGCTGGTGAACCGCCGGCCTGCCAGCGCGGCAACCGCATCGGCCTGGTGCCGTCGCCGGAGAAGATCTCCTCGAGGTGGGACAGGTTCGCCAAGGTCTGCTCCGACACGTCGAATACGGCGGGCCTCGCGCCAGGGAACGCGCACCGGATGTCGCCTGACTGACGTAGTTGAATCTCAGTTCGATGCCCGGTCGGACACTGAGTGAAGCACGATTCCGAGTAACAGAGGGATCTGGCCTGCCGCCCTGGCGGCGAGTGCCGCGTCGCGCCTGGGTCGAGCGGCGCCAGGCCGTCGACGAGGACAGGCAGCCGTTGCAGATGACCGGCGACGAACCGATGAGCCTGTCCCGGATCCCGGCATTCTGTGCACGTTCACACTAGTTCGCGCGCGCTCGTCGGGCACGGGTCCTCGGCGTGGCCCCCCTCGTTGCGGCCCCCGCGTCACAGGTCGTTCTTGCAGGTCAGGCAGGTCGGCGGCGTCCGGACGGTTGCTGGCCGGTTCGCTGATCCCCATGCCCGGAACGCGTCGTACTTCGGCGTCGGCACCTTTGGAGCTGTGACCTCGTGAGGCCGGTCGGTTCCGTTCGGCTTTGGTCGTTCCTGTTCGGCCCGTTGACCGAGACTACGACAGGCATTGAAGTTTCTTCATCAGTCCACCAGGGGGCGGCGATAGCGCTGCGTCACGACGCACGGTGCTGCCCGCGTCACCTTCCAACGAGGAGAGCGCCATGGACTTACCGGCAAGGATCAACCGCCGGACCCTGCTCGCCGCGGCCGGCGGCACGGTCGCCGCCGGAGCCCTGGGCACCGGCGTGGCGCACGCCGACGCTACCGTGCGCGTCGACCCCGCCGCCGATCAGGGCGCCTGGGAAGGCTGGGGCACCTCGCTCGCATGGTGGGCCAACGTGTTCGGCGACCGGGACGACTTCGCCAACCTGTTCTTCACCACCAAGACGGTGAGCTACAACGGCGCTTCGCTGCCCGGCCTCGGCATGAACATCGCCCGCTACAACCTCGGCGCGTGCAGCTGGAACGCCGTCGGCAGCGCGCGCATGGCCGTCTCGCCCAACATCCCGCGGTTCAAGCAGATCGAGGGCTTCTGGCAGGACTGGCGCAACGAGGACCCGGCGTCCTCGGCGTGGAACTGGAACGCCGACGCCAAGCAGCGCGCGATGCTGGTCAAGGCGACCGAGCGCGGCGCGATGAGCGAGCTGTTCGCCAACTCGCCGATGTGGTGGATGTGCTCGAACCACAACCCGTCCGGCGCGGCAAACGGTGGCAACAACCTCCAGTCGTGGAACCACCGCCAGCACGCGCTGCACCTGGCCACCACGGCCCGCCGCGCCCGTGACCAGTGGGGCGTGACCTTCCGGACGGTGGAGCCGTTCAACGAGCCGTCGTCGAACTGGTGGAGGGCGGACGGCAAGCAGGAAGGTTGCCACATCGACGCGACGACCCAGCGCAGCGTCATCGCCAACATGCGTACCGAACTGGACCGGCTGGGCTTGAGTGGCGTGGCGATCGCGGCCTCCGACGAGACGAGCTACGACCTCGCCCGCACCACCTGGAACAGCTTCGACTCGGCCACCAAGAACCGGGTGCGCCAGGTCAATGTGCACGGGTACCAGGGCCTCAGCGGCCGTCGCGATCTGCTGGGCAATGACGTGCGCGCGGCGGGCAAGATCCTGTGGAACTCCGAGCACGGTGACAACAATGGCAGCGGCATGATGACGGCCCGCTGTCTGCTGTCGGACTTCCGTTGGCTCAAGCCGACGGCCTGGTGCTACTGGCAGGTGATGGACCCCACGGCCGGCTGGGGTGCGATCCGCTACGACGGCAACTCAGGGCAGGCCGGCGCGGTGGAGACGAAGTTGTACGTGCTGGCGCAGTTCACCCGGCATATCCGGCCCGGAATGCGGATCATCAACGCCGGCGTGGATTACGCGGTGGCGGCGCACGATCCGGCCGCGCACCGCCTGGTGATCGTTGCCGCGAACAACGGTGCCGCGCAGAACCTGACGTTCGACCTCTCGCCGTTCGGTACGGTGCCGAACGGCACGGCCACCCGCTGGTCAACGCTGACGTCGGGATCCGGCGACCGGTACACGCGGCGCCAAGACCTCACGGTGAGCGGCAAGCTCGTACGCGTGCCGTTCGCGGCGGGCGCCGTACAGACGATCCAAGTGGACGGGGTGGTCCGGTGAGGAGCGTGGTGGCGGCGATGGTGCTCGCCGCCTCCGTGGTCCAGATCCAGCCCCCCGTCGCACACGCGGCGCCAGGTGTGACCCTGCTGGCGGACACCGTGCTGGACCAGTCCGCGTTGTACTTCGTGTCGTACGACGGATTGGTCAACAACAACGCGTTCCAGGACGCGCTGATCACCTACAACGGGTACCAATACGCGGCGTGGTACACGTCCAGCCGCAACGCCGTGGTCGCGCGGCGTGCGTTGAGCGGTGGCGGTTGGGAGAAGGCCGTGCTGCCGCACCGGCTGAGCGTCAACGATTCGCACAACGTGATCTCGATCGGGATCTCGCCGCAGGACGGCACCCTGCACGTCGCGATGGACACCCACAACACCCGGCTGTACTACTCGAAGTCGGTGGCGGGGCTCGCCACGCAGCCCGGTTCGCACCGGTGGTCGTCGTCGGTCTTCGGTGCGGTGCAACGGACTCTGGGGGGCGTTGAGCTGGGGAACATGACGTACCCGCAGTTCGTCGTGGAGCCCGGGGGCGCGTTGCAGTTCAGCTACCGGACCGGCGGATCGGGCAACGGCGTGAACGAGTTGGCCGAGTACACGGGCGGCACGTGGCGGAAGCTCGGCGGGTGGTCGTCCGCGACTGGGAACTACACCGGGCCGAACGGTGTCGTGTCCACGACGCGGAACATGTACCTGCACGGTCTCACCTACGACCGGCGGGGGCGGCTGCACGCGGCGTTCACCTGGCGCGAGGGCAACACCAGGGTGCTGTGCAACTCCGGCGGCCTGACCAACCACGACACCGGTTACGTCTACAGCGACGATCGGGGTCGGACCTGGCGCAACGGCGCGGGCACGGTCGTCGGGACCACCGGCGGCACGCGGGTCTCGGTCAACTCGCCGGGCCTGATCGCAGACCCCCTGGACCCGAACCACGGCCTGATGAACCAGGAGGGCCAGGGCGCGGACTCCATCGGCACACCCCACGTCGTGATCAGCTACGTGCCGGGCCGGTTCACGCAGTGCGTCTCGAACTACGCGCAGCAACGCACCCAGTACGGCCGCACCTTCCACCTCGTGCGCAACGCGAACGGCACATGGACCAAACGCGAGGTCCCGGTCGCTCCGGGGAGCACGCAACGCACGAAACTGGTCTTCGACCGCAACGACAACGCCTACCTGGTGATGCCGCGTGGCCGGATCGTCTCGGCGAGCAAGGCCGACGGCTGGACCGACTGGACCCTGGTCTTCGACCGGCCGTCGATGAACGCGTTCGGCGAGGTCAACATCGACACGTCCAGAGTGGCGGTGGACGGTGTCCTGTCGTTCCAGTACCAACAACGCTCCACCGGCACCACACCGTCGGCGATCCGGGTGGTCGACGTTCGCCTCGGCTGATCGTTGGGGCCTGTCTTCAAAGGGAGTTGGGGGCCTCATTTGGTGCGTCGTACGACGGCATGAGCGAGTGATGCGGGAGACCGTGGCCCTGTTCGGCGAGTAGCACATGACGGTCTCCTCGGCGCCGCGGCCGCTGCGACATGCTCGAGCACGCTTCGGAGCCGTCCCGCCTGCGGCTGCCCGCTTCGCCCGATGAGGTGACCCCGGCGGGTGTCATTCGTGCCGGTCACATGGATCTCACCGGCCTGAGGGAGCCGACGCGCTCGTGGCGATGACGCCGGGCGCAGCGTGATGTTCGAGTGCGAATGAGTGTGGTCGTTTGTGGGCGATCTGTAGAGGCCCCGAACGGTGCCGTTGTGCCATGTTCACGCGCCCGACGCCGCATTCGCCTGCCGAGGCTGCCAGCACCGACCTGGGCCGCCACGCGCAGGCCACGACGAAGGCCAAGGAGTCGAAGCTGGATGAGTATGCACAAGAGACTGAGATGGGCATCGCTCGCTGCGGCAGCCGCCGTGACCCTGGGGTCAGGGCTGATCGCCGCGCCTCCCACCCACGCCGCGGCCGAGCCGGTGGACGTCGTGATCGACGGGGACGACGTGCGCAGCGACAACCGGAACGGCCTGCCGTACAAGGGCCTCGGCGTGCTCAGCTGCAACAGCACAAGCAATCTGTTGATGGACTACAAGGCGCAGCACCCGGGCCGGTACTGGCAGCTCGTCAGGGTTCTGTTCGGCGGGAAGCGCCCTCTGATCAACCATGTCAAGGTCGAGATGGGGTCGGACACGAACACGTCGACCGGCGCCGATCCGGCGACCATGCGCACTCCGGACGAGTTCGCCGACGCGTCGCGTTCTCCCGGATTCCAGCTGGCCGCCGACGCCAAGACGGTCAACCCAAAGCTGAAGGTCTCGATTCTCCGCTGGGAAATGCCCGCATGGGTCCAGAAGGAATGGGACAAGGGCTCGGGCGACGACGAGATGTACAAGTGGTACAAGGAGACGATCCTCGACGCGTACGAGAAGTACGGATACATGGTCGACTACGTCGATCCGGACAAGAACGAGACGCGAAATCCGGACGAGGCCTTCATCAAGCGGTACAAGAACGCGATGGTGACCGACCAGGACTTCGCGAATCCGAGGTACGGCATCCCGGCGGACCAGCGGGAGAAGGCCGAGAAGGCCTACCACGACATCAAGATCATCGCCTCTGACGAGAACGAGACCCACCACATCGGGCCGGCGATGCTCAGCGACAAGGAACTCTTCGGCATCGTCGACGCGGTGGGCTATCACTACAACACCGAGGACCGGCGTGAAGGTGCCGCCGACAGCGACACGTATCTGCCGTACACCAAGCTGGCCACCGGCAAGAACAAGTACAACGAGGACAAGGAGGTCTGGTACAGCGAAGGCGTCGCCTCGTTCGGCTACACCGACTACCGCGTCAACAACACCGAAGGCCCGAACGGATCGAGCACCGGCATCGGCGGTGTCCAGAGCGCCCTCGACCTCGCGAACCGCTCCATCAAGTCGTACGCGAACTCGAAGCGGACGCACTACATCTTCCAGCCGGCGATCGGTTCCTTCTACGAAGGTGCGCAGTACAGCCACAAGGAGCTCGTCAGCGCCCGCGACCCCTGGTCGGGCCACCTCCACTACGACGCGTCCCTTTATGTGATGCAGCACCTCACCCAGTTCGCGAAGACCGGCTGGGAGAACGACACGAATACAGCGGGTATCTGGCGCACCGTGCCGGAGGCCAGTTACAGCGGGGTGAGCGGCACCGTCGACCTCGACGGCTCGAACGGGGCCCCGAGTTACATGACGCTCGCCGATCCCCGCAAGAAGGACTTCTCGACGGTCGTCGTCAACGACAGTGACCAGCCCAAGACGTACCGCATCAGAGCCGAGAACATGCGGCTCGGCGACCCGGCCATGGAGATCTGGGAAACACGGGCGGCGGACAGGGGTCAGGCCTACGACGCCAACTTCAAGCACCTCGTCGACGAGATCCGCCCCGACGGTGACGGCTACTACGCGTACACGGTCAAGCCGCGATCGATCGTGACCCTGACGACGCTCGACCGGAGCGCCGACCCGGAGACCAGGCAGCGGCTGCCCCGGTCCGGGGACCGCACCGTGCTCGACACCGATACGAGCGGCAAGCGGCACAACACCCGTGACAGGCTCCTGTACGCCGACGACTTCGGCTACGAGGAGGAGGGCAAGGTCCGGGTGGGGACGGCCGACGGCGCGCGCAAGATGTCCCAGGACTACCTGAAGTCGCGCGGCAACCAGCCTCGCTACATGGTCGACCAGACGGGCGCCTGGGAGGTCGGCAAGGACGTGAGCGGCAACAACGTGCTGTACCAGCACATGGACCAGTCCATGAAGGACACCCATGCCTGGAACAAGCACACCCCCAACACGACGGTCGGCGACTTCCGTTGGGAGAACTACAAGGCCACGGTCGACGTCTCCTTCCCGGACCGGGACGGCGGACTCGCCGCCCTGGGCATCCGGCACCAGAAGGGCATGGCGATCAGTGACGCCGCCTACAACGTGCGCATCGGCCCGGACGGGGCATGGACGTTCTACGAGTACGGCAAGGCGGTCAAGACGGGAACGGTCGCAGCGTCGGACAGCTATCGCCTCGCCATCGAGGCGAAGGGCGCGACCATCACGGCCTTCGTCGACGGGAAGCCCGTGCACACGTACGAGGACCCGACTCCGCAGACCGCAGGCCGCGTCAAGCTCGGCAGTGACTTCCGCAAGACGGCGTTCGACAACCTGAAGGTCGAGAAGATCGACGGGTACACGCCGTACGCCGACGCCCAGTTGGACAACATGGACGGCTCGGTGGCGTACGAGGGCACTTGGAGCAGGAAGGCTTCCTTCGGCAACGCGATGGACTGGTACCGGTCGACGTCGACGAGCACAGCGGTCGGCGCCTCCTTCACCGTCCCGTTCAAGGGCACGGGTATCGATGTCATCGGCGGCAACGACGGCAGCGCCGTCCTCGACGTCTACATCGACGGCGCGTTGGTCGCGAAGGACGTGAACACCGCCGCCACCGACAAGCGCCTGGCGACGTACGCGCTGCGCGGCCTGCCGGACGGCAAGCACGAGGCGAGGTTCGTGCTGAAGTCCGGAAAGCTCGTCGTCGACGCCCTCAACGCCATCTCCGGCGACGTGGACGGCGCTGTCGATACGGGACCGGTCCGTCGTGCCCTGGCGGAGGTCGGAACGCCGGAGCGGGACGACTACACGGCCGACTCCTGGCGGGTGTTCGCGGCGGCCTCCGCCGCGGCGAAGACCGCCGTGGCCAGGCAGAAGGGCCTCGATGTGCTCGGCACCGAGCAGATCGTGCGCAGGCTCGAGACGGCGTACGACCAGCTGGTGCGCAAGGAGGCCACCGCGCGGTAAGCGGCCCCCGGCGTGCCCGCCGGATCAGGGCCTGGACCCGGCCGTCGCGCACGAGCACGGCAGCCCCGACGGCATCGCTGTCGGGGCTGCCGGCGCTGTCGGCCGGCCCGGTCATCAGCGGTGTTCAGGGAGCGAGCGGCGCGGCGCGGACTGGTCCGCGTAGCTGGGCAGGGGGTGCGGCGAGGTGGACAGTGATGAGGCGCGGATCATCAACATCGGGAGGATGACGGTCCGTTGGATTTGCCGACGGCTGCCCTCAAGGAGGCGCGCCACCATCATCTCGACAGCCGTACGGCCCACCAGCGCCTTGGGCGGCCGCACCGCCGTGATGGCCGGATCGGCGAGGTGGGCGACCTCGTCGTCGTAGCTGACGAGCGCCATGTCGTCGGGAACGCGGATCCCTTGCTCGGTCAGGTACTGGACCACCGAGATGGCATCGGGATCGCTGTGGACGATGAGCGCGGTGATGCGGGAGCGGCGGCAGCCGTCGAGGATGTCGCCGATGATCCCGCGGTGCCTGGGCACGTTGAGCGCGACGCTCTCACGTATCAGGAAGTCGGCGGACAGGCCGAGTTCGCCGCAGGCGCGGTGCCAGCCGACGGCGAGGTGAGCCGAAGTGGGACTGCCCTTGGACAGGACGAGCCCGATGTTGCGGTGACCAAGCGAGTGCAGGTGCCGGACCGCCATCTCCAGGCCGAGCGCGTGGTCGCTGCGCACCCATTCGAGCTGGTGCGGCGTCGGGGTCCACTCGGGCGTCTGCCGCTCCACCAGGACGACAGGGACGCGCAGATTGCCGATCCAGTCGATCATCTCGTGCATCTCGCGCATGTCAGGGCCGTCCAGGTTCGGTGCGAGCAGCAGCCCCTGCACCTGCCCCGATTCGGTCAGCCGGACGATCTGTCTGCGGTCCTCCGCCCAGTCGTAACTGGAGCCCCGCAGCTGCACATTCACACCGTGTGCGGCCGCGGCATTGCGGACGCCGCTGACGATCTGCGGCCAGTAGAAGTCCAGCGACGGGACCACCATCCCGAGCGTGAAGGCGGGCGTCGCGAGCCGCCGCCGGCGCACCGGCTCCGGCTCAAGCGCCGACGGCAGCGTGGCCCCGCCGTGCACCCGGGTCAACAGACCGCGGTCGGCCAGGGCGGCGATGTCGCGCCGGATCGTCAGTTCGCTGACCGACAGGTCCCGGGCGAGATCGCGTACGCGAACAGCCCCGTGCAGCCGCAGCTGGTCCATCAGCCGCTCTCGGCGCTGCAGGGCGAACAGTTGCTCATTTCCCATGGGCCCCATGGATCGTCCCCTCCCGTCCGGTACGGAGCTCGGTGCGAGGTGCGAGGTGCGAGGTGCGAGGTGCGAGTTCGAGTTCGAGTTCGATCGGATCGTGTCGTATGCGTTCGAGCTCTGGTGGTTTTGTATGGGCGACCACTATCTCTGACTCGGCGTCTTCTGGGTGCAACTCGCCGGAAACACGAATGGCACCTGCCCTGGCGGAGTGTGCCCGAGGCACACTTCGACCGGGACCGGCTGCGGCGTCTCGCCGAAGTGGTGACGCTGGACGAGCCGTGCCGCACGGCGCGGGCAGCGTGCGCGACCTGGTCGGTCAAGAGGTGTGGCGGCGAGGAATCCGGTGACCAGCGCCGCGGACGCCAACGCCGTCCCGGTGGCCGAAAACACCCTGGCGGCGATCATCTTCGCGGGCAAGAAGGCACCGTTCCTCGCCGCCGACGAGCAACGCGCGTACGGGGGTTGGGGTTCGGTCACCGGGTACGGCGACCTGTCCAACTTCGGCCGGACCGTGGGCATCGTCGGCTTCTCGCGGATCGGCCGCCAGGTCGTGGAGCTGGAGATGCTGCCGCGGGTCCACGTGCTGTCCGTGCACGCTGGCCGCCGAGTGCGCCTCCGGGCGGCTGTTCGCGATCCTCGACGTCACCGACCCTGAACCGCTGCCCGCCGACTCGCCGTTGCGCCGCCTCGCCCGCGTGATGATGACCCCGCATATCGCCGGGTCGATGGGCACCGAGATCGGGCGACTGACCGACCCCGTGCTGTACTCCGGCCCGCCGCACCGCTCCCCGCCCTCATGCGCCTTCGGCCAGTCACCGACATGGACGGCACGCTCGTCCCGAGCCTGGTCATGACGGCTGCAAGCCAGGAACACGGCACCCTGACCGCCCGCGCCGGCGCCCGCCTGCGCCACCGCCACCCAGCACCATGGCTACCACCCCGGCGAAGGCGGAGCAGCCTCGCCCGGGTTGCCGCGTACACGTACATGACTTGCGGCGCCCCCAAGGGCGGCACTCCGCACCAGCCGTCCAATGCCCGCCCGCTTCAGCCACGGGCCGAACAGCGCATGAGCGGAGTGTTCGTCCGGCACGTAGAGGTGCAGCATGACGCCGCGGATGGGGCTCTCGCCTACCGCGAGTCCGTCCGTGGTCGGCCGTGGCCGCGCCGCCGACCACGTCCGTCCGCAGGTACAGAGGCCGGGAGTCCGAGGTCCTCCCGCTGCGGCACCAGGGCCGCATCGCCAACGCCTGGTGACAGCGGCTCCGTTCGCTGAGTGCTCCAGGCCGAGGGCTACTTCATTCCGGTGGTGGCGATTCCCTTGACGAGGTAGCGCTGGCCGATGAGGAAGACGATGAAGACCGGGATCAGCGTGACGACGGACATCGCGAACAACGATCCCCATGAGGCGCCGCTGGTGGCGTCCACGTAGTTGCGCAGGGCCACGGGAGCCGTCTGCAGTTCGGGTTTTGTCAGGTAGATCAGCTGGCTCAGGAAGTCGTTCCACGTCCAGATGAAGGTGAAGATCGCGGTGGTGGCCAGGGCCGGCAACGAGATCGGCAGCAGGATGCGGAAGTAGATGCGCCAGTACCCGGCTCCGTCGATCTTGGCCGCCTCGTCCAGTTCGGTGGGAAGGCTCCGGAAGAACTGGATCATCAGGAAGATGAAGAAGGCGTCCGTGGCCAGGAACTTGGGGACGATCAGCGGAAGGAACGTGTTGACCCATCCGATCTCCGAGAACATCACGTACTGGGGAATGATGAGGACATAGATCGGCACCATCAGGGTCAGCATCATCATGCCGAAGAAGAACCCACGCCCGCGGAACTTGAGCCTCGCGAACGCGTAGGCCGCCATGGAGCAGCTGACCAGGTTGCCGAGCAGTGCACCCAGGACGACGATCGCCGAGTTCATGAGGTACACCCCGAACGGGTACGACAGTGCGTTCCAGCCGTCGGCGTAGTGGCTGAAGTCGGTCTCCGTGGGCAGCAGTGAAGGATCACGGAAGATCAGGGCATCGGGTTTGATCGAGCTGGCGATCATCCACAGCAGCGGGTAGAGCATCACCAGCCCGGCGGCGATCAGAACGACGTGCTTGAGGAGCGCCCGTATGCGAGCCACCCGCCTGCGGCGGTGCGAGGCGGACGTGGGGGCAGGGGCCGGCGAAGAAGTGTCATCGGCCTTCAGGAGTGTCATCTCACTTACCGTCACTGTAGAAGACCCATCTCTTGCTGAAGTAGAAGTTGATGGCGGTGAGGGCGCCGACGATCACCACGAGCAGCCACGCCATGGCCGAGGCGTATCCCATGCGGAGTTGGCCGAAGCCTTCCTCGTACAGGTACAGGGAGTAGAAGAGGGTGGAGTCCGAGGGGCCTCCTGTCCCCCCGCTGACGATGAACGCCTGGGTGAACGACTGGAAGGAATTGATCACCTGCAGTACGAGGTTGAAGAAGATGATCGGGGTCAGCAGGGGCACGGTGACGTGCCGGAACTGATGCCAGCGGCCGGCGCCGTCGAGGGCGGCGGCTTCGTAGTACTGCTCGGGGATCTGCCGCAGGCCGGCCAGGAAGATCACCATCGAGGAGCCGAAGGTCCACACATGCAGGACGATGAGGCTGTACAGCGCGGTCTCGGGGTTGGAGATCCAGCCGGGTCCGTCGATGCCGAACAGTGCGAGGAACTTGTTCACCAGGCCGTCGGTGCCGAAGACCTGCCGCCACAGGATGCCTACCGCGACCGAGGCACCGAGCAGTGAGGGCAGGTAGTAGACGGACCGGTAGAACGCGAGTCCCTTGATGCCCCGGTTGAGGACCATCGCCAGGGCGAGGGCGACCGCCAGCAGCAACGGCACGCTGAGGGCGACGTAGACGAAGGTCACGCTCAGGGACTGGCGCAGCCGGGGGTCGTCGAGCATCTTGCTGTAGTTCGCGAATCCGACCCACTCGGGAGAGCTCAGCAGGTTGTAGTCCGTCATCGAGAAGTACAGCGAGGCGATCATCGGGCCGAGCGTGACGCCGGCGATGCCGATGAACCACGGCAGAAGGAAGACCCATGCGGTCCGTTCTTCTTTTCTGGCCGCCTGGCTGAGGGGTCTGCGGAGCACAGTCATCGTCCTCGGGTTCTTGGATCGGGTGCGGGGTTCAGGAGCCGCTCGGCGACGGCTCGCCGTGCTGCGGCGTGGCCAGGGGACTGCGTACGACGGCCACGTCCGCCGCGTCGAGGACGAGCGTCTCCCCGACCTCCAGACGGCGTCCGGTGATCAGGTCGGTGCCGGAGCGGTCGAGGGCGACGGTCGCCTTGTCCTGTCGGTGGTTCAGCAGGAACAGGTACGCGCTCGTGTCCGTCCGTCGCTCGGTGACCTCGACGCCCCGCGGTGCGGCGTGCACCGCCCGCACCCCGGCACGGTCCAGGACGTGCCGCACCAGGGCCTCGAGGGCGTCGTCGTCCAGACGCGTGCCGACGTACACGGCACGGCCCCGGCCGAGTTCGTGCTCGGTCACCGCGGCTTTGCCGGCGAGATGCCCCTTGCGGTAGACGGCGAGCGGCCGGGCGGTCTCCGTTTCGAGGTCGTCCTGCCACCCGGAAGCGGTCGCGAAGAAGCCGTCCAGTGCGGTCTGCTCGGCTGCCGCCTGGACCGGCACCGCGGTCTCCGCGGGCAGCGGGGAGAACTCCTGGACGTGCGTGCCGATGACCTCGCGCAGGGCTCCTGGATATCCGCCTGCGACGATCCGGTCGTCCTCGTCGACGATCCCGGAGAAGTACGAGACGACGAGATGGCCGCCGTCCTCCACGAACGTCCTCAGCGCCGCGCTGTGTTGATGGGCCATCAGGTACTGGTTGGGGATGACCAGAACGCTGTAGGGCGACAGGTCGTCGTCGAGGGTGACGACGTCGACGGCGACCTGGCTGTTCCACAGGGCCCGGTAGTGCCGGGCCACGGTGTCCCGGTAGTCGAAGGTGTTGTCCGGGTGGGCGCAGCCCTCCACGGCCCACCAGTTCTGCCAGTCCCACACGATCGCCACCTGGGCGCCGGTCCGCGCGGTGGCGACCTCGTCGATGGTCCGCAGCTCGTTGCCGAGCGCCTTGACCTCCTGCCACGTCCGGGTCTTCTCGCCGCCGTGCGGGAGCATCGCCGAGTGGAACTTCTCCTGCCCCTGGCGTGAGGCCCGCCATTGGAAGAACATCACCGCGTCGGAGCCGTGCGCGATGGCCTGGTAGGAGCCCAGGCGCATCCGGCCCGGTTGTTTGACCTGGTTGGTCTTCCACTGGCTGACCGCGCCGGCCGCCTGCTCCATCAGCATCCAGGGCTGACCGCCGCGCAGGGAGCGCATCAGGTCGTACTGGAAGGCGGCGTTGGCCAGCGAGTGGGGCTTGCCCGGGTCGGGGTAGCAGTCGAAGGCGACGACGTCGAGTTCCTTCGCCCACCGGTGGCTGTCGGTCAGCCTGCACTGGAAGAAGTTGGTGGTCGCCGGCACGTCCGGCGTGATCCCGTGGAGCAAGTCGCGCTCCCCGGTGACCAGTTCCAGCAGGAGACCGGAGGTGAAGCGGGAGAAGTCCAGCTCACGGGAGGGGTTGACCGAGCCGCGCACGGGCTGGGGCAGGTGCACTTGGGCCCAGTCGCTGTAGCGCTGGCTCCAGAATGCCGTGCCCCACCGGTGGTTGAGCTCGTCCAGTGTGCCGTATCGCTGCCGCAGCCAGACGCGGAAGCGGTCGTCGCACAAGTCGCAGTAGCAGTCGGAGTGGTACTCGTTGCCGATGTGCCACATGGCCAGACCGGGATGCTTCCCGTACCGCTCGGCCAACTCGGTGGCGATGCGCCGGCTGCGGTCCCGGTAGACCGGGGAGGAGGGGCAGAAGTGTCCCCGGCTACCGATGCCGTGCCGCACTCCCTGCCGGTCGACCGACAGCGTTTCGGGAAAGTCCGTGGCGAGCCACGGCGGTGGCGCGGCGTTCGGTGTCGCGAGGTTGACATGGATGCCGTTCGACCACAGCAGGTCCATGATTTCGTCGAGCCATGAGAAGTCGAACCGGCCGTCGGCCGGCTCCAGCATGGCCCAGGAGAAGACGCCCAGGCTCACGAGCCGCACGCCTGCGGCTCGCATGAGCCGGACGTCCTCCTGCCGCACCTCCCTCGGCCACTGCTCCGGGTTGTAGTCCCCGCCGTAGACGACTCCCGGTAGTCGACGGCGAAAGGTGGTCATGCGCGAATCGTTTCTGCGCGGATCGGGCACAGCGGGGGTTCCCTTCCGGAAAGCGCTACTGCACGTGGTTTCTCACATCTGGGACTTGATCTCGGAGATGAACTTCTCGGCCGCATCCTTCGGCGACAGGCGCTTGAACAGCACGTCCTCGTTGTAACGCTTGAAGGTGTCGGGAACCGCGGGACCCGCCTTCGCGTTGGACTTGTGCACCGCGGTCGGCTTCAGGGCGTTGATACGGGCCAGGTAGTCGGCGATCCGCTTCTCGGCAGGTGACAACTCCGGCCTGATCGCCTTGATCACGTCGGGGTTGACGGGCACCCCGCGGTCGAACTTCTGAATCTTGTTCGCCTCGGGCGAGTTGACCAGGAAGTCGATCAACTCGGCGGCCTCCTTGGGATGCTCGGTTCGTGCGGAAGCGCCGTACCAGATGCCGGGCTTGGTGTAGGCGCCGACCTGGGCGGCTCCGTCCTCGCCGGGGAAGAGGAGCAGCTTGGTTTCGCGCTGGCTGGCGGCCTCGAGCGCACCGAGCTGGGTGACGGACATCTCGGTCATGGCCGCCTTGTGGGTGGCGACCAGGTTCTGCTCGATACCGGCTCCGGCCGACTGCCTCTCGACCGCGGCCTCGGGGCTCTCCGTGCCACCGCTGTCACGCAGCTTGAGGACCCATGTCCAGTAGGCGGCCACGGTCTCCTCGGTGAAACCGATGTCGCTGCCGTCCTCGTTCCAGAAGTCCTCGCCGTGCTGCCGCAGCCAGACGCCCAGCATGTTGGGGTAGAGCTCCATCTCACTGCCGACCAGACCCGGCTGCGCCTTGGAGAGGGCGGTGGCGGTCTTCACGTAGTCGTCCCACGACCACTTGGTGTCGTCCGGCACGGGCACACCGGCCTTCTTGAACGCCGCCGGATCCACGGCCACGCCGAATGCGCTGTCGCCGGCCGGGATGCCGTAGAGACCGCCCTTCACGGTCGTCATTGCCATCGAGTTCTGGGTCAGCTTGTCGGTGTGCAGCAGGTCCTTGTACTTCTTGAGGTCCAGCAGCTGCCCGTTGTCGATGTAGGAGAACATGTACGGGTCGGTGATCTGCAGTACGTCAGGCATGTCACCGGCGGCGGCACCGGTCGACAGCTTCTTCCAGTAGTCGTCCCAGTTGGAGTACTCGGGCTGGACGTCGATGTTCGGGTGCTCCTTCTCGAACACCGCGATCATCTGCTTGGTCATCTCGTGCCGGGCGTCGTACCCCCACCAGTTGAACCGGATGACGGTCTTGCCGTTGTCGCTCCCGGCTGAGCCTCCCGCGCAGCCCGCGGACAGGACCAGGGCGAAAACCGAACAGGTCAGCCCGGCGGCACGCAGTCGGGTGCGTCTGGTCAGGCGGGAAGGGTTGTTCATGATGAGGGCTCCTCTGCTGGATTACCTGGGCTGTGCGCCCGACGGGGGATACGTCGTGTCAGGAACCGGTCCCGGCACCGTGCCGTATCGCCGCGCGGTGGCGGGGCTGCACAGCTCGGGTGTTTCGGCCCGCGAAGACAGGTCTCCCTGCGGTCCGTGTGCGGATGGTTGCCCGCCCCGGTTTGTCGAACTCTCGGGCGGATTGCGGCGGCTCTGACCAGTGTGGTTGTGAACGTGCGCTGGAACCTTGTCCTCGGCGTACCGAGCCGCTGTGCTGGGTTGGCCGCGAGCACCGCACCGGGTTGAGGCCCGTGTGACATCAGTAATAGTGAACGTTCACGCGGCGAGCGTAATGACGGACCACATTCCGGTCAAGGCTCTGTACCGCAACGCTTGTGACGTCACTGGCACTTCATCGTTTCGGCAAGTTCCGGAAGGACAGCGGGGGCATGGGAACGTGCCGGGACGGCCGCGTCCTGGCCGGTGGGGAGGGAACGCAGGGGTGCCCGCGAACGGGCCCTGGGATTTCGGTCAGGGAGAGATCGAGCTCTGGCGCATGACGTCGCCGGTCCTTGCCGGGCCGGTCGACTCGCGCAGCACGAGGCGTGAGGTGAGGTCCAGGTGGAGTTCCGGCTCCGCCTCCTGGCGAATGCGGGCGAGCAAAGCTTTCATGGCCTGCCGGCCCATGGCTTCGCGGTCGAGGTCCACGGTCGAGATGGAGGGATTGAAGTACGCGGTGAACTCCTGGTTGTCCCAGCCGAAGACGCTCACGTCCTGCGGGACCCGCCAACCGCGGTCCTGGAAGCCGCGGATGACGCCCATGGCGACGTCGTCGTTCGCGGCGAGCACCGCGGTGACGCCGGAATCCGGCGACAGGCTCTGAGCCGCGTCGTATCCGGACCGCACCGACCAGTCACCGTCGATGACGGCGTAGTTCTCCAGGCCTCGCTCGGCGATCGTCCGCAGATAGACCTCGCGTCGCTTGCGCGCCGACATCCAGTCCGTGCTGCCGGCGACGTGGATGAAGCGCCGATGGCCGATGGAGGCGAGGTGGTCGATGATCTTGGCGGCCGGCTCGCCGTCCGCCGTGATGCCGTGGGACCGCATCTGGTCGTCGTACTCGCCGACCACCACGGTCGGGGTGTGTTCTAGTCCGAGCCGTTCGATGTCGCCGATGGGCGTGAAGGTCAGCACTCCATCGGCCTGACCGGAGTCGAGCAGAGCACGGACACGGTCTCCCCGAGCCCTTTCGTCGCCTTCCAAGCCGACGATGTCCAGCATGTATCCGGCTGCCTGCGCCTCCGCGGACGCTCCCCGCAGGATCTGGGAGGGCACGAAGGTCGTCATGGCCGGCAGGACCACGGTGATGCGGTTCGACCTGCGGGTACGCATCGACCGCGCCACCAGGTTGGGGCGGTAGTCCAGGTCGGCCACGGCCTGTTCGATGCGGGCCACCGTCTGCGGTTTCAGACCTCCGTTGCCCCGTAGGAAGCGGGAGACGGTCTGATGGGACACCCCCGCGTGCGCCGCGACGTCGAGGATGGTGGGACGCTTCTTGCGGGGAGTCTTCGCTCGCTCCACATCCCGCTCCGATCGCTCCGGTCTCGCGTCCACAGTAGTTCCCCGCCGCCTCTCTCCGCCCCGAATGGCCGTCGGTACCTTACTGCCGAGTATGTGGCGACCGTCTGTGCCATGACTCTCGTCGTCTCCTCGGTATGCCTCCGACCGACTCCGCCGGTCGGAGGGCGTAACTGCCCATAAAACCCGGTTCCGAGCCCGGTTGACCGTGGCATGGCCGGGCTCGGAACACCACGTACTGACCGAGGCCACCGCGTTACGCCGCCGGTCGCCGGTCGCCGGTCGGCGGGCACCGTAACCGTCTCATCCGCCCGCGACGGTGCGGGTCCCGGCTCCTCAGCCCTCGAGGTTCCACTGCTGGTTCTGGCCGTCCAGGCAGCTGTACTGCTGCAGACGCGCACCTTCCGCGGTCGAGGCCGAGGCCACGTCCAGGCACTTCCCGGAGTGGCGGGCGACGAGTTCGAAGTAGCCGCTGCCGGCATCGTGCAGCTGCCACTGCTGGTTGGTGCCGCCGTGACAGGTCCACTGGATGACCGCAGCCCCATTGGCCGTCGAGGCCGAGGCCACGTCCAGGCACTTCCCGGAGTGCTGGGCGACGATCTGGTAGTAGCCCTCACCGGCGCTCCGCAACCGCCACTGCTGGTTGTCGCCGCCCTGGCAGCTCAACTGCTGGACCGCGGCCCCGTCGGCGGTCGAGGAGCCGGCCACGTCGGCGCACTTGCCCGAGTGCCGCGCCTTCATCGTCGTCGGGACGAGCCGAGACAGCTGGGCGGTCAGCTCCGGCACGTAGAAGTCGGTGATGCCGGAGATGTTCGGATGGGTGCCACTGCCGCCACTGCCCGGGTAGCCGCCCACGAGGCCGTCGAAGGTGTACGCCACTCGTTGAGCGTCGACACGGGTGTCGAGCGTCGTGTTCCCGAAGACGTCGGCGACCGCGACGCCCCACTTCAGGGCGGCCTGCAGGGTGATCTGGCGCAGGGCGAGCTGGGTGTCCCAGTCACGCGAGCCCATCTTGTGGGCGGCCACGTACACGAGTTGGGCGGCCGGCCACTTCTGGCGCATCGTGTAGATGGTGTTCTCCAGCGCACCGGCGTAGGTGCTCGTGTCGAACGTGGTGGGATCCTTGGAGCCGCTGATGGTGCCGATCGCGTACGTGTGATGGTCGTGGACCTCGATCGCGTCGTTCGTACCGCCGTCGAAGACGACGAAATCGGGCGCCTGTGAGCTGGCCGCCCGCACCTGAGTGATGATCTGCCCGCCGCTGGCGTTGGGCGCCGGACCCACGGTCGCGCCGTTCCGTGCGTACTTCGTCAGCGTCATTCCTTCCCGCTCGGCGACGAAGTTCAAGAAGCTGCGCGAGTACTGGTGCCCGTAGACGATGCTGTCGCCGAAGGCGTAGACGGATGTGCCGGCGAGGGATCCATAGGCGGAGTTCGCGGGCCGGACCAGCCGGAAGTTGTCGATGGACTGCTTGCCGGTCCCGTAGTAGTTGCAGGCGACGAACTTCGCGAGGCTCGTCCCGGTGATGGACCCGGTGGCGGATGCCATCACTACCGGTGCGGCCTCCTTGCTGATGATCGAGTACTGGACCTTGCCGAGGGTGAAGTCCATGTGCAGATCGACCGTGTACCACTTGCTCCGGTCGAAACTCGTCTTGATCCAGGTGGGGTTGAGCGAGTCCGGGGCAGAGGTGGAGTCCGAGACGGGCCCGGTCACGGCGTAGCGGAGTTCGGTGCCTGTCGCCGCGATCGCGAAGACGAGACGCCCCGCGTCGTCACGCAGTTCCAGACCGGTCTTCATCCCGCTGTCGGCGATGTCCGTCTTCCAGTCGAAGCGCA
Organism: Streptomyces sp. DG2A-72; assembly: GCF_030499575.1. Taxonomy (NCBI): domain Bacteria; kingdom Bacillati; phylum Actinomycetota; class Actinomycetes; order Kitasatosporales; family Streptomycetaceae; genus Streptomyces; species Streptomyces sp. DG2A-72. The sequence goes on from NZ_JASTLC010000001.1 coordinate 9,028,455, forward strand.
GATCGAGCGTCTTCTCCTGCAAGGTGGACGACGCGAACGGCCGTACCGACGTCGTGTAGTTGCCCATGCCCTGCGTGACGTTCAGAACGCCGCCGCTGATGCCGGCTCCGACCGGGAAGCCGAAGTTCGGCGGATCGGTCTGCGCGTCAAAGGTCTCGTTGATCAGCGTTGCACCTGGGGTTTCGGCAGCCGAGGCGGCGTGTGGAGTGAGAAGGGCGGACAGGAGCAAGGCCCCGGCGGCGAGTGGGCCGGCCCATCTTCGAGACCGGAAACCCAGTCTGCCTATGGCGGTGTACACATTGATCTCCCTTGATCTCTGGTGGTGTCGACCGGTGCCCGGCGGGGAGAAACGCTCGTCGCCGTCCGCTGGAGCCGACCTCTCTCGTGGCAGCGGTGCGACTGTGCTCGCCCGGGGCACCTGCTCAGGAGGGAGAACCACCGGGAAGGACGTGCCGTCCGACGACTGCGCAGGAAACGTAGTGATCGATCACCTCAGGGGTCAAGATATCTGCGCGTGATCGTTCACATTGCCCCACCCCATCCACCTCACAAGAAGGCCGTCTGCGGGCTCATCACGACCGTTCAGCGGCCGTCGGCTGGGCCACCTGGGCCGCGAGCCGCGGCGAATTCACCTCGTTAACACCATTGACACACCAGCGGTCCCGCCAGTCTCATGTGCGACAGCGTTGGTTTCAGTGAACTTCTGATCGGTTGCGCTCGGTCATCTCGGCCAACCTCTGATCGCTCCTGTCCTGCCGTGTTGCCTTCGTCTTGCAAGCGGCAGCCGAAGTGGAGGCACATCTCATGCGCCGCGCCTGGCTACTCGTCCTCGCCGTGCTCGTTGCCCTGCTGCCGCAGACGCTCCTGGCGGGCACCGCACACGCTGCGACGGTCACCATCACCAACGGAACCCAGTTCACCGACACCACCGGCGCCGTGGTCCACGCCCACGGCGGCGGGGTGATCAAGGTCGGCACGTACTACTACTGGTTCGGTGAGAACCGCAACGAGGACAACACCTTCCGGTACGTCTCCGTGTACCGCTCGACCGACCTGAAGAGGTGGGAGTTCAGACGTCACGTCCTGACCCAGGCCACCGACCCCGAACTGGCCGTGGCCAACATCGAGCGCCCCAAGGTCATCTACAACAGCAGCACCGGCAAGTTCGTGATGTGGATGCACAAGGAGAACGGCAGCGACTACAACCAGGCCCGTGCGGCGGTGGCGGTCTCCGACACCGTCGACGGTGACTACACCTGGCAGGGCAGCTTCCGCCCGCTCGGCTACATGTCCCGTGACATCACGCTGTTCAGGGACGACGACGGCACCGGCTACATGATCTCGGCCGCGAACAACAACCGGGACCTGCACGTCTACCGCCTCAGCGCCGACTACCTGACCGTCGAGAGCCGGGTACAGCTGCTGTGGCCGGGCCAACTGCGCGAGGCCCCGGCGATGTTCAAGCGCAACGGCGTGTACTTCCTGCTCACCTCGGGCGCCACCGGCTGGAACCCCAACCAGCAGAAGTACGCCACCGCCTCCAGCGTCACCGGCACCTGGAGCGAGCCGCAGAACATCGGCGACTCCACCGCGTACGGCTCGCAGACCGCCTATGTGCTGCCCGTGCAGGGTACTTCGGGCACCGAGTACCTCTACATGGGCGACCGGTGGGGCAACTCCTTTGCGCAGAACGTCAACGCCTCCAAGTACGTGTGGCTGCCGCTGGAGTTCCCCAGCAACACTTCCATGACCATGGACTGGGTCCCCCAGCTCTCCATCGACACCGCCACCGGCGAGGTCGACGGCGCCGGCGGACCGTGGGAGACCCTCGCCGCCCGCCACAGCGGCAAGTGCGTCGAGGTACCGGGCAAGTCCGTGGACGACGGGGTCCAGCTCACCCAGTACCGCTGCAACGGCGGTATGAACCAGGCCTGGTGGCTCAAGGACCTCGGCACCGGATACGTGCAGCTCATGGCCAGGCACAGCGGCATGTGCATGGACGTGGCCGACAACTCCACCGCCAACGGCAACAAGATCATCCAGTGGCCCTGCGGCAGCGGCACCAACCAGCAGTGGCAGCTTCAGGACGCCGGTGGCGGCTACGTCCGCCTGGTCTCCCGGCTCAGCGGAAAGTGCC